>JAYUOS010000001.1:0-177389 GCA_043760725.1 Sphingomonadales bacterium
CATTCGAAGAAATTCTCGACGACAAGTTTCCAATTGGCGGTCGTGGGATAACTTCCGGCATGAGCAATCCGCGCCTCGGCGATCCCGTGATAATCAAGAATTGGTCCCATATCGCCAAAGGTATCGTCGAAATCGACTGGTTCATCCTCGCTCATATTGATGAAGATCAGCCCGTGAAACACACGGATATGGCAGGCGAGCAGGCCGTTTTCCGCTTTGTCAAAATCATCGGGCATGAGTCGCGCGGAGATCAACCGGCCATCAAGCCCGAATGTCCAAGCGTGATAGGGGCACACGAGACGCGGGGCATTGCCGCTTTCTGCCTGACAGATGGTCGAGCCACGGTGGCGGCAGACGTTGAAGAAAGCGCGAACGCTATCAGCATTTTCGCGGATCACGATGATCTGCTCACCACCGATTTTGAACAGGAAATAATCGCCCTTGTTCGGGACGCGCGAGACATGGCCCGCGACGATCCATTTCTGGCTGATCACTTGATCCATATCGGCTTTGAAAACCGCCTCGCTCGCGTAAAAGTCTTGGGGCAAGCTATATCCCGCGCGTACGTTGGCAGCGAGGTTCGTCATCAAATCACTTTGCGTCATCAGATCTTTATCCGTGTGTTCGCGGGGTCAAACATGGGTTTGATCGAGGCGACCGCAGGATAGCGGACTCCCGCAATCTCTATTTCAAAATCGTCTGCGCCAATCGGGCCAACCACGCCACCATCGACCGCCGTGACATAGCCAAGCCCGCACGCACCGCCAAGAGTGTGGGTGTACATGCCCGAGCGGATATAGCCCGCAATCCGGTCTCCCTGCCAAATCGGTTCATTATGATAAAGCATTGGATCAGGTGACGTCAGCAGGAACTGGACGAGTTTCTGTTTGAGCCCCGCCTCTTTCTGCGCAAGCAATGCCTCACGCCCGATAAAGCCGCCGAACTTGTCCATCTTCACAGCAAAGCCGAGACCTGCCTCTAACGGCGTATCCTCATCAGTGATGTCATGGCCCCAGTGGCGATAGCCCTTCTCCATCCGCAGTGCGTTGAGCGCGTGGTAGCCGCAATGTTTGAGACCGAAGGCCGCGCCCGCCGCGACGATTTCATCATAAACGCCCGCCATGAATTCGGTGGGGATGTAAAGCTCCCAGCCGAGTTCACCAACATAAGTGATGCGTGATGCGCGGACAATGGCATAGCCTAGCTCAATCTCCTGGCTGGTCGCGAACGGAAAGGCTTCATGCGATAGATCATTGGGGCAGATCGATTGAAGTAGAGCGCGCGAATTCGGCCCCATGATAGAAATCACGCCCATGCCCGATGACACATCGGTGAGCACGGCATGCGCATCATCAGGCGTGTGGCGCTTAAGCCAATTGAAATCCTTGGTTTCAGTCTCGGCCCCGGTGACGATCAGATAGGCGGTTTCAGAAAGCCGCGTGACGGTAAGATCAGCCTCAATCCCACCCTTCTCATTGAGCCACTGGGTATACACGAGCTTGCCCGGCGCGACATCAACGTCGTTTGCGCAAACACGGTTTAGCACCGCACAGGCATCGCGGCCTTCCAGCCGGAATTTGGCGAATGAGCTTTGGTCGAACAGGCCAACCGCTTCGCGCACGGCCTTGCATTCGGCGGCATTGGCATCGAACCAGTTCTGGCGGCCGTAGCTATATTCATATTTGGGCGTGCTGCCTGCTTCGCCGTACCAATTGGCGCGTTCCCAGCCAAACGCCTCACCAAAACATGCGCCAGCGGCTGACAACCGGTCATGCAAAGCAGACTTGCGCACGCCGCGCGCGGTTTCATATTGCTTAAACGGATAGTGCGTGGCGTAAAGTAGCCCGAGGCTTTCGGTTACGCGTTCGCGCAGATATTTGCGGTTGATCTGAAAGGGCATATTGCGGCGGATATCGACGCTCCACAAATCAGCGGGCGGGATGCCGTCGCGGATCCAGTCTGCCATCACCTTACCAACGCCGCCCGCCGATTGCAGGCCGATTGAGTTGAGGCCCGCCGCGACGAAACAGCCTTTCAGCTCGGCACTTTCACCTAAATGATAGCGCACGTCGGGGGTGAAGCTTTCAGGGCCGCAAAAGAACTTTTGAATGCCAGCCTTTTCAAGCGCAGGCACGCGGCGCATCGCATCCATCAACAGCGGTTCGAAATGCTCAAAACTTCCGGCGATTTCATCAAAGCAGAAATCTTCAGAGATGCCGTCCATCCCCCAAGGCCGCGCATTGGGCTCAAACGCTCCAACGAGCAGCTTACCCGCATCGTATTTGTAATAGCCGCAATAATCATAATCGCGCAGCACGGGCAGTGTGTTGTCTATCCCCTCGACGCCTTCGAAAAGAACGTAATAATGTTCACAGGCATGAAGCGGCGCGGCAACGCCGATGCTGGCGGCTAGATCGCGGGTCCACATGCCGCCACAAATCACAACATAATCAGCGTCGATTGATCCGTCAGCGGTATCGACGCCGGTCACCCGTTCACCATTGTGACGGATTTTTGTCACTTTAGTATTCTCGAATATCTTAGCGCCGCCGGTGCGGGCGCCCTTGGCGAGTGCCTGGGTGATATCGACCGCATTGGCATAGCCATCGCTCGGGATATAGATGCCGCCAACGACATCATCAACATTGACGATATTGGCGAGCACTTTGATCTCTTCGGGCGTCACCACATGGACGGGAAGATCAAACACCTTGGCCATCGATGCGCTGCGTTTCAGCTCCTCAAAGCGCTCCATATTGGTCGCCATGGAGATCGAACCGCACTGCCGGTAACCCGTCGCCTGCCCCGTCTCAGCCTCGAGCCCCCGGTACAGCTCGCCGGTATATTTGGCGAGCTTGGTCATATTGATCGAGGGCCGCAATTGCCCAACCAGGCCCGCCGCATGCCATGTCGTGCCGCTCGTTAGCTGCTTGCGCTCAAGCAGAACAACATCATCCCAACCAATCTTGGTCAGGTGATAAGCAATCGAGCAGCCAATGACGCCGCCGCCAACAATGACGACTTTCGCCTTTTTAGGGAGTTCAGCCACGCGGATTAAACCTTCATTTTCGCATTGTCAGGATCATAGGCTGGATTTTCGAGCACTGTGCCCATCCGGCGCTCACCCTGGAGCATGATGTCGAAATTTGACCCGGGCGCCGAGTTTTCAATCGGTACACAGGCAAAGAACAAGCTCTTGCCAACGCGGTGGCCGTATCCGCCTGAGGTTGTCAGGCCGATGCATGTATCGCCCACCAAGCAAGGTTCTGCCCCGCGCACATCGACATTGCTCGCATCGACTTCGCCGTAAACGATGCGGAAGCGATCAGGCGCATCAAGCGTAGCTTGCTTGCCGACAAAATCCTCTTTCTTGAAGTTGATGAAGCGCGGCATGTCAGCCTCGATCATCGTCAGCTCGTTGGTCAGTTCGGACCCCCAGGCCTTATAACTCTTTTCCATCCGCATCGTGTTGGCGGCGTAAAGGCCGTAATTGACGATGCCAAATTCCTTGCCCGCTTCCCAAACCGCATCATACAACGCCGCAAGATCATCCATCGCTGGATGCAATTCCCAGCCGAGCTCTCCTGCATAGGACACACGCAGCGCGCGCATTTTGATGCCAGCGATGGTGATCTCTTGACCGCTTAGCCAGCGGAAGCCCTCATTGCTTAAATCCGCATTGGTCAGCTTTGCCAGCACATCGCGTGACCGCGGGCCGTTCATCACCAGCACGCCGAGATCCATGGTAAGATTGCGGATCGTCACATCCTCGCTCGGCAATTTGCTCTGGATCAGTAAATCCCAATCGCGCTGTTCAGCAGCGGCAGCAGAGAGGCAATAGAAATGATCGTCGGCAAAGCGCGTGACGGTCATTTCACCGTAGATACGCCCTTGAACCGAAAGCGGATGGACAAGGCCAATGCCTCCCAGTTTCTTCGGCATACGGTTGGCGCAGAGACGGTTGAGGAAAGCCTCTGCATCCGGCCCGGTGACATCATATTTTGCAAAGCCTGACAGATCGAGCACGCCAACACGTTCGGTAACCGCCTTCACTTCAGCGGCGACCGCATCAAAGCTGTTGGTCCGCTGATAACCGCCTATCTCCTCTGCACCGTCGAGCGCGAAATATTTGGGCCGCTCCCAGCCATAAGTTTCCCCATAGACTGCGTCAGCCGAAAGCAACCGGCCATAAAGCGCACTAATTTTTTGCGGACGGGCATCAGGTTCTTCCTCGCCGGGCAAGCGCGTGGTGAATGTCATCCGGTAATCAAGGAACACCTTGTCGCGGCTGTAATTCTCATCGGCGTATGGTCCGTAACGGCGCGGATCGAATTCGGTCATGTTGATGTCAGCATCACCGAAAACCATCCACTGCGCCATATATTTGCCAGCGCCACCGCCCTGAGCAATGCCAAAGCTTGTCCCGCAACAATGCCAGAAATTGGTGAGGCCAACCGCTGGCCCTAGCAACGGCCCACCATCGGGCGTATGCGGGATTGCGCCGTTAACGAAACGCCGCAGACCAACCTCGCCAAAAATCGGCATGCGTTCAATCGCGCGTTCCAACCACGGAGCAATCCGCTCCAAGTCTTCGGGGAACAATTCGCTGGTCGAGTTCCATTCGGGATGCCCGCCGCGCGGTGCCCAGGCTTCGGCCAAACCCGTGTTTTCATAAACACCGATTAGTCCGCTTTTCTGTTCCTGCCGGAAATAACCCGATACATGCGGGCACCGCATCACAGGAATTTCTTCGTCGCGCTCCTTGAATGCGGGGATCGGATCGGTGACGACATAATGATGCTCCATATTGGTCACCGGAATATCGATCCCCGCCATCTGCGCGATCTGTCGTGCATAGCATCCTGCGGCGTTCACAACGATTTCGGCCCGGACTGTGCCTTGTTCGGTCTCAACGTCCCATTCGCCCGACGGCAACTGAGTGAGCGCAGTAACGCGGTTCTTGCGAACGATTTTCGCCCCCATATTCTTCGCGCCAATGGCAAGCGCGTTGCAGATACCCGAAGGATCGGCATGGCCATCCTCGGTCGTCCGCGCGCCAGCGATCACCCCATCGAGCGTCATAAAGGGATTGTGCTTAAGGATTTCTTCTGGCGGAATGATCTCCATTTCAAAGCCGATGATCTTTGAAAACCCTTGTATATAGCGCATCCACGCTAGCTCACGTTCGTTTGTCGCAAGGCGGATTCCGCCAGATTTGTGCCAGCTGACATATTGCCCCGTAAGCCCTTCAAGCCGGGGATAGAGGTCATTGCTATACGCGTGCATTTTGGCGAGGTTAAAGCTGCCAGTGATATTGGGGCATTGCCCCGCGGCATGCCAAGTCGAGCCAGAGGTTAGCTCATCCTTTTCAATCAGCAGGCAATCGGTCCAGCCAAGTTCAGCGAGATGGTAAAGCAACGAAGCCCCCATGATACCGCCACCGATAATAACAACGCGCGCACTGGTTTGCATAGATTTTCCGTCTCTTCGCCAAAGCTCTCACGGCAAGTATTAAGACGCAATCGGGTCGAAGCACAAATGTGCAATTCAGAACGACTGGTTCAAAAAATTTCATGGTCGGGAACGGTATCGCGCTGGGGTCAGGACCGAGTAAATTGTCATCGCAAAGTCACACCCGGACGCTATCTAAGGTGTTGATGGTGACAATTTCCATTCCAATTCACAAAGCCGACCCACAAGCCGTTTTGCTCTGTGCAGTTCGCGCCCTATGGATTGCAGTGCCGCTGATATTTTTGCTTCCACTCCACGTGATTTGGCATCTGCTAAAATTGCCTTCGCCTTGGGCGATGCTGTTCCTGCGTATTGCTGCGCGTGCTTTGGGCGCGCGTGTCAACGTTTACGGCAAGCCATTGCGCAGAAACGTATTTTTTGTAGCCAATCACATATCATGGCACGATATCCCCATATTGGCTGGTATTACCGGTTCCGCTTTTGTTGCACAGGATGGCGTGCGCGATTGGCCGGTTATCGGCTGGCTGGCGAAGCTGAACCGGACGATTTTTATTAGCCGAACCGATAAGCAAAACGTCGCACAGCAAGTCGCCGAATTACGCCAAGCAATTGCCGAGAATTGGTCGGTCACGCTGTTCCCCGAAGGCACCACATCGGATGGCCGCGAGCTATTACCATTCAAACAATCGCTGTTTGCAACATTAGCACCACCTCCTAAACCGATGATGATCCAGCCGGTGCTGCTTGATTTCGGTACTGATGGTCGGGATATCGCCTGGTTGGGTGAGGAAACCGGCTGGGAAAGTGCATGGCGCGCGTTTACACGGCCCGGCAATTACGACGTTGGCGTCCACTTCCTTGAACCGTTCGATCCTAGCGCGCTCGCGGATCGCAAAGTGGTCTGCGCGCTTGCCCGTTCGCGCCTTGCGACTGCATTGTCCGCCAAACTTGGATATGATGTGACGTAAAGCACGACCGGTCCGGATTCTGACCCCAAAGCACAGCAAAATAATTCACCCAATGGGCCAAATTTTTCAATTGTGGCAGCGCATCGACGGCGCTCTAACTTTCCACGAATGGCAAAAAATTGCCTAACGGGGACAGACTGGGCGCACGCGTATGAAAATCGGATTTATCGGTCTTGGTAATGTAGGCGGGAAACTGGCCGGAAGCCTTATTAGAAACGGCCATGACGTCACTGTCCGCGATCTGGATGATGCGCTGGTGGCTGAATATGTGGCGCGCGGGGCGACGGCGGCGGCTTCGCCCAAGGCGCTTGCTGAAGCGGTTGACTTGATCCTGACCTGCCTGCCCTCGCCCGCCGCAAGTTCCGCCGTGGCCGAGGGCGATGACGGTTTCCTTCAAGTCATGCGACCGGGGCAAGTCTGGCTCGAAATGAGCACCACCGATCATAGCGAAATCATCCGTTTGGGCGCGCTTGTCGAGGCGCGCGGGGCGATGTTCATGGAATGCCCGGTTTCTGGCGGTTGCCACCGTGCGGACACAGGCAACATCGCGATTTTTGCAGGTGGACCTCGTGCGGCGTTTGAATTCGTTTTGCCGGTGCTAACCACAATGGGACGCCGCATCTTGCATACCGGCGAATTGGGGACCGCGTCACAATTAAAAGTGATGACAAATTATCTGTGCACTGTGCATCTCGTTGCGCTCGCCGAGGCATTGACGACTTGCAAAGCCATCGGGCTGGACATGAACACAACTTACGAGGCTATCCGGATTTCATCGGGGAACAGCTTCGTTCACGAAACCGAAAGCCAAGTGATCCTGAACGGTAGCCGTGACATCAACTTCACAATGGATCTGGTCAGCAAGGACGTGGGCTTGTTTGACAACATCGCCCAGGCTGCGGGTGTGCCGGTAGAGTTATCGCCGCTGATCGTGAAAATCTTCAAAGAAGGCGAGGAAGCTTTTGGCCCTCGAGAATTTTCGCCGAACATCATCCGCCGCTATGAAGAGCCATTAGGCATCAAAGTGTTGGGCACTGGTTTTCCAGCCGATATGGTTGACGATGAACCCGAAGAGTCTGGCTATGAGGTCGTGCCGAAACGCTAAACCGCTGTAACTAGGCGACTAGCTTCAACATTCTGGATCACCCAATCCATAAATGTTCGGATGCGCAAGTTTTCCTTCATGTCCTTGCGGCAGATTAACCCCCATGCACCCGGGCATACAGCTTTGTGGTCAACAGGCTGTACCAGCCGGCCAGCCGCTAGATCTTGATCGACAAAGGGTCCATTAACGAGCGCAATACCCTCACCGTTGAGCGCCATTTCCAGGGCAACGGCCAAAGTATCGACCATCAGATAAGGGACGGACCGCTCAAACTCCGCACCAGTTGAAGCAAACCACATTTCCCAGTTTTGCACTTCGGTATAAATGCCAACAAGAGGCTTCGTCATCAAATCTTGAGCGGTAGGATTGGCCCCCATCGCCTCGGCAACCGCCGGACTGCATACCGGAAACAGAGCATATTCATACAACGGCACCCAATGAAATTTGGCGGGGTCGGGAGCGGTCTCACAATAGACCAGCCCAACATCAGCATGGACATCGTCAAATTCCCACTCAACTGCGCATGTATTCAACGTGAGTTTGATTTCGGGGTGGTCCGCCAAAAATTGCGGAACCCGCTTTGCAAGCCAGCGGATGGATGCGGTCACATAAGTTTGCACGCGCAGAGGCTTGTCGAGAGCGTTGCGGTGGACCTCTTCGACCCCTTCGAGCAGCGATTCAAACGCGGCGCGGACATAAGGGTAAAGCACCTTGCCCTCTTCGGTCGACACGATATGCCGCCCCTCTTGAACGAACAATGTGACGCCCAACGCATCTTCGACCAACTGAACCTGATGGCTAACCGCCGGATGAGTAAGGCACAATTCGTCCGCTGCGTCGCGTATGCTTTGATGCCGGGTCGCGGCCTCAAAACCTTTAAGAGCTTTTAGCGGTGGTAATGCCTTGAGATCGATTTTCGGATGCATCGCCATTTCCTCCCCGGACTCGCGCTACTTGTTGATGAATAGCACAGCGAAAAAGGACTGGTAAATAAAATTAACACATCATTTTTGCATCTTCCAAAACCATCGCCGCGCCTTTTTCGGCGACCATGACGGTTGGGGCGTTGGTGTTGCCCGATGTGATTGTCGGAAAGACCGACGCGTCAATCACCCGCAAGCCGTCAACGCCATGGACACGTAAGCGGGCATCAACGACAGACGTGGCTGGGTCTGGCCCCATCATGCAGGTGCTGGTTGGGTGATAGACCGTGTCCGCACGTGCGCGGAAATCGGCGAGCAGAGCTTCGTCGCCAGTAACCTGCGCGCCGGGTATGATCTCTTCGGTGATAATATCGGCGAGCGGGCGGGTGCTCGCCAGTTGCCGGAGCAAGCGGTTGCCCGCCAGTACATCGTCAATGTCGGACTGGGTCGCCAGATAATTTGGTTGGATGATAGGATATTCCGCCGGGTTTGCCGAAGCGAGCGTAATATGTCCCCGGCTGTTTGGGCGGCACGGATTATGCGATAGTAGGAATGCCGAAAATGGATCTGGGTTAAGCAGCTTTCGTTCCGACAATGGTGTTTTGGTGTAGCTGACGGGGCTGAAATATAGCTGCAAATTCGGATGCTTCTGGCCGGCATCGCTGCGTACAAAACCGCCGCTTTGGTTGACACTTAACGATAACGGTCCCCCGCGGTCAGAGATATAACGCAATCCTGCGCGAATTTTCCCGAGCAACGGATGCAAAATATCGTTCAGCGTCGCGGTGCGTACTTTGTAGAAATAGGAAACCGCAATATGATCTTGCAAGTTGCGGCCCACAGCCTTTGCATCATATAAAGGTTCGATGCCGATGCTTTTCAAATGACCGGCATCGCCAATGCCAGACAGCATTAGCAGTTGCGGCGAGTTGATCGCGCCGCCCGCCAAGATAACCTCGCGCCGCGCCTTGGCTTCAAATGCTTCGCCTTTGCGCGTGTAAGCAATCCCGGCAGCACGCCGTCCTTCAAACAAAATACGCGAAGCCAAGGCATGGGCGCGAAGCGTCAAAGTCTTGCGTTTTAGCGCCGGACGCAAAAAAGCGTTGGCGGTCGATGCGCGCCATCCGCCGCGCGTATTGATCTGGTAAAAGCCAACGCCTTCGGGGTGGCCGCCGTTAAAATCACTGCTTGCGGGAAAGCCCAATGCCTGCGCCGTTTCGATAAAGCTGTGGCATACCGGATGAGCAAAGGGAGATGCATCAGTCACATGCTGCAATCCGCCGCGTCCGTGATGTGCACTGTGCCAGTCAAAATCCTCGGACTTTTTGAAGAACGGCAGCACATCATCCCAGCCCCAGCCGATATTGCCAGACGATTTCCAATCATCAAAATCATGCGGCTGGCCGCGCACATATACCATCGCGTTGATTGAGCCTGATCCGCCGATAACCTTGCCGCGCGGCCAGTAACTGCGCCGTCCTCCAAGTGCCTCAACCGGCTCGGTATCGTACATCCAGTTGATGCGTTTATCGAAGAATGTACGGCCATAACCGATTGGCATCTGAATCCAGACCGAACGGTCGCTGCCGCCTGCCTCTAACAACAACACCGTGTATTTGCCGTCTTCGGTAAGGCGGTTTGCCAGCACGCATCCTGCCGTGCCTGCGCCGACGATGATATAGTCAAATTCTTCGGTCACTGGACGGGGTGCTGCGTCATTTCGAGGTGGAGCATGGTCCCGGTGTAAGGATTGGCGCGTGCCACCTCTTCGTTAAGCTCAACGCCAAGACCAGGCGCGGTCGGCGGGATAACATGGCCGCCCTCGAACTGGATCGGCGTTTTCAAAATTTCGGTATGGAACCCACCCCAGGTTTCGATGCTCTCAAGGATCAGGAAATTGGGAGAACAAGTGGCAATCTGGATATTGGCCGCACCCACAATCGGCCCGCAATATAGATGCGGCGCGATTTGGACATGATCAACCTCGGCCATGGCCGCGATTTTCTTGGCCTCCAATATGCCGCCGACACGTCCAAGGTTCATCTGCAATATCGCCGCAGCACCGGCCTTTAACAGCCTTGCAAAATCATATTTTGTGGTCTGCCGCTCGCCGGTCGCAATCGGTATGCTGGTCGCACGGGCAACCTTAGCCATTTCATCGGGCGCGTCGGGCGGAACGGGTTCCTCTAGCCATAATGGGTCATAAGGCTCCAGCCGTTTGGCAAGCCGGATTGCGCCCGCCGCCGTCATCTGGCCGTGCGTGCCGAATAATAAGTCGGCTTTCATGCCGACTGCTTCGCGCAATTTCCCTGCAAAACGCTCACACAGATCGAGTGCTTCCAACGACAATTGCCGTCCGTCAAACGCCGAATAAGGACCAGCCGGATCAAATTTAAGCGCAGTGAAACCTTGCGTCAAATACTCCGCCGCCCGTTCCGCCGCCAGATCGGGGTCGTGATAAACATCGCTTTGATCGCCGGGGCGCGGATAAATATAGGTATAAGCGCGCAGCCGCTCATGCACCTGCCCGCCGAGCAATTTATACACCGGCTTATTCGCCGCCTTGCCGATAATATCCCAGCACGCCATTTCAAGCGCGGAAAGCACACCCATTAATGTCAGGTCTGGATGCTGCGTAAAGCCGCTGGAATATACCCGGCGCCATAGTGTTTCGATGTCATGCGGATCATTTCCGGCGGCATAGCGCGCAAACACATCCTCAATCATTTTGGCTACCAAATGCGGATCAAACGGAACGCAATACGCCTCGCCAATGCCAGAAATGCCGCAGTCCGTGGTCAACTTCACAAAGACAAAATAGCGTCCGCCAAAATGCGGTGGCGGATTGCCAACGACGAACGTCTGAATATCGGTCAGCTTCACGGCGTTCGGAACCCGCTGATCGATTTGATTTCTAGGAAATCACGCACGCCAAATTCGCCATATTCACGGCCATTACCCGACTGTTTATATCCGCCAAATGGGGCCATATAGTCTTGGCTTGTGCCATTGATGCTGACCCCGCCCGCGCGCATTGCTCGCGATACGCGGCGTGCGCGTTCCATGTCGCTGGTCTGCACATAGGCATATAGGCCGTATGGCGACTCATTAGCGATGGCGATGGCGTCGGCCTCATCCTTGAACGGAATCAATACAAGCACAGGCCCAAACACTTCTTCTTGCGCAATCCGCATCTTGTTGTGGACGCCCGCGAACACGGTTGGTTTCACATAATAGCCGCGATCAAATCCGTCAGCTCGCCCCGTACCTCCGGCAACCAACACCGCACCTTCGTCGATGCCGACCTGGATCAGTCCCTGAATCTTGTCATAATGCGCTTTGCTAACGACGGGGCCGTAATGTGGTCCCTTTGCCATCGGATCACCGAGCTTGGCTTCTTTTGCAACGCGCGCCGCAATGGCAACCGCTTCGTCATAGACCGATTGTTCGATGAGCATACGGGTTGGCGCATTGCACGACTGGCCGGTATTCCCAAAGCAGTGCGCCACACCGCGTGTCACCGCAGCCTCCAAATCGCTATCGGCAAACACGATATTGGCCGACTTGCCGCCCAATTCCTGTGCAACACGTTTAACCGTATCCGCAGCATTTTTGGCAATCTGCACACCCGCGCGCGTCGAACCGGTAAAGGAGATCATGTCGACTTCAGGATGGCTGGTCAGCGAGTCACCAACGGAGGCACCCGTGCCGTGGATCATGTTGAACACGCCCTTAGGAAATCCCGCTTCATCGACCATCTGAGCAAACAGCTGCGCGGACAGCGACGCCATCTCGCTGGGTTTTAACACCATAGTGCATCCAGTGATCAGCGCAGGGCCAACCTTGCAGACGATTTGGTTGATCGGCCAGTTCCACGGCGTGATCAGCACGCAGACGCCAATGGGTTCGTGCACAACAATGCCGTCGCTGCCGACATCGTATTCCCACGTCATTTCGCGCACGGCCCGCACCGTTGCACGCAAATGGCCGGGTCCGCTTTCGGCCTGAGCGTCGTGGGAAAGATCGTAAGGCGCGCCCATTTCGGTCGAGATGGCCGTGACCATCTCGCCATAGCGTCGTTCGAAAATGGCAATCAGCTTTTCGACCAGAGCAACGCGTTCATCGAGCGATGTCGCAGCGTAGCCATCAAAGGCCGCCCGCGCTGCAATGACCGCCGCGTCAACATCATCAGGCCCGCAAATGGCAACAGTGGCGCAGACTTCTTCGGTCGCCGGATTAATAGCATCCACCGTCGCCATTGACGTCGCGGGCAAGACCCATGCGCCGTTGATATAGGATTTAAGTGCGCCTTCAGACATAACCAACTGCTCGTTTCTGATCTTCTATAGCGTATTTTTCGGCGCGCCAATAATGCCACGCAGCCCAGAAACCCGTTGGGGCAAGGATAAGCAGTGCGATCCGCAGCGACTCCGCATCGGCTCCGTTTGGACCCGCAAAATAGTCGCTCAACAGCCCAACACCCTGCGGCGCAACGATCAGGTTAAAGACGTTCGCCACCAACAGTGAAACCGCAATCACCATCGCGCGCATTTTTGGTGGTGCCAGATTTTGCAGCAACGACATTGACGGACCGATGTAGAAATAGATCGCCGGGATGAATATCCACCACATCACCGTCGCTGTCTGCAACGAATGGGTATAGTACGCGTAAATTGATGGGATGGTCGCCAGCGCGGTTACAGCACCCAGCAAGCGCAGCACTTTACGTGGATCGGTGTACGACGGCCGTCCGACGAGCCACGCGGTCAGCAACGATGCGCCGATGCCCATAACAAGATGGATCGGCCCAATCACGCCGCCCGCCTCACCAACATCAAGGCCGTAAGCGCGTTGAATAAAGGTTGGCGTGAACCACATCAGCCCCCAGCCCCAAAGCGCAGAGAGCCCCGCGCCCATGATCGTGTGAACCATCGCCTTTTGCGACCAGATGAAATTCAGCGTTTGAGCCAATGTCGGCGCGTCGGCGTCGTCAACCGCATCAAGCCGACCTCTTTTAGGCTCCTTGATCGTCAGCATAATGACAATCGCAAGCAGGATACCGGGTACGGCAAGGACGTAGAACGCCATCCGCCAGCCATATTCTGCGGCGACATAGCCAGCCATATCGGCGCCAAGCCATGCACCAATCGGAGCACCAAGCGCGAAGATCGTCATCGCCATTGCACGCCGGCCTGCGGGGAAGTAATCTGCAACGATAGAGTTGCACGAGGGTGTGCCACCCGCTTCGCCAATGCCGACACCAATCCGTGCGAGCAGCAATTGCATATAGCCAAGAGACATGCCGCAAAAAGCCGTCATCGCTGACCAGATCGCAATCGATGCCGCCAGCAGATTTCGGCGGTTATACCGGTCCGCGATCCACGACAACGGTATACCCATAATCACATAGAAAAACGCAAGCGATACACCGGTCAAAAATGCAACGCCGCTGTCGGTAAGTTTCAGTTCCAACCGGATTGGTTCGAGCACCGTCGACATCACATATCGGTCAGCGATGTTGATCGTATAGGCCAGCATCATGATGATCAGGACATACCAACGCTGCCCCAGTGTCGAGACATCATCGGCATTGACCGGCGCGGCCTGTGCATTGCTCGCCATAAAACTTCCCCTCAGGTTGCGGCCAGTTCTGGCCCTAATGTGTTACGTAGCGGACCGAGATAGGAGGAGAAATTCTCCCATTGATCGATGCCGCTTTTGAAAATCGGTTGTCGCACTTGTTCGGAACTAGCGGTGCGCACCGCGCGTTCGGTTTGGTGGAAATTGAGGCACGCATCCTCGAAAGGCAACTCGCAATAATTCAACAATCGGCGCACTTGCATGTCCAGATCGGCCACGACATCCTCATAGCGAACCCGCAAAATCTTGCCCGGCAAGATATTGTCCCAATGGCCCATCAATTGCACATAATCACGATAATAAGCGCCGACTTCGTTGAGGCCGTAGGTAAACTCCTGCCCCTCGGCGAACAGCTGTTTGAAGCTGGAAAAACAGCAGCCCATCGCACTGCGCCGCGCATCAATAATCTTGGCGTTGGGCAGGATCATGTGGATCAACCCGATATGGCGGAAGTTGTTGGGCATTTTATCGATAAAGAAAGGCGTGCCCTTTTTACGGTAAACCTGCGTGTCGCGAATGAACTCCTCGCCAAAACGGGTCACGTCTTCGTGGCTAAGCGCGGCCAGATTGCCGGGATATTCGGGCTCCTCCCCAACCAGCCGCTGCCGGTCGAGCTTGTGCGCCAATGCGAAAATATTGGGAAGCTCCATTGTCCCTTCAACCTGGCTATGCGATGCCAAGATTTGTTCGAGCAAAGTCGATCCCGCGCGCGGCAATCCGACGATGAAAATCGGGTCGCGCGCAGGGCAACCAGCGCCAGCAAACCGTTCAAGCAATTCCGGCGTCACCAGTTCGCGCTGCAGCCGCATTTCCTTTGTCAGCCGCGCAGGATCATATTTCAACTCCTCGCGCTTCAAACGATTGCCGCGCTCATAATTTTCGAACGAATCTTTATACTCGCCGCGATCCTCCAGCGCTTTGCCCAAGGCAAAACAGAGATGGTAGCGGTCTTCCAGCGCGGTAACGGCAGACGCTTCACGTTCGCGCATCTGGGCGATCTCGGCATCATCGAAACGATAGGTCTTTAGGTTGGCAAGGCTCCAAAAGGCATCGCCGCAATCCGGCTTGACGGTGTAGGCGCGCCGATACGCCGTGATGGCATCATCCTGCCGGCCAACGGTTTTCAACGCATGACCATAGGTCAGGTTGATACCCGGATTGTTGGGCATCGACCCCAGCAGCGCCTCATAAACCAGCATCGCCTCGTCAAAATTACCGATTGCGAGATTCTCATTGGCATAAAGCATTTCAAATTCGGGGTTGCCAGGCTCCTTTGCCCTCAGCTCAGCCGCCTCGGCCACAGATAGCTCAAACTTTTGCCGCTTCCGCAGGACTTTCACATAGTCGTAATGCGCGCTGACATTGTCAGGTTCTAACACCTTGCACGATTCAAGCAGAAACTCCGCCTCGTCATAGGCGTTGAACTTCATGCCGATCTCGGCAAGCAGCCGCATCGCCTCGACATGATGGCCATTATTTTGCAGAAACGCGCGGCAATGCTGTTCGGCTTTGAAAATCCGACCTTCTTGAATAAAGCTGGCGACGCTGAGTAACTCAGGCGGCAATTGCGACAAATGCGTGTATTGCGCGCGGGCAAAGTCGGCGGGAGCATCCCTGCCTCCTGCGGCATGCAGCTCAGTCAATAAACGCCAGCTGGCAACCAGTGCGCCATTATGCGTTACTGCACGTTGGTAGGCCGCGATGGCGTCTTCTTTGTGACCGCTATCGCGCAGACAATGGCCTCTCTCTTGCCAAGCCCGCCCAAAGCTGGGGTCAATTGATATCAGATGGTCAAGCGTGGCGAGCGCCTTGGGAATGTGCCGTTGCATGCGCTGTGCGACAGCTAGCGTGTAAAGCGCGTCAATGTTATCGGGTGCCGCCTCCAATATCTGGTGACATGCAGCAGCGGCGTCTGGCAACCGGGCATTTTGCAGATGGGTCCGTGCCTCGCGTAACGCGGCATCAATGGAATCCGAAGAGGCTTCCGCCAACATTGTCACACGACCTCCTGCATTGTGACGAACAGTTGCGCAGACAGTGCCGCACTTCGTGCATCGGACGCAATGCCGAAATGGTAAAGCGATGGGGCACCACGCAGAGTCTGCTGGTGCCCCGATGCCTTAATTACATCTTGTACGAGAAGCGCAGTCCCAGAGTACGCGGACGCGACGTGGTGGTGCGAAGTTCACCATCATTGCCGTTCTTGTACAATTCCGGCCGCTTGTCGGTCAAATTGTCGCCAAAGACTTCGATCCGCCATTCATCCTTCGACACACCGAACGATGCAGCGATAGTACTGTAGGAAGCGAGCTGTTGCGCAGCCGGTAGCGGCGCAATAACATCACCCGGTCGCACCAGCACGCCGTTATAAAGTACAGGAGTGGACGCTGCATAGCCAAGCGTAGGGTTAGACGACTGATAGCGAATGTCAGTATTGTCGATCACATCCGAAATGCTCTTCCCAACATAATGGAAACTGATGCCAGCAAACGGCGCCAGCCCAGATGCGAGCTCCTTCTCCCAATGCAGACGCGCATTGAACTGGAATCTGGGGCTCAACGCCAACGGTCCGCCAAGAGGCCTCAGCACAGTGGTGTTCTTACGATACTTCGTCAATTTGGAATCGTTGAACGAGAAGGCGCTGTTGATCGTGAATTCTGGCGTGGCGCGCCAAGTCAGATCACCTTCAACGCCTTTGATCCGTGCATCAAGGAGGTTTGTCGTGAACGTTTGGTTTGAGATATTCTGGTCAAACACTGTGATCTGAATGTTGCTCCAATCGATCTGATAGGCCGCAATATTCAATTGCATCCGGCGATTGAACAAAGCAAACTTGCCGCCGATTTCATAGTTCGCCACTTTGTCAGGAACGTAGGTACCCAGACGGACGAAGTCTGCGTTAGTCGGACAAATCGCGCTTGGAACGCGACAAGGGCGACGGTTGAAGCCGCCTGGGCGGAAACCGTCGGAGTAGGTAGCATACACAAGCGAGCCTTCGCCGAATTTATAGGTCACGTTGCCCTTAAACAACACACCGGTATACTTCGCTGGTGAAGCATCGGCATAAAGCTGGTTGAGGTTGGCGCTGACACCATAAAATTGCGGCGGCGTTGCCGATGGTGAGTAGGTTCCCGTCGCAGCATTATAGATACCCCGACCACCGGTTGCAAAGCTACCCGCCGACGATCCGTTAATAGACGCCTTTTCATTGTAATAGCGCAAACCGCCAGTCACCGTCAGCGCATCAGGGATAATGTCGAATGATGCTTCGCCATAGGCTGCGAACTGTTTATCCTTACGTTGGACGTCGTTGAAAAAGCCGACCGCGACCGGGCGGATGCTGGTATCATTAGCGTTTACAGACGGGTTTGGCGCGCGACGGTAAATGAAACCGGCAGCCTGCTGCAAATACGACCAGTCGGTATTGTCGAACAACTTGTTATTGTCATAAAACAGACCAAATGTGCCGCGAAGGCGGTTTTCTGCTGGAGTTGTTACGCGGAATTCCTGCGTCAGGCGCTTGGTACGGTTGCGCGTCTGGTAGCTTTTGTTCGGAGCATAGCAGGTGTTGCCGATGTTGCCGTTATAGGCCGCAGTGTAATAAACGCCGCGATCGCATTCATAATATGGCAGATAAAGCCCGATATTCGAATAACCCGCATAATCCGCTACTTGCGTGGCGCTATGCTTCAAATACGACCCCGTGTAGATCAGATCAAGCGCACCCAAGCGGCCGTTGATCGTCAACGATGAGAGATTCGCTTTGTCCCGCAGCGAGTTATCGTTGAATTTGGTAACTTTCAGGTCGCCAACAGCAGGCTCATAATCGAACACGCCGTCGGTATCGAGCTCCTGACGCACGTGCATCAGGTCAACCGACCAATCCTCGGTCAAGTTCCAAGTTAGTGCCAAACGTCCGCCGCGATAGGTTGCGTCATTGTAATCTTTTTCAACGAACTTATCGTTGTTAATCGTCTGACGCGTCGGCGCGTTGTAAAGATAGGCACCGCCCGAAGTCCCGCAAGAACGCACACCACCCACTAAGACGACCGATTGCTGGCAGGCCTGGATGGCACGCATCACAAGCAATGGGTTGCCCGTCGGAAGCCTGCCGGCGACGCCTGCATTGGCGTTAAAGGGCATTTGGAAAGTTGCGGCAACATTGTCGATGTAGCCGCCCTGCCGATCGGTATAAATGACCGCCCGTACTGCAAGTTTATCTTTGATAATTGGGATGTTGACGAACGCATCGCCAGCGACGCTTTCTTTGCCGCTTTTGGTAAAGGCATAGCTGGCATTGAACCCTGCGTGAAATTCGGACGCATCAGGCTTGTTCGTAATGTAACGGACTGCACCGCCCATTGCGCTTGCGCCAAACAACGTGCCTTGCGGCCCTGCAAGCACTTCGACGCGCTGCAGATCGACGGTGTATAGGTCAAGATTGCGTCCAACCAACGAAGCAGGGGAATCGTTGATGTACAATGCCACGGTCGGTTGCGCGCCCGCCGTTCCTGACACCTGAAGGCCGGGCGAGTCAGTTGACAGGCCGCGGATGAAGATCGAAGATGCGCCGGGGCCGCGCGATGCGGTCCGCACATTGGGTAGATACTCAATGAGCTTGTCCAACTTTGTAATATTGAGGTCGCCCAGGGCATCACCACTCAACGCTTGGACTGCCAGCGGGATCTTATTCAGCGACTCATCGCGACGCGTTGCCGTAACGATAATCTCTTTGATCGCGCCATCATCTTCTTTGGCGGCCTCGTCCTGCGCAAATGCCGGCGCACTGCCAGCCCCAAGCGTCGCCAAAACGAACGCTGCTGTCGAAATTTTCAGATAGGCTCTCAATTTTCTTCCCCTCAACCTGTCCCCGACGTTGCGAGGCTTTTAATTCTCCGATCAGCAAACTGAAACCGGAGCCTTCTGCAAGCAACTGACCAAATTTTCATGATTGGTAAATTTAATTCCGCAACCAATCACATCATCTACATGTTGCGATTAGAAGGCCTAATATATGAGCGCGGGCAATGGATAGAGGCGCTTTGCCGCGCTACGCGGAAATCGGATTTTTCGAGGTAAGGTAGAATATGCAGTTTGAAGCCGGTTTTGTTTTGCTGATCGTTTGCGAAGACCGCAAAGGCATCGTTGCCGCAGTGGCGAATTCCATTGCGAGCCAAGACTGTAATATTGTCGAAAGCTCACAATATGGCGATGAAGCCACGGGGCGCTTCTTTATGCGGATCGCTATGGCCTGTGCGCCAGAGATGACATCTGAGCGTTTCACCGAAGCGTTCATGCCCGTTGCGACGGCGTTCCGATTGGATTGGCGAATTCACGATCTGCGAAAGAAACTGCGCGCGATGATCATGGTGAGCCAGGGCGGGCACTGCCTCAATGACTTGCTTTATCGCACTGCCTCAAAACGGCTGCCTATGGATATCACCAGCATCGTTTCAAACCACCTGAGTTGGCAGCGCCGCGCTGAACATGAAGGCATCAATTTTCATCACCTGCCGATCACACCTGAAAATAAGCTGGAGCAAGAAGCCAAGCTGCTGGCGATGGTAGAAGACCAGCAGGTCGACCTGATTATCCTCGCGCGCTATATGCAGGTTCTGTCGGACCAGCTTTGCCGAAAACTGGATGGTCGCGTGATCAATATTCACCACAGCTTTTTGCCCGGTTTCAAAGGGGCAAAGCCCTATCACCGAGCCTATGAACGGGGCGTCAAGATGGTGGGCGCGACCGCGCATTATGTGACACCAGACCTTGATGAAGGCCCGATCATCACGCAGGATGTTTCGATAGTTGATCACGCCGACACCGTTGAAGATTTGATCGCGCAGGGCCAAGATACGGAAAGCCGCGTATTGGCTCGAGCGGTAAAGCTGCATCTTGAACACCGCGTAATGTTGAACGGAAACCGCACGATTGTGTTTAAATGACGAAAATCGCTGATATTATCGCTGAGCATGAAGGGCGCGAGGGGCCGTTGCTGCCAATCCTGCACGATGTGCAAAAAGTATTCGGCCATGTCAGCGAAGATGCGATGCGCGGAATTGCATCGGCCCTCAACCTAACCCGCGCCGAGGTTTACGGCGTTGTCAGCTTCTATCATGATTTCCGCAAAGAAGCCGAGACGCGGCCCGTTATCAAACTCTGCCGTGCCGAGGCCTGCAAAGCGCGCGGCGTTGAAGCTTTGGTGCCCATTGCAGAAGGCCAAAGTCGGGTGAAAGTCGAGGCAATCTATTGCCTAGGGCTTTGCTCGGTCGGTCCGGCTGCGATGGTGGGTAGTAGTGTCCATGCTCGTCTCGACGCAGAACGCCTAACCGCATTGATGGCGAGCGCATGAAGGTCCGCATTTCCGATGACGCTGTGGCGCTGGCTTGCGGGGCCGATGCAGTTGCGCAAGCATTTGTGATTGCCGGGGCCGATGTGGAACGCGTTTCCAGCTGGGGTATGCACTGGTTGGAGCCTTTGGTAGACATCGACGGTGTGGGTTATGGCCCGGTCACGCCGGATCAGGTCGCGATGATTATGGCAGGCAATGCGCCATCTGTTGGACGCATTGAAGCGCACCCGTTCATTGCCAAACAAACCCGTCTGACATTTGCCCGTGCCGGCAAGACGCAACCAACTTCGCTCGACGATTATTATGCGACCGGCGGTTGGCTTGGCCTAGCCAAGGCGCGCGAAATAGGCGCTGAGGCGACCATCGACGCCGTGCTGGCCTCTGGTCTGCGCGGACGCGGCGGTGCTGGCTTTCCTGCCGGGATTAAATGGAAAACGGTCGCCGGTGCCGCCGCCGATCAAAAATATATTGTGTGCAACGCCGACGAAGGCGACAGCGCAACCTTTGCCGACCGGATGGTGATGGAAGGCGACCCCTTCATGCTGATCGAGGGCATGGCGATTGCCGGCCTCGCGGTTGGCGCAAACAAGGCTTATGTCTATATCCGCTCCGAATATCCACACGCGATTGCCAAGATGGAGACAGCCATTACCGCAACGGCGCATCTGATCGCGCCTTTTGTTGTCGAAGTCCGCGTCGGCGCGGGTTCTTATGTCTGCGGCGAAGAAACATCGTTGCTCAATAGCTTAGAGGGCAAACGCGGAGAGGTTCGCGCCAAACCGCCTTTGCCCGCGCTCGAAGGCTTGTTTGGCAAGCCCACGGTGGTCAACAACGTCCTGACATTGGCCGCGATCCCATGGATATTGACCAATAGCGGCGAAGCCTATGCGGGGTTCGGCATGGGCCGATCAAAAGGCACTATGCCGGTGCAGATCGCCGGCAATGTCAAACATGGCGGGCTGTTTGAGGTTGCGTTCGGCATCACCCTTGGCGAGCTAGTCCACGATATCGGCGGTGGCACAGATTCCGGCCGTCCGGTGCGCTGCGTGCAAGTTGGTGGGCCATTGGGAGCCTATATTCCGCCCGACCAATTCGATCTGCCGTTCGATTATGAAGCCTTTGCAGCGGCGGACGCGCTTATTGGCCATGCCGGGATAACGGTCTTTGACGACACCGTCGACATGGCGCAGATGGCGCGTTTTGCGATGGAATTTTGTGCCGTTGAAAGCTGCGGCAAATGCACGCCTTGCCGCATTGGCAGCACACGCGGTGTTGAAACAATCGACCAGATTATTGCGGGCAAAAACGTGAAGGCCAATCTGGAGCTGATCGCCGATCTTTCCGAAACCATGAAGTTCGGTTCGCTTTGTGCGCTAGGCGGCTTCACGCCCTATCCGGTGATGAGCGCGATAAAACACTTTCCCGAGGATTTCGGCCAATGACGACAATTCTGGATGGAGGCATGGGCCGCGAATTGCAGCGGCTTGGCGCACCCTTTCGGCAACCCGAATGGTCTGCGCTTGCTCTGATCGAGGGGCCGGAATTTGTCACGCAAGCGCATGACAGTTTTGCACAAGCCGGTGCGCAGGTGATTTCGACCAACAGCTATGCCGTGGTTCCCTTTCACATCGGCGAAACCCTTTTTCAGGAACGCGGTGTAGAACTGGCAGGCATAGCCGGAAAGTTGGCGCGCGACGTCGCCGATCAGCATGGGCTGAAGGTTGCCGGTTCCTTACCGCCAATGCTAGGTTCCTACCGGCCCGATTTGTTTGAAGTCGAGGCCGCGCGCGCTATTCTGTCGGTACTGATCAAAGGTCTGTCGCCCTTTGCCGACATCTGGCTTGCCGAAACGCTCAGCACGCTTGGCGAGGCTGAACTGGTTGGCGAGATGCTGTCCGGTGACGGTCGCCCGCTTTGGTTATCTTTCACGCTCAATGATGAAGGCAACGCGATGCTGCGCTCTGGCGAAACCATCGAAGCGGCAGTGGCGGTCGCACGCAAATTCGGTGCCAAGGCGATATTGTTCAACTGCTGCGCGCCCGAAGTGATGGAAGATGCGGTCCGGAGCGCGAAGGCCGTGCTTGGCACAGAAGCGATGGCAATCGGCGTTTATGCAAACGGTTTTGCGCATAGCGACGAAGAAGTCGATGCAAATGCGGGCTTAAGACATATCCGAGCCGATCTTGATCCACCGCGCTATCTCGACTGGGCACAGCAATGGGTTGCGTCAGGTGCGACGATAGTTGGTGGGTGCTGCGGGATTGGCCCTGAGCACATTCGCGCGCTTGCCGAAAGCTTGTGATGAAACGCCCTCTCATTTTATTCGCCAAATTGGTGTAAGGTAAGAACATGACCTATCAGCCGCAAAATGATTTTGGGACACCCGAAAGCCGTTCGCAGGAAGCGGTAACGCTGACAATCGATGGCCGCGTTATCACTGTGCCCGCAGGTTCGAGTGTGATGCGCGCTGCCGCTGAAAAAGGCACATCGATCCCGAAACTATGCGCCACTGACAGCGTCAAAAGCTTTGGCTCATGCCGATTGTGCCTGGTCGAAATCGACGGGCGTAAAGGAACACCGGCAAGCTGCACGACACCCGTCGAACCCGGCATGGTCGTTCGCACCCAAACACCGCATCTGGCGAAATTGCGCAAAGGCGTGATGGAGCTTTATATCTCCGATCATCCGCTCGATTGCCTGACGTGTGCGGCCAATGGCGATTGCGAATTGCAGGATCAGGCAGGCGCGGTCGGCCTGCGCGATGTCCGTTATGATGTGCAGGCATCGCATCTGGGCCAAGAGAAGGATCACTCCAACCCCTATTTCGATTTCGATCCCAGCAAATGCATTGCCTGTTCGCGCTGTATCCGCGCATGCGATGAAGTGCAGGGAACGCTTGCATTAACGATGGAAGGGCGCGGCTGGGATTCGAAAATATCGGCGGGTCTAGCCAGTGACGACTTTCTGGGCTCAGAATGCGTTTCTTGCGGTGCCTGTGTGCAGGCCTGCCCTACTGCCACGCTGGTTGAAAAGAAAGTCGTTGAAGTCGGCACGCCGGAACGCAGCGTCGTGACCACCTGCGCCTATTGCGGCGTCGGCTGTACATTTCGTGCCGAAATGCGCGGCGAACAACTGGTGCGGATGGTTCCCTATAAAGACGGCAAAGCCAATCGCGGGCATAGCTGCGTCAAGGGTCGCTTTGCCTGGGGCTATGCTCAGCATCAGGACCGCATGTTAAAACCGATGATCCGGCAGTCGATCAACGATCCTTGGCGTGAAGTCGAGTGGGACGAGGCATTCGCCTATACCGCTTGTGAACTGAAACGGATCAGCGAGAAATATGGCCGTCATGCGCTGGGCGGGATCACCTCAAGCCGGTGCACCAACGAAGAAACCTTCCTTGTGCAGAAACTGGTGCGTGCTGGCTTTGGCAATAACAATGTCGATACCTGCGCGCGCGTTTGCCATTCGCCGACAGGCTATGGTCTGAAAACGACTTTCGGCACCAGCGCTGGAACGCAGGATTTTGACAGTGTCGAGGACAGCGATGTTATCCTGATCATCGGCGCGAACCCGACCGATGGTCACCCCGTTTTTGCCAGCAGAATGAAACGCCGCCTGCGCGGTCAGGATGGACGCCCGGGCGCAAAGCTGATCGTCATCGATCCACGCCGCACCGACATTGTCAAATCACCGCATATCGAGGCGCAGCACCATTTGCCTTTGCGTCCCGGAACCAATGTTGCTGTGCTGACGGCGATGGCACATGTCATCGTCACCGAAGGTTTGGCCGACGAGGCGTTCATAAAGGAACGCTGCGACTGGGATGAATTTAGCCATTGGGCCGAATTCGTTTCGCTAAGCCGCAACAGCCCTGAAAATCTGCAACCCGTTACCTTGGTCGATGCCGAGGAGCTACGCGCAGCGGCGCGGCTTTATGCAACGGGCGGCAATGGCGCGATTTACTACGGCCTTGGCGTTACTGAACATTCGCAAGGGTCATCGACCGTGATGGCGATTGCTAACCTTGCCATGGCGACCGGCAATATCGGACGTCGCGGCGTTGGCGTAAATCCGTTGCGCGGGCAAAATAATGTCCAAGGCGCGTGCGACATGGGCAGCTTTCCGCATGAATTATCGGGTTATCGCCACATCAGCGACGGCGATGCCCGGCGGCTGTTTGAAAATGACTGGGGCGTATCACTTGATCCAGAGCCTGGCCTTCGCATTCCTAATATGCTCGATGCCGCCGTCGACGGTGTGTTCAAGGCGTTATACGTTCAGGGTGAGGATATTCTGCATTCTGACCCCAATACCAAGCATGTGTCCGCTGGATTAGCTGCGATGGAATGTGTGATCGTCCATGATCTTTTCCTCAACGAAACCGCGCATTACGCGCATATCTTTTTGCCCGGATCGACGTTCTTGGAAAAGAACGGCACCTTTACCAATGCCGAGCGCCGTATCCAGCCGGTGCGCAAGGTGATGACGCCGATGAACGGATTGGAGGATTGGGAAGTCACCCAGCGCTTGGCACAGGCTATGGGGCTGGATTGGAACTATACTCACCCGTCCGAAATCATGGACGAGATCGCACGGCTTACCCCGACCTTTGCTGGCGTGTCGTTTGCGCGCCTGGACGAAGAAGGTTCGCTGCAATGGCCGGTGACCGCTGAAGCGCCCGACGGGACGCCGACCATGCACGTCGACGGATTCGTCCGCGGTAAGGGCAAGTTTGTCGTTACCGACTATGTGCCAACCGACGAAAAAACCGGTCCGCGCTTCCCTCTATTGCTTACCACTGGACGGATTCTGTCGCACTATAATGTTGGCGCGCAGACACGGCGTACCGAGAATGTCGCGTGGCATAAGGAAGACTTGCTCGAAATACATCCGGTCGACGCTGAAGATCGCGGCGTGAAGACTGGCGATTGGATCAAACTGGCGAGCCGCGCGGGTGAAACGACCTTACGTGCAACGGTCACCGACCGCGTTGCGCCGGGTGTCGTCTACACAACATTTCACCATGCGGTGACACAGGCCAATGTCGTCACCACCGACTATAGCGACTGGGCGACAAACTGCCCCGAATACAAAGTCACTGCGGTTCAGATCAGCGCCTCCAACGGCCCGACCGATTGGCAGGAGGAATATGAGGCTTTGTCAGAACGCGCCCGCCGGATCGCGGTCGAGGTGCCAGCCGAGTGAACACCGCTGAACGTCTTGTCTATATGGCCAACCAAATTGCGACCAATCTTGCGACCGACGAGGACCCTGTCGCTGCGATAGCCAATCACATTCAGCTGTTCTGGGACCCGCGGATGAAAAGGCTGATTCTGGACAATGATCGAGCTGGCCTGTCACCCAATGCTGCGGCTGCGATCAGCCGCCTTGCCGAACCACAAAATGCTGCCTGAAAACGGATCGAAACTGCTGAATTTTTCCGTGTTATCGCCCGATAATGCTGCGCCGAGAACCATTAAACGACCAACGATTATCGAGGCACCGATTGCCATTGAATATAACGGCATCGGCTATGCGGTCATGATGGCGACGCCCGTCGATTTAGAAGACTATGCCACCGGCTTTAGCCTGTCGGAGGGATTGATATCCGACGCGCAGCAGATTTCGGCGATCGATTATCACAAGGCGGAACTGGGCTGGATATTGCGAATTCAGATACCCGCCGAACATGCCGAAAAAGTGATCGCGCGCGCGCATCAGCGGGTTTCGGAAAGCAGTTGCGGCCTATGCGGGATGGACAATCTGGAGGAAGTCATGCGGCCTTTGCCCCCGATTACAGCGCAGATTGATGTCGCCGATGCAGCAATCTTTGCGGCGCTGTCGATGGTTCGCGATCATCAAACACTCAACCACACCACAGGGTCAGCACACGCCGCCGCATTTTGTGCGTCCGACGGATCGATCATACTGACGCGCGAAGATGTTGGTCGCCACAATGCGCTCGATAAATTGATCGGCGCGCTTGCCAGAGCAGGGCTGGATATCTCCACCGGGTTCATTTTGCTGACCGCGCGGTGCAGCCTTGAATTGGCGCAAAAGGCGATCCTTGCCAACTGCCCGATGCTGGTCACGATTTCGGCGGCCACTGATCTGGCGATTGATATGGCAGCAAAATATGGTCTGCGTCTGGTCAGCCTCGCCCGCTTTGACTCGGCGCTTGACGCAATGCCCCAAACCGGCTGATCAACCAGCTGCGGAACATCGCAATCGCAGGATCGGCGAGATCATCGGCGTGCAGTTTCAGATAATAGCCATAGCCATCTTCGATCACCGCATCATACGGCATGACCAACCGTCCATCGGCAATTTCCTGCGCGAACATATCGACATCCCCCAGAAAAACACCGTCGGCCGTCATCGCATATTGCGCGGCGGCGATGGTGGTATCGAATGCCAATCCGCCATGTGCCTTAATCTCCAATCCGCTTTGCCGCAGATAGGCTGTCCACAAAAGCTCACGCGGTTCGCCATCCAGTTTCAGATGCAATAGCTCCTGACTTTCAAGGAACTCAGCCAGTGTCTTGCCTTGGCTGGCGATGGCGGTTTCCGCGCAGCACAACGGCGCTACACGCACCATCCATAACAGGTCCGTGATGCGGTCATCAACATTGGGCCGATCATAAGCAATCGCCATGTCGAAATCGGTCGGTGGCAATCCGGTGACGTGCGCACTCGATACGTCGAGGCGGATATCAGGATGTTCGGCATGGAAATCGCGCAACATCGGCAAGAACAATTGCTGCAGCAAAGACGGCGGCACATGCAATCGCAACGACCGACCGGTTACTTCGTCTTCACGGATCAAATTCATCGTTTGCTCAAGCCGGTCGAGGCATTTGCTGACCACTGGGAGCAACTCTTCACCCGCCGCTGTTAGCGAAAGCCGAGATGCATCGCGAACAAACAATTGCTTTCCAAGCAGATCCTCTAGCCCGCCAACATGGCGGCTCATCGCACTTTGCGACACCGAAAGCGCCGAGGCGCCGCCAGTAAAGCTCAAATTTTGGCCCACGGCTTCAAACGCACGCAGGGCATTAAGCGGTAACCAGCGACGGTTAATGGTGCTGCGGTTGGAAATGATATCGGCCTTTCAACTGCGCGCTTTTCTACGCCGCCATCATAGCCAGACATTTTGACATAGGGCTATGCGAAAATGCGATTTTATTCGTTCCGCTAACTGGCCCATCCAAATTTTGGAGAGAACTCAATAAAGGCCAAATCATGGATTTGAAGCGGATAGCCACGCTTTTTGAACAGCGTCGTGCGGGGCACAGTCTGCCGCAAGGCTTGTATACCGAGCCCAACACATTCGATTTTGATATGGCAGCGATTTATGGCCAAAGCTGGCTGATGGCTGGCATCGAATGCGAGCTGCCAAAAACGGGAAGTTATCTCTCGATGATGATTGGCCAATGGCCGGTCATCCTGACGCGCGACAAAAGCGGTGAAATTCGGGCCTTTCATAACAGCTGCCGTCATCGCGGGTCGATGATCTGTGCAGTTGGCAGCGGCACTTCGCCAAGGCTGGTCTGCCCCTATCACCGCTGGACTTATGACCTTGACGGCTCGCTATTGGCAGCGAACCGGATGGCGGATGATTTTGTCAAAGGCGATCATGGGCTAAAACCCGTTGCGTTGAAAAATGTGAACGGCGCGCTCTTCATCTGCCTGTCCGACAACCCGCCGGCATTCGATGATTTCGGCGAAAAACTAGCGGCGTACACTGCGCCGCACCAGCTGAGAAATGCCAAGCTTGCGCACCAAAGTGTTCTTGTGGAGCATGCGAACTGGAAACTGGTGATGGAAAACGCCCGCGAATGTTATCATTGCGGAACCAGCCATCTGGCGCTTGCCAAAACCTTCCCCGTTGGCATGTCACGCCATTTCGATTCAGGCGAAGACGCTCGGCTCAAGACATTTTTTGCAACGCTCGATGCTCTTGGTTTGCCGCATCAGGCGGTTGAGGGTCATTGGTGGCAAGTCGCCCGCTTTGCCCTAAACGAAGGATGCGTTTCCATCTCGAACGATGGTCAGCATTTGTCCAAAAAACTGATGTGCGAAGACAATGGAGGCGATATCGGTTCGCTGCGTTTTGCGCTTGATCCGCATAGCTTTGTCCATTGCACCGCAGACGGTGTGTTTTATTTCAGCGCAGTGCCTGTTGGGCCCAATGAAACACATGTCACCAGCAAATGGTACGTCCACAAAGACGCCGTTGAGGGCGTTGATTATCATATCGACACGCTCACCGATCTTTGGACTATCACCAATTTGGAGGACAAGGCGCTCGCCGAAAACAATCAGGCCGGTGTAAACAGCCTTGGCTATACTCCGGGGCCCTATTCGCAAGAAGCGGAAATGCTCGCCTTGCGTTTTACCGACTATTATTGCGACAAAGCCCGTGACTATATTGCGGCCCATGGCAATGGATAACAAAGCGGGATTGCGTCCCGAAACGCTGGCGGTCGCTTATGGCTATGACCCCGAAATGGGCATGGGCTCGGTCAAGCCGCCGATTTTTATGACATCGACCTTCGTCTATCCGTCAGCGCAGCATGCCAAGGATGTGCATGAGGCGTATTTTGATGGCAGCGGACCGTTAGTTGGTGCGAGCAACCACATCTATTCGCGACTGGGTCATCCGGGCCTCGATTTCCTCGAAAAGCGACTGGCGGCAATTGATGGTGCAGAAGAAGCGGTTGCCTATAGCAGCGGCATGGCAGCGCATTCGAGTATCGCTTTGGCCTATATCCGCAACGGCGACAGCGTTATTCACGGTCGCCCGATCTATGGCGGTGTGGACAATCTGTATAACACTATCATGCCGCAATTTGGCTCGTCGGCGACTGCTTATCTCGACGGGACAGACGAGGCGGGTGTGCGCGCAGCGGCCGAGCAAGCGATGGCGAAAGGAACGCTCAAACTTATTGTCGCAGAAACGCCTGCTAACCCGACTGCGGCGATTGTTGATCTCGACCTGATGGTTCGGATCGCCAGCGAAGTTGGCGCAAAGCAAGGTCACAGACCGCTAGTTGTCGTTGACAATACATTGCTCGGCCCATTTGCACAGCGGCCAATCGAACACGGTGTCGACCTTTGCATGACCTCTCTTACCAAATATTGCGGCGGGCATAGTGATCTGCTCGCAGGCGGCATCACTGGCCGGAAGGAATTGATCGATGAACTGCGAATGCAGCGCACGACTTGGGGGAATCATCTCGATCCCTATACGGCATGGCTCGTGCTGCGCTCGTTAGAGTCGGTTGCTGTTCGAACCGAACGCGCGATGAGCAACGCACGCGGGGTTGCAGAATTTTTGCGCGATCATCCCAAAGTGGCGGGCGTGACTTATCTCGGTTTCTTGGCTGACGGAACGCGGCAACGCGCAGTATATGACCGGCAATGCAAGGCAGCAGGTTCCACTTTCTCGTTTCACCTGCATGGCGGTGAGGCCGAAGCCTTTCGCATGCTTGACCAACTCCGCCTTATGAAAATGGCGGTGAGTCTGGGTGGTTCGGAAACATTGATTTGCCATTCAGCGAGCACGACGCATTATGCCGTTGCGCCCGAACAACGAGCCGCTGGCGGGATTACTAATGGCACCATTCGGCTTTCGGTCGGGCTGGAGCATGTCGATGATCTGATCGCTGATTTGTGCCAAGCATTAGAGGCTGTGTGATGGAACTGAACTTTACCGGAACCGATTTGTGCGCCGTCAATGGCACGCATAGCTCAGCTGAAGCGCGTTATGATGTTGTCGTTGTGGGCGCGGGACCAAGCGGGATCGCCGCAGCTATCGATGCGGCAAAAGCTGGCTCGTCAGTGTTATTGGTCGATGAGAACCCGGTGGCGGGGGGCCTGATGGGCAATGACACACCGCTTTATTATGGCGGACGGATGACCGCTGCGACGCAGAATAGCGAACGCATGCTCGAAGCTATTTTTATGAGCATGCCCGCATTGGAAAGTGCGATGGAGGCAGGCGTCGAATTGCTGCTCGGCACTACCGCATGGGGCGTTTATCGCAACGGCCCCGGCGTCGCGAGCTTGCCAGAGCAGGTTGTGGGCTTGGCCGATGCAGATCGCTCTTGGCTAGTTGGCTTTGACAGGATTGTGCTCGCGACCGGCGCACGCGATTTGGCAATGGCGTTTCCCGGTTGGAACCAGCCGGGCGTGATGGGAGCGGCGGCGCTGCAGATGCTGCTTACCCGCTATGATGCCTTTGCGGGGCGGCGGATGCTTGTGCTGGGATCGACCGATCTGGCGCTGGACACAGCTTTGTTAGCGCATGAATGCGGGATCGAAGTCGCTGGCTTGGTCGAAGTGCGTGACACGCCGCAGGGCAGTGCTGACCTCATCGCCAAGGTGCAAGCCGCTGGTATCTCCATTCGCTGCGGCCTTACAATTGCATCGGCCAAAGGCGGCATCGACGGCGTGGAAAGCGCAACGCTCTTATCTGGCGAAACCATCACCTGCGATACGATTTGCGTTGCCATTGGCCTGATCCCCTCCATCGAATTGGTCGATGCCATGCACAGCCCCCGGGCACTCGACCCGATGCGTGGCGGTTACACTCCGGCTGGCGAAGCGACTGTTTCAGTTGTCGGCGACTGCGCGGGTCTTGCCGATACCGGCTTTGACCATATCGCTTACCGCATGGAATGGATGCAAAAACTGTACAACATCAGCGCCGATGACACGATCATTTGCCAATGCGAAGAAGTGACACGTGCCGACTTGATCGGAGTACAGCCGCCCAATTATCTGCCCCGCCCGGCGCCGATGTGCGCGCGCTCGTTAGAAACGTTGCTTGCCGATGGCCCGGCCGATCAAGACCAGATCAAGCGCCTGACCCGTTCTGGCATGGGCGTATGTCAGGGCCGCCGTTGCCGGGATCAAGTGGCGATGCTGCTGGCGCTGGAAGCAGGAGTGCCCTTTGCAAGCATCCCGCTCGCGACCCACCGCGCCCCGGTTCGCCCGTTGCCGCTAAAGATCATGGCTGACTGGAACGAGCCTGCCAAAATGGATGCGGCATGGGATGTGTGGTTCGGTATTCCAACCGCATGGGTTCCGCACGAAGATATTGGCACTGCGTATGAAGATGAGCACCGCCAGATGCTCTATACAGGGATGTACGAATGAGCGGGACCGAAGTTGTCATTGTCGGCGGCGGCGTAACCGGGCTGAGTGCTGGCTGGTGGCTGGCGCGGTCGGGCGTGAAGGTGACTGTACTCGACAAGTTCATCGTCGGCTGGGAGGCATCGGGCCGCAACGGCGGCGGCGCATCGCATTATGCCAGCCCGTTGTTCGATGAGGAACAGCGGATGTGGCCGCAAATGGACGAATTGCTCGGCTATCCGACTGAGCACCAGAAAGGGCGGATCATCATCGCGATGACCGAACGGCAATGGGAACAATATCGTTTTGTCGCCGAGCGCCACCATCGGTTGAACCATCCGGTAGAGTTGCTCGATACCAAGCAGGTGCTCGACGCCGTGCCGCTGGCCAGCGAGAAGTGCTTTGGCGGCGTGCATTATAAATTCGGCGGCCATGCCAACCCGCATCGCACGGTACAGGCCTATGCTTGGGCGTTGCAAGACTTGGGCGGGACGATTGTTCAGCATTGCCCAGTAATTGGATTTGAAACCACTGGCGGCAAGGTAACCGCCGTAAAGACCGCTAAGGGCGATTATGGTTGCGATTCTGTTGTCGTTGCGGCTGGCCCGCAAATCCCGCAGCTGATGGAGCAACTGGGTGTTGATGTCCCGCTGGCCGCTGCCCGGGCGGAGATGATCATCACCGAACCAGCCCCGATGATGCCGCTGGGCGGCGTTGATGGGCACAAGCTTTATGGTCGCCAGACGATGCGCGGCAATCTGGCCTATGGCGGCGGCCCGCATGAGTGGCTAGACACGGAGGCCGATGGACCAAAGGCGCGGCCATCCTCACCGCTGGCGCGGGGTCTCGCCAAGCGATTGGCAGAGCTGTTCCCCAAAGCAGCGCATCTGAACGTGATCCGTAGCTGGGCCGGAATCATCGAAAATTCGCCCGATGGCCGCCCGATCATCGACCGGCTGACCAGCCCCGACAATGTTGTGGTCGCATCGATGTCGAGCGTCGGCTTTGGCCTGTCGCCCGCCTCGGGGCATGCGATCCGTGATTTGGTGGTCGACGGCCAATGCTCGTTTGCAGATCTCGATCTTTTTAAGCTGTCGCGCTTTGACGGGCTTGAGGCCGATTGGCGCGAAAAGCGTGGGTGGATGGCGATTGCATGAGCCGCTATTCGGCGCTTGCCCTGCTGCGTGGGGCCCTAAATGGGCAGAAGCATTGGCAGCCCGCGTGGCGCGATCCTGAGCCCAAAGCCAGTTACGACATCATCGTCATAGGCGGTGGCGGGCATGGTCTCGCGACGGCTTACTATCTTGCCAAAGTGCACGGGCTGCGTAACATCGCGGTGCTGGAAAAAGGCTATATTGGCGGCGGCAATACCGGGCGGAATACTACGATTGTCCGGTCCAATTACCGCCAGAAGCCGCTGCATGACCTGTTCGAATTCGGGCTGAAGATGTGGGCGCATTTGAGCGACGAACTGAATTACAACGTGATGTTCTCCCCGCGCGGATCGCTGACGCTCGGCCATAGCGATGCCGACATGACGATGCTGGCGCAAAAAGGTGATGCGATGCGGTGCAGCGGGATTGATGCCGAGTTGATGACGCGCGATCAGGTCGCGAAGTTTGAGCCTTTGCTCGATATGTCCCGCAATGCTCGTTTCCCGATCGAGGGCGCGATGATCCAGCGGCGCGGCGGAACGGCGCGGCATGATGCTGTTGCTTGGGGCTATGCACGCGGTGCGGATTCGCTCGGTGTCGATATCATCCAGAAATGCGAAGTAACGGGCTTTATTCGTGATGGCGATACCGTGGTCGGCGTTGAAACGACACGCGGGCGGATCGGCGCTGGCCGCGTCGGCATTTGTGTGGCGGGGCATAGCGGCCATGTCGCAGGATTTGCTGGCCTAAAACTGCCGATTGAATCGCAGACACTGCAGGCGATGGTGACCGAAGGCGTGAAGCCGATGATCAACAGCGTCATCCAGACGCAATCACTCCATTGCTATATCAGCCAGTCGGACAAGGGCGGGATCGTCTTTGGCGGCGATCCAGACAACTGGCCAAGCTATGCCCAGCGCGGCGACCCGATGATCATGGAACGCGCCATTGCACAGGGGCTGGCGTTGGTCCCGGCGCTCTCCCGGTTGCGGATGGTGCGGACATGGTCGGGCGTGACCGATATGAGCTTTGACGGATCGCCGATCATAGGCGAAACGTCGGTTAAGAACCTCTACCTCAATGGCGGCTGGTGCTATGGCGGGTTTAAAGCGACGCCTGCATCGGGCTGGACCTATGCCCACACGCTGGCGACCGGAAAAGCGCACGCGCTGAACGCACCGTTCGCGCTGGACCGGTTCATGACTGGCGCGACGATTGATGAAACCGGGAGCGGCGCGATGCCGAATAGCCGTTAATGATGCAGATCACCTGCCCCCATTGCGGCCCGCGTGCGCAAGCCGAGTTTGTTTACGAACGGACGGTGGATTCGGTCGTAGTACTGGACACCGCGCCTGAGGAAGCAATGAAGACGCTGTTCACGCGCACAAACCCGCGCGGACCGGACGGCGAAATCTGGCGACACACTTTTGGCTGCCGTGCATGGATCGTCGTCACCCGCCACCGGGTGACGAACGAGATCAGCGCTGTCCGTGCGGTTGGGCCGGAGGCGTTACCGTGACTGAGCCAATGATCAATTTCACCTTCGACGGCAAAACCTATCAGGCCAAGGACGGCGACACGCTGGCGGCCGCGCTCCTAAGGAACAGCGTCGGCCTTGTCGCACGCAGCTTCAAATATCACCGCCCACGCGGGATCATGACAGCGGGGATCGAAGAACCCAATGCGCTGGTCACTATCGGCGAAGGCGGGCGCACCGAACCCAATACACGCGCAACCGATGTGTTCGTATATGATGGACTGGTCGCAAAAAGCCAAAACCGTTGGCCAAGCCTGTCGTTTGATGTTGGCGCGATCTTGGGCCTTGCCGCACCAATCCTATCGGCGGGTTTCTATTACAAGACCTTCTTCGGTTCGGCCAAGCGCTGGATGTTTTACGAGTATTTTATCCGCAAAGCAGCTGGCCTTGGCAATGCGCCGACCGAGGCAGACTCAGACCGTTACAGCCAGCGCGCCGCGTTTTGCGATGTGTTGGTCGTCGGCGCAGGGCCAGCCGGATTAACTGCCGCACTCGAAGCCGCTGAGTCCGGCAAGCGGGTGATCCTTGTCGAACAGGACAGCATTCTCGGCGCGTCATTGATCCGTGATCCCCAGCAGCTGGACAAAGCGTGGATCGAAGCCACCGCCGCGCGCATCCTTGCTCTCGGCGGTCGCATCCTCACCCGCACCACTGCGTCGGGATATTGGGAGCACGATCTCGTCACGCTGACCCAGCGCATATCCGAACCGGGCCAAGTCCCCCCGCAAAGCGTTGCGCAAAGGTTGTGGCATGTGCGCGCAGGCCAAGTGATCCTTGCCACCGGCAGCATCGAACGGCCGATGGCCTTTGCGGGCAACGACCGCCCGGGCGTGATGCTTGCGCAAGCCGTGCGCACCTATGTGCAGCGTTTCGGTGTCGTTCCCGGCAAGCGCGTTGTGATCACGACGAACAATGGCGATGCCTATAAGACGGCCCACGCGCTGAAGACGGCAGGCGCAGAAATTGTCGCGATCCTTGATGCTCGACCTGCGCCAGCGGGAGCGGACAGCGGCTTTGCCGTCCACAATAACGCGGTGCCGCTCTCGACAAAAGGCGTACGCCATTGCTTGAAAAGCGTAACCGCGCTGATCGATGGCAAAGCGCAAAGCTGGGATGCTGATCTGCTCGCGGTTTCGGGAGGCTTTACGCCCGTCGTTCACCTGCACATGCAGGCGGGCGGAACGCTTGATTGGAACGATGCGGCGCAGGCCTTTATCCCGGCGATATCGCGGCAGAATGTGATCACCATTGGCGGGGCGGCCAACCCCGAACCTGTGTTCAACGCGCGCGCCTTTTCGCACCCCAACAAGAGCTTCATCGATTTCCAGAATGATGTGACGCTCGCCGATGTCGATCTGGCCTGGGCGGAGGGATACCGTTCGGTCGAGCATCTGAAACGCTACACCACTTTGGGTATGGCGACCGATCAGGGCAAGTTAAGCAATATGGCCGCGCTTGGGCGGCTCGCCGAAAAGCAGGGTGTTGCAATCCCCGAAGCAGGTCTGACGACATTCCGCCCGCCTTATACCCCCGTGACGATGGGGCTGTTCGCGGGCCCAGGAGCGAAAGACGGGGGTGCGCATGTGCGGCGTCTGGCGCTGTATGATGTCCATGCGGCAAAGAACCCGATCTGGCAGCCACTGGGATATTGGTTCCGCCCGCGTGCTTATCCAACTGGTGGCGAAACACTGCCGCAGTCTGCGCTCCGCGAAGCCAAAGCAGTGAGAACCAACGTGGGCATGACCGACGTCTCCACCCTCGCAAAGTTCGAAGTCAGCGGCCCCGATGCCGCCGCCTTCCTCGAAATCATCTGCGCAACCACAGTCAACAAGCTCGCGGTCGGGCGCGGGCGCTATACCTTCATGCTGCGCGAGGACGGCTTTGTGTTTGACGATGGCACCGTGTGGCGCTTGGCCGAGCACCGCTATCTGCTGACCAGTTCGACCGGCGGCGCAGACCGGATGGCGGCGCATATCTCTTATGTCCGCCAATATCTCTGCCCACATATGCGCGTATCGGCGGTCAATGTGCAGGAGCATTATGCCGGAATCGCGGTCGCGGGGCCACACGCCAAGGCGGTGCTCGCAGGGCTAATCGGCGAAGAGCCGCCACGCCATATGTCGACTGGGCCCGCTGTTATTGCTGGTGTGCCAGTGCTTGTCCTAGCGGCGAGTTACAGCGGCGAACGCGCGTTTGAAATCTATGTCGAGGCCAGCCATGCCTCCTTGGTCTGGGCCGCGATGGAAGCGGCAGTATCCGCACAGGGCGGCTGCCTTTATGGCATGGACGCGATGGATTTGCTCCGCATTGAAAAAGGCCATGTCGTCGTTGGCGGCGAAGTCGATGGGCGGATGACACCGCACGATCTGGGGCTGGCAGGGATGCTGAACAAAGCGGGCGGCTTTGTCGGCGTTGCCGGTCTGACCCGTCCCGCCTTGTCCGCGCTTGGACGGTTGCAACTGGTCGGGCTGGAATCGCTCGACGGGGCCATCCCCGAAGGCGGCATGCTGGTCAACGCCAAAGGCGCGGATGCAGAGGGGCATAGCACCGCCGCTGGCTTTCGCGTGATGGAAGGCAAGGGCATCGCGCTCGCCCTGTTGCGCGACGGGGCGTCACGCCACGGTGAAAACCTGCTTGCCACATCGCCGACGCGTAATATGCACGCGCGCGTTAGGGTGATGGCACCGCATTTCTATGACACCGCGGGGGATCGTTATCGTGACTGATGTAAACATCACCCCGCTGCCCGCAGCACCGCTGCACGCGCTCGAAATCTGGAGCAACGCTAGCGCTGTCGCCAAGCGGTTTTTGGCAGCCACCGGCTTGGCGCTGCCGCCCATGGGCCGCTCCGCCGGAACTGACACGCTGCGCCTGATCCGATACGAACCGACCGTCTGGCTGGTCGAGGGAGCCACAAGCGTGCTGCCCGACATTCTCGCCGAAGACGGCAGCCTAACCCCCATCGGCGGCGGCATCGTCCGAGTGCGCTTATCGGGCGAAGGCTGGCGCACGCTGTTAATGGAAGGCGGCGTATTCGATGCAGAAACGCCCGCCTTCGCCCGCGGATGCAGCGCCGCCACAATCATCGACCACGTCGCGGTGCGCCTGCATGTCGTGAGCGACGATGCGTGCGATGCGTGCGATGCCTATGTGCCGTTAAGCTTCAGCGCGGGGTTGGTGCATTTCTGGGAAGCGGCGGCGAGGAGTTTGGTGGGGTAAGGCGTGTCTTGCTTTGTTGGCGAGAGCGGCACGTCGGCTGTAAAGGAGAAAATGTCGAAAGCAGATTCTTTACAAGTTAATTGTTGTGGCCCTCACATCAAAAACATTTTGCACGGCGCTGCATCCGCACGATAATCCGGTTCGTATTTCAAACATCTACAGTGTTACCAAAAACGGGAGACATAGGATGTTCGGTACAAACACAACGCGCATGATGGCATTCTTGCTGGCAAGTTCGCTCACCACGGGGACACCTGCCTCCGCCCAAGATAATCAGACGACCGAGAATTATCCCATAAGCTACACGATTGAGTCAGTTCCCATTCCGGCTGAGCAAGAGGCTTACGTTGCGGCTTGTTATCAGCAGCATAGAGGCACATTATATTTATATGCTGGCCTAAACCTAACCCCCGCACAGATCAAAAACTACGGCGTGATCACTGAAAGCGTTGGCAGCCGTATCGGCAAGATTAATGAGAAGGCTGTTGAAAAGCAGGATACTTCGGGTGGCATTACGATGTATCTTCGCGATGAAGACCGGTCGGATGCCACAAAGGACTTGGTCATCGCAGCCATGGATGCAATGGCGCCAAAAAACCTGCCGGAGGCCGAGAAAATTCGCCTATTAAATGCCAGTCACGGCAAATATGCCGTGTTTGAATTTGGCCGCTATATGGAATATTCAGATGCGCAGATCAAAGCCAGCAAAGCCTTGGGCCAGGAATGGGAAAGCAGGATGCTCGCCATTATGACGCGTACGCAACGCATCAAATTTCGCAGCAATATAGCGAGCCTACGTCGCTATGAGTCTTGCGCAAAAGACCGTCCGTCCACGTACAGCGTCCAATGGTTCATGGGCAATTTTGGTGATCAGGGACCAACATTTTAAGCGGAACTGCGCCATTCTTGCCGGACAAACGAACCGCAAGTTTTGGGCCGGTGACAAAGCCGGACGAACGACCGAAAACTTGCAATTAGCAAACAGCTACCGATCGCATTTTGCCTAGACGACAAAAATCAAGTTTCGCCTTCGTAAAAAAACAAGGTCATGCGTCGACGCCGCTCAGAACACGCGGCAGAAAACCGACCCGGTCAAACCGGGCCGTCGTCCGCATCACTTCATCAATTCGACTTCTTCAAAGTCCAGCTCGACCGGCGTTGCGCGGCCAAAGATGCTGACCGAAACCTTGACGCGGTTTTTGTCGAAATCCAGTTCCTCAACAGCACCGTTAAAGCTTGCAAAAGGTCCGCCCAGAACTTTGACCTGATCGCCGATTTCGTAATCGACGGTAACGCGTTTCTTGGGTGCGGCTTCCAATTGCTCTTTGGTATTCAGGATGCGCGCGGCTTCGGCTTCGGTAATCGGCTGCGGTTTGTTGTTCGCGCCAAGAAAGCCTGTGACCTTTGGCGTATTCTTTACCAAGTGATAAACATCATCGGTCATCGCCAGTTTCGCCAACACATAGCCGGGGAAGAATTTGCGTTCCGCCTTTACCTTTTTGCCGCGGCGAACCTCGGTAACCTGTTCAGTCGGAACCTCGACAGCCTCGACAAACGGCGTCAGACCCTTGCGCTCCGCCTCAGACAAAATCTGGTCGCGGACCTTGTTTTCAAAACCTGAATAAGCGTGGATGATATACCAGCGTGCCATGATAGTCTTTTAACCCCTCAATTATTGCGTAAAGCGGCGGCGGTTGCCCGCCTGCCAGTAATTCAGCTGCCGGTGGCAAAACTCAACAACGCTTGCACGATGCCGTTGAAAATCGCGTCAACGCCCAGAAAGAACGTCGCAAGAATGATCGTCATGATCAGCACCATGATCGCGGTCTGCGTCGTTTCCTTACGCGTGGGCCATACAACCTTTGCGGTTTCGGCGCGCACTTGACGGATGAATTCACCGGGGCTGTTCTTTGCCATGATCTTTGTTCCTGTGTTGCTTCGTTAAACGGGTAGCCGCCATCGCTCCGACCGGCGGGGTCGAGAGCGATATAGGTTCCGATTTCGGATTAACTAGGTCCTTAGCCGCGAATATCGCTGTTCGCAAGAGTGAAGCATCTGTGACGGATTTGGCACATCTGCCTTCAAAACACGACTGACACATCAGTGTCGCTAAACTGTCAACGAAGCGTCCGCAAAGCTTCACAGTCGCCGATTATCGCCCTTCGCAAGCAATAAATTGTCAGGGGCGATTCTCATGAAACACCTTAATTCCAATACCGCATTGTCATTCCGCATGCGCCAACTGCTGATGGCCAGCACGGCGCTATTTTCATTCCCTGCACTGGCTCAAGAAGCCCCGGTCGATGGCGAGGAAGAAGCCATCATCGTCACCGGCAGCCGCCCGATCGCCGAATCAGAAGCCGCCGCTTTGCAGGTGCAGAAAAATTCGGATTCGCTGGTCACGGTGCTTTCGGCGGACTCAGCAGGCCGTCTGCCCGACCAGAATATTGCGCAAGCAACGGGTCGTTTGCCGGGTGTCGCGGTCGAACGTGACCAAGGCCAAGCGCGCTACATCTCGCTGCGCGGTGCCCCGAATTATTGGACGACATTGTCGTTCGACGGGATCAACATCGTCAGCCCCGAAGGCCGCGATTCGCGTTTTGACAGCATCCCTTCCGCGCTCGCATCACAGATTATCGTCTCCAAAGCAGTCACCCCCGACATGCCGGGCGAGACAATTTCGGGCAACGTCAACATCATCACTCGCTCGGCGCTTGACTATGATGGCTTCCGCATTTCCGGCAAGCTTGGCGGCGGCAAAGTAGAGCTCGGCGACCGTGAGGAATATGAAGGTTCGCTGACTTTATCGAACGTGTTTGACACCAATGTCGGCGAAATCGGCGTGCTGCTTTCGGGCAGCTATTACGAACGCAATATGATCACCGACAATTTTGAGACCGATTGGGAACAAGTCGCCCAAGACCGCCGCCCCGGTTTCGAAAGCCGTTTCTGGGCGCGCGAGACAGAAAACAAACTCTACCGGCTGACGCGCAAAAACTGGTCAGTTTCTGGCCGTGTCGATTTCCGCCCCGATGCGGACAACACCATCTCGCTGCGTTCGCTTTACACCATATTCCTCGACGACGAGGCTCGCGATAACTACATCTTCGACCTTGATGACCGTCAGGCTGATCTAGTCGCCAACACCGCCGCTTGCTCAACACCGCCAACATCCAGCCCCACGACAACGGGCTATGCTGACATTTGCGTTGGGAACACGCCGTTTGCCGGTGCGGTCTATGGCATAGACATCAACCAACGTTCGACATTGCGCGCATTCCGCCAATCAGTGTTCACCAACACTGCAGAGGGCAAGCATCAGTTGAGCGACAGCGTTCGCTTGAAATGGGCGGCGAATTATACCAGGTCAAAGGACGACCGTTCAGTCGTCGGCGAAGCGCGCTGGGATAGCCCGACGACGCGGACATTGCGCCCGACAGTCCTTTATGATTTCAGCAACCCACTGTTTGCGCGGGTGCAATTGGTCACCACTAACCAGCTTAGCGGACCAACGCGTTATACGGCCGGCACTCCGGTGACAGCCATCGACACTTTTGCCAAGCCGCTGACGTCGCTTCGCTCTCTGCGGGCCGTTGATCCGACGACGGCATATACCTTCAAAGGCGAGTTGGCGCATGACACCAGCCTGTTCGGCGGCGAGGCGACGATCAGATTTGGTCTGCAATATGATCAGCGCACAAAGATCAATAACGAAAGCGAACTGCTACTCAACACCGCAGCGCAATTTACCGCAGCGGGTATCGGCACAACGTATCAGCCGTTCTCGCTCGACATTCCGTTCCGCGGCGAAATTCCATTGGGTTATACCTTCCGCTATTTCAGCCAAGACGCGATGCGCGATGCGGCCGAACGTGCGCTAACAGTGGGCAGCTTCACCCCGATTACGGCCAACCAATACAATGTCCGCGAACGCGTGCTTGCGGGCTATGTTATGGCCAACAGCAAATATGATTGGGGCAGTGTCGTTGGCGGAGTCCGCGTTGAAAAAGTCAGCAACCGTGGCCGTTCGCTGGCGACTATTCCCGGCGTGACGGGCACCATCGAAACCAGCAACAGCACCGTCCTTGCCTTTCCCAGCCTGCATATGAATTTCGATATTGAAAGCGACAAGAAATTGCGGATCGGCTTTACTAGCGGTGCAGCCCGAGCGGATTATGACCAGATGCGCCCGAACGTGGTTGTCGATGACGCCAATCAACGTATCTCTGGCGGCAATCCGGCAGTAAAACCAGAACGCGCGTATGGCGTCGACGCCTATTACGAATGGTACATCCAGCCGCAAGGCTATGTAATGCTCGGCGCATTCTATAAACGCGTTGAGGATGTGCTGTATACATCGCGCCGCAGCTTTGGGTCGGATACGCTGAACTTCAACGGCATCGACCGGTCGGGCTATGCGTTTAGCGGAATCACCAATGGCGGATCGGGCCGCGTCTTCGGGTTCGAGGCCGCTATCCAGATGCAATTGGAGCCGTTTACAGAGAGCCTTGGCCTGCCCGATTGGATGGGCGGCTTTGGCATTACCGCCAACGCAACCTATAATGACAGCAAAGTTGAAAAGCCCGCTATCCTCGACACTGCCGGGCTGACTGTGATTCCTTCGCGCGACGTGCCGCTGCCCGGCACATCAGAGGTCAGCTATAATGTCGGCGGCTATTATGAAAAATACGGCCTTTCGCTGCGCCTGCAATATCAGATGCGGACAACATGGGCTGATGGCTTTGCCGATACTTTGGCTGATGCCGGTGACACTTATTGGGCGGACGATGATGAACTGGATTTCTCAGCACGCTATGAGCTGATTAAAGGGCTAGAGGTGTATTTCGATGCATCGAACCTGCTGAACAATCCGGGGCGTCGTTATTCGGACCCGTCAAATCTTCTGGGTGCGCTTGGCGTGCCTGCCCGGCGCAACGGACAATATACGATCGAGTGGGAACAGTTTGGAAGGCGTTTTACCGGCGGCGTCCGCTTCACCTTCTGATGCGACACACTCTCTCCCTGTTGATCGCATTGCTTGCCGCTGGTTGTTCGAAAGAGCAGCCAGCGGCGGGGAGCTTGAATAGTTTAGTCGTCAACGCAAAAGCCGAGACAACACCGGTCGGGACGGCAGACGATGCCGCCGATGATCCAGCAATCTGGCGCCACCCGACCGACCCGGTTAAAAGTCTGATTATCGGCACAGACAAGCGCGCAGGCATCCATGTTTATGACATGACCGGAAAGGCGATTGGCTTCACCGCGTCCCCCAGGCTGAACAATGTTGATCTGCGCAGTAATGTCACCGTCAACCGCCAGGATGCCGTCCTTGTGGCGGCGAGCGACCGGCGTGATGATAAAAGCGCCGCCATCGCCTTATTCACGTTGGATACTGCCGCCCAAAAGCTGATCCCGCTTGCCAACTTGCCCATCGGCCAGGGTGAAGCCTATGGCATGTGCCTTTGGCAGCGCAAAGCCGATGGGCAGCTATATGCCTTTCTGGTGCTGAAAGATGGCCGGATCGATCAGGTCGAACTGAATGTATCGGGAGCCACCGCAAGCGGCAAAATGGTACGCAGCATGAAGCTGAAAACTCAGTCAGAAGGCTGCGTCGTCGATGACCGCACCGGCTTGCTCTATGTCGCCGAGGAAGATGTCGGCCTATGGCGCTTTGATGCCGATCCTGCGGCATCGATCAAGGCAACGGCGCTGGGCCGCGCCGACGGCAAGCAACTGGTCGCTGATGCCGAGGGGCTGGCGATTGTGCCGATGGGGACGAATAGCGGTTATCTGCTCGCATCAAGCCAAGGCGACAATGCCTATGCGCTTTATGACTTAAAGGATGGCCGTTTTCGCAGCCGTTTTCGCATAGCCGACGGCATTGTTGATGGCGTGCAGGAAACCGACGGCTTGGACCTTGCACCAGGCAATTTTGGCTCCAACTATCCCGGCGGCTTGATGGTCGTGCAAGACGGCGACAACAGCCCCGAAACGCAGAATTTCAAGCTTGTGTCCTGGGCGGATGTTCTGAAGGCGTTGAAGCTGAAATAGGGCCACCCCTAACCCTCCAAAACCCGTTTTGGATGCATGCCATCGACATAGCCCATAAAGGGCGGATGGATCGAATAGCCGATCAATTCCTGCGCGCGCTGGGGCAGCGTGGCGGCGATTGCTGGCGGCACGGCAAGGCTCATATTTTCGAGCGGACGTGTCCAGCCGAGGCAGTATTGCGGCGTAATAATCATCCGTGATTGGCTCGACCGGTTTGCCCCGCCGCGATGCCATAATGTGCTCTTGGCAAGCATCAGCGAACCCGGCTTCATCGTCACCTGCACGCTATCCGACCTTGCCCCCGGGTCGTCATTAACGTGGCGCACATTTCTGTCGCCAAAGGTCGCCAGCGTGTTGCCACCGGGAAGGTTTTGTTCGGGCCAGACATGGCTACCGGGGATAATCTCGGTCGCGCCGTTTTCTGTGGTGGTTTCGTCGATTGACCAGAACGCGCTTACCCCCATCGACGCACGCGGGCGCGGCAGGCGGTAATGGCTGTCGTCATAATGCCATGGCTGCACTGTCTCACCTGGGTGGATGTTGATCGCAAGGCAGGCCGAGAGCAAAAATTCCTTGCCAAGGTCTGCCTCGGCAAAGGTCAAAGCGAGAGGGTGGCAAGCGAGGTCGGCAAAGATCGCACCTTTGGCCAGCATGGCGTAAACCCTGTTGGTTTTAAGGCCTTCGAAATCATTGCGGCCCGCTATGTCGGCGGCAAGGTATGGCGCGAGCGCAACGCGGATGTCGGTGAGCGCGGCAGTGTCCAAAACCGACTCGAACAGCACGTAACCGTCTCGGTCAAATTCTGCCCGCTTGGCCGCAAAGGCCGTAGCGTCATCCAAGCATGCCTGCCAGTCGCTCATCATTCCCTCTCCAAAAGGAAACTTAACGTCGCAACCAGCGGGCAAATTGTCAAGAAAATGGCAGGAGTTGGGGGACTCGAACCCACGACCCTCGGTTTTGGAGACCGATGCTCTACCAACTGAGCTAAACTCCTGCAGTCCACCTTACGGCTGACAGACGCGCCTTTAGCTCCGATCATCGAGAGGGTCAATGCACGCTTGCCAACTCATCCGCGCATATGGTTCGCATGGGTAATCGCCACCGCCAGCGCATCGGCGGCATCTTCACCCGCCAGTTTCAGGCCCGGCAGCAAAATCCTCAGCATCGCCGCGATCTGGGCTTTCTCAGCCTTGCCGGTGCCGACCACCGATTTCTTCACCAGCCGCGCGGCATATTCTGTCACCGGCGTGCCGTTACGCGCAGCGCCGAGCAGAACAACGCCGCGTGCCTGCCCCAGTTTCAGCGTGCTTTGCGCGTTTTTGTTAACGAACACTTCCTCAACCGCGGCCTGATCGGGACGGAAATGGTCAAGGATTACGCGCAATTTCTCGTCAATCATCACCAGCCGGTTGGCCAGCGGCATTTTCGCGTCAGTCGAAATCTCGCCATTGTCTATATGTGAAAGCCGATTGCCTTCCTTGCGGATGACGCCCCAACCGGTCGTGCCAAGGCCTGGGTCGAGGCCGAGAATGATCATACTGAAAGCCCCTCCTCTTTAAGGGAGGGGTTGGGGTGGGGACTGTTAGGGTGGCGCTGTGCTGACAGCCCCCACCCCCGTCCCCTCCCCTGAAGGGGCGGGGTGATTACAGTCATCCAAGCTTCGCCATCACCTCGTCGGACACGTCGTAATTGCCCCAGACGGTTTGGACATCATCATCCTCTTCCAAGGCATCGATCATTTTCAGCAAAGTCGCGGCATTGGCCTCGTCAACTTCGACCAAGATCTGCGGCTTCCATGCAAGGCTGGCGCTTTCGGCTGCGCCGAGAGTGGCTTCCAGCGCTTTGGCGACTTCGTGGAGCGCGTCAAACGATGTCCAGATGCTGTGTTCGTCCTCGCCGCTTTCAACGTCTTCGGCGCCTGCATCGAGCGCCGCTTCAAACATCGTGTCGGCGTCGCCCGCTTTGGCAGGATAGGTGATCAGGCCCATGCGATCGAAGCCGTGGCTAACCGCGCCCGACGCGCCCAGATTGCCGCCGTTTTTGCTAAACGCGGTGCGGACATTGGTCGCGGTGCGGTTGCGGTTATCGGTCAGCGCCTCAACAATCACAGCAACGCCGCCCGGGCCATAGCCTTCGTAACGGATTTCTTCATAATCTTCGCCGCCTGCGGTCGATGCCTTATCAATCGCGCGCTGGATATTGTCCTTTGGCACCGATTGCGCTTTCGCCGCGTTGACCGCCAGCCGCAGGCGTGGGTTCATGTCGGGATCGGGCATGCCCATTTTCGCCGCAACGGTGATTTCGCGGCTGAGTTTGGAAAACGTCGCCGAACGCTTTTTATCCTGCGCACCTTTGCGGTGCTGAATATTCTTGAATTTGCTATGGCCTGCCATGGCTCTGCTCTTTTCTGGCTAAAAGGATGTTGTGGCAGGGCCTTACATTAGGGTAGAAATTGAGGCAAGTAAGCCTTCATGTGGATTGCGGACAACGCAATGGCGCTCCGTTATGTTGGAGAGACACTTGTTTAAAAGCACCGAGCTAGGGCAAACGTTCTATGGCATCCTTGGCTATGATGCTGTCGACGCGATGGAAAGAATGAAAGAAAATGACTGCCAATCTTCACGGCGTGATTTTGTCAGAAGTGCTTTTGCAGCAATCGAAGGTTGGTTGTGGGAATATCGTCAGTCCATTCAATCGACGATCGGTAGCGTAAGAGATTTATCGCCGATTGAGGAGACCGCCTTCGCAGAAACAAGTTACACAATCAGCGACAGCGGCAAATTGCGCGAACAGGTCCGTTTCGTTCCCATGACGGTCATGTTTCGATTTATCACTCGCATCGCCGAGGCAGAATGTGGCGAACAACTTGTAGACTTTGCATCAGAGGACTGGACGAATTTCAATCAAGCGATTGGCACAAGAAACAGGATAACACATCCAAGGGCCGTTAAAGATTTAACGCTTTCCGATGCGGACATTGCAGCAGTGCAAGCAGGCCTGTTATGGCTATTCGGGGTTGTCGTAAATGGCAGCGAGAAGCTGAAACTGCTTCTCGTCGAGCATGTTCAAGCCATGCGAGAAATTTCCGCCGCGCTAGCTGCTGGAGATTCCTCGATGTTGGCGCTTTACAACTCGGTGCTCGAAGCCCCGAAAAATTAACGCCGAATCGAGGTCGTTATCCCAATCCCAAAGCCGATTTATAGACATCCAAAAGCGCCTCCATTTCGGCGCGATCATCGCTGGTCATTTTGCGGAGCCTTAATATCTGACGCATGATTTTAGTATCGTAGCCTTGGCCTTTGGCTTCAGAAAACACATCACGAATGTCATCAGAGATACCCTTTTTCTCCTCGTCCAAACGCTCGATGCGCTCCATAAACAAGCGCAGCTGATCATTCGAAACGGTTCCTTCAGACATTTTTTTCTCCGGTTGGTTGGGGGCCGCCAAGGAAATAGGATGGCCCGAATCAAATTTGAGGCTGCTTAGAACAACCATCTCAATTCGTCATGCTGAACTTGTTTCAGCATAACATGCAACGGTGGATTGTTATCCTGAAACAAGTTCAGGACGACGATTGCGGGGGAAGTTACGCCGCATTCTTCGCCACACTTTCCTGCATGCGTTGCAGCTGCTCTGGCGTTGCCTCTGACTGGAACTTTGCTTTCCATTCCGCTGCTGGCATGCCGTGGATCAGCTCGCGGGCTTCGTCTTTGGAAAGCTCGGGCTGCGCATCCATCACCCAATCGGCAAGGCAATTGCGGCAAAATCCCGCCAGCCCCATCAGGTCGATATTTTCCGCATCATGGCGGTGCTGCAAATGCGCGACCAAGCGGCGAAAAGCAGCGGCAGCAGCGGCGTCTGAGATTGTTTTGGTGCTTGGCATAGCTATGCGCCCTTTTGTTATTGTTCGCGTCCGTTATGAAGGCTGCGTCACAAAAATTCCATAGCGCGAAAGAGCCTTTTTCCGATGCAATATCACAAGCCGCGCATGCGCAAGGTTCGTATCCTCGCTACTTTAGGCCCCGCCAGCGACACGCCAGAAATGATCGAAAAGCTGTTCCGTGCAGGCGCCGATGCCTTTCGCGTCAATATGAGCCACGGCGAACAGGCCGATAAGGCCCAACTGATCGCCAACATCCGCGCGTTGGAAAAAGCCTATAACCGCCCGACCACAATCCTTGTCGATTTGCAGGGGCCGAAATTGCGCGTCGGCACTTTTGCCGAGGGCAAGGTGGAGTTGAAAACTGGCGCGGCATTCCGGCTCGATACCAACAAGGCCGCAGGCGACGCAACGCGTGTTCATTTGCCTCATCCAGAAATTTTTGCCGCGTTGGAAATTGAGGCCCGGCTGTTGCTTGACGATGGCAAGCTGGTGCTGCGCGTCACCGAAATCGGGCCGGATCACATCAACACCCGCGTCGAGGTTGGCGGGGTGTTGTCGGATCGTAAGGGCCTGAATGTGCCCGATGTGGTCGTGCCGATTGCGGCATTGACCGAGAAAGACCGGTCCGATTTGGCTTTTGCCTTGGCACAAGGTGTGGACTGGATTGCGTTGTCGTTTGTGCAACGGCCAGAGGATGTTGCCGAGGGCAAAAAGCTGATCGGTGGGAAAGCCGCATTGCTGGCGAAGATCGAAAAGCCTGCCGCGATTCACCGCCTCGAAGAGATCCTTGAGCTGGCCGACGGCGTTATGGTTGCCCGCGGCGATTTGGGCGTCGAAATGCCGCCCGAACAGGTTCCGCCATTGCAGAAAAAGATTGTGTCGGCGGCTCGGCGTATGGGCAAGCCTGTGGTTGTTGCGACGCAAATGCTAGAATCAATGATCGTGTCGCCGTCACCCACCCGCGCCGAGGTATCCGACGTTGCCACCGCAATCTACGATGGCGCCGATGCGATCATGCTATCGGCGGAAACGGCAGCCGGTGCGTGGCCGATTGAGGCAGTGTCGATTATGGACCGGATCGCGCAACAGGTCGAAAACGACCCCGATTTTTACAAACGCATCCACTTTACCGAAACCCCCGCCGATGCGACGACCGCCGATGCGCTGGCCGAGGCAAGCGGTCGGATTGCCGATACGGTGGAGACCAGCGCGATCGTGTGTTTCACATCATCGGGGTCTACAGCCCGCCGGATTTCGCGCGAACGGCCATCGGTGCCGTTGCTGGTGCTAACAGCGTCGAAGGATACAGCGCGCCGGCTTGGGCTGTTATGGGGCGCCTTTGCCGTCACGACCAAAGACATTGGCAGCTTTGAAGAAATGGTCGCCAAGGGAAAGCGCATGGCTTTGCGCTATTCGCTGGGCAGTGCCGGGGCGCGGTTGATTATGATGGCGGGCGTTCCGTTTGGCACGCCGGGTTCGACCAATGTGCTGCACGTTGTGCGGCTGACGGGGGATGAGTTAAAGGGGCATTGAGGGGGCAACCTTGCCTTAAACCATCCCTACCTTAAGCCGTCACCCCGCGCTTGACACGGGGTCCCGCTACTTTGCGAACGCTGGGAGTGATTAAAAAGCGGGGCCCCGTGTCAAGCACGGGGCGACGGTGGCTTTGGACCGAATGTTAAGTCGCAACGCCAGTCGACGCCAACACCGCCAGCGCCACAATATCCGACGCGCTGGACGACATCGTCGCAATCTGCACCGGTTTTTCCATACCGACCAACATCGGACCGATCACCTGATCACCGCCCAGTTCGCGTAGCAATTTGGCCGACAGGTTCGCCGATTGCAGTCCCGGCATAATCAGGACATTGGCGGGACCGGTCAGACGGCAAAACGGATATTTCGCCATCAATGCGGGGTTGAGCGCAACGTCAGGAGCCATTTCGCCTTCATATTCGAAAGTCACTTTACGCTGATCCAAGATCGCGACGGCCTCTCGGATATTGCCCAGCCAATTGCCCGACGGATTGCCAAAGGTTGAGTATGACAAAAAAGCAACGCGCGGGGTGTGCCCCATGCGGCGCGCGACTTGGGCGGTTTGTTCTGCGATATAGGCGAGTTCTTCTGAACTGGGACGTTCGTTAACTGTCGTGTCTGCCATGAATACAGTGTGGGTTTTGCCGACCAACACATGCACGCCAAAGGCGATTTCGCCCTTTTTGTGATCAAGCACGCGGCGCAGTTCGCGCATCGTCTGGGCAAAGGTGCGGGTGATCCCGGTGATCATCGCGTCCCCCTGATCCATCGCCAGCATCAAGGCGCCAAAGATATTGCGATCACGGTTGACCATCCGTTGCACATCGCGGCGTAGATAGCCGCGCCGTTGTAAGCGAAGGTAAAGCCGGTCGACCATCGCAGGCACCAACGGGCTGGAGACGCTATTGTGGATTTCATAGCTTTCGGGGTTAGCGACGCCCATTGCGTGTAGTTTTTCCAGCACCGCCGCGTCGCGCCCGACCAGCACCGGTGTGCCGTAACCATCCTGCTTGAATTGCACTGCTGCGCGCAGCACAACGTCTTCTTCGCCCTCAGCGAAAATCACACGTTTGGGCTTTGCCCGCGCCGCTTCATAAACTTGCGCCATGACGGACGTCGTCGGGTTCTGGCGGGCGCGTAGCGAGGCGCGATAGGCGTCCATGTCGGCAATCGGTTTTTGCGCGACGCCAGAATCCATTGCCGCTTTGGCAACGGCAGACGACACAACCTCGATCAAGCGAGGATCAAAGGGTGCTGGAATAATATAATCGCGGCCAAAGCTTTGTGCATTGCCACCATAGGCTGCCGCGACATCCTCATGCACCGTTTCGCGTGCCAATTCGGCAATCGCATTGGCAGCGGCGATCTTCATTTCTTCGTTGATCGTTGTAGCGCGGACATCGAGAGCACCGCGGAAAATGAACGGGAAGCCAAGAACATTATTGACCTGATTGGGATAATCCGAACGGCCCGTCGCGACAATCGCATCAGGCCGCGCCTCCATCGCATCGGGCGGGGTGATTTCTGGATCCGGGTTTGCCATCGCAAAAATGATCGGCTGCGGCGCCATCGACCGGACCATATCTTTGGTCATCATGTTCGCAGCGGACAGCCCCAAAAACACATCTGCACCAACAATAGCTTCGGCCAATGTCCGTTTTTCAGTCGGAACGGCATGGGCGGATTTCCACTGGTCCATACCCTCGATCCGGCCCTGATAGATCACGCCTTTGCGGTCGCACATAATCACGTTAGCGTGCTTCACGCCCATCGCTTTGAGCAGTTCAGTGCACGCAATCGCCGCTGCGCCCGCGCCGTTGCAGACGATTTTGATGTCTTTCAGTTCGCGCCCGGTGAGCATGCAGGCGTTGATCAGGCCAGCGGCGGTGATGATTGCGGTGCCGTGCTGGTCATCATGAAACACCGGAATGTTCATGCGTTCACGCAACGCTTGTTCGATCACGAAACAATCGGGGGCAGCGATATCTTCTAGATTGATCCCGCCAAATGTTGGTTCAAGCAATTCAACGGCATCGATAAAGCGCTGTGCATCCTCGGTATTCACCTCGATATCAATGGAATCGACATCGGCAAAGCGTTTGAAAAGGACGGCTTTACCCTCCATCACGGGCTTTGAGGCAAGCGCGCCCAGATTGCCCATGCCAAGAATAGCGGTGCCGTTTGAAATGACCGCAACCAAATTTCCCTTGGCGGTGTAATCATAGGCGGTAGCCGGATCGTCAGCGATCGCCTGCACCGGCACAGCAACGCCGGGCGAATAAGCAAGACTCAAATCGCGCTGCGTCGCCATTGGCTTTGTGGCGATGATCTCGATTTTGCCGGGGCGTCCCTGCGAGTGAAAGAGCAATGCCTCCTGGGCGGTAAACTGGACGTCGCTGTCGCTCATTATCTCGGTCGCCTTGGCTGCATGCTGAAACTAGCCCGTCCTAGCGGCAAGCGGTGCAAACGCGCAACCCCGCATGCTTGCGCCCGTAGCAAACTATTCCACAAATCATCAGTCCGCCGCTGTTGCCTTGGCCCGCCAAGCAGCTATCAAGCGAAGATGAATTCCCGCCCTGCAAAAAATGCTGCTCTGCCCGGCCTTGAGACGCCGACGCCAATGATGGTGCAGTATTTGAAGTTGAAAGCAAAAGCAGACGGCTGTTTGCTCTTCTACCGGATGGGTGATTTTTTCGAGCTGTTTTTTGACGATGCCAAGATCGCGTCGCAAACGCTCGACATCGCGCTGACTTCGCGCGGCGAGCATGCTGGATCGCCGATCCCGATGTGCGGTGTGCCTGTTCATGCTGCCGAGGGCTATCTGGCACGGCTGATAAAGGCCGGACATCGCGTTGCGATTGCCGAGCAGATAGAAACGCCCGAACAGGCAAAGGCTCGCGGCGGGTATAAGGCGCTGGTTGCGCGCGATATCATCCGCTTTGTGACCGCAGGAACGCTGACCGAGGACAGCCTGCTCGACAGCTGGGCATCGAATATGTTGGTGGCGCTGGCCGACGCGGGTGGCGAGATTGGCCTTGCCGCAGCAGATATATCGACGGGGTATTTCGAGGTCAGTTGCGTCAGCGTTGCTTCGCTTGAAGCGGAACTGGCGCGACTTGGGGCAAGTGAAGTCGTTTTCCCAGCAGGGTTTTCTGGAGCTCCATTCGGCGCCATCGAACGACCCAAGGACGGGTTTGACAGCGCTGATGGGAAGGCGGCGTTAGCCAGCCATTTTGGCGGCGGCGATTTTGCAGCACTGTCACGCGCTGAACTCGCGGCAGCGGGCGGCCTGCTGACCTATCTAGACCATGTCGGTCAGGGGAAAATGCCGTTCCTGAAAGCGCCGATCCAGCGGCGGGCGCAGCAGTATTTGCTAATCGATCAGGCGACCCGCGACAGTTTAGAAATCACGCGTTCGGCCAATGGTGGCGGTCGTGCCGGGTCGTTGCTCGCTGAAATCGACCGAACGATTACGGGGGCAGGTGCGCGGCAACTGGCGGCCGATCTATCCGCGCCACTAATGGACAAAGGCCAGATCGAAAAACGGCTGGCGTTGGTGCAATGGTTCCATGATGCGCCTTTGCTCCGCGACGCCGTGCGAGCGGCGTTACGGCAACTGCCCGACATCGCCCGCGCTTTGGGTCGCGTTGTCGCTGGCCGAGGCAGCCCGCGTGACCTTGGCCAGATACGCGACGGGTTGGATGGTGCACGTATCTTGCGCGAGCGGCTGGGTGCTGTGGCCGAACGTCCGGCTTTGATCAACGCACTGCTACCCACCCTAGACGGGCACGGCGCGATGGTGGATTTGTTCGCCCGCGCGTTGGTGCAGACCCCGCCGACCGAGGCCAGTCAAGGCGGCTATATCGCCGAGGGCTATGACGCAGCGCTCGATAGCTTGCGGCTTGCCGGGCGCGATGGGCGCAGTGCGGTAGCGGCTATGGAGGCGCGTTATCGCGCTTCGACCGGCGTGACCTCGCTGAAAATTCGGCACAATGGCGTGCTCGGCTATTTCGTTGAGGTTCCCGCCAAAAATGGCGATGCGTTAATGGCCGCAGGCAGCGGCTTTACCCATCGGCAGACGATGGCGGGCGCGGTGCGGTTTAACTCACCCGAACTGCATGAAGAAGCGCTGCGGATCACGCAAGCATCTGGCCATGCGCTGGCGGCAGAGGCCGCGCATCTGGAGGAGCTGGTCGAGCATGTCCTCAACCGCCGTGTTGCGATTTCCAGCAGCGCCGATGCACTGGCAAGGATCGATGTTACAGCAGCGCTTGCCGAGCGCGCCGCCGAGGGACGCTGGTGCCTGCCGGAATTCACACTCGGCCACGAATTGCACATCGCGGGAGGTCGCCATCCGGTTGTCGAAAGCGCATTGGCGAACCTCGGCGAACGCTTCATCGCCAATGATTGCGATCTTGCGCCGGACAAAAGGCTGTGGCTGGTCAGTGGCCCCAACATGGGAGGCAAGTCCACCTTCTTGCGGCAGAACGCATTGATCGTGATTCTGGCGCAGGCGGGCAGCTATGTTCCCGCCACCACGGCACGGCTGGGCCTTGTGGACCGGTTATTCAGCCGCGTTGGCGCGTCTGACAATCTGGCACGCGGGCGCTCAACCTTCATGGTCGAAATGGTCGAGACTGCCGCGATCATGGCGCAGGCGACCGAGCGCAGTTTTGTTATTTTAGACGAAGTTGGACGCGGCACATCGACCTATGACGGCCTCGCGATCGCATGGGCCGTGGTTGAGGGTATTCACGAAACCAACCGATGCCGTTGTTTGTTCGCAACGCACTATCATGAGCTGACGCGCCTTTCGGACACTCTCGACGCACTCTCGCTGCACCATGTGCGTGCCAAGGAGTATAAAGGCGACCTCGTCCTGCTTCACGAAGTCGATGCTGGCCCCGCCGACCGCAGCTATGGCATCGCTGTTGCCAAGCTTGCCGGATTGCCGCCGCCCGTATTGGCCCGCGCATCGGAAGTCTTAGAACGTCTAGAAAAAGGCCGGGCCGAAACCGGCGGGCTAGCCGCAGGTCTTGGCGACATGCCGCTGTTCAGTGCAGCATTGGATGCCGCCGAAGCCAAAGTCGATGCTGTGCGCGACCGATTGGCGGGAACCGACCTCGACGCGCTCAGCCCACGCGCAGCGCTCGATTTGCTTTATGAACTGAAGGGTTTGGCGGGCGAAGAGTAAGATTAGCTCTCACGAAGACACGAAGGCATCAAGTTAGGCGCTGCGTCCTTCATGGCTTCGTGTCTTCGTGCGAGCTCGTTCTACGCCAGCGACAAAAACAACCCAGCCAAAGCGGCACTCATCAGGTTGGAAAGCGACCCCGCCGCCAACGCCTTTAGACCCAGCTTGGCAATCATAGGACGTTGATTGGGAGCCAAGCCTCCCGTCACCGCCATCTGAATCGCGATCGAGCTGAAATTGGCAAAGCCGCACAGAGCAAAGGTCACAATCGCAACGCTAGCAGGCGACAGAGTTTTCAGCGCACCGAGATCAATAAAAGCGACGAATTCATTCAGAACAATCTTGGTGCCAAACAACCCGCCCGCCTGAACCGCTTCGTTCCACGGCACACCCAACAAAAACATCACAGGCGAAAAGACATAACCCAAGATTCCTTGGAAACTGAGACCTTGGACACCGACCAGATTGCCAAGCCCGCCTAATATACCATTGGCCAATGCTACTAACGCCACAAATGCCAGCACCATCGCGCCGACCGCAACCGCTAGCTTCACACCGGTTTGCGCGCCTTGTGCCGCGGCCATAATCAGGTTGGCGGGCTTTTCCTCATCATCCATATCCATCGCAGTGGACGGATCGTCAGCGGCAGGCGGCGCATTGGGATCATCCGGCATGATCATCTTTGCCATCAGGATACCGCCGGGGGCTGACATGAATGCTGCGGCAAGCAGATAGTCGATGCGGATACCCATTGAAGCGTAAGCCGCCAAAATAGTCCCTGCCACACCCGCCATGCCGACCGTCATCACGCAGAACAATTGTGAGGGATTAAGCGTCGCCAAATAAGGGCGGATAACCAAAGGCGATTCAGACTGCCCGACAAAGATATTCGATGCCGCACACAGGCTTTCGACCTTGGAAATGCCGGTGATTTTCTGCAAGCCGCCGCCAATCCAGCGGATCACATATTGCATGATGCCCAGATAATAGAGGATCGAAATAAACGCGGCGAAAAAGATGATAACCGGAAGCGCCTGGATCGCAAAATTCTGCCCCAGCGGATCGCTCGCCAGCTTGCCGAAGAGGAATTTCGTGCCTTCGTTGGCGTAACCGAGAAGGTTGGAGACGCCAAAGGAAGCGTTTTGCAATATCACTTTCCCGAACGGCACATACAGCACCAGCGCAGCCAACCCCGCTTGCAAAGCAAAGGCCGAAAGCACCACGCGCGGGCGGATTGCTTTGCGGTCGGACGACAATATAAACGCGATCAGCAGGATCAACGTCATCCCCGCTAGGCTCATTAGGATTTGCATAAATTTCCCCCACCACTCCGAAACGCCGTCATGCTGAACTTGTTTCAGCATCCATCGCGCCACTCACGCTGAGGCTTATGCGGAGAAATGGACCCTGAAACAAGTTCAGGGTGACGAATTGCTGTGAATTGATGGGGCAAGTCTTGCATCAGCAAGTTTTCGCGTTACCCATAAGGCTTAGCACGGGGAACAAAGCTATGACCAATAACCAACAAACGGGGCCATCCATCCCCCAATCCTTATTCCTGTTTGCGATATTTTATGGCGGCATGGTCACCATCGCTGGCGTTTTAGGTGCAAAGCAGGTTGCGCTTGGCCCATTGGCGGTTGAGGCCGGGATTTTCCCGTTTCTGTTGCTGGTTGGTATTTCCAGCGGGATCGCCGAACTGCATGGCACAGACGCCGCAAACCGTTTGGTTCGCTTCGGATTTCTGCCGCTGATAGGTGCGATTTTGCTGTCGCTGATCGTCATTCAGCTGCCGCATGACAAAGATATGTATCCACCTGCCATCGAGGCGTTTCCGGTCATCCTCGGGCAAAGCTGGCGGATGATGCTGGCGGGCATTATCGCTTATGGCACATCGCAAACGCTGAACATCTGGCTGTTTGACAAGCTGCGTTCAGCGACGGGCAGTTACGCGGCGGTGCGCGGGATTATCGCGGCGGCTTTGTCGCAGATTATCGACACGTTGCTGTTCATCTCGGTATCATTCTACGGCGTCCGCCCGATTGGCGAATTGATGGCCGGACAGATGCTGACCAAAGTAGTTTTGTCATTCGTCCTGATCCCGGTGGTGATTGCGATTGTCGTCAATCTGGGCCGTAAACTTGACGGCCCAGCGCGCAGCGCATAACCCGCGCCCATCATGACCAGGAAAGCACCAGACACTGCCCAGATGCAGGAACTGCTCGCCAAAGCCGAAACGCTGACCGAGGCGCTGCCGTATATGCAGCGTTATGCAGGCAAAACCTTTGTCATAAAATATGGCGGCCACGCGATGGGCGACCCCGAAGCCGCGCGCAATTTTGCCGAAGACGTCGTGCTGTTAAAGGCAGTTGGCATCAACCCCGTGGTTGTTCACGGCGGCGGACCACAGATTGGGGCGATGCTGAAAAAGCTTGGCGTTGAATCCAGTTTTGTCGATGGCCTGCGCGTCACCGATGCAGAAACCGCCAAAATCGCGGAAATGGTGTTGTCAGGCGCGATCAACAAAGAACTCGTCAGCTGGATCGCGCAGGCTGGAGGCCGCGCCGTCGGCATTTCCGGCAAAGACGGCGGTTTTGTCATCGCCGAAAAGGTCGAAGGGATCACCCGCGACCCCGATAGCAACATTGAACGCGCTGTTGACCTTGGCTTTGTCGGCACACCCAAAACCATCGACCGGCGGATTCTCGACACAATTTCGGCGGCGGACATGATCCCGGTCATCGCGCCGATTGGCGTCGATGAACATGGGCAGACATTTAACATCAATGCCGACACGATGGCAGGCGCGATTGCGGCCGCTTTGGGCGCGGCGCGGTTGTTTCTACTAACCGATGTGGCAGGAGTCCTCGACAAGGACGGCAATTTGCTGACCGACCTGAACCCCTCACAAATCGCCGCGTTGCGCAACGATGGCACAGTCACTGGCGGGATGATCCCAAAGTTGGAAACTTGCATCCAGGCTGTCAACGGCGGCACCGAGGCGGCGGTTATTCTCGATGGCCGCGTCCCGCATGTTTCGCTGTTGGAAATCTTCACCGCGCGCGGTGCAGGGACGCTCGTTCACAAATAGCTGTGCAATAGCTGTTCTACACTGTTGATACAGCGCCGCCGCTCGGCTAATCGGAGGGAAATACCTTTCCGGAGACAAAAATGTTGAACGCGATCATCCAAATTCTCGGGTTACTAATTGATCTGGTCACCACTGTTGTGATCGTCCAGTTCGTGCTGAGCCTGTTGCTGGTGTTCAACGTCATCAGCTTGAGCAACAATGTCGTTGCGTCAATCTGGCAAGCGTTGAACGCGATCCTCGACCCCGTGCTGCGCCCAATCCGCAAAATTATGCCTGACACTGGGATGATTGATTTTTCGCCGATCATCCTGATTTTTGGAATGCGTGCGATCCAGATTTTGCTGGCAGGGGCGGCGAACAGCATCGCCAGCGGCACGCTGTAAGCACCAACAATGACCGACGCAAAAACCATCGACGGCAAAGCGTTTGCAGCGGGGCTGCGCGCCAAAATTGCTGCAGCAGTTCCTGCGTTTGCCGCAGCTGCCAGTCGCAAGCCGGGCCTCGCCGTGGTCTTGGTTGGCGATGATCCAGCCAGCCGTGTCTATGTCGCCAATAAGGCTAAACAGACCGTCGAAGTCGGCATGGCCAGTTTTGAACACCGCCTGCCCGCCGACACGCCGCAGGACGAACTGGTCGCATTGGTGCGGCGGTTAAACGCTGATGATGCGGTGGACGGGATACTTGTGCAGCTGCCTCTGCCCAAACATCTCGACGAAATGGCTGTGGTCAGCGCGATTGATCCTGACAAGGATGTCGACGGCCTGCATGTGGTCAGCGCCGGACGCTTGGCGTCAGGACTGCCGGGGCTGGTTAGCTGCACGCCGCTTGGCTGTATGATGCTGATCCACGATGTGCTGGGCGATGATCTGTCGGGCAAAAATGCGGTCGTTATTGGCCGGTCGATTCTGGTCGGAAAGCCCGTTGCACAATTGCTGCTTGCGGCCAATTGCACTGTCACCATTGCGCATAGCCGGACACAGGATTTGGCCGAAGTCGTCCGCCGCGCTGACATTGTGGTCGCAGCGGTCGGGCGGCCCGAGATGGTGAAAGCCGAATGGATCAAGCCGGGGGCTTGCGTTATCGACGTTGGGATCAACCGTGTGGCATCGGCAGTGGAGGGCAAAACCCGGCTGGTCGGCGATGTCGATTATGCAGGTGTCAGCGCGGTGGCGGGATCTATTACCCCGGTCCCGGGCGGTGTTGGCCCGATGACAATCGCTTGTCTGCTGCACAACACATTACTCGCCGCCAACCGCCGTGCAGGTCTGCCGGAAACAAAGGGATTTTGATGCGCTACTTTACACTTGCCGCTGTCATTGCCCTTGCCGCTTGCGCGCCGTCGGGGCCGCGCCTTCGAGGCCCTGTTCAATTTGCTCAAAATCCGTCCGTGATATTGGCGCTCGACATCGCCCAAAACCGTTTGGCGCAAGAAAAAGATGCCTTTGCTGCGCTTCGGGAAACAGCCGCCGAAAATGCGCTTACATTTGTGCCCGAGCCAGTCGAAGCAAAGCCGTGGCTAAAGACACAAGCACCGCTCAAAGACACCAGCTGGCAACCCCATAGAGTTTTTATGTCTTGCGACGGCAAAACCGGCGTAACGACCGGTGCGATCAAATGGGGTGATGTGGACGGCTATTACACGACCGTCTGGCAATTTTTCCAAAAACCTGATGGTACAGGAGATTGGCGATGGCTGCTTTCCCACGGCGACCAGGTTGAAATGCGACGGGAAGCGCCGGAATTCCTTCAAACGAAGACGGCCAGCTGTAACGGCCAAGCGAACGCTCCAATCAATGCCCCCGACGAAGGCGTGCAGATGAAAAGCATGTTCTCGCGCGATCAATCGCTGAATTGGGAATGGCAATTGCGCCCCGACAAAAGCCGCACGCTGACCGTGCGCCTTTGGAACGGCAGCGATTTTGACGATGTGTTGACCGACAGGGTTGCAAAGCCAGTGGCGCACTAATGCTCGACCTGTTTATCTCTGCCTTTGTGACATTCTTCGTCGTTATCGACCCGCCGGGTTGCGCGCCGATTTATGCGAGCCTGACCAAAGACGCGACCGACGCGCAGCGGCGGAGCATGGCGATCCGCGCAGCGTTAATTGCGGCGGGGATATTGCTGGTGTTTGCGTTGTTTGGCGAACAATTGCTCGGCGCGTTGCATATTGAATTGAACAGTTTTCGTATTGCGGGCGGCGTAATGCTGTTTTTAATCGCCATCGACATGGTTTTTGAAAAACGCACCGAACGCCGCGAAGATCGTGCGCAAAAAATTATCGAGACGCCGGAGATTGAGGACGTTTCAGTCTTCCCAATGGCGATGCCGATGATTGCAGGGCCGGGTTCGATTGCCTCTGTCATGCTATTGATGAGCCAGAATGAAGGGCTTGATCGTTCGATCATCGTGCTGAGCGCGTTAGGTGCGGTGCTGGTGCTGACGTTGCTTGCGCTCGTTGCCGCTGGGCCGATAATGCGGGTGCTGGGGTCGAAGGCAGAGGCCGTGATCACACGGTTGCTTGGTGTATTACTTGCAGCACTTGCCGCGCAATTCATTATCGACGGACTGCGCGTTAGCTTTGGCTAAGCTGGCGGCGTGATTTCGGGTTTCGGCGCGAGAAACCGTTTCAACGCGCGTTTCGCTTTAAACAGCCCCCAAATGACCAGCCCCAATAACACCACCGCAATGGCCGCTGCGATGATCGGATTGGTAAAGGCAAGCGCCAAAAGCCCGCCGGTCACTACATCCTCGGCAGTTGAAAGAATAACATTGCTAACAGGTTCAGGGCTAGTGTTCACCGCCGCGCGCGTTGTCGCTTTGGTTGCGTGACTAGCAAGCGCCGCACCGCCGCCGAGCAGGAACACAATGACCTGCCAGACGGGATCGCCTGCATCGACCACCGCCAATGCCAGCATCGCGCCGCCTAAGGGTCGGATAAGGGTATTCAGTCCGTCCCAAATCGAATCGAGCCATGCGACTTTGTCAGCAAAAAATTCGGCGACTGCTCCTGTGCCAGCAATGCCAATGACCCACGGATTGGCCAGCGCCTCCAGCATTTTCAGGTTTTCGGGCAGATCGAGATAGCCAGTATACATCGCCAAGCCTGTGGCAACAACGGTCAGGTACATGCGCCAGCCAGACAACAAGCTAACGCTGGTGGCCAAACCTAGAATCTCGATTATGCCCATAATGCCTCTCCACGAGCCACATCTTTATTGCGTTGCATCGTGCCAGCTTGGCTATCGGCTGGCAAGCGGCACAGCGGATTGTTAATTTGGGCGGCAATGCAGTCCGTCAGGGCGTTTCGCTTTTGGCGTCTTCTGCGCCAGGCTTACCCCCTGCTCTTTGCCAGAATGCCCGGACTTCGGCCTGAATAGCACGTCTGTCGTGCGGAGCCGCATCACGCCGCCGTTGCCGCAGCACTTGCAATTCCGCCCGTTGCGCTGGCGTCAATTGTTTGACCGCATCGCGCACTTTTTCTTTTTGTTCAGGTGTTAGCGGCTTTGCACCTGCGGCTATGGCCCTCTTCTTTGCCTCGGCGAGCCGTTTAAACTCGGCGACTTGGCGTTCGAGTTCAGGCAAATCTTTTTTAAACCGCGCTTTATCCCGAGCCTCGCGCTCTGCCGCCAACTGCATCCACGCAGCTTTAACATCGGCTTTTTGAACTGCCCCATCGGCAAGCAGTTTCGCAATTTCGGCTTTTAAGCGCACTTGCCGCTCGTCTCTTGGTAGGTTTCGATATGCAGGGTCAGCACGCATTTCTGCAATCCGTGCCAATACCAAATCCTTGCCCATCAGCGACTGCGCGACTGGCTCCGGCGCCCTGGAACCACTGGCTATTTTTGGTTGAACTATGGATTTCGAAACCGGCTTTTTGTCCGGCATTTTCACAAGCTCAGCCCGCGCCAACACGTCGCTGACAACAGGAACGTAGACCGCATCGCCAAAAACCCCCGATGCAGCCGCCGTCGCAGTGGCCAAGCCGAACGCCGCCGCCACCGTCACTATTCGTCCCAAACGGCGCCAGCCGGTAACGCGCATGGAACGGCGCGGAGATGAAAGCGCGACATCGACCACGCTCTGCTCATCCTGCAAATCATTAGCCGCAATCCGCGCAACCAAACGATCCCCAAAGCCAATGGGCAAGGATGGGACAGTCAACTGGTCTAGCGCCCGACCGATATGGTTCGGGAAAACCGCCTCACTCATGACCTCACCCCTTTGCCTTCAACGCAATCGCGCAAAGACGCGCGCGCACGGAACAGCAGCGACTCAAACGCTTTCACTTGTATAGCCAATATGTCCGCAGCCATTTTGTTCTGCTGTTCCTCATAATAGGTCAGAATTATCGACGCGCGTTGCCGTTCAGGAAGAGCATCGATGCACGCCGCAACCGCATTCCGCACTTCGTCATGCTCAATCATTTCGTCCGCTAACAACCCGTCATCGGCGCGTTCGGGCACCGCGTCTGTGCTTACAAACCGGCGGCGGCGGATACGGTCCAGACACGCATTGGTCGCCACCCGTGTCAGCCATGCGGCAACGCCTGAACCTCCCGCTTGCCAACGCTCCGCATATTGCCAAAGCCGCAATATCGCCTCTTGCGCGATATCCTCTGCCTCCGCCGGGTCCGCCAGCATGCGATACGCGATCCGCCAAGGGATGTCGGCATGACGATCAGCGAGCAAACGCAATGCATCGCCATCACGCAAAGCCACGCGCGCCATCAGCGCATCGTCGCTGTCCGACACTGCCACTTGGGCTGTCATCTTTGAACCATCTTGCGCATAGCCATGAACCTATAACGAAGCAGTTTCCAAAACCCTTCGATAAAATAGACGTTGGCATTGCGCCCGTATCATGCTGCAAGGCGCACATGTTCAACGAAGTCATGCCCCATCCCGTAACCGGCGAAGCGATGCCGCCTGCAACGCCCGCTGCAACGATGGTGATTTTCCGCAATAATCCCGACGGCGGTCCGCCGCTGATCCTTATGGTCGAGCGCGTCAAAAGCATGGCCTTTGCCGGTGGGGCTGTGGTTTTTCCCGGTGGGAAGGTTGATCCAGCTGATTTTGCTTTTGCCCAGAACTTTGACCATGGCCTTCCCGTCGATGAAGCGGCCGCACGGCTGGCGGCGATCCGCGAAACAATCGAAGAGGCAGGTCTTGCTCTGGCATTGGACGGAGTAGACGAAGCCGCCGATTGCGCGGAAGCACGCACCGCCCTCCATGCGGGTGAAAGTCTGGAAGCGGTCTGTGCGGCGTATAATTGGACACCAAGGCTGCACCAGCTTGTGCCGTGGGCGCGATGGCGTCCGCCAAATCTTGAGACACGCGTATTCGATACGCGCTTTTATCTGATCGATGCGGGCGATGCGCACCTGTCGGCGGTCGTCGACGACACCGAAAACCGGGCATTGTTCTGGGACAGCGCTAGCGGCGTTTTGGACAGGCTAGAGCGCGGCGAAGTTAAAGCGATCTTTCCAACCACGCGCAATTTGGAACGACTAGCCCAGTTCGACCGGTTCGAAACAACTGCAGCCCATGCCGCAGAGTTCCCAGTCAAACTGCTGTTCACTTACGTAGAGGATCGCGATGGCGTGCAGCACATCTGCGTGCCCGACGGCTTTGGCTATCCGGTGACGGCAGAGGCGATGACAACGGCTCTGCGCGGCTGATCAATCCTCAGGAGCGATCGTGACCTGAAGGCCTTCAAGCGCGTCGGTTACAGGGACCTGACACGAAAGCCGCGACTGGTCGTTGCGGTTGTCGGTCGAATCGAGCAAATCGTTTTCGTCTTCGCTCATCACTGGCAGATTGCTGGAAAATTCAGAAGCGACATAGACGTGGCACGTCGCGCAGCTGCAGCAACCGCCGCACAAAGCGAGCAACTCGTCAAAGCCATTGTCACGAATCACTTCCATCAACGAAAGGCCGTTCTCTGCCTGAACGTCCCGGGCATTTCCGCTCCGGTCGATTACGGTGATGGTTGGCATTGGGCACTCCCTAGTCTTCGATGAATTTCCGTGCGTGATACGGTGCAGCTTACGATTATGGAAGCCTCTTTTTGTGAACAAAAATCCTTAAGGGCTTGGCCCTAAGCGCCTGCACTCCTATGTGCTGCGGACAAAGCTTAAAGGATTGCCTGCATGCCCAATAATCGCCACGCCCCTGTCATCATCATCGGCTCCGGCCCGGCTGGTTATACCGCCGCGGTCTATGCAGCACGCGCCAACCTGTCGCCGATGATAGTGACCGGTATTGAGGTAGGCGGACAGTTGATGACCACCACAGAGGTCGACAATTGGCCGGGCGATGATGCAGGCGTGATGGGTCCGGAATTAATGGAGCGGATGAAGAAGCATGCCGAACGTTTCGGCACGCGGATTGAGAACGATCATATCGAAAAGGTCGATTTTTCCAAACGCCCGTTCACGCTGACCGGCGGCGCGGGCGACTATACTGCAGACGCCGTCATCATCGCCACCGGCGCGAGCGCGCAATATCTGGGGCTGCCCAGCGAAACCGCGTTCATGGGCAAAGGCGTATCGGCATGTGCCACATGCGACGGATTTTTCTATCGCAACAAGCCCGTCGCGGTCATCGGCGGCGGCAACACCGCTGTCGAGGAAGCTTTGTATCTCGCCAATATCGCCAGCCATGTGACGTTGGTCCACCGCCGCGACAAGTTGAAAGCCGAAAAGATACTGCAAGACCGGCTGTTCGCGCGTGAGAGAGAGGGCAAGCTCACAATTAAATGGAACCACACGCTTGATGAAGTTCTCGGCGATGCGATGGGCGTAACTGGAATGCGGATCAAATCTACGCAAGATGGCGCGACCGAAGACGTTACGCTTCACGGCGTGTTCATAGCCATCGGCCACAAGCCCAATACCGGCATTTTCGAAGGTCATCTGAATATGGCGGGTGGCTATATCAAAGTCCATGGAGGGGCCGAAGGTCAAGCGACCGAAACCAGCGTTCCCGGTGTGTTTGCGTGCGGCGATGTGATGGATCATATCTACCGACAGGCTGTCACGAGCGCGGGAACAGGCTGCATGGCGGCGTTGGATGCAGAGCGTTTTATCGACGCTAATCTGTGAAAGCGGTCTGAAAACAACAGGCTGTAAAGTCACTCCTTGAAGATGCCCGCGTAATAGGCCAATCAGGGGCCATGGCCGAACCAGCCGATTTTGCCCAAGAGCCGCTGCCCGATGGTAGCCAGTCGCTGCGTTTCAGCGGCACCTTGGCTATCGCTGCGATAGGCAGGCTGGATGAACGGCTGCGCGAGCTCCCTGCGAGCATCGGCACAATTGACTTAAGCCAGATCGAGCATATCGACACCGTTGGTGCATGGCTGATTTATCGCACCGCACGCGACCATAATGCACAGATTATCGGCGCCGATAAGGACGCGCAAAAACTGATCGCGGCGGTCAGCGGCGTTGATGCGCAAACAGTGGTACCTGCGCCGTCAGTCCGCCGACTGTTCTGGCTGGTCAATGAAGTGGGTGAGGCAGCGGTGGAGGCGTTCACCACCCTCCTGCAATTTGTCGGCTTTATCGGGCAGATTGTGAAAGCCATATTCGAGCTGATCCTGCACCCACGCCGTTTTCGCATCCATGCGGTGGTGCAGCATTTCGATATGGTCGGCGTGCGCGCGCTAGGCATCGTCGGGCTTATGAGTTTTTTAATCGGGATTGTGATTGCTCAGCAGGGTGCTGTCCAGCTTCGGCAATTCGGGGCCGAGGTCTTTACCGTCAACTTGGTTGGGCGGCTGACATTACGCGAGCTGGGCATTCTGATGACTGCGATCATGGTTGCTGGACGGTCTGGTTCTGCCTTTGCCGCACAGATCGGCACAATGAAGATCACCGAAGAAATTGACGCTATGCGGACGATTGGCGTGGTGCCAACCGAGGCATTGGTGATTCCGCGCGTTCTGGCAACGGTTGTGATGATGCCGTTACTGGGGATTTACTCCTCGATCGTTGCGATCACCGGCGGCGGGCTTTTGTGCTGGATTGCGCTCGACATTCCGCCTGCGACCTTTGTGCAGCGTATTCGTGAAGTAACGCCGATCACCGACTTTTATGTGGGCATGATAAAGGCACCTGTTTTTGGCGCGATCATTGCTATGGCTGGCTGTTTCCAAGGGATGCGGGTGCAGGGGAATGCCGAAGAGGTTGGACTAAAAACTACCGCCGCCGTGGTGCAAGCAATCTTCCTCGTCATCGTTCTTGATGCGTTTTTCGCGGTATTTTTCAGCGGCGTTGGTTGGAATTAGGCGATGGAACCGATCATCTCCGTCCGTGGCCTATGCAACGCATTTGGCGATCAAGTCATCCACGACCATCTCGACCTCGCTGTCAACGCGGGCGAGATTTTGGGTGTGGTTGGTGGATCCGGCACTGGCAAATCGGTGCTCATGCGCTCGATCATCGGCCTGCAGGAACCACAAGCTGGCGAGATCACCGTTTTTGGCGAATCAATGCGTGGCAAAGAAGAGGATGAGGCGACCGATGTTCGCAGGCGCTGGGGGGTGTTGTTTCAGGGCGGCGCGTTGTTTTCAACGCTGACCGTGGCGGAAAATGTGCAGGTTCCATTAAAGGAGTTTTACCCCGATTTTTCGCGTTCAATGCTGGACGAACTGGCGCGGTATAAAATCCATTTGAGCGGTCTTCCCCAAGACGCGGCGCACAAATACCCGTCCGAATTGTCCGGCGGCATGAAGAAACGCGCAGGACTTGCGCGAGCTTTGGCGATGGATCCAGAATTGCTCTTTCTCGATGAACCCACCGCAGGGCTTGACCCTATCGGTGCTGCAAAGTTCGACGAGCTGACGTTAAGCCTAAAAGAAACCCTCGGTCTTACCGTGTTCCTGATCACCCACGACCTTGATTCGCTCTACGCGATTTGTGACCGGGTTGCCGTTTTAGCGGATGATAAGGTCATTGCCGTTGACCGGATCGACGGACTGTTGGCGACCGAACATCCGTGGATTCACGACTATTTCTCTGGACCGCGTGGCCGCGCCGCGCGGCCCGCTAATCGGCCAGGAAAATAGGCCGTGGACAAGCCGGCGGACTACAGGCCATAAGGTATCATTATGGAAACCAAAGCCAATCATATCCTTGTGGGCACAGTAACGCTTCTATTGCTGGCGGTTTTGGCGGGCTTTACTATCTGGCTTTCGCGCACAGCGGACGGCGTGAAAAAGGAATATGACATCTTTTTCCAACAGTCGGTAAACGGCCTTGCCAAAGGATCCGGCGTTACCTTTTCGGGTGTGCCAGCCGGGCAGATCAAAGAAATTCGACTATGGGGGCCGGATCCCGATTTTGTGCGGGTGCGCATCTCGATTGACGCAAAAATGCCGATCCGTCTGGGCACAACGGCGACGATCAGCGGCGTTGGCTTCACCGGCGTTTCGCAGATTCAGCTTGATGGTGGAATCAAAGGTGCGCCCAGAATAAGCTGCCCAAAATTGAACCCCAAATCGGTCTGCCCCGCTGGCGCGCCGGTGATACCGACCAAGCCGGGTGCGTTGGGGGAATTGCTCAATGACGCACCGCTTCTGTTGGATCGGCTGTCGACGCTGACTGAGCGGCTGACCAATATCCTTTCGGACAAAAATCAATCGTCGATCGAAAAAATTCTGGTGAATGTGGAAACCCTGTCAGGGTCGTTGGCGGCGCAAGCACCCGATCTTCAGGCGGCGATTCAAGAATCGCGGAACACGCTGGCCAAGGCCGGTTTGGCGGCGGACCAGCTTGCGGTGATGTCGACCAATGCCAACGCGCTGCTCAATGACGAAGGTAAGCCGATGATAGGGGAATTGCGCAAGACGCTCGCCGCCGCCAATGGCAGCCTGTCGGCATTGGAAGGCGCAATAAACAGCACGAGCCCTGCGATCCAGACGCTGAACACGCAGACACTGCCTGAAATCAATATGCTGGCCCGCGATTTGCGGCAACTCGCGGCATCGCTTAAAAACGTAACCGAGCGGCTTGATCAACAAGGCGTAGGGGGGCTGGTGTCGTCACCCGAACTCCCGGACTACAAGCCAAAGAAATGATGAACGGAAAGGGACGCAGGATGAATACCGGAAAGCTGGTGCTACCGATTTCGCTCGCGCTGGCACTCGGTGCCTGTGTCAATCTGGGCGGTAAAGTCCCGCCATCGATGCTGGTGTTAACCCCTGCGGCCAAAGTCGCTGGCGGCACACTGCAACGCGGTGCAGCCAAGGATGCGTTGGTAGTCCTAATCCCCGAAGTGCCGCGTAAGTTGGAGACCAACCGCGTGCCTGTGCAGATCGACGGCAGCAACATTGCCTATCTTGAGGATGCGGTCTGGGCCGACAAGCCAGCGCGGCTGATGCAGATGCTGTTGATGGAAACCATATCCGCCAAGAACAATCGGCTAGTCCTCAACCAAGTCGATGCTGGCGGCAAAGCTGAACACTACCTCGCCGGAGCATTGCTCGAATTCGGGGTCGACGCGACGCGCAATGAAGCGATAGTCATTTACGATGCAGTGCGTTTGCAAAACGGAAAAGAAGTCGAGAAAAAGCGTTTCGAAGCCCGCTCAACAGTGTTGGAGATTAGCGCCGGTGCAGCTGGCTCTGCGTTGAACGATGCGGCCAATGTTGTTGCCAGCGAAATCGCCGCTTGGCTTGCAGCACCGGTTTAGACGGCTGCCGCAAACCCCTCTGGCTCTGGCCAATTTTCGGATGAAATCGCCAGTACCTTAAATAAGCTTCCCATCTGCGCAGGCTCGACCAAACGGTCGCGCATATTTTGCACATCATCTGCACGTTCGGGCGCACCCGCCGCAAGTTGTTCGACACGCATGTCGATCCCCAAAGCCTGAAGCCAGCGGCCTTGTTCGACCGGTCCACTAACCCGCAGATTCTGCATCTTCGCAAGGTTGACGATTTCGGGGAAATTTACATGGGCGGTTAAATCATGGTCGCCCGGATTTACGAACGGATCGGCGAATTCATGCGCCTTCACTGCCTGCAACGTGCTGCCAAGGCCAGGCATGGCATAGCCATAATCAATCACCAGCAACGCACCACTTTGGTCGTTCAGCCGCCGCGACAGTTCAAATAGCATCTCGCTCGCATCGGGGGACGTTTCATAGATGCTATGGCTTGGTGCAGTGCGGATATCTAAAGGGATCATATGGTCAACCGCCCGCGTGCCAGGCATCGCCATAAACTTATTCCCTCGGTCGCGCGCGACAACGCGATCACGCCAACCGGCATGTGTGGCAACATATTGCCGGACGGGCAAAGCATCGAAAAATTCATTGGCGATGACCAATAATGGCCCGGTTTTAGGAAGGGTTTCGAGGCTGTGATGATGGATCGCGCTTGGCACATTGTGCAATTGCGCCGCCCGCAAAGCATCGCTTGTTTCAACAAAATGAACGGTTGGCGCAAAGCCGAATTTCGCAGTCGCGCGCAATACATCGGCCATCAAGCTTCCGCGACCGGGGCCAAGTTCGACCAGGTTGATCGTTTCCGCGCTGCCGCTGCGCAGCCAAAGGTCGGTCAACCAAAGCCCAACGAGCTCGCCGAACATCTGGCTGATTTCGGGGGCGGTGATGAAGTCACCATCCGCCCCGAACGGATCGCCTTTGCCATAATATTCAGCATTTGCTTCGCGCATATATTCGGCAACGCTGATCGGGCCCGATGCCTCTATCTGCTTGGCGAGGCGCGCCGCAAGCGGGGAAATCTCATGCGACACTGCTGGTCCCGACAAAGGGTTCGACGCGCTGCCGCCGCCCCGATGCCGTCAACACCAGATACAGTCCGATAACAATCATCGGCACCGTCAGCCATTGCCCCATGCTAAGGCCGGTCTGTTCGACAACATAAATCAGCTGCGCATCAGGCTCACGCACGAACTCAATCGTAAAACGCGATATGCCATAGATCAACGCCGCCATTCCAAACAAGAACCCCGGTTTAAACCGTGCATGGGTTTTAAAGAACAATGGCCACAGGATCGCCGCCATCAGCAAACCTTCGGCAGCAGCTTCATAAAGCTGGCTTGGATGGCGCGGGACCAGCCCCGCCCCCGCTCCGCTCGTATCAAATACTACGGCCCAAGCAACGTCGGTTTCATGCCCCCAAAGCTCACCATTAATGAAGTTTGCGATGCGCACAAGGAACAGGCCAAACGGAATGCAACACGCGACATAGTCACAAACGCGCAGGAACGACAGTTTGAACCGGCGGCTGTGCAACCAGATAGCAAAAATTGTGCCCAGCGTCCCGCCGTGCAGCGACATGCCGCCTTCCCACAATTTGAAGATATCCATCGGATTGGCAAGGATAGAGGGCTGATAAAACAGGATATAGCCAATCCGCCCGCCAAGGATGATCCCGAGTGTCGCATATAGAATCATATCATCCGCATGCAGCCGCGACATCGGCGCGCCGGGCTTTGCGATCAGCTTTATCAGCAACCAATAGCCCAGCATAATGCCGAACAAATACCCAAGCGAATACCAGCGCAGTTTGAAAAAGCCGATTTCAAACAACACCGGGTCCAGCCCAAGCTCAGACATGCGCACAAAATGTGGTGCCGCTGCTAGAATTTCCAAACTCAAACCCATTTCCCTCCTGCGATTGCGTTCCTATAGCGTCTAGGACACAAGAGAAAAAACAAAAAGGAGAGATTCGCAATGGCAACCGATCTGGATCGGGCGATCGAGGCGACTGTGGCTAAGTTGACAACGGCAGAAGGCCCGCTGTCGATTGGATATATTGAAAAATACGGGCATCAAATGCCCTATTTGACCAAAGCTCCAGCCAATCTTCGAGATTATCTCGATGGTTTTTGCGCAATGCATGGCGACAAAGAATTTCTGGTCGACGGTGATCGGAGGCTGACATTTGCCGAATGCCATGCTGCGGCCCGCGCACTGGCGGGCGGATTGGTTGAGGGTTACGGCCTGCAAGTCGGCGACCGTGTTGGCATCGCTGCGCGTAATTCGGCAAACTGGATTATCGCATCGATGGCTATCGTCATGGCGGGCGGCGTTGCAACGTTGCTCAACGGATGGTGGCAGGGCGGCGAATTGGCGGAAGGCATCCGCATGGTCGATTGCCGCTATCTGCTTGCCGATCAGCAACGCGCAGCTCGGCTTGACGGACAGGATCTTGGCGGATGTGAAGTCCTGCTGTTCGATCATGATGTTGCACCGCTTGATGGTTTGAGCATATTGCTCGCCAAGGGTGGCGGCGCGGACACCCCGCTTCCTGCAATCCAGCCGACTGACAATGCGACAATTTTGTATACATCCGGGTCAACGGGACAATCGAAAGGTGCCGTTTCCGATCACCGCGCCGTTGTTCAGGGTGCGATGAGCTACGCAGGCCAGACGATGGTCTTTTTTGAAATATTAAGCGCAGTGGGCACAGCGATGCCAGCGCAGCCGTCGGCGCTCGTCAATGTGCCATTGTTCCACGTCACCGCTTCGGTGCCATTGGTTCTGCAAAGCTTTGCGATTGGTCGTAAACTGGTGATGATGCCGAAATGGGATGCAGAAGAAGCGATGCGGCTAATCCAAAAGGAAAAGATTAGCTATTTCGTCGGCGTGCCGTTGATGAGCATCGAGATTGCGACGCATCCGAACAAGGGCAATTATGACCTAACCAGCTGCACTGCCTTTGCCGCAGGAGGCGCACCACGCCCTGTTGAACATGTGCGCAAGATCAAAAAGGAAATGGACTGGAGCTTCCCGTTATTGGGATACGGTCTGACCGAAACAAACGGCGTCGGCTGCGGTAATTTTACCGAAAACTATCTCGCCAAACCCGAAAGCACTGGCCCTGCGACCAAGCCATTGGTCGAAGTTGGCATATTGGACGATGACGGTAATCAAATGCCGCAAGGCGAACGCGGCGAAGTTTGCATCCGCACCATCGCTAATTTCAACGGCTATTGGAACAATTCTGAAGCAACCCGCGACGCGTTTACACAAGACGGGTTTTTCCGGACCGGAGACATCGGGTATCTGGACGAGGATGGCTATCTATTCATCGTCGATCGCAAAAAAGACATCATCATCCGTGGTGGTGAGAATATCAGCTGCCCCGAAGTTGAAGCCGCTGCCTATGAGCATGATGACATCATCGAGCTGTCGGTTTTCGGCATCGCTGACGATCGCTATGGCGAGGTTCCCGGCTTGGTCTATTTGGCCAAAGAGGGTGCCGATATGGGGCCTGATATGCTCCGCGAATATCTCGCTAGCAAGCTTGCGCCGTTCAAGGTACCCGCTCATTTCTGGCAGGTCGGCGAACCGCTTCCCCGGCTGGGCACACAGAAAATCGACCGGGTGACGCTCCGCCGCGAATATAATGAGATTGCAAAAGCAAGCTGACGCTTTGCAAACGTGGTGATGCTTTCTAAGAGTCATCGTATGAAACGCGAAGCACTCCGTCCGGCACAGCAACGTGCGATCATTGACCGCAAGGCGTTGGCCGAGCGCTTGGATGATATCGTGCGGCGCGACGGCATACCAAAGGCACGTGCTTCAATCGTCGCGGAATTGCAGCAAGCGCTGGCGCTGGGCCGCACCGAAATTGCTAATCGGCTGCGTGCGCACCCGTCAAAAGGATATCGTGCGGCCCAGGAACAGGCTTTCCTTGTCGATCAGCTGGTGCGCCTTATCTATGACTATGTCGTCCAATATCTTTTCCCGATCGGCAACCGGACAGCATCTGAGAAGATCGCGATTTTAGCCGTTGGCGGCTATGGCCGGGGTGAAATGGCGCCGTTTAGCGATGTCGATATCGCGTTTGTCACGCCGTATAAGCGCACGGCATGGACCGAGCAGGTCATCGAAGCGGCCTTGTATCTGTTATGGGATCTAGGCCTGAAAATAGGCCAATCCAGCCGGTCATTGGACGAAACGGTGAAGATGGCGTCGGAGGATCTGACAATCCGCACCGCACTTTTGGAAAGCCGCTTTGTTTGGGGGGATCGCTCGGTATACGAGGAGGCGGCAAACCGGTTTTGGACCGAGGTGGTCGGCAAAACAGCGCCCCAATTTGTCGCTTTGAAAATGACGGAGCGTGATGAGCGCCATCGGAAGATGGGTGACAGCCGCTATGTGGTTGAGCCTAATGTCAAAGACGGCAAAGGAGGACTGCGCGATCTGCATACGCTGTACTGGATCGGGAAATACGCTCACCGCGTGCACACGCCAGCAGCTTTGGTTGATGTCGGGCTATTAACCGCTGAGGAATACAAAAAGTTTGAACGTGCCGAGAATTTCCTGTGGTCGGTGCGGTGTCATATGCATGACATCGCCGGTCGCGGCGAAGAGCGCCTGACATTTGACCTTCAGCGCGAAGTGGCAGAGCGGATGCGCTTTGCTGACCGGCCAGGACGTTCGGCGGTCGAACGGTTCATGCAATATTATTTCCTTAACGCGAAAACCGTTGGCGACCTGACGGGTTTATTTCTTGCGCATCTAGATGAAACTATGGGCAAAAAAGGACGGCGGTTCTTACCAAGCCTGTCGCGTCGTCCGCGAAAGCTGAACGGATTTACGTTGGATCGCGGGCGGCTGGCACTGCCAAATGACGATTTTTTTGCCGAAATCCCTGGCCGAATGATCGAGATTTTTCATCTGGCAGACCGTTTTGGTTTGGAAATCCATCCGCTTGCGATGCGTGCGGCGCGGCGCGATGCCCGGCTGATCGACAACAAAGTGCGTAATGACGCGGCAATCAATGCTTTGTTCGTTGATATTCTAACGTCACCCCGTGATCCGGAAACAGTTTTGCGCTGGATGAATGAGGCGACGGTTTTTGGTCGGTTCGTACCAGATTTTGGCCGCGTCGTCGCGCAAATGCAGTTCGATATGTACCATCATTATACGGTGGACGAACACAGCATCCGCGCGATTGGCCTGCTTGCCGAAATCGAACGCGGCGACCACAAAACCGACCATCCCTTGTCGACCGCGATCATACGCCAGATTGTCAGCCGCCGCGTGTTATACGCAGCCGTCCTGTTGCATGATATCGCCAAAGGGCGCGGCGGTGATCACAGCGTATTGGGCGCCGAAGTTGCACGAAACCTCTGTCCAAGGCTGGGCCTGAGCGATGCAGAAACCGAGACGGTAGCGTGGTTGGTTGGTAAGCACTTGCTGATGTCCGCTACCGCGTTCAAACGCGATCTTTCAGACTTCAAAACGATCCTCGATTTTTCGCAAGTGGTGACATCAGCAGAACGGTTGCGTTTGCTGCTGATCCTGACAGTTGTCGATATTCGGGCTGTAGGGCCAGGGGTCTGGAACAGCTGGAAGCGGCAATTGCTATCCGATTTGTTTGAAGCGACCGAGGAAGTATTGCGTCTGGGCCACAAACAGCGCGGGCGTGATGAGCGGATCAACACGAAGCGCGATATACTGGCACAGCAACTAGGCTTGTCCGAAAGCGACTTTGCAAAGCTCGCCAAGCGGTTGCCCGGACCCTATTGGATTGCCGAGCCGAGCGATATTATTGAGCGCAACGCGCGGTTGTTGCTCGATGATGACGGGTCTGGGCTGGCTATTGATGCGTGTTTTTATCCGGATCGGGGCGCGACATTGATAACAGTGCTCGCTTCCGACCATCCGGGACTATTTTACCGGATCGCCGGGGCCATCCATGTCGCGGGCGGGAACATTATTGATGCGCGGGTGCACACTAGCACCGATGGCATGGCGCTGGATAATTTCTTGGTCCAAGATCCCTTTGGACGACCATTTCAGGAAGTGGGACAAATTGAACGGCTGAGGCAGGCGATCAAGGAAGCGTTAGTCAATCGCAGCACACTGGTTTCTCGGCTGGACGCCAAGTTGCCCCCACGCAGGCGGGCCGAAGCATTTTCAATCGCGCCATCGGTGTTCGTCGATAACGTTGCATCGAACCGTTTCACCGTGGTTGAGGTTAACGCGGCGGACAGGCCAGCATTGCTCAACAATCTGGCACAGGCGCTGTTCGAATCCAAAGTGACTTTGCACAGCGCACATATCGCCACTTATGGCGAACGCGCGGTCGATACATTCTATGTGACCGATCTGCTTGGCGGAAAGATCGAAGCCAAGACGCGGATCAAAGCATTGGAGGCGCGGCTGCTGATTGCGGCAAAAGGCAATAGCGACGGTTTAGTCGCCAACGCGGCCTGATTATCCTGGCGCAAATTTGTGAATAACGGGCAAAAAAAAGGCCAGTCCAAAGACTGGCCTTTTTCTTTAACTGATGGAGAACTTAGTTACCCGAACCCGGGCCATAAGTCACCTCAACGCGGCGGTTCTGAGGCTCACGGACGCCGTCGGCGGTCTGAACCAAAGGAGCCGATTCGCCAAACGCTTCTGTCGAAATCGCGCCGCCGGTAATGCCCTTGGTCTCAAGGTATCCACGAACAGCTGCGTTACGACGTTGCGACAGGCCTACGTTATAAGTCGGTGTGCCCGACTTATCAGCGTGACCGGCGAGCATGACGCGCGCATTACCGCAGTTCGCATATTGCGAAGCAGCGTTATCAAGCACCGAGGTTGCTGCTGGAAGCAGGTTCGACTTGTCCCAATCGAAGAAGACAATGTACGGACCAGTGTTGCAGGTTACGCGCGGTGGCGGCGGCGGTGTTGGTCGTGGCGGCGGAGGCGCGATCACGGGTGGTGGTGGTGCAACCATTGGCGGCTCTACAATTGCGACAGGCTCTGCGCCGCCAAAGTTATAAACCAAGCTGCCCATCAGGCTGTGCGAACGGAAGCGTGTGCTAACGCCGCGGCCAAGGCGATCAACCAGATCGACCTTAGACGCGTTGAAAAAGCGATACTTCAAACCAACATCCCAGCTGTCGCTGATCGGTGCGCGAACGCCGGCAAGTGCTTGCCATGCGAAACCAGTGTCCGAATCATCAAGCCACGAAGGTGCAGCAAACTGCTGTTGAACATCAACGCGAGCAACACCAACGCCACCGCCGACAAAGCCTTGCAGGCCATCGTCTTCGCCGAAATCGAGCATGCCATTAACCATGAAGCTAAGCGCATTGGCGTCGCCGCCCGTGAGCTTAAGACCTGGGGCCGACAGAGCCGAGCCGGGTCCGCTTGGAATTGCCGAGACAGAGCTGGCAAAGCTGCGCAGATCAGTTTCGCGATAACTGGTTTCTGCTTCGAGGCGGAAGCCACCGAAGTCGTAGCCTACCACGCCACCAAAATCATAACCTGTGTCAGTATTTGCCGTACCCTCAATCGGCAAAGCACCGATATCGAGGTTGAGGTCCTCCACTAGCATCGCACCGCCGTCTACACCAACATACCATGAACCATCGCGGGCCATAGAAGGTGAAGCCAGAGCAGTGGAGGCGAGTGCTAGGCCAATTGCTAACTTACGCATCAACGTTCCCCTTTTCTTTCTTAAGGATGAAAAACCGGACTTTCCCACTACCGATTCTGCTGAAGCGTTGCAAGTGCACATTGCACCTAAACTGTTGCCAAAATGTCTCCTTTTGAAAGAATCTGTATGTTTTGAACCGCATATGGACTCTAGTTTTGCAGTTCTGCAGCCCCCTCGTCGGGATTAAGACGTCAACGCTAGCGTGATTATACAGGGATGCTGGAAATCTGCCGCAAATGGCCAAGAATCTCGACCACAGACGCGCGCGCTTCGGCGTCGATGACGGAGCCGCCGGCGGGGCTATTAATCGCGTTGGGTTCAACCCAAGCGCCAGCGATGTAAAATAGTCTCTTATCGTCCGAATCAAGCCAAACCGTCATGCCGGCGACCGGCGCGATGTAGCGCCAGCTGCCCCCGGACCAGCGCGCAACCTGCCCCGAACGGCCAGCCCATTGTCCGCTGGCGGCGCTACCAATGAGCCAGCACAGACCATCGCTGCTACCCGCTAATCCGGCTGGCGGTGCCGTCACTTTGGCCTCAACCACCGGATGAAGCAGCGCATCGATTCGCGCTAATGCCTCGTTATGAGTTAGTTCTTTTTGTGACTGCCCCACGTAGAGATTGGGCAGCGAATGTCGTGCAGTTGCGTCGTCGGGCATAACCTAATTCCTTAGTTTAATATTTTGAAGATTAGAAGTTTTCTGACCGTCAGCTGGCCGTCAAGATCAGCGGCAACGACCGCGCAAAACGGCCGAGCTGAACGACTTGAAACTGAAGCGCTACGCCAAAGGCAATCGGTAATAAGGCGATTTCGGAAGCGGCAACCAACAGCGCGGACGTGCCTGCATTCCATGTCGCGAACACTGCTCCATCAATATGCAGCTCAACCGCATATTCAGCCGTTGCTTCGCTGTTGGGGATATCTGCGCCATCGGCCCAAACATGTGCCAACCGGTCGCGCCTATGCCATCGGAGCGAAATGTCCCCGTTTTCAAACCGCTCAATGACGCCATGCACGGGCTTGCGGGGTCGGATCGCGTTTCCGGTCACCAGGATCGAACGTTCGACCGGGCCTGCGTCACCGATTCCCTGCGCCTCTAGTTTTAAAACCGCATCAATTAGCGTTGGCACCGAACCGAGCGGTAACAGACTTTCCGATTCGATCAGAAAGACATCGGCTTGCGCGGAGTGGACGTTATTACTGTCAGAGCCAAAACAACCGCGCAACAGACCATTCAACTTGTAATCACGCAGACCGATCTGTTCGGCGTTGCCATAGCGAAGGATTTCCCCACCCAGCCATAAATACGGCGCATCATAACTTTTTGGGTCGCCCGACCCTGTGGGCAAAAATATGTTATCGTGCAGAAGGCGGATCACTGGCTGGTTCAGTAGATCTTCCAGCATCGCCGTATGCGGGGATAAATCTTCGAGCAATCGGCCAATTGTGGCAACGCCTTTGGTTCCACCCAGTTCGACGGTTCGCGCGCCATCGATGATCGAAAGCGCTGCCCGCCGCCAGCCAGCGCCAGTTCCAGCGGCGGCCACCACCACAGTAGCCCGGCCTGGGTCATCGGTGCCAAATGCAGGCAAATCAGCGAGCAACAGCTGCGTTTCGCCGATTGTCATATCAGCACTCGGCAGGCTGCGGCCGGGGTCCGCGACCGGATTTATCGAAACCCCTTCGACCCATTCGCGCGCAGTAACGCACGTCGTTCCGCGTTGATGCTCGACCTCTACGATCCGCAATGCCGAACCGGCATTGGCTGTCGATAGCCGATTGCCCGCCTGAATGGAGGTCGCGCCAATGGGCAACGACGCCTTGAACCCGTTCAAACCGCGCCAATGTTGAAGCAATTGCAACTCGGCAAGGTTCCGGGCAGCAGGGGCATCGAGCGCAGCTGGAAGATCGATTTGAACCTTTGTCCGCGCGCTGCCGATAGACCTGCTCGATTGAACCCCCGTTTGAAAATCGCGCTGCGGTTCGTAATGCCGTATCGATAGTGACGCAGGCGCGCGGTTGTTGGCTTCGCGTGATCTGGACGGACGATCGATGCTGCTTTTCCCATCCGATAGCGCCGGATCGGTAAGCGTGTTGAGGGCAGTTGTTGCATTCCAATCGGACACCATCATTCTGTCGGCAACGGGCCGAACAAGAATCGGTAGCGCCGCCATTAAGGGCTCTAGCGCAGCGCGACAGTCGCTGCCCTGAACAGCAAATCCGGTTAGCAAAGAAGCACTTTCGCCCGTGATCGTCCGCGCCGACGTCGCCGAAGCAATATCCATCAACGGCACCGGCGTTTCGCGTTCGAAAAGTTCAAAAGTCAGCGACGGGATCCGGTTGCCGAAATCAGCGAGCTGCAAATCCTCAAACACCGCATAAGCCATTCCGCGATGCGCGGGACATCGGCCTGTAGTCTCAGCAGATGATAAAAGCGGGTCGAGTGGCTGGTCGCCATAACCATTGTGAAAGCGAAAAATCGTTTCACTCTTCAAATCACCCGCAGCACCGCGCAATATGTTGCCGTCTGCCCAAACCCGACCAATCCGCGCAATCGGGCGGCTAGATAAGGCTACAGCGAAGCTTGCCGAATAGCTGTAGTTGATCGTGGCTGGCCGATTCTTGCCGCTGCCTCTTTTGGATCGCGTTTCGATCAAGTCGGTTGACCAGATCACGGTGCCGGCGACACGCATGGCGCCAAAAATAGCGGGAACTTGCGTGCCATAGCTTGATGTTTGTATTTCCAACTCTTTGATGCGCGGCCCTTCCCGTGGCTTTCCACCGCCAAGAATGCCGCGGTCGATCTGCTGACCAAGCGCAGCGCCGATCGCGCTCCCAATCGGGCCGCCGACATAGGTGCCGACTGCAGATAAAATTACCGTCGCCATTTCAAACTCCATTCATCCGTCGCACCGCGACTATCAGCCAGGGCGATGCGCCGGGGGTGTGAACAACTTTGCGAAGGCCCGCATGGCCGTGCACCCAGCCATCAGCGGCGCGGATCATCAGGTGAAATTGGCGAGGGGCACAGGTGACAATCGCCACGTCACCGCTGCGAATATCGGTGGCATCGCGCAGTGAATGCAAACCAATACTATCCATATAAGACAATATATTTGTCAATTTTACTCCTTTTAGGCTATAATCTGATGGTATATGTTTAAGATTAACCGCATATGCCGCCAGCCCGACACAGTCCAAAGCGACGCCCGGCGTCCTGCCATGCAATCTGAACGGAGTGCCCAACTGCGTCATCGCGCGCCCTGCAATCCCGTCTCCCGCCACCAGCGTCACGACCCTGCGCCTGGATAGCGCGTCAAGATGTCGTTTCCCGGCAAATAAGGTTCCCCGCGAAAGTTGGTGGCGTTGCCAAAACGGGCACTGCAAGTCGTGATGGTTTTATCGCAACCTTCGATCAGCTCCACTCTGCTGCCCGGTAAAGCCGGAAATGGCAGCGGCGCAATCAGTTGAATGCTGGCTGCGCTCGTCGTCAATACATCGGCCCAAAGCCCACAATTGAGGCCATCCAGCCAACGCATTTTCCCGAACGCGTATTGCGCTGAGTTTCCCGGCAGCGGCGCACTGACAGTGATCGCGACGCCATTGGCCGAGGTGACTTCTGCCTGATATGTAAACCGCGCGGCGTTCAGTCCGCAATCGGCATCGCAGAAATTCGCGCGGCATCCGGGCGACGTATAGGGGGCAACCGCGCGATCCAGCTTTGCGGCGGGACCCTTAAATTCAGCGTCGAATTCGTTTCCGCTGTGCGCAATCGCGCCGAGCTCTCCGACCGCAAGCATTCGCACACCAGCCGATGGATCAGTCCAATCGAACAAAAAAATCGAGAGCCGGGCACCATCCCATCGGCCCGCGCTCAAATCATCGGCGCAAATGGCATCGGCGGTCAAAGCCCCGCGCACATCGAGACCGTCGACATCCAAGCCAATGCTTTCGACAATGGAACTCGGCATCATACCGGGGCTTGCCCGCAGGGTTAGGCCGCCGAGGTCTGCGTCGCGGTCATGCGAGGTAAAGCCAAGCGTCACCCCGTCACGCCGTTCCAATCGCCAGCCATAGCACGAGCTGGTCAGCGGCCCTTCAAGCCAGTCTTCGCTCATGCCGCGTCCTTCACTTCGATCAATGGCACACTGGCAAAGCTTCCTGCAGCAAAGGTCGCGCGGCTGGCGTTCAGCCTGTCTTCGGCAAAGCGCACCGGCACGTCGAAGCGGAAACCGGCGGTGATCTGTGCGCTGTTCGCAGGAGCAGTCGCAAAACTGACGCGGCCCGTGCTTCCAAGCGACCAGCCATTGGCGGCAACGCCGTTCACGGCCAGCATAACCGAGCCCGTGCGCGGGCGGGTGATCCGACGAACCTGTGGAGAGGCCCCTGCCCCATATATTTTGGAAAGCGCAAACTCGGTCTTAACGCCGTCGCCAATACCGATGACCTGATCCAGTGCAGTAGGCGCACCGGTAGCGCCGTTCGAACTATCATCAAACGGGTCAGCAAAACGAAACGCAATCGCCGCGCCGCGCCGCGCCCGGAAAAACGCAATCAAGGTCGCAAGCTCCGCCTCTGACCTTACACCGGGCGCAACATCATACGCCAGTCGGGCATCGGCCCAGTCGGTATTGCGGCGTTCGTGCCCCGACAGCATCGTCACCACATTGGTCGAAAACTCTGCGGTCACTTCGGCCTCTTGTCCGATCTCCAATGGAAAGGTCACATCGTCAAAAGGTTGCACATCATCCTCGCTTTCATCGCCAATTTGGAACCAGGTAAAGCCGTCGCGCGCGACCTGTGGCAGCGCCCAGATAAAGGTTTGTGCTGTGCCGCGTTGCTCCGCTGCTTGCGCGGCAAAGGTGATCTCTCGCCACTGCGATTTGTCCTCAGGCCCAAGGACGAACCCGGCAAAATAGTGCTGTTCGGATAGTGGATAGCCAAGCCGCGACATTATCATCGGCATTGCCCGTTTGGTTGCGCCATGATTGCCGCTGGTCACCCAGTCATAATCCTCCAATTGCAACACATCAAAGGCAGGCGAGGCCCAATCGAGCGGGACGTTAGCCCGCTTGGCCTCCGGAGCCAGTGGGTCAAGCACTGTCGGCAAATAGACCAGCAAATGACTTTTGAACGGGGCCGTATCGGCTTCGTTCTCGACCGCTGCCACCAACGCCGCAGTCGACGCCGCCAGCAACTCACCCGCCCGATCCAGCATCGCGTTTTGCGCCGCCGTTTTGGTCCCGCGAATGTCGGGGATCGAAACTGACAATGCCCCAAGGGCGGCCGTTGCCGATGTGTCATAAAGGCAGATGCAGTGGTCGGCGGTAATCCACCACCACGGCTCACCCACCTGAAATTTCACAGGAAGCCCGGCTTGTTTTTGAACAAAAGCAAACGCTCGACCGACGGCTTGTAGATAGCCCATCGCGCCAGAGTGCGCTGGCGATAACAAGGTTGATGGCGGCACCCATCCGGTTAGCGCTGGATCGCCATTTTCGGCGCGTTGCTTCCAATCGTTCCAGCAATGCGCGTCGAACAATTCATAGCTCAGCGAAAAGATCAGATCAAAGCCCGCCGTCTTGGCGCGATTGGCAAAATCCAGGTGCCAAGCACGGCACGGCGTGTTCAACGCACCGCCTGTGAGGCTGGCGTAATGCCCGCCACCCGATAGTTCGAGCCGGAAATAGTGGCTCATCCCGACATAATGATTGATCGTTTCACGATAGCCAAGTCCCCGAATTTGGCGCAGAATTCTGGCGGGTGTCTGGTTATAGGCATCGTCGTAGCCGGTCGCCATTTTCAAACTATGCTCGGGCAACATAACGTCGCCGGTATCGAGCATCACGCCTTCGCCGTCGCAGCGGATTTCGGACAGCTCGGCCCAGCCTTCGGCGCCGCTCACAAAGCTGCCGGTTGTGCCGGTATAGCCAGGCGGGACCAGCGAGATGAACATCCGGTCGATATCGCCTGCAAAAACCGGATCAGCCTCTTCGGGCAACAAAAAGCCGCCATTAAGCGCGCTGAACGGCAACGTTATGACCGCATCCTCCGGCGTACCAAGCGCATAGTTCCACAACCGCACGTACCAGTTTTTGGGCTGGCCGCTGGCATCACGCCCTTCGATAGTCAAAGTCGGGCCATTAACGGCATCCAACGGCATGATACCTGTCGAGCGCCAGCGAAATTTAACCGTCAGCCGCCGATAATCCCGGTTGGTTTCATATGCGAGCAGCGGATGATCCCAGTCATCCTTGCTGTCCCAGATTAAACCGGCGAGATCTTCACTGCCGTAAAACACCGCGTCAACACGCAGCGATTCGGGGCCGGTGCTGACAACCGACGCCATCATTGGACGCGGGAAATTCAGCGTCCAAAAGCGCGGATCGAACCGCATAAGCGGCGCAGATTCTTGTTCCCGCCGTTCATCACATAGCCAATAAGGCATGACCTAATCCTCCGCCCTTGCCAGTGCTTGCCGCACCGCGCGCGCGACTTGGCGGCTGGATCGTTGCAGCGCGTCAGGCGCGCTCCCTCGGCCATTGTCTGAAACGTTGATTGTGAGGCTGATCGGCGCTGTACCGGCACGTCCGCTGCCAGTCTCGACACGCCCCGCACTAGTCGGGACAAACAGTTCAGGCCCATTTTCGCCAACTCGGTAAGCACGACCAGGCGAAACTGGCCCGCCGGTTGCCCGCCCGGGCGCTCCAAACAGGCTGCCGATCACTGAGCCGATTGTTCCTAGTAGCCCGCCCTGCCCGCCGCCACCTGCACTGCCCGAAATGGAGTCCAAACCGCTGCGGATTGCCGCACCCGCAATCTCAGACAACACCGACAAGGCCACACGCCGAAGATCTTCAAAGCCGAATTTGCCGGTCTGAATTGCGCGGACAAGGCTGTTTTGCAGCGTCTGTCCGGCGCGCTCCATTCCCGCCGCGAACGGTCCATCCATTTCGGCGCGCATTGTTGCAACATCGCGGGCAAAGCCTTGCGTATCGGCGCGAACCGACACGACCAGACGTTCGATTTCCTCGTCCATTATTCACCTCCGGTGGGGGCATCGGGAAAAACCCTCATAAGTTCGGTCAATGTTGCACCATCCGCCGCGTCACCGGTTGGCGTTACAGCCGCGAGGATCACGCCAAGTTCCGCTGGCGTGGCGTTCCAGAAATCATCGGGCCGCCATCCAAGCAACAACGCGGTTTGCCCTGCTAGCTGACTGGCGCTAGCGGCGAAATTCACCGACCACCTAATATCTGACCAAGCAGTGCTTTTAGCGCGGGCGTTGCAGCGGCTAGGCCGCCGACGGCAACCGCCTCTGAAAAGGCCTCACGCGACAAATCGACGGGCGCATCAAACCGGCAATGCCAAAGCAATGCTGTCATCTCCGACAGTTTCAATTTCCCTGCAGCTGCGCGTTCGACGAGTGCGAACAACGGCTCCAGCTCTTCTTCCGCCGCGACCAATGCTGCAAAACTTGGCCGCAGCATAATGCCTGCAACCGACGCCTCGCCGCGTGCGGGATTGGCCGCGCGGCTCATAATGTCACCACTTGGCCAGAGCTTTCCAGCGCCAGCGTGTAGCTGCGTTCGCCGTTGAAATCTCCAGCATAGTCCAGCCGCGCGACAAGGAATTTCCCGCGCATCCGATCTCCACTTTCAAAGCTTAATTCATAGTCATCAAGCACACCCGATAAGGCGTTTGATTTGATCCGTGTTTCCGCGACCGAGCCTGTAAACACGCCCGCACCCGATACCGAGACCGAACGAACACCAGCGCCGGAGAGCAAGTCCCGCCAGCCGCCAGAGCCCTTATTGGTGATCACAACCGCATCGCCGTTGATCGACAATTGCGTGGTGCGAAGCCCTGCAACGGTGGTGTAAACCGGCTGCGTTGCACCATCGCCGACCTTTAACAGGAAGGCGCTTCCTTTTTCTGCTGGCATGATTATTGTCTCCTACATTGGACGACTCATTGGGAGAGGATGTCGCCATGGTTATGATTTCTATGCTCGCTGGGGCGAGCGCGATTTTGCATTTTGTTGCGGTTCCTGGGGCGCAGCATTTATGTGCGGCCCAATCGATAGTGGTGCCGGTGTCGACAACGCCGGTTCCAAAAAATGCGGGCCAAGCCGATGGTCGATTGCCAGATATCGGCCCCAAGAGCCGCGATCCGGCTGTGTTGCTGCCCGAATGCAAAGCGACACCCCGGCAAAAGCGGAAGCGGCGGTTGTCCGATTATCCAATGGCTTGAACTGGAAATACTATCGCTATAAACGTCAGGGCAAATCTAGAACCAGTTAAGGATCTGATAGCTTATAATGGCTCTTATGTTAGCGCAGACAGCAGCCGTTGATAACCCCGACACGTCCAAGCATGATGCCGAGATAGCATCCTTGTCATCCTGCCGGATCATGGCGCTAGAATCTTCACCCCTATCGCCGCCACTGTCAGACAATAGCGCGGCATGGCAGCAGCAGCTCGCGGCGGCACTGAGAATTGCCAAACAGAGCTTGAAAAATGCTGAGAATGAACAGAGCAAGCTGGCATCTCAAAAACAGATTGAAACTGCCGAAAAATGCTTGGCTCAAGGCATGCTGATAAATGTGCCTTCGCGGCCCGCCGATGAAAAGCGCGAACCCGATTCCGCAGGCTAAGACACGGCCAAGACCCGTAGCCGGTATTCGACTAATCCGGCCCAAGGGCCCGCCGCATCACGCACAACAAACGACCGCACAAAGGCGATGCTGGCAACACGCCATCCGGGCAAATCGCGGGGCAAAGCCGCCACTGCATCCTCGACATGCCCCATCAGGTCATGCAATCTTGCTGCTTCTTCGCCTTCGTCCCAGACCGTCAAAGCCATCCGAAACTCCCGCCCGATCGCAGTCTTTGTGCTCCAGTCGCTAACCAGACCCTCGGTGACCGAGATATACGGAAAGGCAATACGCGGTTCAGGCCCATCATAAATCCCGATATGGGCAGCAGCGATGGCAGGGTGCGCCTCTAGTGCAGAGACAAAAGCAGTTTGCACCACGCGGACAGCATCAGTCATTGGCCAAAATTCCTTAAATTGGGGTCGTCGATCATCCGGCGCTTCAGGCGCTTGCCCGATAGTTCCACGCCATCGGGCAGAGCTTTCACCTCGACGTCCGGCGGCACAGGGCGCGCCGCCAAATGACGGATTACCCGCATCAACAACCGATCGGCACGCTTGTTTGCGGCTTCCTGCAATCTTTCAAACATCAGCGTTTCTCCTGACAGGTCAACACCATCCGCGCCGGATCACGCGGGTCGCTGACCACGGTGCGGACCCCTAGAAAACGCCCGCGCCAGACTAGCCGCGTTTTGAGATCAATCCCTTCGCGCTTTCGCATTGTCACTTGCCAACGCGGCAAAGCAGACAGGCTGTCGGCAACTGTCAAATCGGCGGGGATCAGCGGCGACACCGCCGCCCAAGCCGCACCGTTATAGGCATAAGCGCCAGCGGCTCCGCCCAGCACATCTCGGTTGCCCAGACGTCGTTCGATGGTGACCCGCTCACGCAGCGCGCCGGATAATTCTGTCATGTGGTGATCCTCAAACTTAGCCCCTTCCCTGCAGAGGAGGGGTTGGGGTGGAGCTTATGAAAGCCGCATCCGCCGCCATGGCCGCAGTAGCGACGCCACAGCAGCGGGCGGCCCGGCATCGTCCGCAGCATCGCGGTGCGCGTGCAGATGTGCGGCAATACGCAATACCGCCATGCTGATCGCTTCTGGCAAATCCGGCCAACCCGGAACTAGCCCGGCGCGATAGGCGACGTCCGCCCGCCCCGCGCTTCCAGGGGCGGTAAAGCGGACCCAGCCATCATGATGGCGGTTGATGTCGAGCTTGTAATCGTCGGGGGTCAGCGCAAAGGCTGCACCCTCAGCCGGAATGCCCGTCACGCCGATCACACTCCGCACCGGCGTCGTACCCAGCCGTTGCCAAGCACTCGACACCGGCAGCCGTTCAACAACATCACGCTCGATCAGCAATTGCCCCAAATAGCCCTCGGCATGGACCAAGGCCGCCGCGACAAGAGCCGCGATGCTGCTGTCCTCGTCATCGGATTCAAGGCGCAAATAGGTCTTTGCCGCGTCCACCGCATCAATGGTGAGCGCGACCGGTTGGATCGTCATCATGTGAATTTCCCTGATTAGAATTCTTCCCGCTTGCGGAAAGGGGGGTTAAATAACCCGCCGCCCCATCGCGGTTAGCCCTGCCTTCATGGTCACAGCGGACGCGGCAATTTCGCTGCGGAATTGTAACTGAACAGCACCACCTGTCGCGCCAATGGCAACGATGAACGTTGCAAATATCGGCACATTGGTGAGCGCCGCGCGAACACCAGAGGTCGCCCCGGTTGTTGCCGCGTCGGCGATCTGTTCGGTTCCGCCCACCGACGTTGACGATGTCGGATGGATCAACTGCCCCGCGATTGTGCCCGATGGGATATCGAGTGCCAGTGCAATGCCAGTAGTAACGGCGGCAGCTTGGAATGTCCCGACAACGTCGACCAAATACCCGGTGTTGGCGATTGCCGTGAACGACAATCCGGTTACCCCCGCTAAGGCAATGGTGCTGTTGCTGACGTCTGCCGTTAGTTTCTGCCAGGTCCAGGGATCACTCCCGCCGCCAGCCTCACTTTGTTTGGCAATTGCAACATGCGCGTTGGCCGCAGTGCCGACCGTCAAACGCGCCTCATCGGTGATGAGGTAGACTTCACCGGTTTTGAGGCTACTGGCCGTCGCTGCCGCGTCAATCTGCGCCCGCGTTCCGCGTTTATGCGATAGAGATGGCATCAGAACGTCCCACAGTCCACATCGCCAACCGCCAGGGTGACAAAGCCGTTGCCCGCGTCTTTGCTCCACGCCATTGATGTGTTCATGCGGATGATACCATCGGTGCCGCTGGTTCCCCAAAGATAGCCGGATGTTCCGCCCGCCACTATTGCGGCTTTTTCATCAAGATCAGACGCCGGAATATTAAGCGCGGTGCGGAACGCGTTCACCGTGATCTTGCCTTCTTTCTGTCCCGACGCCGAGGCATCGTGGAGGATTAGAAAGTCGGCTGCGCCATCGACGGCGGCAATCGTGGTTAGGTCGTCAATCGCGGGCACGATGGGCAGTTTCGCCGCAGCGCCAGTGGCAATATGCAAAGTACCGCGGTCGGTTGTGAAATGCGCCTCACCCGCCAGCATTGCGGCGGTTGGAAGGTTGGCCTTTAGGCCGCGTTTGAGTTGTAATCTGGGCATATAAGTTCCTTTATATTTAAACCACTCCCCTGAAGGTCAGGGGCTAGCGTCAATTAAACGTCCCGCCATCGATGATCTCGGCGACTGGACCTTCTGGACCTTGCACCCCCGCTTTTCCCGGTGGGCCAATCAGCGCCGCCACAGGCGAAGGCGGCGACACCGCTGCGCCCGCCGTGATCGCCCCATCGGGTCCACGCCAGCGGACAGTGATCTCCGGCTCCGGCTGTCGCCAGCGCAGCGCAATCATGCCGACACCGATTGACGCAAACGGATCGCGACGCTGTCAGTTACAATCACCCCGCCTGCGACCTCAAGCCGCGCATCGGCGACATAGGCCCCGGGCGACAGGCTGGCGGAGACCAAAGCCGGGATCGTGAGTGTCCAGCCGGCAGGTTCATTATCCAGGGCTGGCCGCGCAGCGATGGAAAAGCTGGCCGCAAAGGGCGCGCTCGCCGAAGCCTCGGTCCGGCCCGGCAACACCGGCTTCATCGCTGCGCTGATCGCGGTGACAAGCGCCGGGTCGCCGGTGACAGCATCAAGAGCTAGGCTGATCGTTTCGCCGGATTGGTAGGTATATGGGGTCATGGAATATCTCCAAATACAGAGACACCGTCGTCCCAGCGGAGGCTGGGACCCATCACGTCTGTCGGTTTACACCGTGAGGCGAGATAGGCACCAGCCTGCGCTGGTGCGACGGCTTGTTGTTAATCGGTGTCGCGCTTAACTCACCGCAATCTTCAGCAGCTTAATCGCCTCCGAATTCGACACCGCCCCGCCCAGCCTTTTGGTGGCGTAGAAATTGACATAGGGTTTGTTCGAATACGGATCGCGCAGGATATTGGTTTCGCTACGTTCAGCGATCAGATACCCTGCCTTAAAATTACCAAAGGCAATCGGCAGCGTATTGGCCGCGATATCGGGCATATCCTCGCTTTCGATTACCGGATAACCAAGCAATGTGTCAGGCTGTCCGGTTACCAATCCCGGCATCCAGATGAATGCGCCATCGGCGGTCTTGAACTTGCGGATTGTCGCCAACGTCGCCGAATTCATTACCCACACTGCACCTTGGCGATACGGCGCACGCAGCGAATGCACCAGATCGAGCAGCTTATTTTCTGGGTTGGTCGTCGGCAACGCTGCGGTCGCACCCGACGCCACATATTGCAACTGGCCAAAAGCACGGGTCGCGTCGCTGGTTGATGCAATCGTGTGAGTAAGAAACCCTTTTGGTTTATCAATGCCATCACCATTGACGAATGCGGTTCCTTCAGATTTGGCAAATTGCGTCGCGATTTCATCCGCTAGCCATGCCTCAACATCAAACTGTGCATCATCAAGCATCGCCTGTGTCGCTGCCGGATTGGCATACAGCTCGCCAAAACTGGGGACGATTTCGTTGAACACCGGCGTACCGGTCGTTGGCCGTGCCGCGACTTCTGATGCCCAACCCGACGCAACGCCGTTTGTGGTCACCAACTTGCGATATCCCGCCGAACCCACCCGCACTACATTAGCAACAGCGCGGATCGGTGAGATGCTCCGCAACGTTGCATCGATAACCTCGTCGATTTCTCGTGGAATCGCATAACCGCCATCCGCTGCCACATTCCCGGCAAAGCTTTTCAATTCAACATCACGGCCCTTACGCAAAAATCCATCAACAAAGGCATTGCGCGCCGGATCAGCAATCGCCGTCGCCCCCGATAAACGCGGACGCATTACCGGGTCGGAAGTAGTTCCCACCGCATCAAATGCCGCCTCCAGCGGGTCAGCTTTTACTTCATAATCCATGTTATTCTCCATATTTTTCCTCTCCAGTGGGAGAGGATACGAAGCCTCGGCGTTGACAACGCTTAGGCGGAGTTGGTGAGGGGTTGTGCCCTTCGATGGATCACAACCCCTCACCCGGTGCGACTCAGCGATACGTCGCTAAGTCTACCGGCCTCTCCCACTGGAGAGGGTTAGGAAATTACCCGTTCTGAATTCTCCACCGCCAACACCCGCGCGAGCGGCTGCATGGGGTGGTTGACGACGCTGATTTCGATCAAATCAACATCAGTTAATTCACGATATGTTCCATTGCGGGCCTGCCGCACGCGGTACCCGAACGAAAGTCCTGCGCCGCCTGTAACCGGCGGCGCTTGCGGGTCCACATGCGCGATCACGCGAAGCCCGCGTTCATCCTCTTCGATATGTTCGACAAAGCCAATCCGGCGCGCGCGATCATGCTGCCACAATAGAGGCAGCCCGGCCTTTGCAGCGCGCGCAAACGCGCCTTTGCGAACAATGTCTCCGCCCCGGTCGGGCTGGTCAAAAATAGCGGCATAGCCTGCAAATCTCATTTGATTACCAATCCTGTCAGGCCCAACTTTAGTGCAAGGCCAATAACGAGAAGCGCCAACAGCCCGCGCACGAGCCATTCGACGACAGCCTTACGCGCCGACTTTTTCGCATCGCGCCAAGCCGACAACAGCTCGCGCAAATCCGCCATATCCTTAGCCGCGCTTTGGTCCGAAAGCCCCAGATGCGCCAGCGCACGCTGGGCACCAGATTCCGATGCCTGAGCGAGCAACTCGCCAAGCTTATCATTCGTGATTTGCATTTTTAGGTTTCCTTGTTGCTGCAAGGGCAGCAAAGGTCAGTCGTCGTTCGCTTCGTCGAGGTGCGACAGATCATCGAGAGTCACTGGGATAGCGTCAGGATTCAGCGGCGGGTAAGTGATCGTCCTGTCGCTGTAGCGCTTTCGCAATGCGCGCTCTCGGCGATCATCGGAGATTTCGTCTGGATCAATCTGTTCCGGAAAAATGAAATTTGCTTCGAATTTTCCATTAGCGACGTCATATTCTACCGCAGCCCATTTTTTGTCGTCGTCGGCCGCTTCCCACAGCTCCCCAACAAGCTCAAACATCTCGCCCGAAGGTTTGTAACAGAAAATTCCGCCGTCGTCCTCGGTAAAGACGGACGCTTCACGACCCTCGTCGTCTACTTCTGCATATAGAAACGCGTTATCCGGGAGCCCTCCAAGCATCTCGGCAATTTCTTGGGCAATGTCATTCAAGATATCGCCCATGTTCACGTTGCCTTGCATTTCGCTGTCGTTCACTTGCCTTTTCCTTTTGGTTTGTTTGTTATCTCGCGGAAGGCTGGACGCCCATTGATTGTGTAAGTGATCTCAAGCGAGTCAGGCCGTTTCGACAATCCGGTATATTTCGGCACTATCACGACATCAACCTTGTCACCACGTTGTGCTGCTCGTTTCCATTTGTTTTCAAGTTTGCGATAGTCGCTGCGGTTAATTGTCGAATTTTGAGGGAAATGGTTTTCGGGTATGTTTGGACCGCCAAATTCGCGCGCGATATAATGCCCTCCATCATCCGCTGGCTCCCGAATTGGCTTACCGGCATCTCGTTGCAAACGACGTGACCGCTTTTGCGCCGGGTCCATCCGGATTTGGCCATATATTTTACCCGGACGTCCAACGCCATCGGTCTCAAAATTGTAGCCATTTGCTTTTATCGTTGGCGACACAGAAGGCGGTTTTGCAGCGGATGCTGCTGCGGCCGTTGCGGCCGCGATAGCCTTAGCAGCGGCTGCCGCCCCAACTGCAACCGCTGCGCCTGCCGCGGTCATGCTGCCCGATGGAGTCCCCGTCAGTTTCGGGGTAGGCGATGGCTTGTCGCTAACCGGCGCTTCGCGGGAAACCGATGGCGGATTTGCTACAGGTTTTGGCGGCGGCTTGGTGACGACCTTGCGCCGCTTGATAACCGGTGCGGGACGCTTGGGAATGACCGTGGGTTTCGGCGTGGGTTTGGGCGTTGGCTTTGTGTTGGTGGGAGTATCCCAAGAACCGCTGGCACCGCCGCCGCCAAAGCTACCGCCTCCGCTTGCATTCGGCGAACCCTGCCGCGCAAAAGTGAACTGCCCGTTCCCTCGATCATGCCAAGGATTGAATTTTAGCTCTAATATACCTGTTTTGTTCTTTGCATCATTGGCCGCGACTGCTGAGACTTCAGGTGCAGCAGCCAATCCAACCGCCACCCTTTTCTCTTCCAACGTCAGAAAATCCGCCGCGCTCACCTGCGCCCATAACCGCTCGCGATCCTCGCTCAGCGCGCCAACCTGATTGTCGTCAACCTTTAACACCAAGCCCGCAAACCAGGGCCGCAGACCTTCAGACAATGCGTCCAATATCTTGCCCGCAAGCGGCAAAATCGCCTGCCGCCATAACGCCTTGTTCGCCTCGCGATAATTCGCATAGGTCGCATCACCCGGCAGGCCGAGCAGCATCGGTGGCACCCCGAATGCCAACGCAATCTCTCGCGCCGCAGCCGACTTCAATCCGGCAAAATCCATATCGGCGGGCGACAAAGACAGCGCCTGCCATTTCAGTCCGCCTTCGAGCAACATCGGTCGCCCGGCATTGGCCTGACCCGAAAATTGCGTCGTCAACTCCTCCTTCAACCGGTCGAACTGGTCGCCCGACAGCGCCTCTGCCGCCTCATGCACCAACGCACCGCTTGGCCGCGCGGCATTATCAAGCAACGCTTTGTTCCATTTCGCCGAGGCATTGTGGATCGCAATCGCACCCGATGCAGCGCCCAGACAGCCCAGCCCATAATGGTCATCAAGCGGATGATGCGTGCGGATATGGATCAGCTCATTCGCCCCCAATCGCGTCACCGCCTCACCCGCTTTATAGCGGAACGCCGCTGGCCAGCCGCGCACATCGGCGTCAACCGAAACCCGCTCGGGCCGCAACGCATAAATCTCACACAGCGATCCATCGGGCGCGGTCAGCAGCTGCACATAGCCATTGCCGTGGAGCAATAGCTGCACCGCGAGTGTCTCCAACAAAGCCTGCCCGCCGCTGGTCGCAGTGACCACGGCAAGCGCGTTATCGTCCGAGGCAGATATTGGCGCAGACGCCACCCCCTCCGCCACCAACCGCACCGCACGCTGCGCAATCGCGTTGTTGAGATAGCCCTCACGCAGTTGCGCTTCATAGGATTGCGGCCACTCGCCAAGAGCTCCACTGCCAAAGCTGCGCGCCCCAAAAGGACGCGTAAGCGGCACATGCGTTTTACCCGGACGCGCCAAAGCCCGCCCGGCCGATTTCCAGCCGAAGATTTTCATCAAATACTCCTGTAAAATTAAAGTTGCCTCACCCTCGGCTCCACGCCCAGCTTGCCCAGCATCAATTCTGTCATTGCCCACACCAGCGCATCGGCGCGGTCGGGGGAGCGGCCCGGGCCTTCATAACCTCCGCCGGAAATCAGGCCGCAGAGTTCGTCTTCCAGTTCAGGAAAGGCTCCTGCATGAAAGGCTTTGCCCGCCTCATATAACGCCGCCACTGGCTCTGCCCGCGCGACTTTGCCGCGAGAAGCATGCACTTTCTTAACCGGCATGCCGACGTCCGCTGCACGCAAAGTGCTTTCGACCATGTCGCCGCCCTGATTGACCTCTGCGATCACGCGGTCTGCGCCCCATGCCTCGGCCGCCGCCGCAACAGCGCGCGCCCAGCCTTCGGGTGATCGGCCTTTTACACTGTGGTCAGCCAGCACATAAGCTTTGCCGTCCGCGCCTTTACCAACTGCGATGATTCCGCAGGCGTCGCCTGTTTTGCTTGCTGGTGGATCGACACCGATGACGATGCGTTTCATCGCGGGGACGCTTTCTTTCTCCACACGGCACGCCTCAATCAAATCGCGCGTCCACAATGCGTCTTCGATATCCTCCAAAAGTTCGCCAAGCAATTCCTGCCGACCCAATCGTTTTGTGCCGTACACTTCGTGCATCGCGGCACGGTAGCTTTCGGGCAGCTGCGCGCGGTTGGCGTCCATGCCGCCATGCGTAATCGCAACGCCGTTTTCCTTAACCAAACGCCGCACCAAAGGCACAGCGCGCGGGGTGGTTGTGGCAACAATACGCGGAGCATTTCCCAGACGCATTGTCATCATCAAATTATCCCATATCGGTTCTGCATTATCCCATTTTGCAACCTCATCCGCCCAAGCGATATGGTGCTCTGGTCCGCGTAGCCCCTCTGGTTCGGACGCTGCAAATACATTGGCGATTGCGCCCGTTGGCCAAACTAGCCGTTTCAAAGATGGCTCCCAGGTCGGACGCTTCTCATTAGGCGCTATGGCGAGCAAGCCGCTTTCGCCTTCGATCATCACGGTCCGCGCTTCGTGCAAAGTGGCCGCGACCAAGGCGATTCTTAACGAGCCGTCAGCCTCGGCCTGTGCGCGCACCCATTCTGCGGCCATCCGCGTTTTGCCAAAGCCACGCCCGGCCATCACGAACCAAACGCGCCAATCGGCTCCCGGCGGTCGTTGGTCATCACGCGCCCAGAAATCCCAGTTGTATTCAAGGCTCCATAAATCTGCCTGCTTTTGTTTGGCGACCCATTTGCTGCGCTCCTCCACATCCAGTCGCGCGATACGTTCGGCCTCACTGCTTACTGGTGCCGTCATCGTTCAACCTTTTGTGCATAGCGGCAAAGCGCGCCTCTAGCCGGATCTTTACTTCTTTGGGATCGCGTGAACGCTGCGGCGCTGTCGGCGCGGTTCCGCGCACAGATGCTCGGTGCGCCGCAAGCAAGCCAGTGCCCAGTCGGATTTTCATCTGCCGCAGCTTGAATGTGCTGTCCTTTATATTGCCCGATGCAGGTGCTAGCGCCTCGGCGAGCAAGTTGGCTTCTAGCCGGGCATAGCCCTCAGACAATGCGTCATACCAGCGCATGCGGAATTCCTCGGATTTCCGGCGCAAGTCATAGACTGGCGAGGTGGTGATACCTGCGAACTTCGCTGAGGCGGTCACATTCGCGGTCTGCCCCAGGTGCGACAGAAATGCCCGCTGTGCCGTTGCACCAAATTTCTTTTCCGGGCCCTTTGCTTTTTTCTCAAACGCCATTTCGATAACTCCTTTCAATCATGAGCGGGCGGGCCACAGGCACGAAAAAGGGGACACGCAATTGCATGTCCCCTTATCCAGTCCCCCCGGCCCCGAATCACATTTTCCCATTATGACAATATTTGCCACATCGGCGTGACGATGTCAAGATATATTTACCTATATGGTTATTTTATCCCGCAACTCGCGTGTAAATTTTCTCGAAATGACCATATGGCCCTGCGATGCTGGGGCGCGCATAGATACCCTCAAGATATGCGGCGGTCTTTGGATACTGCGCAGCATCTGGACCAAAGCCCATCGGGCGCAAATTGCCGAGGGCGGTTGCCACCGAAATATCGGCGATGCTAAACTTTCCACCGACCAGAAAACCTGAATCGTCAATCACGCTTTCGAGATAAGCGTAAAGCGCCGGCATTTCCGCTTCGCCCATTTTGGCTGCGGCTTCATCGCCTTCGCGACCGATGAATTTTGGCGCTACGATACGGTTGAAGAAAATCTTGCCGCCGGTTGCTGTCAACATCGTGTCGGCAAATTCATCGAACCAGGCAACCCGCGCTTTATCCTCTGCGCTTTCAGGCGTTAATGCTGAGCCGGGATATTTGGCCTCCAAATAGGTGAGGATGGCCGAGCTATCAGATGTACCGAATTCGCCGTCTTTGATCGCGGGCATTTTACGGAACGGGCTGACTGCGGCGTAGTCGGGATTGGGGTCTGCGATGCCGACGGCGACCAGCTCATAGTCGATGCCGCGTTCGGCAAGGTAAGACAGGACTTTGCGGACAAAGGGAGAAACGGGTGTGCCATAGATGATCATGCGGTGTGTTCCTTGTTCATGGATAAACCCAATAGCTGACAGATAAGTAGCATTTTGCAACGTTTATTTGCGCATCGTCCAGACTAGCGCATAAATCCAGTTGCATATCGAAACGGGATTGACATTGTTGTCAGCAATGGCAGTCTGGCCGAAATTTGAGAGGATCCCAACATGGCAACCGCACCCGATTTTAGCGCAACGCAAAACAGCGACACTTTGCCATGGGAGGTTAACGCCGCGCCGCATGATTGGGACGTGACGCAATCCGACATTTATGCTGAGGATCGCTGGCATCCGGTGTTTAAGGGGATGCGGGAAAAGGCACCGATCAACAAGATCGAAAACAGTTCGTTCGGGACCTATTGGAACGTTAGCACGTTAAAGGCGATCCAGCATGTCGAGGCGCTGCCCGATATCTATTCGTCATCGTTCGAACATGGCGGGATTACGTTGGTCGATGATGACGCATTGTCAGAACCGGTTCCCGAGGATGAACGTGTGGTCATGCCGATGTTCATTGCGATGGATCGGCCCAAGCATACCGAGGAACGCCGCGTTATTGCGCCTGCCTTTACGCCTGCGGAAATGGTGCGGATGACGCAAGATATCCGCACGCGTACCGGCGATCTTCTCGATAGCCTTCCGGTTGGAAAGACCTTTGACTGGGTGGATAAGGTTTCGATTGAGCTAACCACGCAGATGCTGGCGCTGATCTTTGACTTCCCTTGGAAGGACCGCCGGTTGCTGACCGAATGGTCCGACTGGGCGGGCGATGTTGAGCTGTTCCGCACGTCTGAAAACCGCAAGTTGCGGCTTGCCAAGATGTACGAAATGGGCGCGTATTTTCAAGGTCTTTGGGAAGAACGCAAAGATAAAGGTGAAGCCCCCGACCTGATCAGCCGGATGATCCATTCGCCGATGAAGGACATGACGCCGTTTGAGTATATGGGCAATCTGATCCTGCTGATCGTTGGCGGCAATGATACTACGCGCAATTCGATGACAGGCTATGCGTATGGCCTGCATAGTTTTCCCGATGAGCGCGAGAAGCTTGAGAAGAACCCAGAATTCATTCCCAATGCGGTTAGCGAAGTGATCCGTTGGCAGACGCCGCTTGCGCATATGCGCCGCACCGCGCTGCATGATCATGATCTGTTTGGTGCGCCGATCAAAGCGGGCGACAAGATGGGGCTATGGTATCTTTCGGCCAACCGCGACGAAACTGTATTTGCAAATCCTGATAAGCTGATCGTTGACCGGGAAAATGCCCGGCGGCATCTGTCGTTTGGATATGGCATCCACCGCTGTGTGGGCGCGCGCTTGGCCGAGTTGCAAATCCGCATATTGCTCGAAGAAATGGCAAAGCGGCGGCTCCGCCCCAATGTGGTCGCAGAGCCAGTTCGCGTTGCGGGCTGTTTCGTCCATGGCTATCGGTCCATGGATGTCGAACTATCCAAATATTGAGGTGAAACCTTTTGCGTGTTTCGGCCGTATCAACATCTATGAATTCGCAAAATAAGGTGACGGTTATGGAGTATTCAAAACGCGGGTTATTGCGTGCAGCAGGATTGGCCGGGATCGCGTTGACCTTTGGCTGTGGCGGCTCAGCAGATGCACGCAAGGGCAAGTTTGCGGTTACCAAGACCGATGCGGAATGGCGCAAAGCCTTATCCCCCGCCGCTTACCGTGTTCTGCGGCAGGAAGACACTGAACGCCCCAATTCAAGCGCCTTGGACAAGGAAAAGCGCAAAGGCGTTTTCAGTTGCGCAGGCTGCGACCAACAATTGTTCGCATCAAGCACCAAATTCGATAGCGGCACCGGCTGGCCCAGTTTCTGGAAACCGCTGGCTGGCGGCGTTGGCACTGCGACCGACTATAAGATTGGCACGGCCCGGACCGAAGTCTATTGCGCGCGGTGTGGCGGCCATTTGGGCCATGTCTTTGATGATGGGCCGAAACCGACAGGCAAACGCTATTGCATGAACGGCGTCGCGATGAAGTTTACTGCGGGTTAGCCGACGGCTTAGGCGCCTCGGCCGTCGCCGCTTTTTCCTCAATCCCGGAAAAATCGAGATCGCCCTTCTTGCCTTCGATCGCCTTTTTTGGCTCTTCGCCTTTCCCGCCGCTTTCGATGATGGCGAGGATTGCATTCGCACGCCCATCTTGCAAAGCATAATCGCGCGCCGAATAGCCCGCTACGGTATCTTGCTTGTCAGGATTGGCCCCAGCCTTCATCAGCAACCGCACCATCTCAGAATTGCGCAATTGCACCGCACGGATCAAAGCGGTTTCGCCGCTGCGGTTGGTCGCATCGACCTGCGCCTTCATTTGTATCAGCAATTGGGCGCCATCGCTCCAGCCCAGCTGCGTCGCCAGCATCAATGGCGTCGCACCCTTTTTATCGGCAATATCAGCCTTTGCGCCTTTACCGAGCAGATAGCCCAGCCAATCATAATCGCGGCGGGCGGTGACAATATGCAACGCCGTCTCGCCAGTATCATCGGAGCGGGTATTGATAATGACCAATCCCGAACCCGGCACGTTGATGAACTTTTCGGCCTCTTCGCCTTTACGGTCTTTCACCGCTTTCAGAAAATTATAGCTATCCGAAAATTGGGCAGCGACAGGCAGAGCAAACAGCCCAAACGCAGCTACGCCGATGAGCATTTTGCCCGCGAACGCGATTTTCCGATGTCTAGCCATAATCCCTGTCCTGATTCGTCGATCCAGTCTTGATCTCACCTCTGTATCAGACCAATGCTGGCTGCGTCATGAATAAATTTGTAACATTGATCGTCACGTTGCTGCTGCTTTCGGGCTGCAACCCGTGGCCAGTGCAACCCCCGCTCTCTCAAGCTCCACTCGCTGGCGCAAAAATCGGCGGGCCGTTCACGCTAACCGATCAAAATGGCAAGAAGCGGAGTTATGACGACGACAACGGCAAATTCCGCATCGTCTATTTCGGTTATACCAACTGCCCCGATATTTGCACACCTGATATGCAGCAGTTGATGGCGGGCCTGATCCAGTTTGAAAAGGCGCATCCCAATCTAGCGAACAAAGTGCAGCCCTATTTCATCACCGTCGATCCGGCTCGCGATACGCCGGGTGTTTTGAAGCAATTTGTCGCTGCTTTTCACCCCCGGCTCGTCGGCCTGACTGGCACCGATGCAGAAATTGCGGCAGCGGCGAAATCATTCGCGGTCTATTTCCAAAAGGTTGAGGGGAGCGCGCCCGATGCCTATTTGATGAGCCATAGCCAGACGCCCTATCTGATGGGACCGGATGGCAAGCCGCTGGCGCTAATGCCGGTCGATACCCCCAACACCGATGGCAATGAAGGCGATCCGAAACTGGTGGCCGCCGAGCTGGCAAAATGGGTTCGCTAAATTGAGTGAAACACCATTCTGGGAACGTCCGCTCGACAAGCTGAACCGCGCAGAGTGGGAGGCGTTGTGCGATGGCTGCGGCAAATGCTGCCTGCACAAGGTTGAGGATGAGGACACAGGCCGCATCTATCCCACCAACGTCGCCTGCAAATTGCTCGATCTTAAAAGCTGCCAATGCTCGGATTACAAGGCCCGCCGCATGTATGTACCCGATTGCATAAGGCTAGCGCGCGGCAAGATAAGCGACTATTTCTGGCTGCCGTCAACCTGCGCCTATGTTTTGCGCGACGCCGACGAGCCGCTGCCTGACTGGCATTATCTAATCAGCGGCGACCGCGAGACTGTTCACCAAACCGGCAATTCTATCACCGGCAAAGCAATATCGGAACTCCATGCTGGACCTCTTGAGCAGCATATTCTCGAACAACCACTGTAGAGTGGAATGGCAATAGTTTACACCGCCGTGATTCCCGTAAGAAGCGCTTCGGCAAGGAGCCTTGTGCAGATCGGGCTGGTTGCCCGGTCCAGCAAGGCAACGCTGACCGAAGGGCTTCTTACGGGAACCCTTCGGGCGGGCCCCTTTTGGCCGATTGCTACGTCGCTCGTCGGTCACTATGCTTCGGCATGGCTCCCTCCTTGCTTCTTGCAATCGGCCAAAATCGGCTCCGTCACGGTGGTGCAAACTAATGCCATTCCACTCTAACCCCAAAGCCGGCGACCCGGTGGTTGATATCGAAGGCGAAGCGGTGCCGGTGCGCATCCGCCGCAACGCGCGCGCCAAACGCATTTCGATGCGTGCAGATGCGATAAAACGCGAAATCCGTATTACCATGCCGACCTATGCGCCGACCAAAGCAGCGATGGATTTTGTCGCGCAAAAAAGGAACTGGATTGCGCTGCGTCTGCACAGCGCGCCAGCAGTTGCCGCGCTTCATTCGGGAGAGGCAGTCGCGTTTGAAGGCGAGCCGCACCGGATTGTTTGGAGCGAAGCGGCGACGCGGACAGTAAGACTGGTCGAAGGGCCCGAAGGCCGCGAGCTGCATCTGGGCGGGCCTGAGGACATGGTCGAGGCTCGCATCCTGCGCTGGCTAAAAACAAAAGCCCGCAGCATCTTTGCCGACGAAATTGCGCATTACTGCAGAAAGGCTGAAGAGCCGATTCCCGCTTTATCACTCGGCGACCCGCGCAGCCGCTGGGGCAGTTGTTCATCGCGCGGCACGATTTCGCTCAGCTGGCGGCTGGTGATGGCCCCTGTCTATGTTCGCCGATCCGTGATCGCCCACGAAGTCGCGCATATGCGGCATATGGACCACAGCCCAGCATTCTACGCGTGGCTCGACGAATTGTTCGAAGGCGACCGCAAAGCCGCTGACCGCTGGCTAAAAATGCACGGCACGGGTTTGCAGCGGGTCGGGCGGTGAAACCTAGCGCGGCCGATGCTCGGTTCCCAGCCCAGCGGTGATAAACAACGCCGTGGCCTCGCCCTCGACATCGGCAGTGTGCCAGCATCCGGGCGGGTTAACAACATACTCGCGCGCGCAGATCGTCATCGTCGCGGTTGATCCATCGCGCAGTTCCTGATGCAAAGTGATCACGCCAGACAGGCACAGAACCACCTCGTCGCCTTCGGGATGCATCTCCCAACTGCCCCAGTTTTCTGAAAATGTGTGCATGCTGACAAGGCGGCCTTCCTTGCCGTCCCCGGAATGTCGCGCGCCATAGCCTTCATACCAATCCATGCCCGTGAATTCGGGCTGCGCAATTGCCGTCGCGCCAAGCCCCAAATGCAACGGGATTTGATCCAACCGGTAAACCGACATTTCTATTACACCATGACAAAGGCGTTGAGTTTATTGCCATCCAGGTCGCGGAAATAGCCGGCGTAGAATGCGTCGCCGCGTGGTCCCGGAGGGCCTTCGCAGGTACCGCCGAGTTCCAAAGCAATCGCATGAAGCCGATCAACCTGCGCTTGATCCTTAGCCTCCAACGCCACCATCACGCCATTGCCTACCGTTGCCACATTTCCATCGGCAGGCTTGGTCAGGCCAACGCCAGCGCCGCCGCCGGGGGTTCCCCACGCGATGAAGGTATCAAACTCCATCATCCGGCCAGTGCCCATTTCGGCAGCAATCGCATCATAAAATACCGCCGCACGGGCAAGGTCATTGGTTCCAAGGGTTACATAGCCAATCATCGAATCACTCCTCATCAGAATTAGAACATAATAGGAACTTATTTACCCGAGTCAAATCCGCTATGCCACCCGCGCTTCGCCCCATTCGATCCAGCTGAACGGACGCGGGGATTTTGGCATATAGCCTTTGTCGCCTTGCGCGATTTTGAAGCCTGCCTTTTCATATGCGCCAGTAATTTCGCGGGTCAAATGGCAATTGCCGCCGATGCGTTTCCACACAGGTTCCAACCGCCGCTGCCATTTCTGCACTGCTGTGTCGGGGGCCGCGCCATGTTCGAGGAACAAGGCTTTGCCATCGGGCCTCAGCACACGGCGCATTTCGGATAAAACCTGCTGCTGGTCATCGACCGAGCAAAGCGTGAAGGTGATGAGGACAGTGTCAAAGCTGGCGTCGGCAAAGGGCAAAGCCTCACCGATCCCGCCGCGAATGTCGGCGTCCAAACCGATGGCTTGCGCCGCCTCTCGGCTGCGCTCCAGCAAAGCGGGCGATGGATCGACTCCGGAAAAGCTGCTGATCTTTGCCGGATCATAAAACGCCATGTTAATCCCGCCGCCACAGCCAAGTTCCAGCACGTCACCCGATGCTTGCGGCACAATCCGGCTGCGCGCCTTCATAATCTGCGGTTGCGCGCAGGCGCAGCCAATCAGGCGCGGAACCATATGCCGTTCCCACCAGCTGGCGGGACGCGGTTGCCATAAAGTTTCGGTCATCGCTCTCCTTCCAACACGCAAAGTGACTTTCACTTTATGCACGGATCACATGCAATTTGCACATTGGATCGTAGCGGCGCGGCGGCTAGGGTCAAGCCGATGACCAGTGCAGCGCCCGACCGCCCGATTATCCTTTTCGACGCGCTTTGCGTGCTGTGTTCGGTCAACGCGCAATTTATCCTGAAGCATGACCGCGGCGGCTATTTCCGCCTTGCGTCGATGCAGAGCGAGGCCGGTGCTGCGCTTTACCGCAAATTCGGTATTGATCCGGCTGACCCAGAAACGATGATATTGGTGCAAGGCGACAGGGCGTTACGCAACAGCGACGCGGTGCTTGCCATTTATGTCGGTTTGGGCTGGCCATGGAAGGCTATGGGCGTGTTCAGCATTGTGCCGCGCCCGTTGCGCGATGGCATTTATCGCTTGATCGCGCGCAACCGGTACCGCCTGTTTGGCCAGCGCGACACCTGCTGGCTACCTGCGTCAGAATATGCCGACCGGCTGTTGTGAAGCGCGTTCTGATATTGGGTGGCTATGGCGGCTTTGGAGCCCGCCTGTCACGGCGGTTGGCATCGGATGGTTGGGAGGTGCTGGTCGCAGGGCGTGATGCAAACAAGGCAGAGGTTTTTGCAGCTAGCCTGCCCCATGCGCGCGGAGTGCTAGCTGACCGGAATGGCGACATCGCGGCGTTATTGAGCACATGGCAACCCGCCGTATTGATCGACGCCGCCGGGCCGTTTCAGGGTAGCGGCTATCAAGTGGCCGCGGTGTGTATTGCCGCAAAGGTCGACTATCTCGATCTTGCCGATGCGCGCGACTTTGTCACCGGCATCGGTCAATTGGATCCGTCGGCACAAGAAGCCGGGGTGCGCATCATCAGCGGCGCGTCCAGCGTTCCGGCGCTGTCGGGCGCGGTGCTGCGACATCTGTGCAACCCGATGGATCAGGTTGATGCAGTCGAAATCGCGATCAGCGCCTCCAGCCGCGCGACTGCAGGGCCATCGGTTGCTTCAGCGATTTTGAGCTACGCCGGAAAGCCGCTCCGCCTATGGCGCGGGCAGCGGTGGCAGCGCATTTTTGGCTGGTCAGAAAAGCGGCGAATGCGCTTTGCCGTTGACGGTTTACGACCGATCAGGCGGCTGGTTGCGCTCGCCGATGTCCCCGATCATGATCTGGTGCCGGACAACCTCCCAGGTAAACCGGCAGTGACATTCTATGCTGGGCCAGAATTTGCCTTTCAGTTGCGCTCGATTGCGGCACTGGGCTGGCTGGTGCGGCTGGGCTGGCTGGGCTCGCTGTCACCATGGTCGCGCTGGCTGCTGCCGTTACAGCGTCTGACCGGCTGGGCCGGAAGCGACCGGTCGGCGATGCACGTCGAGGCAAAAGGGCGGCAGAGTGATCAGCTGCGCGCCGCCCGTTGGACACTGATCGCCGAAAACGGTGACGGGCCGGAAATCCCCGTGCTGGCCGCACAGTTGCTGATGCGCCGACTGGCGGATGATGCGCTTCCCCCCGGCGCGCGCGATGCCAGTGGGCTGTTGTCGCTGGACGGATTCCAGCCACTGTTCGACCAACTTGCGATCCGTCACCAAAGTACTCAGTCCGACTATCGCGCGCTTTATGCGCGTATCATGGGTGATGTGTTCAATGCTTTGCCATCCGCTGTGCGCGGCATGCACAGCATCATCGGTGATGGCGGTGCCGAGGGGCGCTCGACGGTGGCGCGCGGTCGCAACATCCTGGCAAAATCTATTGCCAACATCATGCGCTTTCCGCCCGAAGGCGAACATGCGCTGCACGTCCATTTTACCGAGCAAGACGGTGCCGAATACTCGACCCGCGATTTCGGCGGGCATCGGTTTCAAAGCCATTTGTCGCAGGCGGGCGGGCAGCTGGTCGAACGTTTCGGCCCGATGCGTTTCCATTTCGATCTGTCGGGGGACGAAACCGGGCTGCGGATGTCGATGCGGCGATGGACAGCCTTTGGCTTGCCGATGCCGTTATTCCTCGCACCGCAAAGCGACGCGCGCGAATGGGGCGAAGGCGATCACTTTCATTTCGATGTTCCGATCAGCCTGCCGCTGATCGGGATGGTCGTGCATTACCGAGGGTGGCTTAAGAAGAGCTAGCTTTCACTGAGCCGGAAACTCCATCCCCGTCCACTTCGCCAAAAACGCATAGATTTCGGAATACTCCTCGATCAACTTGTCGGTTGGCTTGCCGCTGCCATGCCCTGCCCGCGTTTCGATGCGGATGATTTTGGGCTTGTCGCCCGTATCGGCGGCTTGCAATGCGGCTGTGTATTTGAAGCTATGTCCCGGCACTACGCGATCGTCGGTGTCGGCTGTCGAGACAATCACCGCCGGATATTCCACGCCGGTTTTGATGTTGTGGTATGGCGAATAGGTCAGCAGGTTTTTGAAATCGGCTTCTTTATTTGGATAGCCATAATCATCGACCCAATAACGGCCAGCGGTAAAGCGGTCGAAACGCAGCATGTCCATCACGCCTACGGCCGCATGGGCCGCCGCAAATAAATCTGGCCGCTGATTGACCACCGCGCCAACGAGCAATCCGCCGTTGGAGCGGCCCTCGACAGCAAGCTGGCCCTTTGTTGTGATCCCCTTGGCGACCAGATATTCGCCCGCCGCGATGAAATCGTCAAAGACGTTTTGCTTGTTCAGCAAGCGCCCTGCATCGTGCCACGGCTTTCCATATTCGCCGCCACCGCGCAAATTGGCGACCGCAAAAACGCCGCCCGATTGAATCCACGCCATCCGCGTCGGGCTGTATCCCGGCAGCGAGGAGATGTTGAACCCGCCATAGCCATAGAGGATCGTCGGAGCGCCTTTGCTGACATCGAGTCCCTTTTTGTGGACGATGAACATCGGGATTTTTGTGCCGTCCTTTGACGGGTAGAAAATCTGGCTGATGGCGATGTCTTCTGGCTTGAAGCTCAATTTCGGCAACGCAAACGGCGTCGATTTGCCGGTGCGCGAATCGAAGCGATACACCGCCCCGGGCTGGTTAAAGCTGGAGAAGCTGTAGAAAGTCTCTGGATCGCCCGGCTTGCCCCCAAAGCCGCTGGCAGTTCCTATGCTGTTAAGGGCAATCTGCTGCACAGGCTTACCGTTCAGGTCAGTCATCATCGCCATCGATGCTGCGTCTTTTAGATAGGATAATACCATCCGGTCGCCAACAATCTGCGCGCGGGCGAGCGTTTCGGCGCGTTCCGGGATGATGTCGGTGAAGGATTGTTTGGACTTGAGTTTGGAACAGCTTGTAACTTGAAGGTCATCACTACCTGAACCACAATCGCTTGGGTGCGAGGAAACCGACGGAAATGAAGACAGGTCAATTCTTACAACTTTCAGCTTTGGCGCATCCATGTTGGTGGCAAAATAGAGTGTATCGCCGACACCTTCGATCAACTGCCAGTCAAACTCCAGCCCCTGGACAAGCCCCTGCACCTTCCAATCGCGCTTCTTGTCCAGCGGGATCAAATTCAGCTCATATTTCTCATCGGTCCCCGATGAACTGGTCAGCACCACCCATTTCCCGTCCTGCGTAACCTCCGCGCTATGCCCAAGCTCTTTCCGGTCCGGTGTCGCATAAACCACCTGGTCCGCGCTTTGTGGCGTGCCGATTTTGTGGAAATAGACAGTCTGGTTGTAGTTCAGCTGCTGAAACGCAGCGCCCTCGGACGGCGCGGCAAAGCGTGAATAGAGAAAGCCCTCATTGCCGACCCAGCTGATGTTGGTAAACTTCGCCCATTGGATTTCATCCGGCAGCGGCTTGCCTGTTGTCACATCAAGCACCTTGATCGTTCGCCAATCGGAACCGCCGTCCTGAATCGCATAGGCCAACAGCTTGCCATTCTTTGACGCGACCCAACTATCCAACGCCGTTGCGCCGTCCTTGGCCCAAGTGTTCGGATCAATCAGGACGCGGTCTTTGCCTTTCAGCCCTTTACGCACATACAAAACAGACTGGTTTTGCAGCCCGTCATTCTTCGTGAAGAAATACTGCGCACCGGCCTTTTCAGGCAGGCTGTAACGTTCATAATTATACAGCGTCTTCATCTTTGCCGCGAGCGGCGCTTTGCCCGGCAGCGCATCAAGATAACCATCCGCCACGGCCTTTTCCGCCGCGACCCAATCGGCAACGTCTTTGCTAGTGCGGACATCATCCTCTAGCCAGCGATAGGGATCAGCGACTTTCACGCCAAACTGTTCGTCAACAACAGGGACAGTTTTGGTCTCGGGGTATTTTAGCACGGTATAGCTATCGACGGCAGACTTGCTGCCTTCGTCTGCGGCGAACGCCGGAACCGTCAAACTCATGGCAGCAACGCCAAGCAAAAGCGCAAAACGCATTGGAACATAATCCCCTCAATCCGAAACATTGTTGCGCGCAACCTAGTGCGGCAAAAGTTCAAGGCCAAGAGGTAAATGCCGCCCTGGCTTGCCGATTGCGCGGCGCGAGCTATGCTTTGGCAATGAACCTTACCCATATTCGTTATCTTGATGTCACCGAGCCGCTGGCTTCGGGACATCCCTTCCTCTCCGCCGCCAGCGGGCTGGTGCAAATCGGCGAAACGTTGTGTGTGGTCGGCGATGACGAGCAACATCTGGCTGTGTTTAACCAAAACGACAACAGCCCCGGTCGCTTGATCCGGCTGCTCCCCGGCGATCTGCCACGCGGTAAGAAGAAACGCAAAAAGGTGAAGCCCGATTTTGAGATGTTGTTCTCGCTGCCCCCTAAAGATAAGACAACGAGCGGGCTAATGTGCGCAATGGGTTCTGGCTCAACCCCAGCACGGATGCGCGGCGCTCTGATCGACCTTGATAACGGCGACGTTTCTCTCATCGATTTGCAACCGCTATTTTGCCAAATCGCGGCATTGGTTGCAGAGGTCAATCTCGAAGGCGCAACCATTCGCGGTGATCGCTTGCTTTTGTTCAATCGTGGCAATGTGACCAACCCGGAAACCTGTATCTTTTACACGGCTTTGGCTTCGCTCACCAGCGGTGACGACCCAGAAGTAACATTGATCAAGACACTGGCTTTACCGATGATCGACGGTGTGCCTTTAACCGTTACCGACGCCTGCTCGCTCGGAGATGGCCAGTTTCTATTATCCGCCGTCGCCGAGGTCACGGACGATAGCTATGCTGATGGAGCGATTTTGGGTGCGGCCATCATCCTCCTGAACGCCGACCTCAACGTCGTGGCGATTGAACCGTTGGAGCCAACGGTGAAAATCGAAGGCATCACGGCGCGGCTGACCGCAAGGGGAGCCGAAATGCTTTGCGTATCCGATGCCGACGATCCCGACACGCCGTCATCACTTTATTCGGCAGTGCTTCAGATATGAAAAGGGCGGCTCCGTATCGGATGCCGCCCTTTGAATTTCATGTTGCGAGTCAACGCAGGGCTTACGCCGCTTCGTCAAGGTCCGCATCTACAGGACCTGAATCCTGGCCCTTGGCACTGGTGTCGCGGTCGACCAGTTCGATGATCGCCATCGCCGAGGCATCCGAGGCGCGGAAGCCGGCTTTGATCACGCGGGTGTAGCCGCCGTTGCGGTCTTTGTAACGTTCAGCCAGCACGGCAAACAATTTCACCAATTGCGCATCATCCATCAAACGGCTGTGCGCAAGGCGGCGGTTGGACAAGCCACCCTTTTTCGCCAGCGTGATCAGCTTTTCGATATAGGGGCGAAGTTCTTTCGCCTTGGCAACGCCGGTGGTGATTTGTTCGTGCTTGATCAGTGAAGCCGCCATGTTGCGCAGCATCGCAATACGATGGCTGCTGGTGCGGTTCAGTTTCCGATAGCCAACTTTATGGCGCATAGTCTTATCCTTCGTTCGTTATGGACCCGTATCAGGTAGTCCGTAGCAGGCCCACTTAGGGGGGAGCCTTTGCCCTTTTACCCTCTCCTTTTCAGGGGAGAGGGGAGTTCATCAACCTAGCAATTCTTGCTCAAGCTTCTTGGCCATTTCTTCGATATTCTCTGGCGGCCAGCCGGGGATATCCATGCCGAGGCGCAGACCCATTGACGACAGCACTTCCTTGATTTCGTTCAAGGATTTGCGGCCAAAGTTTGGCGTACGCAGCATTTCTGCTTCGCTCTTTTGAACCAGATCGCCGATATAGATGATGTTGTCGTTCTTCAGGCAATTTGCGCTGCGAACCGACAATTCCAACTCGTCGACTTTCTTCAACAGATAGCGATTGAGCTGGTTCGCATCCGATTCGTCCGAAGACGCAGACGGTGCAGCCATGCCGATCATCGGTGACGATGCAGCCATAGTTTCTTCAAAGTGGACGAACACTTGCAACTGATCCTGAAGGATACGCGCTGCGTAGGCAACGGCGTCTTCGGGGGTTACTGTACCATCGGTTTCGATGGTCAGGTTCAGCTTATCATAGTCCAGCTCTTGACCGATGCGCGCGTTATCAACCTTGTACGCAACTTGGCGCACAGGCGAATAGAGCGAATCAACAGGGATCAGACCAATCGCGGCATCTGCCGGACGGTTGGCTACCGACGGAACATAGCCTTTGCCGGTGTCTGCGGTGATTTCCATGTTGAAGCTTGCGCCTTCATCAAGATGGCAGATGACGAGTTCTGGGTTCATGACAGTGATGTCACCCGAAACCGCGATGTCCCCAGCCGTAACTGTAGCAGGACCAGTAGCCGAAAGCTGCATACGCTTTGGCCCTTCGCCTTCCATCTTCAGCGCAACCTGTTTGATGTTCAGCACGATGTCGGTCACGTCTTCACGAACGCCAGCAAGCGACGAGAATTCGTGCAACACGTTCTCGATCTTGATCGAGGTGATCGCTGCGCCCTGCAGCGACGACAAGAGAACGCGGCGCAGCGCGTTACCCAGCGTCAGGCCAAAGCCGCGTTCCAGCGGTTCAGCGATAAAAGTGGCCTTGCGGCGGCTGTCGCCACCTGACTTAACTTCAAGGCCCACGGGCTTTTTCAATTCCTGCCAGTTCTTAAGATTGACGGACATGGATTTCCCCTTGGGTTGGGCGGAACCGGCATTTTGGTGCACCGTACCGGATCGCCTGAAAAAAACTGGATTGGCGCAGACCGAATGATCGGCGCCGGGTAAGCAAGCGATTAAACGCGACGACGCTTTGGCGGGCGAACGCCGTTATGCGGGATCGACGTCACATCGCGGATCGAGGTGATCGTAAAGCCGACAGCCTGCAAAGCGCGAAGCGCGCTTTCACGGCCCGAACCCGGGCCTTTGACTTCGACTTCAATTGTGCGAACACCATGCTCGGCGGCCTTTTTACCGGCATCTTCTGCGGCAACCTGTGCGGCATAAGGTGTCGATTTACGGCTGCCTTTGAAACCCATCGTGCCAGCGCTTGACCAGCTAATGGTGTTGCCCTGGGCATCGGTGATTGTAATCATCGTGTTGTTAAAGCTGGCGTTGACGTGAGCCACACCTGCTGAAATGTTTTTGCGTTCGCGCTTTTTAATGCGCTGAGGTTCGCGTGCCATTTTGCTCTATCCTGTCTGTATCTGGGAGAAGCTGCGGAAAAACCGCGCTTACTTCTTCTTACCGGCGATGGCCTTGGATTTACCCTTGCGAGTGCGCGCATTTGTGTGCGTGCGCTGACCGCGGACCGGCAGACCTTTACGATGACGAAGACCGCGATAGCAGGCCAGATCCATCAAACGCTTGATGTTCATCGACACTGTGCGACGCAGATCGCCCTCGACTGTGTGGTCGGCATCAATCGTTTCGCGCAGCTTCAGGATTTCGGCGTCCGAAAGGTCCTGAACACGGCGAGCGTGATCGATTTCCAGCTTGTCAGCAATTTGCACCGCAGCGGTGCGTCCAATGCCGTGGATATAGGTGAGCGCAATAATCACTCGTTTATTTGTGGGGAGATTGACCCCGGCGATACGTGCCATACTTAAATTTACTCCTGCTCCACAGGGGTTCCGCGAATCGGGGAACGTCCTATCTCAAGGCTGGTGAATGGGCCGAAAACGCAGAAAAACCAGCTGGCACACGAATGTGCTGCTGGCTTTACCAGTGTTCGGATGTTGCTGTATTACTGTTTACACCGCTGGGTGTCAAGCGTTCGGGCAGAACGAACTGCGCAACGCTGTTACCGTTCAAAACGAAACCAGCGCGCGCGTCAAGCGGGTTGATTTGAACGCGCTTTCCAGTCAAAGCGCGGCCATGTCTGATGCGGCGCCTTTAAGCTTTCAGGACCTGATCCTGCGTCTCCATGCCTATTGGGGCGAACAGGGCTGTGTTGTCCTGCAACCCTATGATCTGGAAATGGGGGCGGGCACTTTCCACACCGCGACCACACTGCGTGCATTGGGGCCAGAACCTTGGAACGCCGCCTTTGTCCAGCCGTGCCGCAGGCCGACTGACGGCCGCTATGGAGAAAACCCCAATCGGCTGGGCCATTATTATCAATATCAGGTGATCCTGAAGCCATCGCCGCCACAGCTGCAAGAGCTATATCTGGGCAGCCTTGCCGCGATTGGCATCGACCCATTGCTGCACGACATTCGCTTTGTTGAGGACGACTGGGAATCGCCAACTTTGGGCGCATGGGGTCTGGGCTGGGAGGTCTGGTGCGACGGCATGGAAGTATCGCAGTTCACCTATTTTCAGCAAATGGGCGGCTTCGATTGCAAACCTGTGGCGGGCGAACTGACCTATGGGCTGGAACGGCTGGCGATGTATATCCAGAACAAGGACAGCATTTTTGATCTGGCCTATAACAATGTCGGCGTAACCTATGGCGACGTGTTTTTGGAACAAGAGCGCCAGCACAGCACCTATAATTTCGAAGTCGCCAACACCGACATACTGTTCCAACATTTTAAAGATGCGGTGGCCGAATGCCAAAGCTGCCTTGAACGCGCTGTGCCGATTGCCGCTTATGAGCAAGCGATAAAGGCCAGCCATATTTTCAACCTGTTGCAGGCGCGCGGCGTTATCAGCGTGCAGGAACGGGCAAGCTATATGGGCCAGGTGCGCGATCTGGCGAAGGGCAGCTGCCAGGCGTGGATCGACAAGCAATCCCCAGAATGGCAAGCTAAGTTTCCGGGGTGGACGATATGACCGACTTCATCCTCACCCTACCAAACCGAACAAAACCTTCTATAACCTTCGTCACCCCCGCAAAGGCGGGGGTCCATCACCGGCACTCTAAATTTCAGCGGCACGTGATGGATTCCCGCCTTCGCGGGAATGACGAAATTATGTTTGGTGATATTGAGTTCGGACGGGAGCAACGGATATGACCGACTTCCTCCTAGAACTCCGCTCCGAAGAAATCCCGGCACGGATGCAATTAAAGGCCAAGGACGATCTGGTCCGGCTGTTCACCGATGCGCTGACCAAATCTGGGCTTGCAGCCACCAGCATCGAAGCCTTTGCCACACCGCGCCGTCTAGCGTTAATCGCCAAGGGCCTGCCGCTGGAAACAGCCGCATCGTCGGAGGAAACCAAAGGGCCAAAGGTCGGTGCGCCGCTACAGGCGATGGAGGGTTTCCTTCGCAAAACCGGCCTTCGCCAAGATCAATTGGTCGAACGCGACGGCGTATATTTCGCGATTGCCGAAAAGCCGGGCCGTCAAACGGCGGATGTATTGGCCGAGGCGATCCCCGCGATCATCCGCGCTTTTCCGTGGCCGAAATCGCAACGCTGGGGCGCGGCGTCGGTTTCGACTGAGTCCTTACGCTGGGTGCGGCCTTTGCAGGGCATCATTGCTTTGCTCGGCGACAATGTGGTCGCTTGCGAGATCGATGGTATCGTCAGTGGGCGCACAACTATGGGCCACCGGTTCCATTCCAGCGGCTCCATCGAAATCGCCAATGCAGACAGCTATGTCGAGGCCCTGCGCGCCGCGCATGTGATCGTCCATTTCAGCGAACGGACAACGATCATTCGCGATGGCGCAGAGGCCGCTGCGAAAGGGGCTGGCTTAGTGCTTGTTCCCGACGAAGGTTTGGTCACCGAAAATGCAGGGCTGACCGAATGGCCGGTGCCGATGCTCGGGCGGTTTGATCCGGCTTTCTTGGACGTGCCGCAAGAAGTTATCCAGCTGACCGCGCGGGTGAACCAGAAGTATTTTGTCTGCAACGATGCGGGTGGCAAGCTCGCCAACGCGTTTGTTTGCACCGCAAATATCGTGGCGCATGACGGCGGTGCGGCGATTGTTGCGGGTAATGAAAAAGTGCTGGCGGCGCGATTGAGCGACGCGAAGTTTTTCTGGGAACAGGATTTGAAGGTTGCTCTGGAGAGCCAAGCCAAGAAGCTGTCGCAGATTACCTTTCACGAGAAATTGGGCACGGTTGCCGATAAGGTTGATCGGGTTGCGAAACTGGCGCGGTGGTTGGTTGAGGAGGGGATTGTAAAGCCCCTCCCCTTCAGGGGAGGGGTTGGGGTGGGGCTTGTAAATCAAGCTCCGCCTTCTCTGACAGGCCCCACCCCCAACCCCTCCCCTGAAGGGGAGGGGCTTAGTATCGCCGAACTCGCCAACCAAGCCGAACGCGCCGCCCGCCTCTGCAAAGCCGACCTCGTCACCGGCATGGTCGGCGAATTCCCCGAGCTGCAAGGCATCATGGGCGGCTATTATGCCCGCGCCCAAGGCGAACCCGACGCCGTCGCCGACGCCGTCCGCGACCATTACAAACCCGTCGGCCAAGGCGACGATGTGCCGACAGCTCCTGTCACGGTGGCGGTAAGTTTGGCGGATAAGCTGGATACGCTGGTTGGATTTTTTATTGAAGATCTTGCCCCTACCGGTAGTCGTGACCCATTCGCGCTTCGTCGTGCGGCCATTGGCGTCTTGTCAATTCTCGACAAGCTATCACTTCGCATGTCGTTGAAGAGCGTGCTTAACTTCCAGATTAGGGGTCTTAGACTGCCAAATATTCGAGCGATAACGCCAAAGTTACGAGCACCACTCTCGGACCTGATTCTAGAACTGGAGACATCAGACGATCCCGATTTTGTGAACCGCGTCATCGCACAAGCTAATGAAGAAAGAGACACTGCGGTCTTGGCAATATTGCAGCGAGCTTTGGAAGCGCGAACTAGCCTTATCGACTTCTTCGCCGACCGCCTCAAGGTCCAGCAGCGCGAGGCTGGCGTTCGGCATGATCTGATCGATGCGGTGTTTGCGCTTGGCGGCGAGGATGATCTGGTCCGCTTGCTGGCGCGGGTGAAGGCTTTGCAGGGCTTTGTTGCTACCCAAGAGGGGACGGATTTGTTGGCTGGGTATAAACGGGCGGCGAATATATTGAAGAGCGACGGCAAGTCCCCCTCCCCTTCAGGGGAGGGGCTAGGGGTGGGGGCTGTCAATGACAGCGCGGCCTCAGACGACAAGCCCCACCCCAACCCCTCCCCTGAAGGGGAGGGGCTTGAGTCGCTCGACCTCCTCACCGCTCTCAACACCGCCGAACCGCTCGCCGCATCGGCCATCGAAGCCGAACAGTTCGAAGACGCAATGGCGGCCCTCGCCAGTCTGCGCGCGCCGATTGATGCGTTTTTTGACGGCGTGATGGTGAATGATCCAGATCCGGAAAAACGGGCGTTTAGGGTGGGATTGCTGACACGGTTCCGCGATGCGGTTCACCGCGTGGCGGATTTTTCGAGGATTGAGGGGTAGAATTTTTTTCGCGCAAAGACGCTAAGGCGCAAAGGGACATGTCAAAACCGTTTGTGCTGAGCCTGTCGAAGCACGCTTTCAACCTAGCGCTACAGCTGATGGACGCACTTCGACAGGCTCAGCACAAACGGTTTTATTTCCCGTCTAAGTTAAAATCTTCTTTGCGCCTTTGCGTCTTTGCGCGAAACAAATAATGTCCTGCGGAGCAAAATATGACCCAATATGTGTACCGTTTCGGCGGCGGAGTTTCGGATGGTAGCGGGCTTTCCAAAAACCTGCTTGGTGGCAAAGGCGCGAACCTTGATGGGATGGCAGCGATTGGCCTGCCCGTCCCTCCCGGCTTTACGATCACCACCGAAGTCTGCACCGCGTACTACGCAAACGGCGAAGCGTTTCCCGATGGCCTGACCGAACAAGTCGCTGCTGGCATCGCACACATCCAAACCACCACCAACCGCATATTTGGCGACCCCGCAAACCCGCTGCTCGTCTCCGTCCGATCCGGTGCGCGCGTCTCCATGCCGGGAATGATGGACACTGTCCTGAACCTCGGCCTGAACGACCAAACCGTCGAGGGCCTTGCCGCATCATCTGGCGATGCGCGCTTTGCGTGGGATAGCTATCGCCGCTTTATTCAGATGTATGCCGATGTTGTCCTCGGCCTGAACCACCACGCATTTGAAGATGCGCTGGAGATCGCCAAGGAAGATCGGGGCTACTTCCTCGATACTGAATTGGAGGCCAATGACCTAATCGAGTTGGTCGCCGAATACAAACGGCTGGTCGAGGCCGAATGGGGTAAGCCGTTTCCGCAAAACGTCCACGAACAGCTTTGGGGAGCCGTCGGAGCCGTCTTTTCCAGCTGGGAATCCGACCGCGCCAAAGTCTATCGCCGGCTGAATTCGATTCCCGGCGACTGGGGAACTGCGGTCAATGTGCAGGCGATGGTGTTCGGTAACATGGGCGACACATCGGCCACCGGCGTTGCCTTCACCCGCGATCCCGCGACCGGCGAGAACGCCTATTACGGCGAATACCTTATCAATGCCCAAGGCGAAGACGTGGTCGCGGGCATCCGCACACCGCAGTATTTGACCAAGACCGCGCGTGAAACTGCAGGGGCCAAACCGCTGAGCATGGAAGAAGCCATGCCCGATGCGTACGCTGAGTTGGCGCATGTATTCGACATCCTCGAACGCCATTACCGCGACATGCAGGATATTGAGTTCACGGTTGAGCGCGGGCAATTGTGGATGCTGCAAACGCGGTCTGGCAAACGCACCGCCAAAGCCGCGCTGAAAATCGCGGTCGATATGGCGGCAGAGGGACTGATTACGCAGGACGAGGCGGTGTGCCGCGTCGATCCGATGGCGCTTGACCAATTGCTCCACCCGACGCTTGATCCCGACGCGATACGCGATGTGCTGACTAAGGGTCTGCCTGCTTCGCCGGGAGCCGCCTCTGGCCAAATCGTCTTTGACGCTGACACAGCCGAACGCCGCAACGATATGGGCGAAAGCGTTATTTTGGTCCGCACCGAAACCAGCCCTGAAGACATTCACGGCATGCACGCCGCCACCGGCATCCTGACGGCACGCGGCGGGATGACGTCGCACGCCGCCGTTGTCGCCCGCGGCATGGGGCGGCCTTGCGTGTCTGGCGCAGGCAGCCTGTCCATCGATCTGTCCGCACGTGTGCTGCGCGTGTCGGGGCGTGAGTTTAAGGAAGGCGACATCATCACCATTGATGGATCAACCGGCGAAGTGATGGCGGGGTCTGTGCCGACATTGCAACCCGAACTGGTTGGCGATTTCGGCACTTTGATGGTCTGGGCCGACGGCGCGCGCCGCATGAAAGTGCGCGCCAATGCCGAAACCCCGCACGACGCGCAGGTCGCGCGCGATTTTGGTGCCGAGGGCATCGGCCTGTGCCGCACCGAACATATGTTCTTCGATGCATCGCGGATCACCGCTGTGCGCCAGATGATCTTGGCCGATGACGAAAAAGGCCGCCGCGTCGCTCTTGAGCGGTTGCTGCCCGAACAGCGCAAGGATTTTGCCGCAATCTTTGAAGTGATGGCGGGACTGCCCGTTACCATCCGCTTGCTCGACCCGCCCTTGCACGAATTTTTGCCGCATCAGGAAAGTGAATTTGCCGAGGTTGCGGCGGCGGCTGGTGTTGGCATAGAAACGCTGAAACAGCGCGCCAGCGAGTTGCACGAGTTTAACCCCATGCTGGGCCATCGCGGTTGCCGGCTGGGCGTCACTTATCCCGAAATCTACGAGATGCAGGCGCGTGCCATATTTGAGGCGGCGTGTTCGCTGGCGGTCGCGCCCGTTCCCGAAATCATGATCCCCCTTGTCGGCACGCGCCGCGAGTTGGAACTGATGAAAGAGGTCGTCGATAAAGCCGCCGAGGCAGTCTTTGCTGAACAGGGCAAACGCATCGAGTATCTCGTCGGCACAATGATAGAGCTGCCGCGCGCCTGCCTGATGGCCGATGAAATCGCCGAGGTCGGGGCATTTTTCAGCTTTGGCACCAACGACCTGACGCAAACGACATTGGGCGTTTCCCGCGACGACGCCGCACGGTTCCTGACGCATTATGTCGATAAGGGCATCTACGCCCGCGACCCGTTTGTCTCACTCGACATCGAAGGCGTCGGCCAGCTGATCGAAATCGCCACCAACAAAGGCCGCGCGACCCGCCCCAACATCAAACTCGGCATTTGCGGCGAACATGGCGGCGATCCGGCGTCGATTGAGTTTTGTGAAAAGATTGGTCTGGATTACGTCTCCGCCTCGCCCTACCGTGTACCTATTGCAAGACTTGCCGCCGCGCAGGCAGCTTTGAACGCAAAATAGGGGTTGCGAATCCGCAGGGGCGCACCTAATAGCGCCTCACCGTGCACCCGTAGCTCAGCTGGATAGAGCATCAGACTACGAATCTGAGGGCCGGGCGTTCGAATCGCTCCGGGTGCACCATTTTTCCTCTCTCCATTGAGAGACCGCTTTCAAAATGACCGACAAAGCCAAATCCGCCCCAAAATCGGCTATAGTCCTCTTGTCCGGTGGCCTCGATTCCATGGTCGTGGCCGGATTGGCGCGAGAGGCGGGTTATGATCTGATCGCGCTGACCATTGATTACAATCAGCGCCACCGGATTGAGCTGCAATCCGCAGCGACTATTGCCAAGCATTTAGGCGCTGTCGAACATATCATCCTCCCGCTTGACCTGACTCGCTTTGGCGGATCGGCGCTGACAGCGGACATTGATGTGCCCAAAGGCGGCGTTGAGGCAGACGCGATTCCCGTGACCTATGTTCCCGCACGCAACACGATTTTCCTGTCACTGTGCTTGGGGCTGGCCGAAGCACGAGGAAGCCGTGATTTGTGGATTGGCGTGAATGCCCTCGATTATTCAGGCTATCCCGACTGCCGCCCTGAATTCATTGCTTCGTTTGAGGCTATGGCGAATCTTGCCACCAAGGCGGGGATCGAAGGCGAAGGTTTTGGTATCCACACGCCTTTGCTGCATATGAGCAAAGCCGACATCGCGACCGAAGCGGCGCGGCTAGGCCTTGATGCGGGGATGAGCTGGTCGTGTTACGACCCAACGCCTGACCAAAAGGCGTGCGGCCAGTGCGATGCTTGCCGTTTACGCGCCAAGGGCTTTGCCGATGCGGGCCTGCCCGATCCAACAGTTTACGCATGAGCTATGCCGTCAAAGAAATATTCCTGACATTGCAAGGCGAAGGCGTGCATGCCGGACGGCGTGCGGTGTTCCTCCGTTTTGCCGGATGCAATTTGTGGAACGGGCGCGAGGAAGATCGCGCCACCGCCGTCTGCCAATTTTGCGACACCGATTTTGTGGGCATGAATGGCGAAAATGGTGGGCGTTATCACGCCGACGGGTTGGCCGCCAAAGTTGCTGGCCTATGGGGCGAGGGTATCGCGCATCGCTATGTCGTGCTGACCGGCGGCGAACCTATGTTGCAAGTGGATGATGCGGTCGTTGATTCGCTTCATGCCAACGGCTTTGAAATTGCCATCGAAAGCAACGGCACTTTGCCCGTTCACACAGGTATCGATTGGGTGTGTATTAGCCCCAAACACGGGTCCCAGGTCGTCCAGCAATCTGGCGACGAATTGAAGCTGGTTTGGCCACAACCGGGCACGGATTTAGCGGCACTCGAGCAATGGGATTTCCGTAATTTCCTGCTCCAACCCATGGATAGCGGCAGCTTAGAGGCGAATGAAACCAATCGGGCGGCGGCTATCGAACTGACGATGTCACGCCCAGCATGGCGGCTTTCGCTGCAAAATCATAAGCTTTTGGGCCTGCCCTGACCCGCGCAACGCACCGACGATCGTGTTGGTAAAGACCTTTGACTCCTGACCCGGTTAGTGACATCTTTGTGATGGGATAGAGGAGAGCTAAGCATGGCATCACGCGTGCAACCGAACATTCGCGTCCGCGAAGCGAGTAGCTTTGGCAAACGGATGAGCAATCATATCGCTTATGCATTGGTCGTTTATACGCTGCTGTTGATATTCGAAGTATCACCGCAAATGGAAAGTGGAGGGATGTCGATCCTACCCTATTTTCTTTTGGTAGTGCTTGTCGGCCTTGCGATTTTGCCATGCCGAAACCTTGAGCGCCGCTGGAAAGCGATTGATGCGCGCGGCGATGCCGATGTTGGCGGGGTATTTCGTCGCGATACGATCTTGCTCTGGATCGGCGCGATCGGTTTCCCGTCGCTGCTGATGTTGACGCTATGGATTATCCCCTGATTGACGCCTTAACCGCCCGCGCTTAAGCGGACGGTATGTTGACCCCCGAAGCTGCGCTTGATCGCGCCACCCGTCTTGTCGAACAGGCCAAAAAGGCCGGTGCCGATGCCGCCGATGCTGTTTACGCGTGCGATGCCTCCACCGAGGTGCAAGTGCGTCTGGGCGCGTTGGAAGACGTTGTGCGGTCCGAGGGCGAAGATATCGGCTTGCGCGTTTTTATAGGGCAGCGGTCAGCGACGATTTCATCGTCCAGCATGAACCCCGATATATTGGCAAAGCTAGTGGACCGCGCGCTGGATATGGCGCGCGAAGCCCCTGAAGACCAGTTCGCAGGACTAGCCCCGGCGGAGTTGCTCGCCAAGGGCCCATTCGTCGATTTGCAAAGCGATGACGGGATGGACCCCGACCCACAATCTTTGCGTGAAGCAGCGCTTGCGTGTGAAGACGCCGCGCGCGCCGTTAAAGGGGTGACTAACAGCGAAGGCGCAGGCGCAAGCGCGGGCAAATCAATCTTTGCACTGGCGACCAGCGATGGCTTTGCCGGTGTCTCCCACGCATCGGGTTACGGCATTTCCGCAAGCGTCATCGCCGGCGAAGATGACGCCAAAGAACGCGATTATGATTGGCATTCGGCGCGGTATCTTTCAGACTTGAATCAGCCAGCCGACATCGGCTGCTGCGCGGGTGAACGCACAGTGCGCAGGCTAAACCCGGGAACGTTGAAAAGCGGAACAATGCCGGTGGTGTTCGATCCGCGCGTCGGCGGATCGATGATCGGCCATTTGATTGGTTCCATCAGTGGTTCGTCGATTGCGCGCAAAACCAGTTTCCTGCTCAATAAACTGGGCGCGCAATTGTTCAACGCGGGCCTGTCGATCATCGATGACCCCTTGCGCATACGCGGACTTTCCAGCAGGAATTTTGACGGTGAAGGCCTGCCTGCCGCTCGCCGGACAATCATCGACAAAGGCGTGCTGACCGGCTGGTTGCTGGAAAGTGCGTCGGCGCGCCAATTGGGCCTTACCCCCACGGGCCATGCCAGCAGAGGGGTCAGCGGTGCGCCGGGAACCAGCCCGTCGAACCTGCATCTTGAAGGTGGCACAGTCAGCGTCGCGGAGCTGATCGGCGATATCAAACAGGGCGTCTATATCCACGAACTGTCGGGCCAAGGCGTCAATCCCGTGACCGGCGATTACAGCCGTGGTGCCGCCGGTTTCCGCATTGAGAATGGTGAAATCACAGGGCCAGTTGCCGAATTCACTATCGCTGGCAATTTGATCGATATGTTTGCAGCGTTGAGCGCGGCCAATGATCTGGAATTCATCCGCTCCACCAACGTGCCAACATTGCGCATAGACGGGATGATGATCGCGGGTGCCTGATTTTTCCGCCGTTATTGCGGCAGTCGAGGAAGCCGCTGACTTGGCGCTCCGTCCGTGGCGCGATGGCGCGGAACCAGCCGCCAAGGTTTGGGAGAAAAGCAAAGGCGATCCGGTTAGCGAAATCGACTTGGCGGTCGATTCTTTGCTCAAGGAACGATTCGCCGCGATTCTGCCAGAGGCGGCGTGGCTTTCTGAAGAGACTGTCGATGATCCCGTCCGGCTCGGCGCGAACTTGGTCTGGCTCGTCGATCCCATTGATGGCACACGTGATTATATTCGCGGGCGAAGCGGCTGGTGCGTATCCGTCGCGCTCGTCGAAAATGGCGTGCCCATTTTCGCGATTATGGCGGCCCCTGCGCAGGCAAAAACGTGGATCGCACATGCCGGACAAGGCGTCACATGCAACGGCGAGCGACTATCCGCCAGTGCGCGACAGAACTTTGCGGGGTCGCGCGTCCCGACTGACGCACTCTCGCAAGTGGACCACGACCTAACCATCGTCGAAAAACCCAACAGTATCGCGATGCGGATGACGATGGTTGCCTGCGACCGCGCTGATCTGGTCGCAACTTTGCGCTGGGGGCATGAATGGGACGTCGCAGCGGCGCATCTTGTTGCGCAAGAGGCCGGGGCTGTTGTTACCAATGCATTGGGGCAGCCGATCCGCTACAACAAACCCGATCCTAGAGACTTTGGCCTGATCTGCTGCGCGCCGGGCATTCATGATGCAGCCGTTGAAAGATTGGCGGAACGGGCAGGGCGGATTCTACAAGTCAATACCGATTCCTAAGGTCAGGACCCAACACAGGCGCATAAGAGAGTTTGCCGCGCCGTCCATTCCAAGACGGCCTGTTTTGGAAAGTCACACTAAAGTCTCACCTGAACCATGTTTTCGCAATTTTTGGCCAGTTACATGCACCACACATTTCAAACGCAGCGACACAGAATATCCATACAAGAAAATCAAAAGTGTCAAAGAGCAACAACGGAACATTATATGAACATATTGTGACTGTCAAGGGTTGAATTCATCCCAGCCAAGGGCTCGCCCTCAATTGCGCATAAGCATCAATCACTGCTTGCAGCGCCTTTTCATGGCTGCGGTCACCGCCATTGCGGTCAGGATGGAATTTGCGCACAAGCCGTGAATAGGCCGAGCGCACTGCCCGCCTGTCGGCATCATGGCTAAGGCCCAACGTCGCCAATGCCTTGCGGTCATCGCCAGACAGCAGCTGCCCATTAGCCCCCATCGCGGGCTTTGCCTCCTCAACCCGCGCCTTAAACCGCGCCGATATCGCATCGAGAGGGTCATGAAAATCAGCCCATTTTGGCGGAATATCGACATTGCCATTGGCCCGAAAGGCGCGCGTCTCGCCGGGCCAGACATTGGTCGGGCTTTGTGCTGCCGCGATTTCCTCCGCTGTCATTCCGGCAAACCAATCATAGCCTATATTAAATTCGCGGACGTGCGTCAGGCACAACCATTGGTAATCGCCCGGGCCATTGGGACCGGGGCGCTTTCCATAGGGGTTAGGCGCACGAAACTCGCCTCGTTCGGGACATTGCGGATAAGCACAGGGTCGCCGCGAGCCATACATGCGGCCATGGAAACGATCGGGATTACGCGGAGCGGACATGATTTTCCCTTGGCCAAAGTCTGCCGATATGGGAATATAGAATTTATGACAAAAGGACCGATCCATATCGAAATGGAGGCGTTGCTCACCGCCGCCTTCTCCCCCACCCGCCTTGCCGTGATAAACGACAGCGCATCGCACCACGGCCATAGCGGCGACGATGGTTCGGGCGAGAGCCACTTCACCGTCGAAATCGAAAGCGCGGCGTTCACGGGGGTTAGCCGCGTGATGCGGCAACGGATGGTCAACCAGGCGCTGGGCGATTTGCCGGGGCAGCGGGTGCATGCGCTTGCTATTAAGGCGTCTGCGGAGGGGGAATAGTTTTCAGACTATCTCAGGATCATCCTTGCAGAATTTGTCTTTTCATTTAACCTTCCAGCTCGCCTGCGACGTTTGGGCATTCGTTTTGCATCATCTTTAAGGATGAATTTTTATGTTTCCAAGATTTGAACGGCGCTCACTAGCTCTTGCATCAATACTCGTGTGCACATTTTCGCTTTCGGCTTGCGGCTCTAAAACAGTCGTGCAGCAACCGGTGCTAGAGGTATATGGATCAGCTAACGATGTGATTAGCTTTTGGGATAGCCACAAATCATCAACTGGCTCATGGTCAATTCACACAGATATCCGTGATAAAAATGTGACTCATCTAGCATTCAATTTACCGAACAATATGTCGGGATCTGATTTGGTAAAAGTTACACGCGATGCTCTAAACAAGCGACTAAGTTATAAATTGTCACAAGCAACTTTTACACGCTGAAAACTAACTCTATTGAGGTGGCGGGAGAGCGACCATGCAACTCATCACCCCCGTCACTCACGACCTCGGCATGTTCGCAGTCCGCCGCACGCTTCCTTCGCGCCCGCGCACGATGGTTGGCCCATTCATCTTTGTCGACCAATTCGGCCCCGCGCAATTTGACTTAGGCAGCGGCATGGATGTGCGCCCGCATCCGCATATCAATCTGGCGACGGTCACTTACCTTTTCGAAGGAGCGATTGACCACCGCGACAGCCTAGGCACTTACGCCACGATCCGCCCCGGTGCGCTGAACCTGATGACGGCGGGCAAAGGCATTGTGCATAGCGAGCGCACGCCAACGCCAGAACGCGCCAGTGGATCGCCTATATCGGGGATGCAGACTTGGCTGGCGCTGCCCGATGGCAAAGAGGAAATTGACCCCGCGTTCGAACATGTCGCCGCCGCCGACCTGCCGCAGATTGACGATAACGGCGTCACCGCGACGATCATCATGGGCAGCCTATGGGGCCGCACCGCGCCAACGACGCAACATGCCGAAACGATTTACGCTGACATCAACATGCGCGCTGGATCAACGATCCCGATTGATGCCGAGGCCGATGAGCGTGCAGTGTTGGTCGCGATGGGACAGGCAAGCCTAGACGGTGAAGCGTTGCAGACGCACAGCCTGTATGTGCTTAAACCCGGCGTGCCGATGACGTTGCGCGCCGACAGCGACTGCCGCGTGATGCTGCTCGGCGGGGAAGCGTTCAAAACGCAACGTCATGTCTGGTGGAATTTCGTCAGCTCCAGCCGCGACCGGATAAACCAAGCCAAGGACGACTGGAAAGCTGATCGTTTTGCCAAAGTCCCCGGCGATGATGCCGAGTTCATCCCTATCCCCGAAGTGCCACTAACAAGGAGCGACGCATGAGGATGGAACAACGCCGCATCTCCGTTTCCACTGGCGTCGAACTCGACGTTTGGACCGCAGGTGATCCCGCCAACCCGCCGATCCTATTTCTCCACGGCTTTCCCGAATCGCACCGCACATGGGCGCACCAAATAAAGGGCTTGGCGGATCGCTTTTATTGTATTGCGCCCGATCAACGCGGCTATGCGCGGTCATCCAAACCGGCGGAGGTGGCTGATTACCGGATTTCGCTGTTGGTGGCGGATGTGTTTGCGCTGGCCGATGCGCTGGGGATCGACCGATTTACAATCGCTGCGCATGATTGGGGCGGTGCTATCGGTTGGGCGGCGGCATTGACCAATCCCGACCGCATCGAGCGGCTGATTATCGCAAACGCGCCGCATCCTTATCTCTATCAAAAAACGATCATCGAAAATCTAGATCAGCGTCAGGCCGCGCAATATATCCGCACATTCCGCGGAGATGACTTGGAGAGGCGCATTGCCGAGAACGGGCTCGATTGGTTTTTCGACCACAGCTTCATCCGCCATCTGAAGGCCGATGCAGTCAGCGCCGAAGACCGTGCCGCCTATCTTGATGAATGGGGCCAGCCGGGCGCACTGACCGCGATGTTCAACTGGTATCGCGCGTCTGCGACCGATGTGCCCGCGATGGACGAAGTCATCGAGACCACCGCGTTTTTGCAAAAGCCATTCCCCAGGCTGCAAATCCCGACGTTGATCGTTTGGGGTGTTAAAGACCCGGCGTTGCTGCCGTGTCAGCTCGAAGGAATAGAGGAGCATGTCCCCGACGTGACGATAGTGCGCATCGAGGACGCAGGGCATTTCTCGCCTTGGGAAGCGCCGGATGCCGTTACCAACGCGATAACCGTCTGGCTACCTTGAGCCGGCAATGCCATGATAAGCGCATCCTAGTTAACGCGATAGCGCAGTTTGAAGATCAGCGTAGAGCTAGCTGCCATCGTTCCCTTCGGTCGCAACCTGATCGTTGTAACCGCGGGGTCAGTTCCATTCGCGCCGATGACGGGCGTATAAATCCAGCTGGCACCTCCGTTGTTGGAAAATTCTATGTCATCCGTAGCGCTGCCAAGGCTGGTAAACGTATAAGTCAAACCTGCTGATCCTGCGGTAAATGCGGCGGGACCGCTGCCCGCACCGCCAATGTCTGACACGATCAAAGCCATATTGGCAGGCGTAGCGTCGGTCAGCGTCAAGCTGTTGGCCGTGACGCTGTAACTCGATGGGCTGATAGCTGAAAGCGTGTATTCCATGACAGCGCCCGGAAGGGACTTCGGGTTCGCGGTGCTTACCCCGTCCGAAATGGTACTGCTGATTTTGCCAACATTTAGCGATGGTTTAAAAACAAGGCTGGCCAGATCGAAATTGGCATAGTTCGGGATGTCGACTTCGAATGTGTAAGTCCCCGCGGCAAGCGGGATGTTGGACGCCGATGCAAGTTTCCACAGCCCGATCGGATCGGCAGCAGCAAAGCTGGTGCTGCTGGTTGCCACCACCACATTGCTCGAGTTGCGGATGTTGATGTTTAGCCCAGTAAGTATTTGGGAAAAGTCACGAACTGAAAACCATCCGCTGAAATCAACCATCCCTTGCGATGGAATTGTAACAGACTGCCTGATACTTCCTGACGCGCTGTTGATGTCCAAATACAGCACCCCCCCTCCCGAAGGCGTTGCCGTCGGGTTGTTGGCATAACCTGCATGGGGCCGGATGATATTCCAGGGTGACGCCTGCGCCGGGAACACATTGACCACTGTCCAGTTGGGGATGCTGGCGTAGAAATTATTGCCATTGACGGGCGTCGGGCTCAACGCGCTTTCAAAGCTGGGGTTCGCCAACAATTCTTGCGCTGAGGCCATTGCGGGCAAGGCTAATACAGCCAGCGCCAAAAGCCGCAGCATTATTGCCGGAACACTTTTCCAAGACGGTCGCATAATGCCGATTTATAGCTTCAACAGCGCTAACGATTGATTAACTGAGTTTTGATCCCAACCAATTAACCCATGCACCATGCGCCTGTGCCTCGGCAAGCAATGTCCAATCATGCTCACTCGGCCAATAGCGAACCCGCAGTTCATGCGCGAAAGTATCTCGGTTGGTTTCCAGCATCATCCACGCCAGCGGTTTTGCTGGCGTCGCTGTAGTCCCTGCTGCTTCAATCGCGGCTGTAATCGCAGCACGCTTATCCGCTGGGATATATTGCCAGACGATGCTGTGGTTGATGACGCGGGTGACGCCTTCGGCTTGCGGAGCGGCCAACCGATCTAACACCCAGTCGAGTGCGTCCGCCTGCACCACATCGGGACGCTTTTGCTCGGCAAGCGAGATGGCGGCATCCATCCGCACAATCCGGTCAGTGTTTTCAGGCCAGACATAGCTTTTAACGCGCAAGGCAGCCTCCGGATCGGACAGGTCGATCGGCGCCTGATCGCAACCCTTGATAGCAACAATCTCGACCCGGTTGTCAGGCGGAGATGGCCCGCGCCATTCAGGCCTAATCCGCATCGGCGAATCATTTGGCCCTGCGGTCACCCCGCCCAGATCATAATGATAGCGGTCCATCATGGAATTGATGCCCGCACTGGCACCCAGTTCATTCAGTTCAAACCGCGGACCCAACCGCCCCGATAGCCACATCAGCCCAGCCATAAAGCCGGCTGACCGCCCCGCTTCGTTGGTTTGCGGCGGGCCGTCGAGCCAAGGCATTAGGCGCGCGTCGTGACTGGCCACGACCTCGGCAACAATCGCATCGACCGCCGCCTGATCGGTGATGTCGCCGCGATACACCGGCTCCAGCCGCTGTTCATCGCCCGTCAGCAACAGATGATGGAAGCCCCCCGTTAGCCGTAAAGGCATCGCATCCTCCAACGGCAGGCCCGGCCAGTTGGCAATCCCACGACCAACCATCGTATCAGTTTCCATCAGCGGAACCTGCGCGTCGATCAGCCGAGCGGTCACCGGCGCATTGTTGCGGCGGCAATGCTCCGCTTGCCAGCGAATGCCGTTTTCGATCCGAGTATCGTCCATTAGTCCGCGCTTGATTGCTTCCGCCATATTGCCCTTTCGCCGGTCCCCCCCTAAGGCGCGCCAATATCATGGCTGGAAAACTGATCTTTGCAATCCCTAAGGGACGGATACTTGACGAAGCGCTGCCGTTAATGCGCGCGGCGGCCATCGAGCCCGGCTCTGATTTCTTTGACAAGAGCAGCCGGGCATTGATGTTTGGCACCAGCAATCCCGATGTGCAGATTATCCGCGTGCGCGCCTTTGATGTGGCGACATTTGTTGCGCATGGTGCAGCGCAGATCGGCATTGTTGGTTCCGACGTGATCGACGAGTTTGATTATTCCGAACTGTACGCGCCGGTTGACCTCAACATCGGCCATTGCCGGATATCGGTCGCTGAACCCGCAGAGCTTGCCGCGACTGACGATCCGCGCAGTTGGAGCCATGTTCGCGTCGCCACCAAATATCCCAATCTGACGCGCAAGCATTTTGCCGCACGCGGCGTGCAGGCCGAGTGTGTGAAGCTGAATGGGGCGATGGAAATTGCGCCTTTGTTGGGGCTTTCCAGTCGGATCGTTGATCTGGTCTCGTCTGGCCAAACGCTGAAGGAAAACGGCTTGGTCGAGGTTGAACAAATTGCGCAAGTTTCGGCGCGATTGGTGGTCAACCGCGCCGCATTCAAAACCGACGCGCGTATAGCGGCTTTGGTCGATCAATTCCGGGCAGCAGTCGATGCTTAGGCTCGACGCCACCCAAGCCGACTTCGCCGCAAAGTTTGACGTTTTGGTCAACGGACGGCGCGAAGCCGACGCAGATGTCTCGACAATCGTCGCCCAAACAATCCGCGATGTCCGCGCGCGCGGCGACGTCGCTTTGCTTGAACTCACCGAACACTTCGACGGCTTTGATTTAAGCGAACAAGGCTGGCAGATTTCGGCGGCGGAATGCAAAGTCGCGTATCAGGCGCTTGCCCCAGAATTGCGCGACGCGCTAAAACTGGCGGCCTCCCGCATCAAAGCCTATCACAAGGCGCAGTTGCCCAAAGACCGCGACTATACCGACAAAGACGGTGTCCGCCTTGGAGCTCGCTGGAATGCGGTTGACGCAGCGGGCATTTACGTACCGGGCGGACGCGCAGCCTATCCATCATCGCTGTTGATGAACGCAATTCCGGCAAAGGTCGCGGGCGTTGGCCGTCTAGTCATGGTCACGCCAACACCGCAGGGGGCAATCAACCAAACCGTTATGGCCGCAGCGCATTTGGCGGGCGTTGATGAAATCTGGCGGCTGGGCGGCGCACAAGCCGTGGCTGCTTTGGCTTATGGCACGGAACGAATTGCCCCTGTTGATGTTATCACCGGCCCTGGCAATGCGTGGGTCGCAGAGGCAAAACGTCAAGTTTATGGCGTTGTTGGCATCGATATGGTTGCGGGACCATCTGAAATTATCGTGGTGTCCGATGCCAAGAACAAGCCCGCATGGATCGCTGCTGATTTATTGAGCCAGGCCGAACACGATCCGACCAGCCAGTCGATTTTGTTCACCGATGATGCGGCCTATGCCGATGCCGTTGCGGCGGCTGTCGATGCACAGCTGGCAACGCTTGCTACGTCAAAGGTGGCAACCGAAAGCTGGTGCACCAATGGCGCGATTATCGTTACCAAAACGCTGGAAGACGCTATGCAGCTGGTCAACCGGCTTGCGGGCGAACATGTCGAACTGGCCGTCGATACCGCGCGCGCCGAGAAACTCTTCGGTATGATCCGCCACGCTGGCTCGGTTTTCCTTGGCCGGATGACACCCGAAGCCATTGGCGATTATGTCGCGGGCCCCAACCATGTCCTCCCCACCGGACGCCGCGCGCGGTTTTCCTCCGGCCTGTCCGTGCTCGATTTTATGAAGCGCACCAGTTTTATCGGCCTAGACAAAAAGGCGCTGAAAGCCATTGGCCCCGCTGCGGTAACGCTTGCCAATGCCGAAGGCCTGCCCGCCCATGCCGCCAGCGTGAAGGTCAGATTGTGAAAGTCAGATTATGAGCAAAACCCGTTCCGCCGCCCGCCTTGCCGCTGTGCAGGCGCTGTACCAGATGGACATGGAGAAAATCGGTCTTGCCCGCTTGCTCGATGAATTCCATTCACATCGGCTGGGTGAAGACATTGAGGACGCGCGCATTGCCAAAGCTGAGGTGAGTTTTTTCGATGATGTTGTCAGCGGCGTGAATGCACGACGTACGGAAATTGACGGCGTAATCGAAAGCAAATTGGGCGAGCAATGGAAGATCGGCCGGTTGGACAAGACGATGCTGCAAATCCTGCGCGCTGGAACCTATGAAATTTTGGCGCGCGCCGATGTGCCGACGGGCAGCGTCATCAACGAGTATATGGACGTCGCTCATGCGTTTTTTGACGCCAAGGATGCGAAGTTTGTGAATGGTTTGCTGGACGCTGTGGCAAAGGAAAAGCGAGGCTGACCAGCGAATCCACCTTCATCGCCCTGATGCGCAGCGTGGCCACCGATCCATCGGCACGCGGCTTGTTGGACGACACCGCCGTCATATCGATCGGTGCGGAAACGCTGATCCTGACGCACGACATGATGGCCGAGGACGTGCATTGGCTTCCCACCGCCGATGCTGCTGATGTGGCGTGGAAACTGGTTTCGGCAAACCTGTCTGACCTCGCCGCAAAAGGCGCGCGACCTTTGGGAGTACTGCTTGGTTTCATGCTCGGCGACGATGCTTGGGATCGGCGCTTTGCCACAGGTCTGCAAGCCGCACTGGCGCATTATAGTGTGCCGCTACTCGGCGGCGACACCGTATCAAACCGGGGAGACAAAAGAGCGTTGGGGATGACCGCGATTGGCGCGGCAAGCTTTGCGCCTGTGCCATCACGGTCTGGCGCGCAGCCCGGCGACGTGCTTTATGTCACCGGAACGCTGGGCGATGCGCTGGCCGGATTTGAAATGGCCGAAGTTGGGCTGGAGGGCGCAGTCTCTCTGATGTCCGCCTATCACCGACCGATTGCAAAATTGGCAGAGGGCCAAGCATTAGCTCCATTGGTCACTGCCATGATGGACATATCCGACGGCTTGCTGATCGATGCCGAACGGATGGCATCTGCAAGCAAAGTAAAAATCACAATCGACATAGCGAACATCCCCCTATCCGCACCCTATAGGCAGCAGCGCGGAGACAGCCTTGACTGCCGCTTACAGGCCGCAAGCTGGGGTGATGATTACCAGTTGCTCTTTACGGCACCAGCCGACCTAGAACTGCCCACGCCCGCCACAGCGGTCGGCCATGTCACAGTCGGTTCGGGGCTTTCGCTGACGGACGGCGACACTAACATCCCCTTGCCCGCAACACTCGGCTATCAACATCGCTGAAGCGCGCGCAAAAGGCCGGTTTTCAGGTTGCCGTTCATGTAAACCCTGCTTATAGCCTCCCCACTTGCATCCGTATTGGGGCGGGTGTGTTCGCGTAAAAAACACGCAAAATAACGGGGAGGAGACAGTCTATGTCTTTATCATTTATTGCCATTTTGTGCGGCTTGGTTGCCGTGCTTTATGGAATTATCACGAGCCGCTCGGTGCTTGCTGCATCCGCCGGCACGCCGCGTATGCAAGAAATCGCAGCTGCAATTCAAGAAGGCGCTTCCGCCTATCTCGCACGCCAATATCGCGCCATCGCGGTTGTGGGCCTTGTTGTGCTGGCCTTGGTCTGGGCATTTCTAGACCGGTTCGGCGCGCCTATATCGGCCATCGGCTTTTTGCTGGGTGCTGTGCTTTCGGGTGCAACGGGCTTTATCGGGATGAACATCTCGGTCCGTGCCAATGTCCGCACCGCACAAGCCGCCAGTGAATCGTTGCAAAAGGGCCTAACCATGGCGTTCAGCGCGGGTGCCATCACTGGTATGCTCGTTGCTGGATTGGCTTTGATCGCCATTGCTGGCTTCTTCCACTATCTGACGGACTTTGCAGGGAATGCCCCTGACAGCCGTGTCGTTATTGATGGTCTTGTTGCCTTGGCATTCGGTGCTTCGTTGATCTCGATCTTTGCGCGTTTGGGCGGTGGTATCTTTACCAAAGCCGCTGACGTCGGCGCCGATCTGGTCGGCAAAGTCGAATCGAACATTCCCGAGGATGATCCACGCAACCCTGCAACCATCGCCGATAACGTTGGCGATAACGTTGGCGATTGTGCTGGCATGGCCGCTGACTTGTTTGAAACCTATGTTGTGACCATTGGCGCAACGATGGTTCTGGTCTCTCTTTTGGTGGCGGCGTCTGGCGCTGCTTTGATGGGTCTGATGTCACTGCCACTGGTTGTTGGCGGCATCTGCATCCTAACCTCTATCCTTGGCACATTCTTTGTCCGTTTGGGCGGAGGCACCAACATCATGGGTGCTATGTATAAAGGATTTTTGGTCACTGCGGTCAGCTCCATTCCGGCAATCTATTATGTCACCATGCAAGTGCTTGGCGATATGAACGCCGAAATCGCGCTGAAAACAGGTGGCACAACCTTTACCGGCATGTCGCTGTTTTGGGCGATGATGGTTGGCTTGGCTGTCACCGGCCTGCTGGTCTGGATTACCGAATACTACACCGGCACCAACTATCGCCCGGTCCGTTCGATTGCCAAGGCATCGGAAACCGGCCACGGCACCAACGTGATCCAGGGTCTGGCGATCAGCCTTGAATCCACCGCGTTGCCAACTTTGGTTATTTGCGTAGGTATCATCGTATCGTATCAGCTGGCTGGCCTTATCGGCATCGCCTTTGCTGCAACATCAATGCTGGCGCTTGCCGGTATGGTTGTCGCGCTGGATGCTTATGGTCCAGTGACGGATAACGCAGGCGGCATTGCCGAAATGGCGGAAATGGACAAATCGGTTCGCGTTAAAACCGATGCGCTCGACGCTGTGGGCAATACCACAAAGGCTGTGACCAAAGGCTATGCCATTGGTTCGGCAGCTTTGGCGGCGCTTGTATTGTTCGGTGCCTATACCGCTGACTTGTCGTTCTACTCAAAAGAACTCGGCATTGCAGAAGGCGTCGATTTCAGCCTGCAGAACCCCTATGTCATCGTCGGCTTGTTGCTCGGTGCATTGCTGCCCTATCTCTTTGGAGCGATGGGCATGACCGCCGTTGGCAAAGCAGCGGGCGAAGTGGTGAAGGACGTTCGTGACCAGTTCGCGAACAACCCCGGCATCATGGATGGCACATCGCGGCCCGATTATGCGCGCACCGTTGACCTTGTGACCAAGGCTGCGATCCGCGAAATGATCTTGCCATCGTTGCTGCCCGTGCTGGCACCAATTGCGGTTTACTTCATCATTACTGGCGCTTCAGGCAGCAAGGCACAGGGCTTTGCTGCTCTGGGTGCTCTGCTCCTTGGTGTGATCGTTGGCGGACTGTTCGTTGCTATCTCGATGACATCGGGCGGCGGCGCATGGGACAATGCGAAAAAGTATATCGAAGACGGCAACCACGGCGGCAAAGGTTCGGAGGCGCATAAGGCAGCCATCACCGGCGACACCGTTGGCGACCCGTACAAGGATACAGCTGGCCCTGCGGTCAACCCAATGATCAAGATTACTAATATCGTTGCGTTGTTGCTGCTCGCGGCCCTCGCCCACGGCGCGGTGTAACGATAAAAACCTGTCGGGCGGCGTTCGCGTCACCCTTAAAAGACCCCGCTGGAGCAATCCGGCGGGGTTTTTAGTTACCGACATTTTACCGTATCGCTGTTGGTCGAATTTACGCGACATATTGTCAACGCAATCTTGTGTCGCGCTGGCGACACACTATACCTTAACTCATAACAACCTTAAGCTGGGGAGCTTATCTATGCGCATTTCGAAATTGGCAGCCCTGATGGTTTCAGCTGCTATCTGTGTCGGGGCTACCAACGTCGCTTTTGCCAATGAAGCCAGCGATGAAGCCAACGACAACAACATCATCGTCAACGGCCAAACCGCGCGCTTTGGCACCGACGTTTTTGTCAAAAAAGCCAATATGCAACAGCCGCGATTGTCACCCGACGGCAGCAAACTGGCATATATGATGAACGACAAAGGCACATCGGTGTTGGCGGTGCTCGATCTCAACACGCCCGGCGCAAAGCCCAAATTGATTATGGCTGGCGAAGAATCACGGGACTCGGGCGACCGTTCGGTTGATTCTCACCGTTGGGTTGGCAACAATTTTATCGTTGTCTCTATTTCTATGTTCGAGGACTTAGGCGGCGGACTAGGTTCGTTTTCCCGACTTGTCTCGTACGATCTTTCCACTGGAAAGTTGCAGCAGCTGGCCTGGGAAGGTTCAGGCGGCGGAGCGTCCGACATTCAGTATATTGATCATGACAAGGGGGAACTCATACTCGAACGCGGCACGGTGAACACCAGCAATGAGCGCGCCGACAATCCGCAGGTCATAAAAGTGAACGTCCAAAATGGTAAATATACCATCGTTCAAAATCCTAATCCTGAAGTCCGCAGCTGGACCGTGGATGGAACGGGCGTTGTGCGCGCTGGCGGTAATTACAACGGCGATACCGGTAAAGCAAAAATGCTTTACCGCTCAACCCCCAAGGACAATTTGACCACAGTCATGAACGCCGTTCAAGAATTTACCGGGGGCTCGCCTGAACCTCAGCTTTTCCTTCCCGGCAGCGACGAAGCCTTTGCTACGTCACGAAAGGATGGTTTCACCCGCATCTACAAAATGAATATGAAATCCGGCGAATTGTCGGCCCCTATTCACGAAACGCCCAATTTCGATATCGACAGCATCATTCCGAACAAAGACCGAGACGGTATTGACGGTTATGTGACGTTTAATGGCACTTACAAAGATGTCTGGCTCAACCCGCTGCAACAGGAAATTATTCAGGGCGGTGAAGCCGTTTTTGGCAAAGGCCAAGTTCGCATCGCCAATATGGCGCGCAACGAAAGCAAAGCGATTCTTGCCGTCGGTGGGACAAAAAAGCATACCGGTTTCTACATCTTCGACCTTAAAACTGGCGGCATTAAGCTATTGAACTGGCGGAACAGCGCCTTGGCAGATAGTCCAATGAACCCTGTAAAAGCCGAATGGTATACCGCGCGCGACGGTATGAAATTGCAGGCCATTGTCACCTATCCGCGTCACCGTAGCGGCAAAAACCTGCCGGTGGTCATCATGCCACATGGTGGTCCATTTGGCGCGATTTCGGCAACCAACCAGAATGAGCCTTGGTCTCAACCCCTCGCCGAAGCTGGCTATGTCGTGATCCAACCCAATTATCGTGGTTCGGGCGGCTATGGTAAGGAATATGAAGAGGCCGGTCGCAAAAAAGATGGTTATGGCGTTAAAATGCAAGATGATCTCAACGACTTGCTGACGACCTATGGTGAAAAAGGTGTGATCGACCCCAAACGTGCTTGCATCATGGGCTGGTCTTATGGTGGCTATGCCGCAGCCCGCGGCGCGCAACGCGATGGAGACATCTGGAAATGTGCCATCGCAGGGGCAGGGGTCTATGACTTCCCGATGATGACCGCGTGGGACCGCAAGAATCTCGGCAAGTTTAGCTCTGGTTTCCAGGCGACATCCGATGATCCAAAGGGCATTTCATCAGCACAGAACACCGACGGGAAATGGGCTCCGATCCTGATCGTATCAGGGGCACGCGATCGCCGTATCCCGTTGGAACAGGCCCGCACACTTGTGTCCCGCTTAAAGGGCTCGGGCAAGATTGAAGGCACTGATTTCAAATACATTGAACAGAAGCAAGGCACGCATAACCTGCCATATGATGATGTTCATATTCAGTGGATTCAAGAAGCCGAAGGTTGGCTGGCCCGATTTAACCCGGCCTACGTCGCATCTGATACGGACAAGGCTCCGCCAGTGATCGGCGCGGGAACCACCGTCGCCTCAAAATAGGACTGAAGCATAATTGAAAAAAGGGCCGCCATCTTCATGATGTGCGGCCCTTTTTCTTTGCGCTAAGTTCACGCAAAATTTGTGACTTTGCTTTATGGTTCATTGCGTATGTGGAACGATGTCACCCGATGAATGCTCCTGTGGCATTCCCCGCAACGGCGAATGAGCGCAATTTTGCGCCTTTCGAGGTTGCGCCTGCAGCGCCACGAACAACTGTGCTAACGATCGCGGAATTGTCGACCCATACAGCGCTCCTTAACGAATGGGATACGCTGGCCGGGCAAGCCAGCGAACCCAATCCGTTTACAGAACGTTGGTATCTGCAAGCCGCGCTTGATGCCCTGGGCACCAATGATGTTCGCATTGCGGTTGTGCGCGGTGAACGCCTGCTCGGCGTCATACCGCTTATTGCGCAAAGCCGGTACGCCAGTCTACCGATTACACATGTGCAAAATTGGCTGAACCATAATGCGTTCCTCGGCACGCCTTTGGTACGAAAAAGCGCAGAACATATCTTTTGGGCGGCGTTGCTGGGCCATCTTGATGGCGCCCCAGCAAACGGATTGTTTCTGCACCTGATCGGAATGGCGACCGACGGGCCCGTGGCCGCCGCACTTCAAAGCCAATGCCTGATCGAAAAGCGCCGCTTCGCTCTAGTGCATCATGAAGAACGGGCATTGCTCGAACGCGGGCTATCCCCAGATGCTTATTGGGAAAGCAATGTGCGCGGCAAGAAGCGCAAGGAACTGCGCCGTCAGCATAAGCGCCTTGCCGAGGAAGGCGTGCTGCGCTTTGAACGCAGCGATGGCAGCGCGGGGCTAGACCGCTGGATTGCCGATTTCCTCGCTTTAGAAAAGGCGGGATGGAAAGGTGCAAACGGCTCTGCGCTGGATTGCGCAATGGATACAGCCGCGCTGTTCCGTCGCGCGCTGCAAGGCGCTGCCACTGCCGGAAAGCTAGAACTGCTCACCCATTATTTGGACGACCGCCCGATCGCGATGTTGGCGAATTTCCTGACCCCTCCGGCCGCTTTCTCATTCAAAACTGCGTTTGACGAAAACTATGCCCGTTTCTCACCCGGCGTCTTGCTGCAAATCGAAAACTTGGCGCTGCTCGAACGCGACGGCATCGACTATTGCGATAGCTGCGCGGCGCAGGATCATCCGATGATCGACAGTCTATGGTCTGGCAGGCGGTCCATCGGCCGCTATTCGGTGGCCATTGGCGGGAAAACCAAACGCGCCGCCTTTGCTGCTTTGTTGACAGCGGAAATGGCCAAGGCAAAATTCAAAGGCAGGACGGTGACGTGACGACCATTTTTGACCAAAGCGCCCGCGACCTGTTCGCAGCGAACTATCCAGAAACGCCGCATAAATTGGCGCATGGCTTGCGCGATCATCCGTTGCTGGCGCTGGAGGCGCTGGCCAAGCTGAGCGAGCGGCTCCCTCACGCATCGGTTGAGTATAATAAAGGCGATCTGCCCACCGGCGTTGACCCTGGCAGCGACATCGCTAACGGCCTTTCCATCGGCGACACAATCCGCAATGTGGACACGTGCCGCAGCTGGGCTGTTTTAAAGAACATCGAACAAGACGCCGATTATCAGGCGTTACTGCTGTCACTATTGGGTGAGCTAAAACCGCTGATCGAGGCAAAAACCGGGGCGATGCTGCGCCCACAGGGTTATATCTTTGTGTCGTCACCTGATGCGGTGACGCCTTATCATTTCGACCCTGAACACAATATTCTGCTACAATTGCGCGGGACAAAAACGATGACGCAATTCCCCGCTGGCGACCCGTTTTTTGCGCCCGATGAAACACATGAAGGCTATCACACCGGCGGCCCTCGCAACCTTGTCTGGCGCGACGAATTGGCGGCTGGCGGCTCGCAATGGCCGCTTGCACCGGGCGATGCGTTGTTCGTGCCGGTCATGGCGCCCCATCATGTGAAGAACGGATCAGAGCCGTCGATATCGTTGTCGATCACGTGGCGCAGCGATTGGAGCTTTGCTGAGGCCGATGCGCGGGCGTTTAACGGCGTGCTACGCAAAGCGGGTTTGCGTCCCAACGCGCCGGGGCGGTTTCCGGCGCAGAATGCGGCTAAGGCATCTGCATGGCGAGCTATGCGGAAATTGGGAATTAGCGGCTAAGTGTGGCGCGGCTCCACAGACCATCGCGCCCGGCAGGCGGCGGATTATTCGCCAGCGCCTGATTAAAGGCCCGCGCAACCCAGCGCAGTTTCTCTCGTTTGCTGGTGTAAATCCGCTGATCCCAGGCCTGCTCTCCGGCGGCGCGAACCTTACGCGCGATATCGCCGTAAATGCCTGCCGCAGACAAAACCGCCCAGCGCGCACGAAACGGGAGACGCGAAGCACCGATCCGCGCCGACGCCTCATACTGTCCCGCCTCATCGGCCAACCAGCGCCCCATCAGCGCCAATTGACGGCGATTGTGCGGCCGCATGATTTCGCCTGGACCAATGTCGAGCAGCGACTGCCAATCATCGGGCAGATAACAACGACCGGCCGCATCATCCTCTTGAATATCGCGCGCAATGTTCGCCAGCTGAAAGGCAAGGCCAAGGTCGCAGGCGCGGTCGAGCGTGTCCGTTTCATACGACGGCACGCCCATGACCTGCGCCATCATTACGCCGACCGCGCCCGCGACATAATAGCAATACCGATACAAATCGCCTTCGCTACGCGGATGCCATTCGGCGGCGTCCAATGCGAAACCCTCAATCACATCATTCGCCATTTGCGGGGTCAGGCCGCATTCGCGCGCGACGACGCCAAGGGCATCAAACGCGGGCTCGCCCGTGGCTTCTCCGGCAAGAGCCTTGGCCGTCAAGTCACGGACCATCTGCAAGCGAACTAGCGGATCATCAACCACAGCCATCGCCCCGCCATGATCCTGCCCATCGGCGAGATCATCGCATTTACGGCACCAAGCATACAACAGCCAGACGCGTTCGCGCGTTTCCCGGTCAAACAGCCTACTGGCGAACGCAAAGCTTTTGGAACCACGTTGTATGCTGTCGCGCGCATAAGCGACCAGTTCGCGGCGGTTTGGTGCCGCCTGTGCGCTCACAAATCCTCAGCCTTCATTTGGAAAATGCTTTTGTGCGGCACATAAGCCGCCATTTTCGCCAGCAGCCCATCGAGCGCATCATCCACGACCATAATCCCGGCATGCTGTTCACGGATGAAGCCAACGTCGATCATGTGCTGGTTAAACTCGATCAGCTTGTCAAAGAACCCGGCGGCATTCAAAACGCCAACGGGCTTTTCATGATAGCCCAGTTGCGCCCAGCTAATCGCTTCCCACAATTCGTCCATCGTGCCGACACCGCCCGGAATGGTCACAAAGCCGTCAGACAGATCAGTGAACATCCGCTTGCGTTCGTGCATGCCGGGGACAACGTGCAATTCGGTGCAGCCCTTATGCGCGACTTCGCTGCCGACCAAAGCTTCGGGGATCACGCCGATAACTTCGCCGCCAGCGGCCAGCGCGCTATCGGCCACCGCGCCCATCAGGCCGAGCCGTCCACCGCCATAAACTACGCCGATGCCGCGTGCGGCAAGCCCTGCGCCAACAGCACGGGCGGTTTCGCTATAGACTGGGTCAGCAGGCGTTGCCGATCCGCAATACACTGCGAGGCGTTTCATTTCTGAAAACACGCTGCTTCCATCATAGCAAAAGCAATTGTATCCGGTGCTACGCCTTCAAAATCCTGATACTCTGATCGCTTGCTCGATTTTTTTACACGTCCTTCAGCATCATAAGTGATGAATTGGACCATCTTCAATTCAGATTTTTCGCATTTGAAGTAGTACAATTCTTTTGAACTATCATCCTCGATTGTGGAATCGTTGGAGTGATCCCATTTGAACCACACGATAGTGAGCTTTTCACGCCATGCGTCAGTTTCCTGCCTGATATTGGACCGATCAATATACACTGTTGAATCATCTTTTGTTGTTGTGACGTAAGACCAATCCGACGCATGGGCGGTTGAAGAAAAAAGCCCTATTGCAATAGCAGCCACCTTTAACGTGCGTCTCATCATTCCCCCTTACGACTTCAAGTCTTCCAACATCAACTTTGCCGTGGCCTTGGCGCTGCCAACGACCCCGGGAATTCCTGCTCCGGGATGCGTGCCTGCGCCGACAAAGTAAAGGTTGGAAATAACATCATCGCGGTTGTGCGCGCGGAACCATGCCGATTGCCACAGTACAGGTTCTAGCGAAAAGGCGCTGCCCAGATGCGCGTTCAAATCACGACCGAAATCGGTGGGGGCGTAATGGAAGCTGGTGGCCAGGTTCGCTTTCAACCCAGGCATCACGCGGCGTTCAAGCTCATCCAAAATCGCAGCCTCAAACTGGTCGCCAAAGCCGCCGTCCCAATCAACATTGGTTTTGCCCAGATGCGCGACGGGGGCGAGCACATAGAAAGTCGAATAGCCATCGGGCGCCATTTTCGGATCGGTCGCGGTCGGATGGTGCAGATACAGCGAGAAATCCTCTGGCACCGTGCCCGTTTTGTAAATGTCGTCAAGCAGCCCTTTATAGCGCGGGCCAAACAATATGCTGTGGTGCGCGATGTCGGGATAATGACCTTTCACGCCAAAATGCACGACAAACAAGGACGGCGACCAGCGTTTGCGCTTTAGGCTTTTGGCGGCCTTTGCCCCGCGTGGGTGGTCTTTCAACAGCGAGGCATAATTGTGCATCATGTCACCGTTGGAGGCGACGGCATCGGCGGTCCCCTGCCAACCCGATTTGGTGACAACGCCAGTGACGCGGTCGCCCGTTGTCGTGATCCGTTCAACTGGATCGTTCAGGCGCAATACGCCGCCCAGTCGTTCGAACAATGCAACGAGCCCCGCAACCAGCCGGTTTGTGCCGCCCCGCGCAAACCAGACGCCGCCGTCTTTTTCGATGGTGTGGATCAACGCATAGATCGCGCTTGTGTTCATGGGATTGCCCCCGACCAGCAAGGTGTGGAACGACAATGCCTGCCGCAGTTTTTCGTCCTTCACATAGCTCGACACAATCGAATAAACCGAACGCCACGCTTGGTATTTCATCAATGCAGGCGCGGCTTTAATCATGGACGCGAAATCGAGGAACGCGGCGGAGCCAAGCTTTACATAGCCCTCTTCATAGACGCCCTTTGAATAGTCCAAAAAGCGTTCATAACCCGCAACGTCGCCGGGGTTAAGCTTAGCGATTTCGGCGCTCAATGCATCGTGATCGTTTGAATAATCAAAGTTCGTGCCATCGGGCCAGTTCAGCCGGTAAAACGGAGACACCGGATCGAGCGTGACGTCCGCTGCCATGTCGCTGTCGGATAGCTCCCACAGCTCTTGCAAGCACGGAGGATCGGTAATCACCGTTGGCCCAGCGTCAAAGACAAAGCCTTGCCGTTCCCAATAATAGCCGCGACCGCCCGGTTTATCGCGAGCTTCGATCATGGTCGTTGCGATCCCTGCAGATTGTAGACGGACTGCAAGCGCCAGCCCGCCAAAGCCTGCGCCAATGATTATTGCTGATTTCATCTGATCTTCTTTCGCGGCCGTAATGCCTTTAAGGCTCTGCCGACCGGAACCGGTGGTTTTCCCGCCAAAATCCGTGCCTTATCGCCACCCGTGCTCTGCCCGGAATAGAAGCGTTCGATCAAGCCGGGCTTAAGCCTGTAGAAACGTTCAAAGATTTTATAGCGTTCGCCGGAAACCGATGCGCGGAACAACATGCGGTTGAGCATCCGGTAATATTTGCCGTTTTTCCACAATGCCTCGGCGCGCTGTTTCAACAGCATGTTGAGTTTGTCGCCGTCAAAATCGGGGAGTGCCGCCACAAAAGCTGCCAGCCGTACGGCTTCGGGCAGAGAGTAGCTGGTGATCGGGTGGAAGAACGCACCGCGCGCGCCCGCCTTGGCTGTCCGCCCGCTGCCGCTCGCCCAATAATCGTCAAGGTCACCGCCCATCACCACCGGCAGCACACCATTTTCTTCGCGCAAAACGCGTTCGACCTGCCAGCCTTTGCTATCGGCATATTCGGCGATGCGTTGGCGCAACCGGCGCGGGTCGTGATCGGGGCGGTCGCTGTAATAAGTGTCCTCGACAAAGACTTTGTCCAACCCGAACGGCAATACATAAACAAAGCGATAGCCATCATGCTGATCGACCGTCGCATCCATCACAATCGGGCGTGTCAGGTTATGCGGCTCGGACAATTGCATCAATTGCCCGGTAAATTTCTGCCAGCCGCAATCGAGATGGTTCAAATCGCCGGGGCCTCGCGCATCGATGACGCCGCCCGCATTGATCCGCTGCGCGCCTTCGAGCACGACCAGCCGAGGCGAAACTGCCTTCACCTCTTTGCCGGTTATCAGCGATGCTGACGGCAGATTGTTTTTCAACAACCAGTCGAGCCGTTCCGATTCCACAGTGTAGTAGATATTGTCCAGTTGCCGCGAATGTTCCGGAAAATGCACATCGTAACCCGACCAGCCATAGGTCACGAGCGGCGCGGTGAGCCAGCGATGTTCGGGCGCAATGTCGCTGGCGAAATAGCTCCAGATATGATTACCGCCAAAATGCGCCTCTTGTTCGACCAGGACGATTTTCAACTCGGGCCGTTGGCGCGCGACGGCAAGCGCGATCAAGCCACCGGCAAGTCCTCCGCCGACGATAGCGAGGTCGCATTTGATATGTTCGGGTGCTGCTGAGGCCATGTCCTGCCCTAGCGCGGCAATGCTATCTGCGAAAGGGTATCTGTCGAAGAAGCTGTGGAGATTCGGCGGAATTCAGCCATTGCAGTGGACAGATGCATCGTTGCGAGCTAAATTTCGAAAATGGATCGCTGCAACACTTCTATATTGACCGTGATGCTCGCTGTATCGCTTGGCCCAATATCGCTGCCACACCGGGCAAGCGCCATGCAATCAGCACCCAGTCTCGCCGCCGAAAGCTGCATTGCTTACCGCGAAGACGGTCAGGGCGGATACCGACTTTCTAACGCGTGTGACTATGCCGTCGACGTCGCATTTTGTACGCAACCGAGCAATGACCCCGGATTGTGTCTGCGCACCCAAAGCTGGAGCCGTGAATCGCTGAAGGCAAAAAGTGACGGCGTGGAGAAGGTCTGGCCCGAACAAGCGCTCGACCTGTTCGCGTGTCGCGCGCCCGGCAAAGTCGAAATCCTGCCCTCTGGCATGGCGCGATGCAGCCAGCCCCCTGCGCAAGCCGTTATCCCATGGCTGGTATCGGCATCGCTCAAAAATCCCGGAGAGATCATTTCCGACAAAGATTATCCCCCGAGCCAGCACGACAAAGAAGGTACAACGCGTTTTGAAATGGTGGTTGGTCCTGACGGCAGGCCCGTATCCTGCGTCACAACGCTTTCATCGGGGTACGAGCTTTTAGACCGGACCGCTTGCAACGCCTTTGTCAAACGCGCTCGGTTCAGCCCGGCAAAGGACGCTAGCGGCAACCCCACCACGGGCCGGTACAAAGGCAGCGTCACCTGGAAAGCACCATAAGCAATAACTGACCGTGATCTAGGTCACGTGGGTTAGCGAGTTGTTCTGCCATCACTTTCCCCTCGAAACTTTTTCAAGGGGAAATAAAATGAAGATCAAATTGATGCTGGCCGCAGCGATTGCGTGCGGAATGGCGCCCGCTTCGTTACCCGTGCTTGCGCCGCAAGCGGCCCATGCGTTCTCGTTCAACAGTTGTCTCGACAGTGACCCGGAACTCTCATCGCTCGTCAGCTCAGCAAAGCCGCCGCAAAGTGCGGGTTCTATCGTACATCTGACGAATCTCATGTTCGTGATCAAGGAAACACTGTCCTATGCTGCAGCGAATTGTCAGGACGAATCTGACTATGCGCAAGTTCGTGCTGATTATCAGGCCAGCTATGATCAAGCTCGGACCGCGTGCCGCCAACTGGCAAACGACCAAGCAATATGTGTGCCGACCCGCTATGTTCGTTAAAGCAGGCCTATGTGTTGTCACGCTGGCGGGCTTGGCGTTATTGCCGATCCCGCTTGCGGTCCCGGCACTGGCACTGGAGGGTGATCCAAATGATGCGATCAGTTGTGTTGAGGATTTGGGGGTGCGCGGCTATAGCGTTCGGATCAACAACCGCTGTAACTTCGTGCTTCAGATGGTGACGTGCGTTGTCCAACCGGGCGGTCAAAATAGCTGTAACAAGGACGATATGGGCCGCGAATTCCCGGTTCCGGCGAATGCGAAAGAGCACGAGATCTTGCTTATGCAGGTAGGCAACGACAGCAAATATTTCATCCTCACGTGCAAACACCCGTGGACTCCGGGCAATCCGCATATGAGCGGCGGCGAATTTGTCGCCGATGAATGCGCGTGGTGAGCGCGCAAGCGGTGTAACAAATAACAGGCCGGAGGGATAACCCCCCGGCCTGCCTTGGACCGACTGTGGGAAACTGCTTCAGTCAGTCAGCCCGAAGCGTTTAGAATTCGCCAGCAACGCCGATGCGTGCGCCGATATCCTTGCCGCCTGCAAAGGACGCGCCCGCCGTGATGGCAAAAGGCTTTTCCCCGTTGGTGCGGATCGCGACCGAAAGGCCAAGCGCCTGTTCGCTGCGATAGTTCGACACATTGAACGCATAACCAACGCCACCCGGTGCCGACGGCATCGGTGCAGCGGTCAAGGCAAGTGCAGTAGCTGTGCCGCGACGCGCCTGACGACGATCCGTATCCGACAGCGCAAACAATTCAGCGATTTGTGTCGAATGCGTCGAAGTCAACGTCTGCAGCGAAGATATCTGCGTGCCTTGAATGGCATTCAGTGCCTCGATGTTGGTCAGCCGCGTATCTTGCGCCGTATTCAACACTTGGATTGCCGCGATCTGTGTTGTCTGCGTGGCATTCACCGCGATAGCCGCATTGGCATTGGTCAAAGCGGTATTGGCCGTGCCCTGCGCCGTTGCAGCATTGGCCAACGCGGTGTTTGCCGTCGTCTGAGCCGCAGCAGCATTGGTCAACGCCGTATTAGCCGAGGTCTGCGCCGCTGCGGCACTGCCTGACACACCGGCAATAGCAGTGTTCAATTGCCCCACCGTTGCCGCATCAGTAGCCGCTATCCCATCGGCCACATTGACAATGCGCCGTTCCGAACCGACGGCACCTACCGATACGGTATTCGCTTGGTCGGCAACCGAACCCGCGCCAAGGGCAACTGCATTGGCGGCGGTGGCCTGCGCACCGTCGCCAATCGCAACGCCGCCAGCCTGTGTGACAACGGTGTTTTGTCCGACAGCCGTTCCGCCAACACCAGAAACCTCGCTATTCGCGCCGACTGCCGTTGCGCCATCCTCGTTCGCCTCTGCACGACCGCCGATTGCGGTGATATTGCTGCCCGCATTCACCGTTGCACCCGGTGTGTTGAAGGCAAAACCTGTGCCTGCGCGCGCTGTCGTGCCGATTGCCACTGTATTAGCACCGATCGCGACCGCATTGGAACCCATAGCAACCGCAGAATTGGTGCCCGGCTGGGTCGGCGTGAACGATCCGCTGAACCGCGCAACGGCGGCATTGCCAAAGGCGGAACCATTGTCTTGCGCACGGGCATTGAAGCCAATGGCAGTGGACGCAAACACGGTGCTGGTCGTACTCGGACCAAGCGCTTGCGCACCCGAACCGATGGCAATGCCACCAGCCTGGCTGACGTTGGCACCATTGCCCGCGGCAGTACCTTCTCCACCTGTAATGGCTGTATTCTGTCCAAGCGCGGTTCCGTTCACAGCTGTGACCTCCGAGTTGGCACCAATCGCGGTTGCACCATTTTGGTTGGCCTCGGCGCGACCGCCGACGACAGTAATGTTACTGCCAGCATTAACTGGCGCGCCCGGGGTGTTAACGGCAAAGCCGTTGCCGGCGCGCGATGTCGAGCCGATAGCGACGGTGTTGGAACCCACAGCAACTGCGGCGCCACCAATGGCGACAGCGGCATTGATACCAGTAGCTAACGGATTAGCCGTTCCGGAAAAACGCGCAATCGCGGTGTTACCAATGGCGACGGCATTGTCCTGCGCCGTTGTGTTATAGCCGATGGCGACAGTCGCAAAAATCGGGTTGGCCCCGCTCGGGCCGGTTGCAGTTGCGCCTGTGCCCAGCGCAACGCCGCCAGCCTGATCGGCGGTAGCGTTGCGTCCGCAGGCAAGCGCATCGGTGCCAGTTGCAGTCGCGCCATCATTGGCATCAGCCGCGTTATTACCAGCATCGGTGCCATTTAGATCGCAGGTATTTTGCGCTTGGACAGGTGTTGCAAAAAGGACCATCGATGCGGCAACAGCCGTCGTGATTGATCCGGATGTCAGTAAAAGTTTAAGTTTCATTTTCAGTCTCCCTCGTTGAAAAAAACACAACGCCAGAGAAGATGACTGATAAGGTGCACCCCCGCGCAGACGCTGCGCCAGTGATGCGACCCCCATGTTCATTCGGTTGGCCCGAACGTTTGGCGACTCGTTTCTAAGTCGCCATTATTGTTGTTTACATAATATTACAAAGTGTCGCAATGATTGGATGAATCCGCCATCGACGGTTTTTTTGTGTTGGACGGCGGACGATGATTGCGCTGCGCCGTGCACCGGCTTAGGTAGCAAAAATGCTTGCCGTCCTGCTTTCCGCTATCGCCATGACTTTGATCGTCGGCCTGCGCTATCTGGGCACCAGTGGCTTTTTCGCCTGGTTGACCAGCCGAGTACGGCCTGGCCTTTACGCAACGCTACAGCCGCAAATTGGCCGCGAGATTCGATGGTCACTTGCCTCCGCCGCGATTTATGGAGTGCCCGCTGGCATCGTCGCATGGGGTTGGGACACCCACGGCTGGACCGGGATTTACACCGATGTAGCCGACTTTCCGCTGTGGTATCTGCCGCTCTCGGTATTCCTTTATCTCGCCGCACACGACGCTTGGTTTTACTGGACACACCGGCTGATGCATCGCCCATACTGGTTCAAGGCCGCGCACGCCGTCCACCATGAAAGCCGCCCACCCACCGCATGGGCGGCGATGAGTTTTCACCCTTGGGAGGCATTGACCGGCGCGATTGTTATTCCGGCTCTGGCCTTTTTAATTCCCATTCATGTTGGCGCATTGGCGCTTGTGCTAGCGATCATGACGCTTATGGGCATCACCAATCACATGGGCTGGGAGTTATTCCCGAAATTCATGGTTAACGGCAAATTAGGAAATTGGCTGATAACGGCAACGCATCACCAAAAGCATCATGATGCGTATAGGGGAAATTATGGCTTATACTTCCGGTTTTGGGACAAGATTTGCGACACCGACTTGGGTCTTGGCAATTGGGGTGCTGGCAGCTTTGACGACCCCAGTGGCAGCAAGCGTCGCAGCAGTCGCGGCAGCGGATAGTTCGCTGGACGTGTCCGTTTCGGGCCTGCGCAACAAAAAGGGCAATGTGCTCGTCTGCTTAACCGCTAAGGCAAAGGCTTTTCCCGATTGTTCCAAGGACCCCAATGCCCTGAAACGCACAGTTAAAGCGACGGCGGCAGGCAGCATCAGTTTTGGTGAAGTCGCTGCCGGAACCTACGCTTTGTCTTTGATCCATGACGAAAACGCCAATGGCAAACTTGATACTTCGATGGCAATCCCCAGCGAAGGCTTTGGCTTTTCGCGCAACCCCAAAATCATGTTCGGTCCGCCCAGTTTTAAGGCGGCAGCGTTTGTGCTGGCAGGTGCAGGTAAGCAAACGGTGAAGATGAAATACATGTTCTGATCAATCGGCCTGCGCCACAGGCCGGTCACCCAGCACATAACGCGGCCCCGATCCGCCCTGCCCGCGCGGTCTTGCGGATTATACAGCTGGCATTTTTTCAGCGACAAACAGCCACAACCAATACAGCCGTATAATATTTCGCGTGTGCGGGTGAGCATCACGCTTGTTCATCGTCCTGCAATGTCGACTAGGTAACATTCAAACCGTTGAAATTATAAACATCCATCAACGGCTGAACATATTCATAAGGACAAACACATGCCCAAATTCGTTTCGATCGTTGCCCTGGTTTCTGTGGTCGGCGTATTGACTGCCGCAACTAATGGTGCGTCGATCAACGGCGTTGATCAGACGACGACACTCAATTGTCAGGGTGGTCCGGCATCGGTGAGCGGTGTGGACAACAAAATCATAATCACAGGCAATTGCAAAAGCCTGCTTGTTGACGGCACTGGCAATGAAATTCGAATCAATCTTTCAAGTTCAGCAAACATCACCGTCAAAGGTGTCGAAAATCAGGTTTACTGGACCGCGCCAAAAGGTAGCAAGCCGCGTATAAAGATTGCTGGTGTCGACAACGTGGTGCTGCGCGAAAAATAGTGCAGGCATTTGCGTGTGCAAATCATGTTCAGCCCGCCCAAGTTTAAAGAAGCGGCCTTTGCCTTGGCGGGTGCGGGCTAGCAACCGGTGACGATGACATATATGTTCTGATCAATCGGCCTGCGCCACAGGCCGGTCACCCAGCACATAACGCGGCCCCGATCCGCCCCGCGCCGCGCGGTCTTGCGGATTATACAGCTGGCATTTTTTCAGTGAAAGACAGCCACAACCGATACAGCCGTCCAATATCTCACGCGTGCGGGTGAGCGACGCGATCCGTTCGTCGAGCAATGCCTGCATCTGCCGACTAATCGCCGCCCAGTCATTTGCGGTCGGCGTGCGGCCATGCGGCAACTTGGCCAGTTCTGCCGCAATCCCCTCAATCGACAAGCCCAATTGCTGAGCGATGCGGATGAAGGATAGCCGCCTAATATCCGAGCGTAGAAAGCGCCGCTGATTGCCCGATGACCGGAACGGTTCCACCAACCCGCGCCCTTCGTAAAAACGGATGGCGGACACCGACAGCCCGGTGCGCGAGGCCAGTTCGCCGATACTGATTATGTCGCTGGCCTTCATTTCGCACCTCATAAAAAATAGCTTGACCTCAACTTAGGTTGATATTGTATTTGTCTCGCGTCAACACCGAAAACGATTCATTTGCAAAGGAAATGGGATCATGACGCAGGCCTTTATCGAACATGCCAACATCACCGTCGGCGACCCCGACCGCACAGCCGATATGTTGCACAATATATTCGGCTGGCACGAAAGATGGCGCGGCCCTTCACGGCTGGGCGGGCGGACCATCCATGTCGGCACAGACAGCCAATATCTCGCGGTCTATACCGACGAAGCATCCGACGGCACCGCCAAAACCCACCGCAAAGGCGCGCCGCTCAACCATATCGGCATTCAGGTTGATGATCTGGACGCGGCCGAAGCCAAAGTGTTGGCTTTTGGGCTAAAGCCGTTTTCGCACGACGATTATGAACCGGGGCGGCGGTTTTACTTCTTTGACGAAAACGGCATTGAGTTTGAGATTGTAAGCTATTCGGGGTGAAGCGGGCGGATTGCGCGCCGATGTGGGCCTTGCATGGTATCGTAGCGCCCGATGATGATGACTATATTCCCACCTATGGCTGTTCGCATTCTTCCGCTCGCCCTATTGCTCCTTGCAACCCCGTCTTTGGCTCAACCCGAGCCGCCCGCCGGTGGCAACCGGGCAAAGGATCGCAACAGCCTCACTCTGGGCATTGGCGGCGGCATCGCGCCGGAATATGAAGGGGCCAGCGACTATGGCTTTCAACCCGGTGGTATCATTCAAGGCAAAGTCGATGGCTTTGACTTTCAGGTGCGCGGGCCGAATATCTATATCGACCTCATCCGAGATGCGCCGGGTAGCGGCTGGAATGTGATCGCAGGGCCGGTGGCGCAAGTGCGCTTTGAACGCACCAGCCTTAAAGACATCAACGACCCGCGCGTGGCTTTGCTCGGCACCCGCGACACTGCGGTCGAGCTTGGCGGCTATATCGGCATCGGCAAAAAGGGTTTTCTGATCCCGCCCGCCAGCCTGACTTTCGACCTCGCCTTTGTGCATGATGTGGCGGGCGCGCATGAAAGCTTTATTGTGACACCGGGGGTTGCGCTTTCGTCCCCCTTATCGCAGCGCACCTTTGCGCGGCTGGGCGTGTCGGCGGATTATGTGGGTGGCGGCTATGGCCGGACGTATTTTGACGTGGCCGCTATTGCCGCGCCCGGCGCACTCACCCCCTACGCCACCGACGGCGCTAGCTTCAAAAGCATCGGCACGACATTGCTGCTGACCCATGATTTGGGCGGAGACAACCGCAAAGGCTGGGCGCTATTTGGTCTGGGCGGATACAAACGCTTGTTGGGGCAGTATGCCGATAGCCCGATTGTCAGGGAGGCGGGGAATGCCAACCAGTTTTTGGCGGTAGCTGGGGTGGCGTATAGTTTTTGATCATCCCTTCATTCGCCCGCCACCTCACTCCCCAACCAGAAACATGTTGATCGTTAACCGTCCTTTGCGCGGGTCACTGCTCAGAACAGCCGGATCAGGAATGACGCCCGAATGGAGTTGCCGCCCGCGATAGAGCACTAGCCGGTCGGGAACGGCTTCGACCTCGTCGATCAACTCGAACCAGTCGGTATCGCCATAGCAAAAATGTGCAGGCGGCATGCCGTGTTCGGCTTCATCCTGCGCCAACGCGGCGTTGTATGCGGCCTCTCTGGTCGGAGTAACGGTTTCAAACCCGGTCCGGCGGTGGCGATAAAATGCTGTGCCCCCGCTTTCGGGGCCGAGAAGATAGTGCATCACTGCAATGACTTCGCCGCCAGAATGGTCATAATGCGGGATGCGTTGCAGCGGGTTCAATTCACGCTCACCCAGCGTGACGAGCGAGAAGGTCGATGCATCGAGCCGCACCCCCTTACTAAAACCAAAGACCTGCTGCATGACGTTCATCATCAGGTCGCGCCGCCTGTCCAGATAGCTTGGATCAGCCCAAGACCGCATCCCGGGATAAGACGCCCCTGCATGCTGATAGTGCGCAGTATAAGCCGCCTCCAGCAACACATCGACCATGCCGCTATAGCCGTCGATTATCACCAGTGGCTCGCCTTCGCGGCCCATTGGACGGATGCTGATTTTGGGTTCGGGCAGAAATGTCACTGTGGCGGAATGGCGCAAAACATGGCCCCGAGTCAATTGCGCGGCATGGCTAGACGGGAAAGGCGTTTCGGCCTATCCCCAGACCATCCCCGGGGAGTCGTTTGACTGAGAGGTGCGCGTAACGCCGCACGACCCGCTGAACCTGATCCCGTTGATGCGGGCGGAGGGAGGGAGCGGTTTCCAACATCCGCGCCCTTGCTTCCGAAATTTATGGAGCAATGACCATGGCAGACATCCCCGCACGCACCGAAAAGGCTGGAACCGAAATCCCCCTCGCCGGCAGCGCAGTAAACGTCACCACTGGCGCGATCCGTGGCAGCAAGAAAATCCACGTTGCCGCCCAAACCGGCAGCGGCGTTCGCGTGGCCATGCGCGAAATTTACCTCGACCCCAGCTGTGACGATGCGCCTGTGCGTGTCTATGACACCAGCGGCCCCTATACCGACGACAATGTTCTGATCGACATCAGCAAGGGCCTGTCTGAACTGCGCCGTGATTGGATCCGCGATCGCGGCGATGTTGAGGAAGTGCTCCAGCGCGAAGTCCGCCCAGAGGACAACGGCCAGCTTGGCCCCGACCGGTCTGGCGGCGTCGCGCCGTTCCCTAATGTCCGCAAGACTGTGCTGCGCGCCAAACCCGGCATGAACGTGTCGCAAATGCATTATGCCCGCCAAGGTATCATCACGCCGGAAATGGAATATGTCGCCGAGCGCGAGAATTTGGGCCGTGCCCGCCTTGCCGGCTACACCCGTGACGGTGAGAGCTTTGGCGCGGAAATCCCTGATTATGTAACCCCCGAATTTGTCCGCAGCGAAATCGCAAGGGGCCGCGCGATTCTGCCCAACAACATCAACCACCCCGAGAGCGAACCGATGATTATCGGCCGCAATTTCCTAGTGAAAATCAACGCGAATATCGGCAACAGCGCGGTCGCATCCGATGTCGCCACCGAGGTTGACAAAATGGTCTGGTCGGTTCGCTGGGGCGCCGATACTGTGATGGACCTGAGCACAGGCCGCAACATCCACGACACCCGCGAGTGGATCATCCGTAACTCGCCTGTGCCGATTGGAACGGTTCCGCTTTATCAAGCGTTGGAAAAAGTCGGCGGCGTCGCCGAAGACTTAACTTGGGAAATCTACCGTGACACCCTCATCGAGCAAGCCGAACAGGGCGTCGATTATTTCACCATTCATGCAGGGGTCCGCCTGCCTTACGTCCCGCTCGCCGCCAAACGCGTGACCGGCATCGTGAGCCGCGGTGGCTCCATCATGGCCAAATGGTGCCTGTATCATCACAAGGAATCTTTCCTCTACGAACATTTCGACGACATTACCGAGATTATGAAAGCGTATGACATATCCTATTCGCTTGGCGATGGCCTGCGCCCCGGCAGCATCGCCGACGCCAATGACGAAGCGCAATTTGCCGAGCTATATACGCTTGGCGAGCTGACTCACCGCGCTTGGAAATCGGATGTTCAGGTGATTATCGAAGGCCCCGGCCATGTGCCGATGCACAAGATCAAAGAGAATATGACCAAGCAGCTTGAGGTATGCGGCGAAGCGCCTTTCTACACGCTCGGGCCGCTGACGACCGACATCGCGCCGGGTTACGACCATATCACCAGCGGCATCGGCGCGGCGATGATCGGCTGGTACGGCACGGCGATGCTGTGTTACGTCACGCCCAAGGAGCATCTGGGTCTGCCCGACCGCGACGATGTGAAGGTCGGCGTTATAACGTACAAGCTGGCGGCCCATGCAGCGGATTTGGCGAAGGGACATCCAGCGGCACAAGTCCGCGACAATGCGCTGAGCAAAGCGCGTTTCGAATTCCGCTGGCGCGACCAGTTCAACCTCAGCCTCGACCCCGACACGGCGGAGCAATATCACGACCAGACGCTGCCAGCGGAGGGCGCCAAGACCGCGCATTTCTGCAGCATGTGCGGGCCTAAGTTTTGCTCGATGAAGATCAGCCAGGAGGTGCGGGAATTCGCGCGGTTGCAGAATCAAGGCAGCGAAAGCTTTATCGCCACTGAGGAAGCCGAAAAGGGCATGGCGGCGATGAGCAAGGTTTATGACGAGACCGGGCGTGAGCTATATATGGGCCAAGGCGACCGCGAGCATGATTGAGGGCTAGTTGGGGTAAGCTAAATGGTTGAGCTGGACTTGCACTACGTGGACGAGTTGATAGCCGTCCGTCAGGATCAACATGGTGGCGCCAGAGGCGCGCCCTTTATCGATAATGGCCATCGCGTTGGTGCTTCAATAAATCGCAGTTGCGTCGTGATGATTTCTGCCTTGCTTCAAAGTTATGTCGAAGAGGTTTTCGCGGACATATCTGGGGAATATCTAGGCATCGAGACTGATGAGGAGAAGTCAATCTATCGAAAAACATTTGGGCGATGAGGGAACCCGAGTGATACAAATATCCGCCTACTATTCAATCGGTTAGGGATAGCGGATATATTGGGTGACTTTGCATGGCAGGCGACGACATCTGCCCGAATTTGTGCGAATCTAAAGCAATTGAATGAGATCAGAAATCAGGTGGCGCATGGAAAACGAAACCTGCGTCACAACAACCGGCCTTACTCATTGAGCCTTGCGGAGGCTATTCGCTTTCGGAATTTCGCTTGCTCCTTCGCTGATCGGTTTGAGGATCATGTTCGTTGGCATTTGGAAATGGATTGAATCAGGAGCAACAGAATGACAATTGAGCGGCTTCCAGGCGATGAGAATACGTTGCTACGAGCTGCTCTGGACCGCCTTTCGCGGATGTTGCAGCCTTACAGATTGGCGGCGGAATATACCATCGACGTGCCGGATAACTCTTACACCGTAGACGTTCACGCCGAGGGTCTGGGCTTCGACGAAACGTGGATGCGCTTGCAGCACTACGATGAATTGCGAGCAATTTTAGAAGAAATCGTCTTTGCCCCCAATGAGAAAGCACGAACCTTGGCAATGCAGCGGGCGGGGTGCATGTTGGATTCTCGAATTCTCCGGATTGTCGAATAAACCTCGCAACTTTCCGCCGAACCAACGTGTGAGGTCGCCGCACCGCCAATTTGATAGCATTTTGTCGCTATCTCGTTGACGCTTCCGACTTGAGAGGCGATAAGTGTTTTTTGGAGATGAACCATGACAACCGAACTTGAAAAAGTTTTAGAAGCAGCACGCAAAAAACCAATGTCATCCGATGAGCAAGAACGTCAGCGTCGTAGTTTTGCGTATGGAAATGCGCATATTGAAAATGCACGAGTGACTAAAGAGATGGTCGATGAAGCGGCAAGCAAGATATCGTCAAAGTAGTAGGTATGATTGGCAAACGGGAAAGCGTCGGTTCTGAACCCGATCTGTTGAAAGACCCTGACGAGATAGCTCGTCGGGAGGCTGAAAACGCAGTTCGTCAATTTGATGCCGTTCTTGATCTCATCGACGAGGTTGCTCGCGACGGTCGTTCGTTCAAATTACGTCCATCAACAATTCTGGGGCTTCATCGCTTTGCATTGGATGGACTATCTCGGTTCGCAGGGACGTGGAGATCGTCCAAGGTTGAAATAGAACAGAGTCGCCACCAGCCGCCTCACGAAAGTGACGTCCCGCGCCTGATGGAAGAATTATGCGATTGGGTGAATGATAATTGGGCAAGCGAATCTGCGCTGACGATCTGTGCGTATGTTATGTGGCGCTTGAACTGGGTTCATCCGTTCTTGGACGGCAATGGGCGGACGTCCCGAGCCGTTTCATACCTGGTGCTATGTGCAAAAATTGGCGATAGGTTGCCAGGAGCGTTGACCATACCAGAACAGATAGCTGCGGGACGAGAGCCTTACTATCAGGCGCTCGAAGAAGCAGACGCTTCGTGGGACGAAGGAAAGCTGGATGTGTCTGAGATGGAGAAGCTGCTTACTCACTATCTAGGAGTTCAACTCGCAAGCACGTTTGAGAAGGCGTCAAAAATAGAAGAAACAAGCGCAAATGAGAAAAAATTTCACTAGGCGCGAATCTCTGTTGTCTGCCTGCAATTCTGTGGTCACCAATCACCCATCTCCCGGCACCAACTTCTGCAACAGCTGCCGCAGCTCTCCCGCTGTCGTGTGTCCCGCGACCACCTCATGAGCGCCGATTCCCGCCCCCACGCATCGCGTTCCTTTCACCGCGTCCCTTAAATTCTGGGGACATTATATTGATCAGACACTCACCCCATCCTCACCAAAGCCTCATCAAGCGCCTGCAAAAACCTTGACCGGTCCGCCTTTGCAAATGGCGCTGGCCCTCCCCCTATCCCGTCCATTCCGGCGCGCAGGTCGGCCATGATGGCTCGCGTGGCGATGGCTCCGCCGATGGAGGCGCTGGTGAACGGCTTGCCATTATTGCCGATGACGACCGCCCCTGCCTTCAGACACCGGTCCGCAAGCAATATGTCGGCGGTGATCACCACGCTGCGATGGTTGGCCTCCTCCGCGATCCAGTCATCGGCGGCGTCGAAAGCGTCCGATACGATCACCCTCGTGATCAGCGGATGGTCGGGCATACGAAAGCGCGCATTACTTACCAGCACCACGGGCACATTGCGGCGGTATGCGACTTTGTAGATTTCCTCCTTCACCGGACAAGCATCGGCATCGACCAATATGCGGGGCTGCGGGGCGGGTGCGGTGTCGGTCATCTATACACTACCCTGCGGGTGCGCGTGTTTCCTCCCGCCCCATCATCCGCCACCCCCAAACACTCAACCCCAGCATCACCGCATTTGCTCCGAAATCCAGTGCCATCCAGCGGTTGAATATCGGCACTTCATAAACGAACCAGTAATTGAACCCGAAAAAAGGCAGTAGCGCTATTGCGTAGACAAGGAAGGTTGTGCGCGCCCAGTGGCTGAACCAGATAAACAGCCCGCCAAGCACCGCCTGCGCACCGAAACAGCCGATCATCAGCGCGCTTGTGGGGCTCAAATGCTGAAAAGCGGGGGTGAACATTAGCGCCTCGACCATATGCGGTGCGACGAGGCACCAGAACCCGAGGACCAGATAGGGAAGCGCGATCAGGCGCTGGATTTGGAGCGGACGCATGCTACTGTGTAGCACAAAATCAGCGACGTCGCATTAAATCGCAATTACAGTAATATTGGAATCAACCTCGGGCCCGAGCTAAATATCGGCACAGGAGACCAAAATCATGACCGAACCCCTCTTCAAAGCCATCATCATCGCGGCGGCGGCGGTGTTCACCGCATTGTTCGCCTATTGGTGTATCCCGCCACAGATTGCCAATCCCGACCTCATCGGGGCCTTTGCGGCGGGCTTTGTCAATCCTTATGCCAGCGGATATTCCGCCGATACGATTGCCTGCTGGGCGATCCTGTCAGCATGGATATTGTATGAACGCCGCGTCCATAGCATACGCCACGGCCTGTGGTTCATCGCGCTCGGTGTGGTTCCGGGTGTCGCGGTCGGTTTTGCGGGATATCTACTATTGCGAGCGCGGAAATTGGGGGCTGGCCGACCTGTCTAATCCCTTGGCAAGCGCCGCGTATCACATCTTAATCAGCCGACGCAAAGAGCAATTTTGAAATTACGGTGACAGAAAATTACGGTCAATTACGGTGCAATTACGGTGCCAATTACGGTGACAGGGGCGTTAACCCCTAAATGCCTTTGGCTTCGGCCCGCGCTTGGCGGGAAGCAATTGCTGACCCGTCTTGGCCACCATATCTTCAAGCCACGCGGCCGAACCAACAGGTCGTCCGGTCGTTTCGGCCTTTCGCAGCGCGAGCATAGGTGAATTCCGGGGACACAATACTAATTAGGCAGATAATGATATTATATCAGTATCTTGCTTGTAACTTGCGCGCTTGACTTTCAGCATATGTTCTGCTATTGTTTCAAACAATTGCTCTTTGACATCGTCCACTCCCCCTTCCCAAAATCCCATCGCACAATTGCGCCTCTTAAGGCTACAAAAGATACACTTTAACCCCTCTTCGTGGGTATCCTTTGTATCTTTAAGCCCCTTTGGCCAGCCATCGCACCGGGTCTCAAACCCCGTCGCACTGGTAAACACTGTAAACTTGGCGATTGCGCCGACGGCCCCTGCGGACGACTTCGCTGACCGAAGCAAAGCGGCCTGCATCGAGTTGCGCATCAACGAAATCGGCAAAATGCCTGCCCAGCGTAATCGAAGTGTTTTTTGTTCATCGTTCGACCTGCCGAGGCGTTTAACACCAATTATTGGTACATTTCTGCACGCGCTTTTCACACTACCCCAACAACCTAGGCGGAACCGCCCTGTTCACCACCTCGCGCAATGCAAACGCCGTCTCGATCCGCGCTACCCTTGGCAGCCGGGCGATTTCCTGGCGGTGGATGACTTCATAATCCTCGATTGAGGCAGCGCGGACCACCAGCAGATAGTCATTCCGTCCGCTCATTAAATGACACCGGATGATCGACGGGCTGGCGGATACAGCGTCCTCAAACGCGGCCATTGCCTCTTCGCTTTGGCTGTCGAGTGTGATCGTAACCATCACCGTTGCGCCCATGCCGAGTTTGCGTAAATTCACGTCCGCACGGTATCCGCGCAAGATGCCTGCATCCTCCAATGATTTTTGCCGCCGCGCGGCTGCACTGGGGGATAGGCCCGCCGCTTCGCCAAGCTCCTGCTGAGTCGCGCGGCCATTGGCGACGAGCGCGCTCAAAATCTTGCGGTCTATCCGGTCAATCTGCATAACATCTCTGCCATTGATATAATTAACGCCGAATTTATGCGTTCACTGCGGTAAAATGTCCAGTCTTTGCGCAGCATCCGCGCAAAAGCCGTGCTAAATCTTTGCGCATAGCTTTTGAGGAGAAGAAACATGCGCGTCGGTGTCCCCAGTGAGATTAAGGTCCATGAATATCGCGTCGGGCTGACCCCGTCTGCTGTCCGCGAATATGTGGCGCATGGGCATAAAGTTGTTGTCCAATCGGGCGCAGGTGCCGGGATCATGGCAAGCGACGAAGCGTATAAAAAGGCTGGTGCGAAAATCGCCAAAACCGCCGAAGAAATCTTCGCCAAATCCGACATGATCGTAAAGGTGAAGGAGCCTCAGCCTTCCGAATGGGTGCAGTTGCGGTCAGGCCAGATCCTGTTCACCTACCTGCACCTCGCGCCCGATCCAAAACAAGCCAAAGGCCTGATCAAATCGGGCTGCGCCGCGATTGCCTATGAAACTGTAACCGACGACAAAGGCACATTGCCCTTGCTTGCCCCGATGAGCGAAGTTGCTGGACGCCTAGCCATCGAAGCCGCTGGCGAAGCGATGCGGCGTTCCGAGGGCGGCGCGGGCATATTGCTCGGCGGCGTCCCCGGTGTTCCCGCTGGCCGTGTCTGCGTGATCGGTGGCGGCGTGGTTGGCACGCATGCGGCACGCATGGCGGTGGGCCTCGGCGCAGAAGTCACCATCGTTGACCGCTCGCTCCACCGCCTGCGCCAGTTGGACGAATTGTTCCAAGGCCGCGTGCGCACACGCTATTCGACGCTCGACACCATCGACCATGAAATTTCGATTGCCGATGCGGTGATCGGTGCGGTGTTGATCCCCGGAGCCGCTGCGCCAAAGCTGGTCACCCGCGCGATGCTGAAACATATGAAGCCCGGATCGGTGCTGGTCGATGTCGCAATTGACCAGGGCGGCTGCTTTGAAACCAGCCACGCTACCACCCATGCCGAGCCGACTTATGTGGTAGATGGCATCATCCATTATTGCGTCGCCAACATGCCCGGCGCAGTGCCGCAAACCAGTGCCGCTGCGCTGAACAATGCAACGCTGCCATATGGCCTTGCACTGGCCGACAAGGGGCTAGAGGCTTTGCATACACACAGCGAAATCGGTCGCGGGCTGCTTGCGGGCCTTAACGTCCACAAAGGCCACGTCACCAGCAAAGCGGTCGCCGAAAGCCTGAACCTGAAATTTGTCGAAGCAGAGGTTGCTCTGGCTGGATGACTTAGTCGTGATCCACTGCTAGACGGCGCAAATGATAAACGATAGCCGGGTGACCGGGCATCAATTGGCGGCGATGCTGGGGCTTTCCCAGCCGACAGTGTCGCGCGCGCTGCGCGGCCATAAAAAGGTCAATGAACAAACCCGGCTGCGCGTGCTGGAGCTTGCCAAAGAGCTGAATTATTCGGTCGATCACAACGCGCTGCGGCTGCGCACGCGGCAAAGCTATACCATTGCGTTGGTATTGCTGTGCCGCCCGGGTGAAAACCGCGCGAACATCAATCCGTTTTACCTGTCATTGCTCGGCTGTATCGCGGCCTCGGCAGCGGACCATGGCTATAATTTGATCGTGTCGTTTCAGGATAATGAGGCGAATTTCTTTGCCAATTACACAGGCAGCGGACAGGCTGATGGGCTGGTTGTGATTGGCAGCGGACAGAATGTCGCGGGCTGGTCGTTCTTTGGCCAACAGGTCAAACATAACGCGCCGATGCTGTGCTGGGGGGCGAGCAAAGAAGACCTGATGTCAATCAAAAGTGACAATCCCCAAGGCGTGCGGCTGGCGATCGCGCATTTGCAAGCCAAAGGATGCAAATCGATCGCCTTTGTCGGCCCGACCGATAGCGAGCAGCCAAGTTTTCAGGACCGCATGGCGACCTATTTACAAGTGATGGCCGAACAGGGGCTGCCCGTTATCTGCCCGCCCTTGCCCGAAAACGCGGTGCGCGAAAATCAAGGCTATGAAGCCACAGCATCGTTGCTTCGCGGCAAAGTGCAGTTTGATGGGTTGTTCGCCGCCAACGATTTTATTGCGCTCGGCGCTATGCGCGCGCTTGCCGATCATGGTGTGCAAGTCGGCAAAGACGTCCGCGTGGTCGGCTTTGACGGCATAGCAACTGGGGCTTACTCTCAGCCGCCGCTGACCACCATCGAACAGGACTACCGGCTGGCAGGCGAAATGCTGGTCAACGCCCTGATCGCCGCGATGAAAGGCGAAGTGCCGGATTTATCTCCGGTGCCGGTTCAGCTGCTATTGCGGGCTAGCGCCTAGCAAAATCAGGCTTGCGTAAAATAGTGTAACGGAGCTAACTTAAAGCTCTTGAGTTCCGCGATTGAGACCAGTCTGGGGAGGGACCTGATATGGTACAAACATTCCGCACACGCAATTTGGCTCTAATCACCTTTGCTGCGATCTGTTTGGCAGGGACTGCTGCCAGCAGAGCGCAAGATGGAGAGACAGAACAAGACGACCAAGGACCCGAATCACAGGATGCGGGCGGATTTGAAGACACTGATACTCCGGGCGTTGATGACACCAGCGACGATGCCATTGCTGTAGAAACAGGCAACGATGCGATCCCGGATATCTACGAAATCACCGATGAGGACGGCGAATCCGGCTGGAACGAAGAAGATTTCTCAGGCGGCGGGAACGATGGCGGCGGGAACGATGGCGGCGGTGTAGCAGAGTTTCAGGACAATCTCCCCGTCGTTGCGAAATCCGAAGCCGCCCGTCCCGCGCCTTCACCGCCGCCTCCCCCGCCGCCTCCGCCCCCAAATGGCGAAGGCAGAATGGTGCCGCGCGTTTCGATGGGCTTTGTTGTCACAGAAAATCAGGCCAAATTCCAAGCGCAGATTTCCTATAGCGCCGATCCGGCGTCATGGTCGCCCGCAGCGGCGAGTGCGCCCCTTTGGGCGCGACAACATGTTTGCGGAGGCGCATTGATCGCGCCGGACTGGGTTTTGACTGCGGCCCATTGCGTCACGGCAAAACATCTCGCGCGCGGTTTAAAGGTAACATTGGGCGCAGAAGATGTCTCCAATTCCGGCGATGGCATGCAGTTTCGCGTCGACAGGCTGGTCATTCACCGCCGTTATTCGAAGTATGAAAATGATATTGCGCTGGTTCATCTTGCGCCCGATCAGCGATATCGAAACCCTGCAGAAATTGCGACAATTCCGCTACATAACGGGGCCGAGCCAGTCGCAGGCACATCGCTTTCGGGGACTGGCTGGGGACGAACAAATGAGGCAGGGCCGGGGATCGCGCCAGCAGCAATATTGTGGCGGGCGGAACAAAAGTTGATCCCGATCAACGAATGCCGCCAACGCGAGGGCTTTGGCGCGACTGTTACCAACGGCCGATCGCTCGCTCGGATAGGGGATCGCGTACTGTGCGCAGGCGATACACAGAGCAAGACGTGCAGCGGCGACAGCGGTGGCCCGTTGGTGTTTACAAAGGGCGCACAGCAACTGGTCGGGATCGTTTCGTGGAACAAGGAGGATTGCAACAATCCTGCCAACCCCGGCGTTTACACGCGAGTTGCAAGCTTTTTTGGCTGGATCGGCAAAGGCATGGCAACCACCGCCACAGGCGGTAATGTGCAGTATCTGGATGATTGAGAACGGCGGGGAGCGCGATTGCGCACGCCCCGCACGTATTTCTCACTTATCAGGGCTGAACGCCGCCGCTTGACTGCTGATCTTCCGATTTCTTTTCAGGAGCAGGCGCTGCGGTCGCTGTAGGCTTGGCAGCGGGTGTAGCCGTTGGCGCTGCGGCCTTATCAGCAGGCGCAGCTGTCGTCGCAGTTGCTTCAGCGGCAGGCGTCGCTTCGGCTGCCATCGGTTCGGCAGCAGCTGGAACTGCTTCCGCAGCTGCGGGTTCAGCTTCTTCTTTAGGGTTGCCGCATGAAGCAAGGCCAAGCGACAGCGTCGCGATTGCAGAAATCGTCAATAATTTACGCATAACATTCTCCCCTATGTTGGTCGAGGCTTTGGAAACTAACCGAAGCCAAGGTCATTTAGCAAATGCGAAAATCCGTCGGCTTTATGCAATGGATCAAGCAGTGGATCCGTTGCAGCCAGTGCAAGCCCGACATCCCCAATTTTTCGTGCAAAAACCAGCTTTTGCATGGCTTCATCCGGATTTCCCCATTGGGCAAGAATCTGCGCCTGCTGATAGGTTGATCCGTCACCCAGCGCCTCAACAAGCGATGCGCGCGCGGATTCAGCGGCGGCCTTGTTACCAAGCCGGTACTCAACGATCGCAAGCCCGGTAAGGCGGCTCAATTCCTCGGGCTCTTTTGCAAAGTTGATCCGCGCTTGCGCCAATGACCCTTTTTGCAGCAGTGCATTTCCCAAATAGGCATACGCTGCCACCAGCTTTGGATTGAGCTCTAGCGCCTTCTGGCTTGCCGCAATCGCCGCATCATAACGGCGCGCGCAATAATGCACGAATGCAAGCATCCTGTGCGTCGCGGGGTTCAGCAGGTCCAGCTCGACCGCCCGGTTGATCGCCGTCAGTGCTTTATCCTGCCAGCCCATTTCTGCAGCATAGGCGGCATAAAGCATCTGCACCGTCGCATCGCCCCGGCCAAGCTTGTTAGACAACTCATAAGGCGAGCGCGCGCCGCGCAGATCAAGCCGGCCCTGCACAAGAACAAAGCCCAACGTCGATTGGGTGATAGCCAGCCGTGGCGCTATCGCAACTGCCCGCTGCGCTGATCCCACTGCATCGTCATAGCGTGCCTTGAATTCACTTGCCTTGGCGTAGCTGTTGGTGATGACCGTAATCACGCGAGCCCGCGCGGCATATGCTTGCGCATAGCCCGGATCAATGCTGATCGCGGTGTCATAGTGTTTCAGAGCCGACCGGTAAGCGGCCTCGCCAGACCTTAGCGCATAATAGGCATTGCCGCGCAAATAGGCATCATAGGCACGCACGCTGCGTGTCCCGCCCGGTTCATTCTTACGCGATGGATTGCCTTTTGAGCCCGCCAACTGAGCCGAAAGCACCTGCGCAACCGAGTCCGCAATTCCGCTTTGGACCGCAAAAATATCGGTCATGGTCCGGTCAAACTGGTCCGACCATATGGGCGAATCCGATTTTCCATCCAACAGCTCGGCAACTATTCGCAGCGTATCTCCTGACCGACGCACGCTACCCTTCAGCACGAACGCGGCACCAAGGGCGCGGGCAATGCTTGGAATGTCGCGTTGTTTCTCAGCCGCTTTTTCCGCTGATACGGAGCTGAGTACGCGCAGCCCATCATTACGCGAGAGCGTAAGCCGAATTTCCTCTGACAGGCCATCGGAAAAATAGGATTGGGCCGGATCGCCGCTCAAGTTCCGAAAGGGCAGAACTGCGACACTATTGCCGACAACCGGATTATCCAGCAAACCAAATCGCCAGACCGCAAGGCCGCCGCCTGATGCTGCAAGTAGCACACCGCCAACAATTACTCCGCGCCGTCCGACGATGGGGTTCTGTTTCAGGACCGCTGGTGCCTGTTGTCCGTGAAGTGCTGCCACTGCGCGGATGACCCCCTGAATCTCGGGCGCATCGGCGCGACCGCGCCATTTGCTGACGTCTATGAGCTGGAACTGGCGAAAGCCAAGCGGCGCTTCGCTGCCGTCGATCGAAAGCGGCACCAAGCAACGCCGATCGCGCCCCCGGGTCGCCTCGTCACGCACCCAGTGGGAGCCGATAGATGTTTTCGACCAGAGCACGACGACGGCGTCGGCCTGCTCCAGCGCTGCTTCGGTCGTCGGCAAAAAGCTATCGCCGCCCTCAATCAGGCCATCCCACCAGACTTTGAAGCCTGCAGCTTCAAGAGCGTCAATGACCGGCTTTGCACGCTTCTGATCATCTCGCGAATAGCTGAAGAATACCGTTGGACCGCCGCTATCGGTCAATTCGGTTCCATTTGCATCCATATGCCCGTTGGCCCTGCTAAACAGAGTGACATGTTACAATAGCGACCATTCTAAGGTGTAGAACGGTTCGTTGCCTACGACAAGAGGAAGGAAGCGCGCGATTTGTCGCCAACACTGATGCTGCTGCTCGAACATGTGAGTGCTTAGGGGAAATTGGTGGACAGGGCTGGATTCGAACCAGCGTACGGTAACCCGGGCAGATTTACAGTCTGCTGCCTTTAACCACTCGGCCACCTGTCCACACAGTCTGCAGGTGTTGAGCGAACTCAAAGGCCGTCCTGCAAACGAAGGTGCGCAATGGCGAAAGCCCCTTGACCTGTCAACCTGTTGCGGCATGAAAAAAGGGCCGATGCATTGCTGCACCGACCCTTTTGCGTATTAAGCTTTCGGCGTGTTAGAATTTTAGGCCTGCGGTCAGGAAAATCTGGCGCGGGTTGCCATAGAATGCGGTGACGACGCCTTCTTTGCCCAATGTCGGGATCAACGCGCCGCCACCCGTCAAACGCGGTGAGCCGTCGGGGTTGACCGACAGGAACTGATAGCCCGATGTTTTATACCGCCGGTTCGTAAGGTTTTTGCCGTGCAGCCCCAATGAGAAACGATCATCATCTGAACTCCAGACCAAATTGGCATCCCACAGCCAATATCCCTTTTGATCAAGGAATGGGCTGGGCACTTCAAACTGATTTGTTTTGCTGCGGTACGATAGCGTCGACGACGCATTGACCATGCCCGATGCTGTCGCAAAGCTTGCTGCCAATGTTGTCGACCGCGTCCATTTTGGCGTGTTCTGAATCGCGCGGATTTTGGCGACATCATTGTTGAAGGCATCGATAAAGCGCAGATATTTCGCGTCGATATAGCCCAGCGTGCCGCTCAACGTCAGCGCCGATCCTGCGCCTGCAAAATCACGTGCTAACGTCGTCGTCGATTCGAATTCGATACCCTTCATCCGGGCTTTTGCGGCATTGGTGGTGACACCAATAAAGGTATCGTTGACGCCGTCGCCGTTAGAATCGAAACCGGCTGAACCGGGAATTTGCACGTTCTGGTAATCGGAATAGAAACCGGTCAGTGCAAACCGCATGCGGCGGTCCATCATCGATGCTTTCCAGCCCAATTCATAGGTGGTAACTTTTTCCGGTTCAAAGCTGAGGAATTCGTAAATTTCCTGATAGCTGCGGATGCCGTCGCGGTTCAGATCGGGCGCAGCCGTTGAAAGCCCGCGCGGGTCAAAGCCACCGCCTTTGAAACCTTTGGAATAGGACGCGTAGATTGTGTGGTCTGGTGTCGGCTTGAACGTCAAGGACGCGCGCGGAGTGAACTCCTTGAAACTTGCGTCGCCCACAAAGTTTGACGTTGTCGCCGCTATGAACGGCGTGCCGCCGAATTCAGCCGATGTGCCGAATTTCGTTTGGCGCAGAATCGTCGCGTTACGATTATCGACAGTGTAACGTCCACCCAAGGACAGAGCGAGCTGTTCGGTGAAATCATATGTGAAATCGCCAAACACCGACCATGTATCGGTCTTCACATTGCCCGAGGTGTAGGCGTTGAGATTGGCCAGCGTAGTGCTGAGCAGCACGTCGAACGATGTGATTGCCTGTGCATCGAGATAGTAAAAACCGATCAAGCCGTTGAGCTTGTCGCCTTCGTATAGGACCTGGAATTCCTGGCTAAGCTGTTCGTTTTTATACAGGCCGGGGACATCGACATCGGCAGACGGCAGTGCGTCGAAATCGATCGGGCCAAAAGTTGTATCCTTGCGCCAGGAGCTAATGCTGCGCAGCGTCACCGTGTCGGACAGATTGACGCTGATATTCATCACCAGCCCGTAAGCTTTGATATCCTGTTTCGGATTATTCAGCCCACCGCGCGTGTCATAGACATTGGCCAGAACCGGCGTTGCGGTCAGCAGGCTGGTGATCAAACGGTGACCGCCGCGCTGGCTGGATTTGTCGCGGGTGTAATCGCCCGAGATGCGGATCAGCACAGGCTCGTCATTGCCGCCGAACTCAACGGTACCGCGACCGGCCCAGATATCCTTGTTGTAGTTTTCAAGACCGGTGGTCAGATTGTCGCCAAAGCCGCCGCGGCTCAACCGTGCGACCGATCCGCCGACGCGGAACATGTCACCCAGCGGCGCGCTGACGCTGAGCACACCATCGGCTTGTTTATAGCTGCCAACGGTTGCGCGTGCTTTCAGTTCAAAATCGTCGGGCAGCTGGCGTGTTACATATTTGACGGCGCCGCCGATGGTGTTGCGGCCATAAAGCGTGCCTTGCGGTCCGCGCAGCACTTCGATCCGTTCAACGTCATAGATATCAAGCACTGCGGCCTGCGGACGGTTGAGATACACATCATCCAGATAGATGCCGACGCCAGCTTCAAAACCGCCAACGGGGTCTTGTTGACCCACGCCGCGGATAAACGCGGACAAAGTCGAGTTGGTCGCACGCGAATTTTCCAGCGTTACGTTCGGGGTGGTTTCCGAAATCGCGGTGATGTCGATGGCGCCGGACTGGGTCAGATCGTCAGCGGTATAGGCCGTAATCGCGATTGGCACATCCGACAGGCTTTCCTCACGACGACGCGCGGTGACGATAATCTCGCCGCTATCGGCTTCCTCAGCAGCTTCGTCTTGCGCAAATGCCAGTGTCGGCAAGGCGGTGAGCGAACCAAAGGCGATGCCGGTTAGCAAGGCAGCGCGGATCATGGGGCTCTTTTTCATCGAAAATCTCTCCTGTTGAACGTCAAACTCACGTGGCGATTGCGCCATTCTAATTTTGCTCTTATTGAAAGTTGAACCATCTTTCAACTTATATGATAGATGGCTTTGAAATTTGCAGGAGAGCGTGGCATGGAAGCCACATTAGAGACATCGGCTGGGGACGCAGCAGTCGCGACGACGACGGGGGCAGAATTGACCAAGGGCACCAAAGCGCCGCGCACAGATCGCGGCAGGCGGACGCTGCGCACGCTGCTCGATGCAGCGGCGGCGGAGTTTGGCGAAAAGGGCTTTCACGAAAGTTCTGTGGTCAGCATCACCGGGCGTGCGGGCATGGCGCTTGGCAGTTTCTACACCTATTTCGATTCCAAAGAGACGCTGTTTCGCGCTTTAGTCAAGGACATGTCAGCGCAAGTCCGCGACAATGTAGCCCCCGCTCTGGCCCATGCTACCGATGGAATCGACGCAGAGGGCCGCGCTTTGGGTGCTTTTCTGGGCTTTGCCCGTGAACACAAAGAAATCTATCGGATTATCGATGAAGCCGAATTCGTCGCCCCCGATGCGTGGAATGCGCATTATCGCGGAACCGTTGACCGCATCCTTGAACGCCTGCGCGCTGCCGAGGCACGCGGTGAATTGTCTGGCCCCGTCGATGAAGCACATGCCTGGGCGATCATGGGGATGAACGTCTTTCTGGGGCTGCGTTATGGAGTAATGGAAGAGGAACGATCGGTAGCCGATGTCGCCGCTGTCGCCAATGCAATGGTGCGCAACGGACTCGGTCGCTAGGCTGGACCGTAAAGCACTTCCCAGCTATGCGCCCGCCCTATGACGACTGCACCCTGGACCAAGCGCCGCACCTTTGCGATTATCTCGCACCCTGACGCGGGCAAGACCACGCTGACCGAAAAATTGCTGTTGCAAGGCGGCGCTATTCATCTCGCGGGCGAGGTAAAGGCGCGCGGGGCAGCACGGCGGGCGCGGTCTGACTGGATGAAGATTGAGCAGCAGCGCGGGATTTCGGTCACATCCTCGGTGATGACGTTTGAGAAAGACGGCATCATCTTTAACCTGCTCGACACCCCGGGGCATGAGGATTTCAGTGAAGATACCTATCGCACTTTGACCGCCGTCGATTCGGCGATCATGGTGATCGATGCTGCGAAAGGCATCGAGCCACAGACGCTGAAACTGTTCGAGGTCTGCCGCCTCCGCTCTGTGCCGATCATCACCTTCGTCAACAAAGTCGACCGCGAAGGCCGCCCCTGTTTTGAAATCCTTGATGAAGTTGCCGACAAATTGGCGCTAGACGTTTGCCCGATGAGCTGGCCCGTCGGCATGGGCGGCGAATTTGAAGGCATATTCGATTTCGCCACCGGCCGGTTGATGCAGCCCAGCGGCGACAGCAAAGCCTTTGAAGGCAAATCCAGCCAGCATAACGGCGTGACCGATCCATCGCTTGCCGAGCATTTGTCCGAACGCGGCCTATCTAAGTTCCGCGAAGAGGCCGAACTGGCGCAAGCAGGCTATGCCGATTTTGACTTGGAAGCCTATCAGGCAGGGGACTTGACCCCTGTGTATTTCGGATCGGCGCTTAAAGAATTCGGCATTTCCGAAATGATCAACGCCATCGCCACGCACGCGCCGCAACCGCGCCCGCAACCATCGAGCATCGGCGTGATTGATCCTGACAACAATGAAGTCACCGGCTTTATCTTTAAAGTGCAGGCCAATATGGACCCGCAACACCGCGACCGGATCGCGTTCATGCGGCTTTGTTCGGGCACGTTCAAACGCGGCATGAAGCTGACCCCGTCGGGGCTTGGCAAGCCCATCGCGATCCATTCGCCAATCCTGTTTTTTGCGCAAGACCGCGAGATTGCCGATAGTGCAGAACCCGGCGACATCATCGGCATTCCCAACCACGGCACGTTGCGTGTTGGCGATACGCTGTCTGAGAAAAACGTCGTGCGCTTCACCGGCCTGCCCAATTTCGCGCCGGAAATTTTGCGCCGCGTCGTGCTGCGCGATCCGACCAAGACCAAGCAACTGCGCAAAGCACTCGACGACCTGTCCGAAGAAGGCGTGATCCAGGTTTTTTATCCCGAAATCGGTTCGAACTGGGTGGTCGGCGTCGTCGGGCAGTTGCAGCTAGAGGTGTTGGTTTCGCGGTTGGAGGCCGAGTATAAGGTCGATGCGTTTCTGGAACCTGCCCCCTATGACACCGCCCGCTGGTTGATCGGAGATGACGCCGCGCAGAAAAACTTTGCCCAGTTCAACGGCGGCAATATGGCCAAGGACCGCGACGGCCATCCGGTGTTCATGGCACGTTCGGCATGGGATGTGAGCTACCAGCAGGAACGCAATCCCGAGCTAAAGTTTAGCGCAACCAAGGAGCGTTAACTTCCCTCTCCCGCAAGGGGAGAGGATGTCAGGTCTTGACCCAACCCCCCAGTTATCGCACTCCCTTCACCATAAGGGAGAGACCATGACCGACCATATCCTTGTCATCGACGAAGGCACGACATCTACGCGAGCGATGCTGTTTGCAAAGGACGGCGCGTGCCTTGGGAGTGCGCAGCGTCCGTTGACACAGTTTTACCCTGCACCCGGTCTAGTCGAACATGACGCCGCCGAAATCTGGAGCCTGACGCTGGAGTGCGCGCGAGAGATGGTGGCCAAAGCGGGCGGCGCATCGGCCATTGCAGGCATCGGCATCACCAATCAGCGCGAGACTGTGGTTTTTTGGGACCGCCGCACCGGCGAACCGCTCGCCCCCGCGATCGTCTGGCAAGACCGGCGCACAGCGGATATTTGTGATGCTCTGAAAGCCGCTGGCCATGAACCCGATCTACAGGCCAAAACCGGGCTGCTGCTCGACCCCTATTTCTCAGGCTCCAAGATCGGTTGGGCACTCGCCAACTGGCCGCAATTGAAAGCTGCTGGCGAACATCTCGCCGTCGGCACAGTCGAGAGCTATCTGGTGTTCCGCTTGACGGGCGGCAACACGCATATCAGCGACGCGAGCAACGCCAGCCGCACCGCATTGATGGCTATCGGCAGCGGCGATTGGGACGATGGCTTGCTGAGTCTCTTCAGCGTCCCGCGCCAGATTCTTCCCGCCATTTGCGATAGCGCGGGGCAATTGGGCGTCACCGACCCCGAACTGTTCGGCGGCGCGATTGCGATCACCGGCATGGCGGGGGACCAGCAAGCAGCACTTATCGGCCAATCCTGCCTCGAACCCGGCCAGACCAAAGCAACCTTTGGCACCGGTGCGTTTGTCCTGACGCAAACCGGACGCACGCTGCCGCGCTCCAAAAACCGCTTGCTCTCGACAGTCGCATGGCAGCTAAACGGCGAACGCCATTATGCCCTCGAAGGCTCCGTCTTTGTCGCAGGCAGTCTGATCCAGTGGCTGCGCGATGACCTCGGCCTGATCGCAGCATCGCCTGATACCGAACCACTGGCCGCAAGTGTGCCCGATAATGGAGGCGTCTATCTGGTTCCAGCCTTGTCTGGTCTCGGCGCACCGCATTGGCAACCACACGCGCGCGCCGCCATCCACGGACTGACCTTCGCCGCCAAAAAAGCCCATGTCGCCCGCGCCGCGTTGGAGGCCATGGCGCATCAGACCCATGACCTGAAAACCGCCTTTGCCGCCGATGGAGCCGACTGGGCAGAACTCCGCGTCGATGGCGGCATGGTGTCAAATGGCTGGATGGTTCAGGATTTGGCCGACATTTTGAACGTCGAGGTTGAACGCCCCGATTTTGCGGAGACCACAGCGTTGGGGGCAGCGATGCTGGCGGGGGTTGGCGCGGGGCTTTATGGCTCGCTGGCCGAGGCCTCTGTAATGCGCGGCAAAGTTGGGCGGTTTAGTCCGGCGATGGCGGCTGAGGCGCGCGACGTTAGGTTGAACGGGTGGCAGGATGCGCTGCGGCGGGTTTTGGCGTGAGACAGCGAACTTGACAAATCCATTTTGTTCTGCTATTGTTCTTTTTGCTCTTTGAAATCGTCTGTCTTTGGTTTCCACCTGAAGCCTGTTGAGGCTTAAACAGTTCATTTTTAGAAACCACCGCTCGTCATTCCCGCGAAGGCGGGAATGACGAAGTGTTTGAAATTAAGACTTCTTCGGGGCTTTGTATGAAACAATCTGGCACGATCATTGATCACAGACCGCTCTATCCGCGACCCGCAACCAAAGCCGTTAAGGTGAGTCCTTAGTGTGACTTTTCGCCAGATCAGAACTGCGAATTCACTATCAAGTTGCGCAGAAATCTGCGGGTTTCCGGCAACTGGGCTAGCGCCCCATCTTCTTCGCGCGTCGCCGTTGAACACTTGATCCGATGCCCATCGCCTCGCGGTATTTGGCCACGGTGCGGCGCGCAATGTCGAAGCCTTTTTCTTTGAGGCAATCGACCAACGTATCATCGGACAATATGTCGTCCGCCGCCTCGGCATCGATCAACGTCTTGATCGCAGCCTTCACCGCCTCCGCCGAAGCGCCGTCGCCATCAGCTGATGCGACACCGCTAGAAAAGAAGTACTTCAGATCAAACAGCCCGCGATTGCAATGCAGATACTTGTTGCTGGTCACCCGGCTGACGGTTGATTCGTGCATCTCGATGGCTTCGGCGACCTGACGCAGGGTTAGCGGTTTCAAACGCGACACGCCTTCGCGGAAGAAACCTTCTTGCTGCTTCACCAGCTCGGTTGCGACTTTCATGATTGTCCGCTGCCGCTGATCCATGGCCTTAATCAACCAATTGGCGTCGGCCAGACATTCGTTGAGCCAGCTGTTCGCGGCTTTATCGTCCTTGCCGCCCATTTCGGCATAATAGGTTCGGTTGACCAGCAAGCGCGGCAGGTTGGCACTGTTCAGCTCAATACCCCAACCCTTTCCTTGCGCCGAAACATACAGATCGGGTGTCACCGCGACCGCAGCATCATCGGACTCAAATTTGAGTCCAGGCTTTGGATCATAGCCGCGCAGCTCGGTCAGCATGTCGTGAAGATCCTCATCATCGACGCGGCACAGCCGTTTCAAATGATCGAACGACCCGCGCGCGACAAGGTCCAGATTGTCAATCAACCGCGCCATACAAGGGTCATAACGATCGGCTTCTTTGGCTTGCAGCGCAATGCATTCGGCCAGATCGCGCGCGCCAACGCCGGTGGGGTCAAAACTTTGCAACACGCCCAGCGCCACCTCCAGTTCGGGCATCGGCACCCCCAGCCGGTAGGCGAGACCCATCAAATCTGTGCCCAGCCAACCCGACGGCTCAACCTGTTCGATCAATTGTTCGAGCAACAACAAGGTCCGCCCCGACGCGCTGGCCCCGGCTTGCTGCATCAAATGTTCGCGCAAGGAAATATCGGGTGCGGCGAAGGCATCAAAGTCAGGGCCATCGCCAGAATCATAGGCGCCAAAATCCGATCCGCTGGTGGAGATACTGTTCATGCCGAGCATACCATCGGCCCCACCGCTACCCAATTGGCCCTCATCGCGTTCAAAATTATCGGTGGAAAATTCGGTGTCCATCGCTTCGCCGCCGGTGCCGAAATCGCCGTCGTTCATCAATTGGTCGCTGCCCATCTCTTCGGGCTTTGACGCGGTAAGCGGTTCGGGGGTATCGGTCTCGACAGGTTCAGTGGAGGCCATTTCGAGCAGCGGATTACGCTCCAACTCGTCGGCAATATACGCGTCAATCTCAAGCGACGACAAAGCCAGCAGCTTGATCGCTTGCTGCAATTGCGGCGTCATCACCAGCGATTGCGACTGCCGAAGGTCGAGGCGGGGGGCTAGGGCCATGAATGTGGTTCAACCAAAACCCGAATGCGGGTCACATCGTGAAACCTTCACCCAGATACAGCCGCCGGACATTGGCATCGACAACCAGTTCTTCTGGCGATCCCGCGAACAGCACTTGGCCGTCGTAAATGATGCAGGCGCGGTCAACGATGTCGAGCGTTTCGCGAACATTATGGTCGGTGATTAGCACGCCAATGCCGCGCTTTTTGAGGTCTTTGACCAGATCGCGGATGTCCGAAATCGAGATCGGGTCGATCCCGGCAAAGGGCTCATCAAGCAACATGATCAGAGGGTTCGCCGCCAAAGCACGGGCAATTTCGCACCGTCGCCGTTCACCGCCGGACAATGCCATAGCCGGCGCAGATCGCAATTTGGTCAGGCCGAATTCGTCGAGCAATTGGTCGAGCCGCGCGGCGCGGACGGCTTTGTCTGGTTCCGACATCTCCAGAACGGCGCTGATATTTTGTTCGACCGTCATCCCGCGAAAGATCGACGTTTCCTGTGGCAAATAGCCTACACCCAAAATCGCACGGCGGTACATCGGCAGGCGCGTGATATCATCGCCATTGAGCATGATGCGCCCGGCATCAGGCTTCACCAGCCCCATGATCGAATAAAAACAGGTGGTCTTTCCCGCACCATTTGGGCCGAGCAGACCGACGACTTCGCCTGGTGCGACTGACAGTGACACGTCAAGCAAGACCGCGCGCTTGTCATAGCTTTTGGCGATGGAAATTACGGCGAGGCCAGATGTCAGGCCCGCCTCTGTCACTGCACTTGCCGCCTGTTCATGCCGCAAATGGCCGTCGCTGGCGCTTTCCATTAATGTCATAGCCGCAATCCAAGTGAAAAAAGCAAAAGAATTCGTATCGTATCTATACGCCGGATTTCGCTAAGGAAAGCTTGCTTTGCCTCAATTGGCAGGATTTGTGCATGAATGCGCGGAAACGGACCTAGTTGTTATGCTTTTAGTTTTTACGCTGGGGCACCGTAAATGTACCGGTCACACGTCCACCGCTGTTTTGGACGCCGGGAACCGCAGGAGCGCCGCCGCCGTTAATCGTTGATCGGCCGGAATTGAGATCAATCACGATCCGCCCGCCGTTCAACCGGTTTGCACCCTGCGTCAGTTGCACGTTACCGAGCAAAGTAATCAGGTCACTGTCGAGATCATAAATCGCAGCATTGCTGGTCGCGCGCAGATCATCTTTGGTAATCGTTACACCGCCAATCGCATCAAGCCTGTGGACATCAATACCGCCGCCGCTGGTGTAAGCCGCTGTCAGCCGCGACGCCGACATCGTGAGGCCCGCCTGTGTTGCGGTAACGCCACCGGTTAGGATCACGCGATCGGCGCGGTCCTGCAACTCGATTGAACCCGCGCTGAAATTCACCGGCGCATTGCTGTTATGGCCGCGAATGACCTGTGCAGGAGCGGACACACCGATTATCGCCGCTGTCACCAGAAAGCTGGCTGCCATGATCCCGAAAAAGCTTTTGCTGTGCGTCATGGGCTTCATCTAATCGCACCTTGGTTGATTTGCAAACGCGCGCCGCCATCGAGTCGCACAATCCGCGCCTCGGCATCGGCGCTCATCCGTGCCGCGTTGAACGTGCCGACCCGCGTTGAGCCGCTAACAGGGCCAAAGCTTTGCATGGTTTTGGACTTCAGCATGAACTCGACATTGCTCGCGACCAGAGTGAAACCGTCGCCGCTGGCAAAGGACAAAGGCCCTTCGACGCGTATTTTCTCGGTCTTCATATCATAGGTGCCTTGCCCCGCCGATAATGTCGCTGGACCATTGTCCATGACAAGGCGCCCCGCCAGATCGGTCATCCTTAACAAAGGATCGGCGGCACTTTTCTGCACCGCACTTCCGGCGCTAAGCGAAAAGGCCCGACCTTTAGTGTCTTCGCCGCGATACAGCGCATTGCCTACCCGCATCCGCTCGGTGGCTAAGTTGACCTCGTCCTTGGCAAGCACAAAGCTCATTTCCTGCGTGTTCGAAAACGGACTGAACGCCAACACCGCCAGCAGCACACCGATGACGCTGGGTAACGCCACACGGAGGAACCGGACAACGCGGTCATGCCGTCCGCCGGGAAGGGCGAATTTCTGACGGCTGGTGCGCTGAATATCGGCTTGTTCAGACATGCTGTGCCTATTCGTTCCGGGCGATGAACCCGCGATGACGTTTAACTATGCGCAAAAATATCCTGTTCGGGCCAGCCGATCAAATCGAGCCGCGCACGATAGGGCAGGAAATCAAAACAGGCCTGCGCAATTTCGCGGCGGCCCTCACGTTCCAAACGCAGCTCGAACTCGTCTTTCAACCGGTGCAGAAAGCGCACGTCGCTGGCGGCATAATCCTTTTGTGCCTCGCTCAAAACCGGGCTGCCCCAGTCGCTCGATTGCTGCTGTTTGGAGATGTCCAAGCCGAGCATTTCTTTGACCAGTTCTTTCAAACCATGCCGGTCGGTATAAGTGCGAACTAACCGCGACGCGATTTTTGTACAGAACACAGGGGCCGCCACAACCTTAAGATAATGCTCGATGGCCGCCAGATCAAACCGGCCAAAATGGAATAGCTTTAACCGTCTGGTATCCGCCAATATCCGTCGCAAATTGGGTGCGGCATAATCGCTGTCTGCGGCGAAGCGCACCAAATGCTCGTCACCACTGCCATCCGATATCTGCACAAGGCACAGCCGGTCGCGTGGTGTAATTAAGCCCATGGTTTCTGTGTCAACGGCCAATGCGCTTGTGCCTTCCAACACGCCATCGGGCAGGTCGCCCTCATGCAGAAAAACGCTCATGCCGGGGTAGTTTTTGTATAATGGTCAGTCATATCAGCCTCCCTGCCCTAACCCCTGCATTATGGCAAGTTTACACGGTGCAAAATTTGCTAGGGTCTTGCCTGTGGATAATGTATAGCCCGAGTCTGCAAAGCATATGGCAATGCGCGGGAAATGCGGGATTTTCGCCCGAAACTGCATGGAACGACGACGATGGGCGACAGGAAAGTATAAGTCGAGATATGAATTTTAATGATAAACGTCGTGGCCGTGGCCGTGACAAGCGTGATCGTTTTGGCGACGACAGTTTTGAATCCCCCTCGTTCCCCGGCGAAATACGCGGCGGAAATAACAGCGGCGGCGGCGGTGGGCGATCCGGCGGAGGCGGCTACAGCGGCGGAGGCGGAAGCGGCTATAGCGGCGGCGGTGGTTTCCGCAGCGGCGGTGGCGGCGGATTTGGCGGCGGCGCTCCTCGTCCCCCTGCAATGCCAGCTCAAGTCGTAGGCTCCGGCAAAGGCATCGTGAAGTTTTTCAACAATCAAAAGGGCTTTGGCTTCATCCAATGCGATGAACAGCCCGATGATGTTTTTGTGCACATCAGCGCCGTTGAACAGGCTGGCTTGACCGGTTTAGCAGAAGGCCAACCGCTGGAATTCACACTCGTCGATCGTGGCGGCAAAGTCTCGGCATCCGATCTGGTTATCGAGGGTGATCCAATCCCTGTTCCTGCACGCGAACCGCGTCCGGAACGCAGCGGCGGATTTGACCGTGATGGCGGCGGCGATCGTGGCGGGTTCCGTGGTGGAGATCGTGGTGGTGATCGCGGCGGCTTCCGTGACAGCGCACCGCGTGCGCCTCAGCGCGAATCAACTGGCGAACGCGCCAATGGCACAGTCAAATTCTACAACGACATGAAGGGCTTCGGCTTTATCCAGCGCGATGACGGCGGCGAAGATGTGTTCGTGCACATTTCCTCGCTCGAACGTTCGGGCATTGGTTCGCTTGTTCAGAACGACCGTTTGGCATTCGACATCGAAAGCGACCGTCGCGGCAAATTCTCTGCTGCTAATCTGAGCAAGATAGACGATTGAATCGGGCGTTACCAAATACGAAAAAGGGCCCCGATTTTGGGGCCCTTTTTCATGTCAGCCGAACGGCAAGCTCACCGTGTCGGCACAGGCACACCGGTCGAATAATCGTAAAAGCCGCGCTTGGTTTTGCGGCCTAGCCAGCCTGCCTCCACATATTTCACCAATAACGGCGCTGGGCGGAACTTGGGGTCACCGGTGCTGGTGAACAGCACATTGGTGATGTCCAGACACGTATCAAGCCCGATAAAGTCCGCCAGCGTCAATGGCCCCATCGGATGGTTCAGGCCCAGCTGACACGCCGCATCAATATCGGCGATTGTCGCAACGCCCTCGCCCAGCGCAAAGCACGCCTCGTTTAGCATGGGCATCAACACGCGGTTGACGATGAAACCGGGGGCGTCGTTGGCAAAGACCAACCTTTTGCCCAGCGCTGCACCATAGGTTTCAATCTTGGCCACCGTTTTCGGCGAGGTTGCTAAACCGCGGATAACCTCAATCAAGCCCATGACCGGAACTGGGTTGAAGAAATGCACCCCGATGAAGCGGGCGGGGTCGGGCGATGCCTGCGCCAGCCGGGTGATCGGGATCGACGATGTGTTTGACGCCAGAATCGCCTCAGGCGCCAGCACTTCGCCTACGCCTTCAAAAATTGTGCGCTTAATCTCTTCTCGCTCGGTCGCAGCTTCGATCACAAGGTCGGCTGATGCCATCGCTTCATAACCCGCCACCGGCTGTATCCGGTCAAGCAAAGCATCCGCGTCGCCACGCGAGATTTTCTCTTTCTCGACCTGACGATCCATCTGCTTGGCAATACCCGCTTTTCCAGCCTCTGCACGCGCCAGATCGATGTCGGACAGCAGCACTTCAAATCCAGCGGCTGCGCTGACTTGCGCAATGCCCGCGCCCATTTGTCCGGCTCCGATGACTGCTACACTTCGCATTTTAAGCTCCTTTGGGCGGCTTGATATAGATGTCACAGTGCCCCTAGCGTAGCGTCTGTAATCGGGATAGACTAATCACTATGAACGTTAGAACTCTGCCATTCTTGATGCTATTGATCGCTGGTTTAGGCTCGACAGCCAATGCTAAACCAACGCTTGGCATACAGAAGTTTTTTCACGGCTGGGCCGTGGCTTGCGACAACCGGCTGGCGTGTGAGGCAATGGCTTTGCAGCCCGAGCAAGCCCCATTTGACGGCATTTCGCTATTGCTAACCCGCGCCGCAATGACCGGAGATATCGCCATCACGTTGAGCGGTTTTGAAACCAAAAGCGACCGGTATCGCATCATCATCGACGGGCGTATCGCGGACACCGGCGCAATCAACACGGATGCCGCTGGACCGATCACGGTCACCGGACCAGACGCGCTGCGTCTGGCCCGGTCGCTCGCCAAGGGACGCACGCTAACGTTGCGCGACGGCGAAGGTGCCGAAATCGGCAAAATTTCGCTGCGGGGATCGACCTCCGCATTTGGGCATATCGATAAAATCCAGAACAGGGCGGCTACCAAAACCGCACTGACTGCCCCCGGCGCAAGAAACTTGGCGGTCAACTGGATGCCATCGCCAGTGATCGCAGCCAAAAAGATCGTGCCAACCGAAACCACCCCCGACGCAACAACGCTTGTCAGCCTGATCGAAGGTTCGCCGTGCAAGGAAGAACGCTATGGTGTGACCGAAGATACCGCTTACAGCCTAGGCCGTGTAGATGGAAAGGCCCGCGCTTTGGTCATGATAAGCTGCGGCAGTGGCGCGTATAATTTCGCCTCAGCCACTTTTATCGGCACCGAAGAAGCCGCTGGCAAATGGCTGTTTGCGCCCGCCGAATTCGATTATGGTGAAGCAGTCCGCACCATGGACAACAGTGTCCAGCTGCTGGTCAATGCGGATTGGGATGCGGCAACGCAGACGATGAGTAGCTTTGCCAAAAGCCGCGGCGCGGGTGACTGCGGCAACGCCGAAAGCTATGTGTGGGACGGCGCGCAATTCCGGCTGATTTCGGCCTATGCGATGGATCAGTGCCGGGGATCACTCGATTGGTTGGCACTGTGGCATGCCGATGTGAAGCTGGTTGATTGAGGCTATGCATGTGAGGATGAATACATGACAATCGAACTGGTCGGGAAAATCCGCTCCACTCTGAAAAACACCGACCATCCTTATATGCAGGGGGCGTGGCGGCCGACATTTAACGAATGGAACGCCATTTTCGCCAATGGCCACGCCGAAGTCATCGGAACTATCCCCGACGATATTGATGGCGTCTATATTCGCACTGGCGAAGTCCCGGTGCATGAGCCAATTGGGCGCTATCATCCGTTTGATGGCGACGGACAGATCCATTCGATCAGCTTCAAAAATGGCCGCGCCAGCTATCGCAGCCGGTTTGTGCGTACTAAAGGATTTGAGGCCGAAGCGGAGGCAGGCAAGGCTCTATGGGCGGGGCTTATGGAACCGCCGCATAAATCTACCCGCCCGGGCTGGGGCGCGCAGGAATGGCTGAAGGACAGCAGCTCGACCGACGTCGTAATCCATGCAGGCAAAATCCTCTCGACCTTTTACCAATGCGGCGAGGGTTACCGGCTCGACCCGTTCACGCTTGAGCAGTTTGGCACTGAGGGCTGGGTGCCGCTCGACGGCATTTCAGCGCATGCAAAGCTTGATCCAGCGACCGGCGAGCTGATGTTTTTCAACTATTCAAAACATGCGCCGTACATGCATTACGGCGTGGTCGGTGCGGACAACCGGTTGAAGCATTATGTGCCGATCCCGCTAGCTGGGCCGAGACTGCCACATGATATGGCGTTCACGTCAAACTACGCGATCCTCAACGACATGCCACTGTATTGGAATGCAGAATTGCTGGAACGCAACCTGCATGTTGTGCAGTTTCACGCGGACGAAAAATCGCGGTTTGGCATCATTCCGCGCTTTGGCAATGCAGAGGACATCCGCTGGTTCGAGGCAGAGCCGACCTATACGCTTCACTGGTTAAATGCGTGGGAGGAAGGCGACGAGATCGTCCTTGATGGCTATTACCAAGAAGAACCTATGCCCAAATCGCACCCCGATGCCCCCGACGGGCTCGAGCGAATGATGGCGTATCTGAGCCAAGGCCTGATGAAGCCAAAGCTGCACCGCTGGCGCTTTAACCTGAAAACCGGCACGACTAGCGAAGAGCGACTGGGCGACCAAATCCTAGAATTCGGCACGATGAACCAGAAATATGTCGGGCACAAATATCGCTATGCCTATTCCGCTGTGCCCGAACCGTATTGGTTTTTGTTCACCGGATTGGTGAAGCACGACCTGGAAACAGGGGCCAGCGAAGAATTGAGCTTTGGCCCCGGTCGTTATGGCAGCGAAAGCCCGTTCGCGCCGCGGATTAATGCAAAGGATGAAGATGATGGCTATCTGGTGTCTTTCATCGCCGATGTCGAAAATGATCAATCAGAATGTGTGCTAATCGATGCCAAGAATTTCAGCGCTGGCCCCGTGTGCCGGATTATCTTGCCCGAACGGTTTTGTTCGGGGACGCACTCGGTCTGGGCCAATGGCAATGACATCGGCATGGGGACGAATACGGTGCTAGCGGATTAAACGCATCAACGCGTTGGTGCCTGACGGCTTTTGGATGTTTCGAAAAAAATTGGAGCGGGTGAAGGGATCATAACAAATACCTAGAAACAAACAACATTTTTTGCTACAACTGCCCACACAGAACCTACACAGCTACGGCGATTCAACGACTTAGGGCCGCAATCTGCACAGATTCTGCACAGTGAGGCAAGGGAAATGAAATTCATCACCGACAAGGAGCAGGTCAAGGCTGGCCTTATCATCTTCCGGCGCGGCGATGTCGAACATGACCGATACTATTGCCGCGTGCGAATTCAGAACGAGGATCGCTATAAGACGATTTCGCTCAAAACATCGGATCGGCATACCGCGCTCGATGAGGCGCTAGAGCATTATGCCAACATCCGCATTATGGTGAAGCATGAGCTTCCCGTGTTCAATCGGTCTTTTTCGCATGTGGCCGAGGAATATGCGAATATGCAGCAGCGGCGCGCGAATGC
>JAYUOS010000002.1:0-82881 GCA_043760725.1 Sphingomonadales bacterium
GCTGATTTACCGCAGGCGCATGTCGAACAAGAGACCACACTTTCGGGCGGGGCGTCGATGTGGCGCGCGCAGTGGTCGGAAGCCGGCGATCCCTTTGCCCACTTGGCCACTGCGCAATCGGACCGCAGCATGAGCCGCGGCCCCGGCTGGCAGCGCGCCGCCGCGCGCGAATACGACGCCTCGCCCAAGCGCCTGCCCGAAGCCACCCGCTCAGCCGCCAGCTTCGCCGCCAAACCGCGTGGAGATGTGGGTGTTGGCCAGCGCGTCTTCCACGAAAAGTTTGGCTATGGCACGGTCACCGCGCAGGAAGGAAACAAGCTGGAGATCGATTTCGAGACCGCCGGGGCGAAACGGGTGATCGACAGTTTCGTCAAGCTGGCGGACTGACCGGCGGCACCAATTGGGTGCGCAGCACGATCAGCAGCAGGCCGGCCAGCACCGCAAAACCCGCCCCGGCCAAGAAGGTTGCGCCCGGACCAGCGGCATCCCATAGAAATCCCGCCAGCAGGCTTGCCGCCAGCAGCGTCAATCCGCTGGCCAGGTTGAACAGGCCAAAGGCCGACCCGCGCACAGTATCTGCGGCGTGCTGGGCAACCAATTGCGCCAGCAGCCCCTGCGATAGCGCCATGTGTGCCCCCCATAAGGCGATGCCCAGAAAGCTTGTCGTCAGGCCGTGGCCCAGCCCCAGACACAGGTCCGCCGCCAGCAGGAACAGCAGGCTGAGCAGCAGCGGCAGATACGGGCCGATGCGATCGGTCAGCGCCCCGGCGGGATAGGCACCCGCCGAATAGACCAGGTTCATCGCGACCAGCACCAAAGGCGCAAGCCCTGGCGGCAGTCCATCAGCGTGGGCTTTCAGCACCAGAAAAGCTTCGCTGAACCGGGCCATGGTGAAGACCACGCCAATCGCGGTAACGGTCCAATAGGCCCGGGGTAGCGCGCGCAGATCGCGAAGTTTCAGCAGCGCGCGGACCTTGCCGGTGGCACCCGGCTTCTCGGCATCCTTGACCGCGAACAGCACCAGCATGACCGCCAGCGCGGCTGGCAACACCGCCCACCAGAACACCAGCCGCATGTTTCCGGCATAAAGCGCCATAAGCGCAATCGCGATCAACGGCCCGACAAAGGCGCCCACCGTATCGAGCGATTGGCGCAGGCCATAGGCGCGGCCGCGGCTTTCCAGCGGGGTGACGTCTGCTACCAGTGCATCGCGCGGAGCGCCGCGCAGGCCCTTGCCGATCCGGTCGAGGAAGCGCGCCCCGAGCACGGGGCCCGGGGCCCCGGCCAGCGCAAACAACGGTTTGGATAACGCGCCCAGCCCATAGCCCAGCAAGATCAGCGGCTTGCGCTTGCCGATCCGGTCCGAAACATAGCCTGAAAAGACCTTGGAGATCGATGCGGTGGCCTCCGCAATGCCATCGATCACGCCGACCAGCGCCACGCTCGCGCCAAGCACGCCGGTCAGGAACAGCGGCAGCAGCGCATGGATCATCTCGGACGAGATATCCATGAACATGCTGACAAACCCCAGCGCCCAGACCGAGCGGGGGATCGCGTATGCGTCAGCCGGTTTCAATCAGAGCGCCGAGACGCCCAGGAAGCTGGGGACCGGGCCGTTCCAGACATCGCCGTCGCCATCATCGGCACCTTGCCGTTTGGGTTCGGCCTTGGGCGGCCTGGTCCCATCGCGCCTCGGGCGATCTGCGCGCGGCGCGCGTTCTTCGCGGGGCGCGCGGGGTTGCGGTTCGGCCTGAACGGCGGGTTCAGCCATTGCGGCTGGCTCAGCCTGTGCGGCGGGTTCTGCTTGTGCGGCAGGCTCGACGCGGTCGGGCCGGCTGGCACGGCGCGGACGCGCAGGGCGTTCGGCGCGCTCGGGCTGCTCTTCGCTGCGCGGCGCAGACTTGGCGCCCTGGCCCACTTCGAACACGGTCAGCTTGCCGCCGGTCAGCTTTTCGACATTGGCGATCGCTTCGGCATCTTCGGGTGCGATCAGGGTGAAGGCGCGGCCAGTGGCGCCGGCACGGCCGGTGCGGCCGACGCGGTGGACGTAATCGTCCGGATGCCACGGGGTGTCGAAGTTGAAGACGTGGCTGACGCCTTTGACATCCAGCCCGCGCGCCGCAACGTCAGAACAACACAGGATGTTGATCGTGCCATCCTTGAACCGGTCAAGCTCGGCGATCCGGGCCGGTTGGTCCATGTCGCCGTGGATTTCGCCAGCCGAAAAGCCGCTTTGCTTGAGCGCTTTGGCAAGATCGCGCACGGTGGTCTTGCGGTTGCAAAAGATCATCGCGGTCTTGACGTTGTCTGTCCGCAGCAGTTCCTTCAGCACATCGCGCTTGACGCGCGCGCTGGCGATCGGAACCTTGAACTGGACGATCTGGGTGTTGGTCGACGCGGGCCGCGCCACTTCGATATATTTGGGATTGGTCAGGAACTTGTCGGCCAGCTTCTTGATCGGCGGCGGCATGGTCGCGCTGAACAGCAGGGTCTGGCGCTGGGCCGGAAGTTTGGAGCAAATCGTTTCAATATCGGGGATGAAGCCCATGTCGAGCATCCGGTCAGCCTCGTCAATGACCAGCAATTCGCATCCATTGAGCAAGATTTTGCCGCGTTCGAACAGATCCATTAAACGGCCCGGCGTTGCGATCAGAACATCTACGCCTTTTTCCAGCGCCTTGACCTGATCGCCCATTTGTACGCCGCCAATCAGCAGCGCCATCGAAAGCTTGTGATTCACACCGTATTTGACGAAGTTTTCAGCAACTTGTGCCGCCAATTCGCGTGTCGGTTCAAGGATCAGGCTACGCGGCATCCGCGCTCTTGCTCGGCCCTGCGCCAAGATATCGATCATCGGCAACACAAACGATGCGGTCTTGCCCGTCCCCGTTTGCGCAATGCCGATGATGTCACGCATCATCAAAACAGAGGGGATAGCCTGCGCCTGTATAGGCGTCGGGATATCGTAACCCGCCGCAGTTACGGCAGACAATAATTCATCGGAAAGGCCGATATCGGCAAAACGCATAAGCACCATTCAATTTAGGAAAACGAGCTTAGCCTTAAATTTTTAGACCAACTCCTGCCGCGCGAATGGCGAAGATGTGTGCAAATGTCAAGGAAATTGGCGGAATAGGGCTCAATGCCGATACGTGGCATCCCGCTGATTATTTGGGAACGAGCAGCCGAAACTTATCAATCTCGCATTGAGCCCCTGTCCGCGCATGCAACAGGTCACGATCGATGCATAATTTACCATCGAAAGAGCGTTCAACATAGGCGCCAGCATAAAATTCGCGCGCCAGACAACCGTCACCCAGATAGGCGCGGATCAAATTGCCGTCGCGGGTCATGATCTCCAAACTCTCTTTGGGGCCGGGCCGCGACCCAATCAGCCGGTCCATCAACAGGCACTTGCCAATTTTTTCTTCTTTATATTCAATCGGCTCAGATCGCTTTGACGACGCAGGTTCGGATTTAGGCGGAATACGGATAATGACACGTTCGTTGGTGCGCACTTGATACCAGCCGTCGCCAAACTGAATGTGCAGCAAGCTGTTGAAGCCCGGCATCGCAGACGGGCCTACACCGCCAGATGCCGCCGCTCCTGCAAGGATTAGGGTCGTCGCCCCGATCAAAATCTTCACACTGCGTAGCATTTGGCTCCGGCCATGATATCCCTTTTTCTGCGCATAGCGGTTCGGGTTGAACGGGGCATTAATCCAGCACTATTGCAAAGGATCCAAATCTGGCAAGAGCGCGTTTGCTATGACGAACTCAAACATACTCACACCGCTCAAAAATCTGCTCGGCCCGTCAGGATATCGTGATGATCCCGAAGAACTTGCGCCGTGGCTAACCGATTGGCGCGGGCGTTACACCGGCAAAGCGGCGGCGATGCTATCCCCTGCCAACACCGCCGAAGTTGCCGAGATTGTGAAGTTTGCGGCGGCGCACCGAATCGCGATCGTTCCGCAAGGTGGCAACAGCGGAATGGTCGCCGGGGCGACACCGGACCAAAAAGGCGATTCGCTTTTGCTTTCGCTCCGCCGGATGAACAGATTTGTCTCAATCGACTCCACGTCAGGGGACGCAATTGTCGAGGCAGGGCTGATTCTGCAATCTTTCCACGAAGCCGTGGCTCCTTATGGCTATCGCTTTCCTTTAACGCTCGGTGGAAAGGGCTCGGCCACCATGGGGGGGCTTATATCAACCAATGCCGGCGGCACCCAGGTGCTGCGCCACGGCACGATGCGCAGCCTTGTTCTGGGGATAGAGGCGGTGTTGCCCGATGGCTCGATTTTCAACGGAATGTCTCCTCTAAAAAAGGACAATCGCGGCTATGATCTGAAACAACTGTTGATCGGCGGAGAGGGAACAATTGGGATCGTCACCAAAGCGGTGCTGCGCACTCTGCCCGCTTTGATTGACCGGTGCGTCGTTTGGGCAGGGATTAAATCTCCATCGGACGCTTATGCGTTGCTGCAACATTTGCAGCGGCAGGCAGGGCCCGCCCTAGAGGGCTTCGAGATATTGCCACAATCCGCGCTCGACGCCGTTCTGCGTCATATTCCCCGCACGCGAGCGCCTTTGTCTGGCGCCCATCAATGGCACGCCTTGATCGAACTTGTTCAGGATGATGTAGCCCAGCCTGCACCCGCCGATCTTGCCCAACGATTAATGGCTGCAGCAATGGAGGCCGGTCTTGCCGATGATGCGACACTGTCGGCGAATGAAGCGCAAGCCGATGCATTGTGGAAAATCCGCGACAGCATTTCCGAGGCAGAACGCGCCGAAGGGCCCGCGCTGCAACATGATGTCAGCGTTCCGGTGGCCGACATGGCGCGCTTTATCGAAGCTGAGACACCCGAAATCGAAGCCCGTTTTCCCGGCACCCGCGTGGTTGCCTTTGGCCATTTGGGTGATGGCAACGTCCACTATCATGTCAAAGCGCCAAAAGGTATGGAGGCAACGCGCTGGTATCGGGACTTTGCCGAGCCGATCAGCGCTCACGTGTATGATCGCGTTGAGGCCTATCACGGATCACTGTCGGCAGAGCATGGCATCGGCATGGCAAAACTGGCGGAATTCGCCCGGCTAGCCGATCCGGCGAGATTGGCAGCGGTGCGCGCGATAAAAACCGCGCTTGATCCGCTCAACATCATGAACCCCGGCAAGCTTGTCCCTCTTGCCTAGCGCCGCTTACCCCCCTAAAGCCGCCGCCAACATTCACGATTCCATAACAACCGGAGAGTTTTCATGGCCACAGCGCCCACCGCCGCAGCATTGCCAATTTTCTATAAAGATCTGGTTCCGCTGAACAGCAATGAACATGCAAAGTTCAAGACGCGTCCGATCGACAACGCAAAGTTTATGGACGGACAACATGCCGTTCCGTTGACGGTTGAAGAATTTGTCATGGCTTCGCGCCATTTTCCGATCATCTTTTCGGCGGGCGATAATCCCGTGCCGTTGGCGTTGATGGGGATGAATGAAGGCGTTAACGTTTTCATGGATGATACGGGCCAGTTTACCACGCCTGTGTATCTACCCGCCTATATCCGCCGTTACCCTTTCATGCTGGCGCGGCTCCGTCCCGATGGCGATGAGCTGTCGTTATGCTTTGATCCGACATCCGATGCAGTGGGTGAATTCAAAAAAGAGGGTGAAGCACTGTTTGACGGGGAAACACCGACCGAGAACACCCAAAACATCCTCAAATTCTGCGAAGATTTCGAACAGGCCGGCGCGCGGACGCACCAGTTTGTTGAAGAGCTGAGCAAGGCTGGCCTTTTGATGGAAGGCGAAGTCTCCATCCAGCAGGAAGGCAATGAAAACCCGTTTGTCTATCGCGGCTTTCAAATGGTCGATGAAGACAAGTTGCGCGAAATGCGTGGCGACGAGCTGCGCAAGATGAACCAGAACGGCATGCTGCCGCTGATACACGCGCATCTGTTCTCGCTGCAACTGATGCGCGAATTGTTTGCATCGCAAGTCGCACAAGGTAAAGTGCCACAAGCGGTCGAACTGCCAACGGCTTGAGGGTAATGTGTTCTCTCCCCGTTTGGCACCGCCGACACGGGAGGCGGATATGATTTCAAAATATAGTAGAACAGCGATTGTCCTGCACTGGGCTATCGCGTTTTTGATCATATCGAACATCGCTTTTGCAATGATCCCGGCCCCGAAACCCGTCCATGAATTTTTGATGGGCCTGCATTTGCCCTTTGGCATTCTTGTTCTGCTACTTGTCGTTGGGCGGATAGCTTGGCGACTAGGGCATCGTCCCCCGGCCAAGCCAGAAACGCTTGCGAACTGGGAGGTTTGGCTTTCCAGGAGCGTGCATTTTCTGTTTTATGCGTTGATGATTATCGTTCCCCTTTCCGGCTGGGTCTGGATGTCCGCTGAAAATTACCCGGTGTCGATGTTTGGTCTGTTCGACCTGCCGATGCTTCCAGTCGATCAAACTAAAACTTTCAAGCATATCATGCACGAACGTCACGAGTTTCTTGGGTTGGCAACGCTGGGCCTTGTTCTGCTGCATATTATTGGCGCGCTCAAACATCAGTATTTCGATCGCATGCCCTTCGTCCAGCGCATGTGGCCTTGACATATACGGCCAAAAGTATCGGTCTAAATCGTTGAAATTGGCGGATACGCCGCATTTATACTGCGCATTTCCTCGTAAAATCTACGCATCTTGCCGCACTGCGACATTTCGTTACGCAAAGGCTATTGATTTCGGTCGTCAGTGCGCCCATTTTACTGACAGGGTGGAAATCTCCCCTCCCTTTTCCGCCCTATGGCGCTGCTGGTCAGCGCCACCTCCCTGAACCTTGGCCACCCCGGAGCAATCCGGGGTGGTTTTTTTAGGGCTGCCGCAAGCTGGAGTTATTCCGCCGCCTCGGCAAAGCAGGCGCCCAGAGCTTGATCCGCCAAGTCAGAAACAACGACATGCACAAAACGAGCAAGCGCTTTCAGCCCAGCGACTGGTTCGCGCAAATCCGAATCGAGATAAAGGCTTCGATCCACCTCCAATTGCAGAGCGTGAACCCCGCGGGCGGGATCGCCATGAGTTTGCAAAATATAGTCCCCAGAATACGGGGCGTTCAGTACAGCTTTCATACCCTGTGCCTGCGCACGGCCCAACACCAGCTCTGCATAGATAGACCCGGCGCTTCGGCCGAAACGGTCGCCGACCACAATGCGCGGCGGTGCATCCGGGGCTGCACCAACGGGGATCGGCGGCATGCTGTGGACATCTAGCAATATCGCTACTCCAAAACGCGCGCGCATCGCGGAAAGAACCTCAGCAACCGCACGGTGATAGGGCCGGTGCACTTGCTCTATCCGCTGTTCGACATCGGCTAGCCGCATCGGCTGTCGCCACAGTTCGCCGCAAGCCTGTAGTCGCCGCGGAAAGAGGCCAAGGCCGCCGCGAGCTTTGCTGCTTGGGGCGGCTTCAAGGGCTTTATCAGAAGCAGATACCATTCCGGCATCAATGTCGGTTTCGGCGCGATTAAGATCAACCCAAGCTCTCGCGCGGTGTGCGACTATCGCGGGGAATCCCGCTGTAGTGGCTGGCTGGATCAGCCGGTCGGCGTAACGGTCTTCGAGGCGGAGTAACTCGGACGGCAACACGCGGAGGTTCGCAAGCAATTCGGGCGGATAGTCGCGCCCTGCATGCGGCACAGACAACAAGACCGGTGTGGCAGGCGCATCACAGTGATAGAGCGTGAACGCCGCAGCCGTTTCCATGTCCGATATGCCTTTCTTTCGCATGCATTACCGCAAATTTTACTTATGCTGTGCTATTTATTAAAGATGACACGGTAAGTGCCTTATCATCGGCACATCAGCAAACGTAAAGAGAGTGATTATGACCCGAATTCTGCTGGCAGAGGATGAGCGAGCCATGCGCGAATATCTGACGCGCGCACTTGAAAAATCGGGCTATGAGGTCGTCGCTGTCGATCGCGGCACCGAGGCTGCACCATTGCTTGAAACCGAGCATTTCGACCTGTTGCTGACCGACATTGTGATGCCCGAAATGGATGGCATCGAACTCGCCCGCCATTGCGCGAAAGTGGCGCCTAAATGCGAAGTGATGTTCATTACCGGATTTTCCGGCGTAGCACTGCGCGCTGGCGAATCGATGCCGCAGGCCAAGATATTATCCAAGCCGTTTCACCTGAAGGATTTGGTCCTCGAGGTTGAGCGTCTGTTCAACAAAGAGGCTGCGACCGGGGCGATTTAGTTACGCCGATAATTCGGGCTTGAACGGAATCAATTGCGCCGCTAGAGCGCGCGCAGAATGGGCGTATAGCTCAGCGGTAGAGCACTGCATTGACATTGCAGGGGTCGCAAGTTCAAACCTTGCTACGCCCACCATTCTCCCCTCGATGTTAGATCTTTGACCGCGGTATGCCGCTCGGCGGCACATGGTGCCAGGCTTTGTGCGCACGGGTAAAAGCGCTTAGTTCTGCATAGCCCAATAACTCCGCAACTTCGCTCATCGAACGGCGCCCTTCGACCCTGTATAGGTGACAAAGATCGCGCCGGACTTTTTCCAATAGGTCGCGGAACGGATGCCCTTCCTGCACCAATTTGCGTCGCAATGTCCGTTCGGTCAGCCCAAAAGACGCCGCTAAACGCTCCAGCTTCAGCGGCGATTTGTTTAGCTCGCTTGCAAGGTAGAGGTAGCTTAGACCCGCGTGTTTTTGTCCCTGGGCAAGCCAAGCCACCGGCTGCGCATATTTAGCCTGTAGTTCGATCTGCAAATCCGGATTCGCATCAGGTAGCGGCAAGTTCAATTGGCTACGATCAAATTCAAGGCAGGTTGCCTCGGCACCAAACACGACGGGGCAACCGATAAGTTCAGCGTAACGAGTTTCAGCAAAGCGAGGCTGATGCCGAAAGCGAACAATTTTAGGCGCGATTCGCGCGGGCAAACAAGTTCGATAGAAATGAGCATAGCTGGCCGCCGAAAATTCGATGCACGCATCGAGATGACTATAACCATCTGGTGGCAATTCCCAAATAAGCCGCACGGGTTTTGCATCGTAATCCAAGTGTGTTTTCCAGACATTCTGCCGAAAGCCCTGAATATCCACAGTCGTTTGCAGCATGCCGCCCACGGTCCGCGCGAGCATTGCAACAAAGCCTAGGTCTGAAAAGCAGGCCGGCTTTGCCGTGCTGGCTATCCTCAATCCAATCGCCGGGTCGCCATATTCCCTCTCGATTGCAACGAAAAGATTGATCAGCACCGCCCGCGACACCCGACCGATCGGATTGCGCAACGGCGCATCGCTTAAATGTAATGCCGAGAGCAAACGAGGACGGCTAGCCCCCATGTTGACAGCCCCGCGCAAAATGCGGTCGACAAAATTGGCGCTGACGGTGTCGGGCTGCAATTGCCCGACGCGCGGCACCAGTTCATCTGCCCAATGCGGAATGGCTCTGCTCCCTCGCCTAATATGCGTATCATGCCCAAGCAACCATGGCTTTGGCCGATGCGCAAGCGGCAATTGCTTGCTTGCAACTTTCCTGCCCGTTAAGCGCAAAGCCATGAACTTAACCGATATCCTGTCGCAGCTCCAACCCGGAACACAAAGCCATCGCATTGCTATTCCCCAAACATGGCATCAAGGCCGGACCTGCTATGGCGGCTTAAGCGCGGTACTTGCTTATCATGCGGCAACGCTTGCGGCAGATGACCTACCCCCTTTGCTATCGGGGCAAGTGGCGTTTTCTGGGCCATTGTCGGGTGAAGTCGAAATTTGCACCAGCGTCTTGCGCCGCGGTAGAAACAGTGCGTTCATCAAAAGCGAAATCGCCATTGGTGATGAAATCGGCCTCAGCTGCACCTTCGTTTTCATGACCCGCCGCGAAAGCCATATCTATTATGAAGCGGTGTCCCGTCCGGAATTCCCACCGATCCCAGACGATGCCAACACGCGCAGCGGCCCACCCGAATTTTTCACGCACAACATGGACTATCCCGAAAAGCGGCTAGTGTTGGGCCAAGACAAAGCGCGGCTGGCAAACTGGCACCGGCTAAAGGTCCATGACGGTGTTGACCCAATCGCTAACCTGATCTGCATGGGCGATGCTTTGCCGCCATCGACCATGGGCCTAATGCAAAAGGAAGGGATGATCAGTTCAATCAATTGGCAATTCAACGTGCTGACCGAGGCGCCATCGACCGAAAACGGCTGGTGGTTCCTGGAAAGCGAAACCCACCACGCCGCGCACGGCGCGAGCAGTCAATATATGACGGTGTGGAACAGCCGAGGCGAGCCGATGATGACTGGTATGCAGTCAGTGGCGTTGTTTGTTTGAGGCGTTTGTTTAGCTGGCTTTGCGCGCAAACCGAACCGCGATCATAGCCAGAGCCGCGACGATGAAGAAATCGATAAAGGTTTTGTAGAACAGCCACATATCGGTGCTGGCAATTTTCGCGACCACATAATTCAGCGCCGCCATGACCAGACCGACTAGCCCCATGCTGAACGCCATTCGCCCAGGGTCTATGTCAGAATAAGGCATATACCGCGCCAGTCCGCGTCCGACATAATGCCCGCCGCGCAAGCCATCGATGATAAAGAAACTAGCGCCAATCAGGCCGGTTATCGTGCCACGTAGTTTGACCCATTCCTCGTCCGCCAAATACCACGCCAACCCCGCCGATATCGCCAGCATGACGATGCCAAACAAAGCCAGACCGCCGGTCACATCAATCTTGGTGAAATACTGAAATGCAACCAAGGCAAAACCAACTGCAATGCCAACCATTGCCGCCGTTTGCAGGTCCGCCATTTTGGCGATGACATAGAACAACAGGCCTGTGATGATATCGATGGCGAATGGCAGGCGATTATGTTTGGCAAAAACGCCCGACGAAAACGGATCAGGCTGGTCGCCATGACCGCTTTTGAACGCCTCTTTCATACTGGCATGTTTGACTGTGTCGGCGCAATATTTTTCGGGATAGGCAGGCGTAACGCCGGGATGACTTTCGTGGACGACAACGCCGTCAACACGCACAACAATGCCGGTGGTCAAAGAAGTGATGTAGCCCAACTCCACCTCCAGCGTCCGACCATCGGGCAGCGCACAACTCAACCGGTGATTGCGCACGGCATCGGGGCCTACCAACGGTGTGCAATCGCGCGCTTGCTCCACATCTAGCATCGACAGGGTCGAATGCAGGCCGTCCATTCGGGCGAAATTGCGGACAGCAAATTCCAAACCATCGACTGAAAACCGCCGCGTCCGGAATCGCCACCACGTAAACGCCATCAGCCTAAAGCCGCCTGTTTTTCCTCAGCCAGCTGGTCCAACTCGGCGCGGCTTTTCTTTTCGCTCGCCGATTTTAACTGCCCGCACGCTGCCATGATATCGCGGCCCCTTGGCGTGCGCACAGGCGCACTGATGCCATTGGCGAAGATAAGACTGCTAAAGGCCCGGATGCGTTCAGGGGTTGAGCATTCATAGTCCGCACCCGGCCAAGGGTTGAACGGGATCAAATTGACTTTAGCAGGCAGCTTGTAAAGCTTGATCAGGCGGACCAGTTCGCGGGCATCATCGTCGCTGTCGTTTTTACCTTTTAGCATCACATATTCAAAAGTGATCCGCCGTGCGTTGCTCGCTTGCGGATAATCGGCGCACGCCTGCAGCAATTCTTCGATGCCATATTTGCGGTTAAGCGGGACGATCTCATCGCGGATTTCCTTATTCACAGCGTGCAACGACACCGCAAGGTTCACGCCAATCTCGGCGCCTGCCCGCTTTATCATCGGCACAACACCGCTCGTTGAAAGCGTAATCCGTCGTTTCGACAAAGCCAGCCCATCACCGTGCATCACAACTTTCAAAGCATCGCGGACATTGTCAAAGTTATACAGCGGCTCGCCCATGCCCATCAACACGATATTGGTCAGCATCCGTCCGTCCGCTGTGTAGTGACCCGCTTCGTCGTCCTCATCATCGGCACTGTCCGCCGCCATCGTTCCCTTAGGCCATTCACCCAGTACATCGCGGGCAAGCATCACTTGACCAACAATTTCGCCCGGAGTCAGGTTTCGCACCAGCCGCATCGTGCCAGTGTGGCAGAACCGACAATTCAGCGTGCAGCCGACTTGGCTGGAAATGCACAAAGTCCCGCGATCCGCATCTGGGATGAAGACCATCTCATAATCCTGCGCGTCGTCGGTGCGCAGCAACCATTTGCGCGTGCCATCGGTGCTAACCTGCGCCTCGACAATCTCTGGCCGCCCAATGACATAGCGTTGCGCCAGCCAAGGCCGCATCGGTTTGGCAATGTCAGTCATCAGTTCAAAATCGGTAACGCCGCGATGATATATCCAGTGAAACACCTGCTTAGACCGCAGCTTGGCCGCCTTTTCATCAAGCTGTGATTCAAGGAAAAGCTGGCGGATTTCCAGATGGCTAAGGCCGATCAGGTCAATCCGCCCATCCAAACGCGGCGTGATCGCACGCGGGGTAACAACAGGGTCAATATGGCCGGGAATTTGCATCAGTGGGCTTATAGGGACATGCACCGCCGAAAGCGAGCCCTCCGCTATTTGCCAGCACACCCCAACGCCGCGGCATCAATCGCACTCGCCGCGCCGCGCAGCGCATAGGCATCGGTGATCGTGCCGCCGCCTGCGCCTGTGCTTTGCACGCTGAGCGACCCGGCGCTGCGCATGGCGGCGATAATGGCTAAGTCCATTGCTCGGTCCTTAGCGCGGCCGCCGTTTCCGTCGGCGGCGAACTGAAACCGCCTGCCGCCGACCGATAATGTGATCCCTGCATTGTCGCTGCGTGTGCGGGACAGGCGGACATATAGCTGATGGCTTAACCCCCGTTTAGGCCAAAAACCGATCGATACATAGCCCCCGGCTCCGCTGCTTTCGTCTGGTGAGCCAATGGCATAACAGCGCGGCACCTCGGCGTCTTTAAACGCGGCCCAGCTTTGATACGCGCCCAGACGGTCCTTTGCCAGCAATGGTGCTGCCGCCAATATCATGATTACCGATATGGCCAGCCTCATGCCCGCTCCCCAAAGCCCGCGCCATCGACCACAAGTGTCTCCACACCGTCGCGGATCATCACCATGCTGCCTTGCGCCAGACCGGGTGCTATCGGCGCGCCAAATCCTTCCAAGGGCTGCAGCCCCAGCAATATGCCGCGAAGCACTCGCGCCGTCATGCCATGCGTGATAATCAGCATATCGTGCTCGAACGTCTGTTGACCAAGCCATTCGGCCACGCGTTCGGCAACATCGCGGTAATCTTCACCGCCGGGGGCTTTGACAATAAACAACCGGTGCACTGGGTCCATCAATGTGCTGATATCCGGGGCAACGTCGCGGTAATACTGCCCCTCCCATTCGCCGACGTCAATTTCGCGCAAGCGGACATCGCTGTCATTGCTATGAAAATCATGCCCGGTTTCTTCGACCACAAGCGCCAGAGTTTGCAACGTCCGCCCGGCGGGTGAGGAAATCAGTGCAAGCGGCGCTCCATCCGGCACGTGCGGCTTCAACGCCGCCCCCATCATCGTTGCTTGCTCGCACCCTTCGCGGGTCAACGGCGTATGCGCATACATGCCCTGCATCCGCCCCGCAGCATTAAACACTGTCTCCCCATGCCGTGCGATAAAAAGCCGTTTGCCGTTTGTGGGATAGATCATAAAATTCTCTCTTCCACAGATTTATCGGCGCTGCAAAGCCAATCAGCTTGCCCTAAAGGACAGAGTTGTTAAGTAAGAATAGCCAAATTGCAGGCAGTTTCGGTGACTTTGTAAAAGCTGGGGCCAAAGCGGCCGCTAGGGGATAGGACCAAGATGAAAGCGACAATCGAGCGCGCGACTTTGCTTAAGAGCCTGAGCCACGTGCAATCCGTGGTGGAGCGGCGCAATACGATTCCCATATTGTCCAACGTGTTGATCGAAGCCAGCGAAAGCGGCGAGATTAAACTGACTGCGACTGACCTTGATTTGCAAATCGTCGAAACGCTGGCTGGTGAAGTCGAAATCGCAGGCAGCACCACTGTGTCGGCGCATACGCTTTTCGAAATCGCCCGCAAAATGGCGGACGGCAGCCAGGTGCAAATCCATGCAGCGGACGGTCGGATGGCGATCAACGCTGGGCGAGCACGCTTTTCGCTCGGCACGTTGCCGCGCGACGATTTCCCGATGATTGCCGAGGGCGAACTGCCGACCAGTTTCGAACTGTCAGCATCTTCGCTCGTGCAGATTATCGACAAGACGCGCTTTGCGATTTCAACAGAGGAAACGCGATACTATCTCAACGGTATCTTCTTGCACGTTACAGAGGACGGCGAGCCATCATTGCGCGCCGCCGCGACCGATGGCCACCGGCTGGCGCGGGTTACGTTGCCGCGTCCGACGGGCGCAGAGGGCATGCCCGACGTTATCGTCCCGCGCAAATGTGTCGCCGAGGTGCGCAAGCTGCTCGACGAAAGCGGCGACAACAATATCCAGATCGACCTGTCTGCATCTAAAATCCGTTTCACGTTCGATAACGCAATCCTGACGTCGAAACTGATCGACGGAACTTTCCCCGATTACACCCGCGTGATTCCGACGGGGAACGACAAGCTTTTAAGGATTGATCCAAAAAGCTTTGCCGAAGGCGTTGACCGCGTGGCTACCATCGCTACCGAAAAGACCCGTGCGGTCAAAATGGCGCTGGATAAGGACAAGATTACTTTGTCGGTCACCAGCCCAGAAAACGGCACAGCGGCGGAGGAAGTCCCCGGCAGCTATAATGACGATAGCTTTGAAATCGGCTTTAATGCGCGCTATCTGCTCGACATTTTGAGCGAGATTAAGAGCGATACCGTTGAGCTGCATCTGGCCGACGCCAGCGCACCGACGTTGATCCGCGAGAATGACAAGTCGCCTGCGCTCTATGTGCTAATGCCGATGCGGGTTTGAGAAATTGCCCAGTGCGCCAGAGGATATTCCTGATTTTCAGACGCTGATGCTGCCAGTTCTAACGGCGGCCCGTTCCGGTGAAGTAAGAATTGGTGCGGTGGTGGAGGCACTAGCGGATCTTTATGCTTTATCCTCACAACAGCGGGCTCACCTGCTGCCTTCTGGCAAGCAATCGACTTTCGCTAATCGGGTACATTGGGCAAAAAGCTACCTGGGTAAAGCAGGCCTGATCAAAGCAACAAAACGTGGTCACTTTGAAACTACGGCTCGCGGGCTGGAATTATTACTCGACCCACCCAACAAAATAAATATCTCTTTTTTGCAACAGTACCCTGAATTTCAGGACTTTAAGAATTCAAAAGAGGTTTCTCCCGAAGTCTTACCCGACACAAACGTCGCACTTACTCTGACGCCTGACGAGGATATGCGAAGAGCACATTCACAAATAGAGCGTGACCTCGCAGAAGAGATGCTGGCAAAAATCCTTGCGGCATCACCTGCATTTTTTGAGCAGCTGGTTGTGAATTTGGTCACCGCCATGGGATACGGCGGGTCTGTAGCTGATGCAGGGCAAGCTTTAGGTCAGTCGGGCGACGGTGGTATCGACGGCGTGATAAACGAAGACACTTTAGGGTTAGATCGAATTTATGTTCAGGCCAAGAGGTACAAACAGGACAACGTAGTTGGTCCTGGCGCCATCCGAGATTTTTTTGGTGCCCTAGACCAATTCAAGGCAGGAAAAGGTCTGTTTGTGACAACCTCCTCATTCTCTGCGAGCTCTATTAAGACTGCTGATGGACTTAGTAAGCGCATAGTTTTGGTTGACGGACCTAAGCTTACAAAACTCATGATCCAGTATAATGTAGGTTGTCGGATCGAAGAGACGATGGCCATCAAACGCATAGACGAAGATTTTTTCGAATATTGAAACTCGGGCGTTTGCCCACCTGTGGGTAAAATTCTCTCTCCGGTTCGCAGACGGCGGCGAATAAAATGACGCCTTCAGTAGGGCGCTGCTTGCTTTTGCGGCGCAACCAAAAAATAGTATGCAATTTCAGATAAAGGACCGCCCGGTCCTCAAAATGGGGCCGGGCGGAAAGTTGGACGTTCGCGGGAGGAACGTGTGGAGGTGGCTGGACGACAAGAAAAAGGAGAGGGTGTGTTTGCTCTTGTCTTTGGCCCAGCCACCAAACTGTTGGTGGGGAACGTCGCCTTGTCCGGCCGCGTCCCCCAGAAACTTAGTAATTATAGGCTCGCTCGCCGTGTTCAGAGAGATCGAGCCCTTCGCGTTCGGCTTCTTCACTGGGGCGTAAGCCGATGGTGAGTTTCAAGCCGTAGAACAGCACCGCCGAGACGACACCGGTCCAAAGGACGGTAACGCCCACGGCCCAAAGCTGTGACACGAACTGGTCAGCCATCACATATTCGCCAGCAACCGCCGGGAACACGGTGTAGTTTACCCAGCCTTGACCACCAAGCGCGGGGTCAGCGACAACCGCTGTACCCAAAGCACCGACGATGCCGCCTACGCCGTGCACGCCGAATACGTCGAGCGTATCGTCGTATTTCAGCTTGTTCTTGATGACGGCAACAAACACATAACAGATACCCGAGGCTACAAAGCCGAGGGCGATGGATGTCATCGGTGCGGCAAATCCACTCGCGGGCGTGATCGCCACTAGACCTGCAACTGCGCCGGTAACAGCGCCCAACAACGACGGCTTATTATGATGCAGCTGTTCGATGATGCACCATGCAACTGTAGCGGCGGCGGTAGCGACAAAGGTGTTGATAAAGGCAAGTGCGGCAAGGCCGTTTGCTTCTAGGTTAGAGCCAGCATTAAAGCCGAACCAGCCCACCCACAAAAGCGATGCACCGATCATCGTCATGGTCAGGCTGTGCGGCGGCGTTGCTTCTTTGCCAAAGCCGATACGCTTGCCAATGATAAGGCAGCCGACAAGACCAGCGATACCAGCATTGATGTGAACAACCGTACCACCAGCAAAATCGAGTGCAGCTTTGCCCCACAAAAATCCATAGTCTGTTGGTGCATCGACAAGGAAGTCAGGGCCGGCCCAATACCATACCATGTGCGCAATCGGAAAATAGGCGAATGTGAGCCAAGCGACCGTGAACAATATCAACGGCGTAAACTTGATCCGCTCTGCAAACGCGCCGACGATCAAAGCAGGCGTAATGCAAGCAAAGGTCATCTGAAAGACTACAAAGGCGTATTCTGGAATATAGACGTTGTTGCTGAACGTCGCGGCGTATGTGGTGGTGGTAACACCTGTGAGGAAGACTTTCGAGAAGCCACCGATAAATTCGTTACCGCTGGTGAAAGCTAGGCTGTAGCCATACGTAACCCAGACTAAAGCCGCGACCGATACGATCATGAACACCTGCATCAGCAGCGATAGCATATTCTTTGTGCGGACAAGGCCACCGTAAAACAAGGCGAGCGCAGGGACAGACATCAGCAACACCAACGCGGAGCTAATCAGCATCCATGTGGTATCGCCCTTATCGACCATGCCCGCCATTTGTTCGACTGTTGGTGCTTTTATGGGGCCAGCGGGGGCAGCAGCGGCCACGGTTGCTGCGGCCTCCTGCGCAAATGCGGGGAGCGCTGCATATAGACTTACCCCCGCCGCTCCCATCCATTTCAAAGTTTTCGTCATTGTTGTTTCTTCCCTATTTTTCGTCAGTGTTTTTATGAGATCACAACGCTGCGGCGTCGGTTTCGCCAGTGCGTATGCGCGTTGCTCCGACGAGGTCGAGTTCAAAGATCTTGCCGTCTCCGATCGAACCGGTTTCTGCCGCTGCTTGGATCGCTTCGATAATCCCCGGTGCGGCATCGCTGCTGCAGGCGACTTCGATCTTGATTTTGGGGATCATATTGGTGGTGTATTCGGCACCACGATAAACTTCGGTTTGGCCTTTCTGGCGGCCAAAACCCTTTACCTCGGTCACCGTCATTCCCGATACGCCGAGACCAGCCAGCGCTTCGCGCACCTCGTCCAGCTTATGCGGTTTGATAATGGCAATAATATATTTCACGCGGATGCCCCCAATGGTTTTTGTATCGGGAACAGCATTGCAAAGCCTATGCCAGTGTTGGAAATACGTCGTTTAGAGGCGGTGACAATGCTGCATTGCACAATTATGCAGCAGAGCGGCCAATGAAATCTGCTTAATTATTAGGCACTATTTAGCATCGCCTAAATTTTAGGCATGCTGGATTTCCGCCCATAAAGGCAGGTGGTCGGATGCCAGCTTTGCGAGCGGAGTATTGTGTGCACCCGCCGCGTTGACCGCAATATCGTGGCTAACGATGATCCGGTCCAACCGAGCCACGGGCTTGCGACTGTGAAAGCTGGGCGGAGTTTTCACCAGCCGGTGATGGTGAAAGGCAAATTCAGACAAAGCGCCCCTGTCCGACCATTGATTGAAGTCGCCCATGATGACTGTCGGCATATGCTGAGCCGCAGCATCGAGATGTGCCAAAATCGCCCGGATTTGCCGCCGCCGCCACAGCCCCGATAGATCCAGATGCGCGCCCAATATGCGCAGTGCCAAGCCCCTGATCCGCAGCTCGGCCACGACAGCACCGCGCGGTTCCAGCGTGGGGATAATCAACGGCTGTGCGTGGCGAACTTCGAACCCCTTGCGAACCAAAATTGCGTTGCCATGCCAGCCGATGCCATGCGCACGACCGCCAAAATCCAAAGGCACATAATCACTATTTTCCAGAAACATTTGATGCGGAATGGCGCTGACGCGCAGCCCAAAGCGCCGGTCAGCCTCTTGCAAAGCAACCACGTCAGCATCCAACTCGCGCAGCACCGCCAGCACCCGTTCGGGGTCTCGCCGTCGGTCGGTGCCGATGCATTTGCGGATGTTGTAGGTCGCAACCTTCAGCGGCTCCATTCACATCCTTTAGTCGAAAGTTTCGGGCACCGAATAGCTCTTTATTATGTTCGCATTTCGTTCTACGCCCAGTTTGGGAAGGGTCGAATCATGGCAACATTATTGGAGAAAAACTGCGACGGTGCCGCTGCGGTGGCAAGGGGCGTGAGCAGGCTATTCTTGCGCAATCAGATTATGGTGCAATCAGAGGTGTCATTGCGCAACCACCGCCGGGCCGACCTGATGGGGGTGAATGCCAAAGGCGAAATTGTCATCGTCGAGATCAAATGCGCGCGTGCCGATTTATTGGGTGATCAAAAATGGCCCGAATATCTCGAGTATTGCGATCGGTTTTTCTGGGCTGTGCCCGCCGGATTTGATTTTTCGCCAATCGAAAGCGCAGCATTTTTGCCCGAACGGACCGGGCTGATCGTAGCAGATGCATATGACGCGCAGATTATCCGGCCTGCAGCGTTGGTCCCGCTCGCCGCCGCGCGCCGCAAGGTCGAGGTACAGCGGCTGGCGCGGCTGGCGATGCGTCGGTTGATGGGGATCGCTGATCCCGAAATGGCTCTGGAGGCCGTCTGGGTCGAGTAATTACCCCTTGGGATTATACCAAATCGGCGAAGTATAGGCCCGCTCTTGCGATTTCAGTTCGGTCTCGGGCAGCAATTTTGCTCCATAACGAAGCGCATCAAACAACACCCAGCGCGGTGTCGGGATTTCCAATACGCGGACGTAATAGAACGCGCGCTGGCTTGCGTTAAATTCGGGATCACGCCACACGCTGCGCAATTCGGGCGCGCCGATGCTGTTGGTATAGCTTGCCTTGGCGATGTCGACAGTGTCGCCCACTGGAGTCAACTTTCCTCCTGAAAGGCTGCGCTGGTCAGGCGATGACCAGACAACGTCAAAGATTTTCTCGCGCAGCTTCCCCGAGGCATCGACCCAGCCTTTGACAATCTGCACCCGGTCAAGATTGGCACCTTCGGGGTCTTTTAGGGCAGAGATCAAGAAGCCCGGCTTACCGTTGCCCGGTTTGAGAACCGCTCCCATCGGCACGCCGCGCGCGTAACCTGTCTTTACCCAATCGCCGCCGAAATCTTTATCCGTAAAGTCCCAGCCGCCAAAGACACGCACCTGCATCCGCGGGCCGGTCGTGGCGTAGACCTCGCGGCGCATCATAGCGTCGAATATTGCCGCGCGCGTGTTGGCTGTCGCCCAGACGGCGGCATAGCCACCCGCCAGATAATGCCAGCCAAAACGACCGGCATTAGTTCCCAGATTCTGCGCTTGTGATGCCCGCTTTGCATTCGGCTCCGCATCCGAATGCTTCCCAAAGAAGTTATTCTCGTCGGCTGTCGCAAGCCCGGTATGGCTGTCGGTAGAACCGATAAAGCCCAGCTTATAAGGGTTCACGCCGGTTTTTGCTTCAATCGCCAGTCCACGTTTCAACGCCTCTCGCACATAATCACCGCCCAGCATATCGGGCGTTTTCGTGCGCTGCATGGTTAGATTGCCAAGGTCCCAACCGGCATCGCCAAAGTTTGCAAATTCGTCATTTGGCGACAGGAACGGATGGCTTTCGCTGTCACCTTTAATCTGTGTAATTTCGACCAATGGCTCCCGCGCCGCGCGCCGTTTTGCATAATCGGCAGTGATAGGACCGCCCCCCGGCGCAACCATTTCGAACATCAATCCGTTGGAAACATTGCTGTTATGCGGAATCGCCAGCATTTTGCCGCCCGTGTTTTTCTCATAGGCATCCATAAAGTCCCACAATTTGTCGACGGTGTCGGTGCCTTCGGTCATGGGGTCATAGGGTAGAATTTGATCAGCACGAGGTTTGCCGTCTCGGAACATCACAACGCGGTGCAGATTGTCGCCATTTGGCATCAGCGTATATTCAAAACCCATAAAGGCGGTGAACTTACCCGGCTCATTATAGCGCTCAACGATGCCGGTATGCCTGTTCCAAATTTGCTGTGTCCCTTTGCGTTGTTGTTCGCGCGGCAATATACCTGCAAGCTTGCCTTCGCCGGCAGCATTAATCAGCTCCATTGTCGCTTTTTGGCGGCCATCATGGCCTTCGTGCATCATGTCATACCAGCGCAACAACGTTGGGTCTTTGATCATGAAGCGTGGGGCGTCGTACAGGCGTTGCGTCGCCCCCAACCCTCCGGAATGGTCGGCGATCACTAGGAAATCGAGAGGGCGGTCAAGCTTTGCCTTTAGCCCCCAAGTCGAGGTCACTTCTTCACCCCGGGCAAAACGCAACGCTTCCTCGGGGCCAAGCTTTACGCCGAAACCAAAGGCATCAATCGAATTGGAGGTGTGCAGATGCGTATCACCCCATAGCAATTTGGTCGCAACGCCGCTGGTGATCTCCTTGTCGCTAGTGGCTTGCACATCGACGGCAACGCTGTTGGCGCGGCTATCTCTAATTTTGCCCCAGCCCCAATAAAGCCCTGCCCCCACAGCAATAACCGCGACTGTGCCAAGCGCAATTTTCCGAAACGAAGCCATTATAATCTCCCCTGCATCGAAAGCTGCTCTCAAAGCAGGCGTTCGTCAATATCTGGGCAAAAGGGGAGTTGGTGACGTTACGTCAAAGGCAACTTCAAACTATAGGCTATGCCGGTCGGCCTGCCGTCTTGTTGATCGGCAAGGCCGATGGCTTGCTGCGCGCGACCCAAAGACGACTCGGCAGCATAGGTCCCAAACAACCGGTCCCAAACAGTCAGCGCAAAGCCGTAATTGCGTTGCTGCTCCGGCATTAACACGCTGTGATGGACAAGGTGCATGTCTGGCGTGACAAGAAAGTACCTCAGAATTCGGTCGAGCCCGTGCGGCAAATCGAGATTGCCGTGGTTGAAGATTGCGTTGGCGGCGAGCCATAATTCGAACGCCAAAAACACGGGAGCTGAAACGCCTAACAGGATCAACCAGCCCGCTTTCCAAAACACCGAAAAGACGATTTCGCCAGGATGGAAACGGATCGCGGTAGAGACATCAAGATCGGGGTCGGCATGGTGGACTTTGTGCAGCCGCCACAAAACCGGCACTTTGTGCGTCAGCAGGTGCTGCAACCACATCGCAAAATCGAGTAATATGAACGACGCGAGAGCCTCGGCCCAAAACGGCAATGCCACTACGTTGAACAAGCCGATGCCTAGCGAGCCAGCCAGTAACGCCACAGCCGGAACAGCAACAATCCAAGCGAGGAACCAGATCGCGGCACGGCTGGTCACCACCAGTAATAGCCCTGTCCGCCAGCGTGCGATACGACCGAAACGAAGCTTTCGTCTCGGTCGTACAACTTCAATCAGGGCGACCAAACCAAAGATCAACACTGGCAACAGCGCAAAAAGGACAGTGGTTCGGTCGCCCATCGATCAGGCCGCTTCCGTCTCCAGCGTCGGATAATCAGTGTATCCTTCTGCCCCTGGTGAATACCATGTCCGGAAATTATCGGGCGTAATCTCGGCACCCGTCCGCAATCGTTCAGCCAGATCAGGGTTGCCAATATAGGGCCGACCAAAGCTGATGGCGTCGGCAAGCCCGCTGGCAAGATCGGCCTGTGCTGTATCAAAGGTATATTCTTGATTGAGCACTAACGGATTGGTGAACACTTTGCGGATTTCGGGCGAAACGCGCGGCACATCGCTTTTGCCGAAACTGCCAAACGGTTTTTGTTCGCGTAGTTCAAGGAAGCTGATTCCAATTTTTTGCAATGCCGCCGCCGCTGCGGTAAACAGCGCAACGGGATTGGAATCGTCCGCTCCTTGCGTTTCGCCATTTGGCGACAAGCGCACCGAGGTGCGGTCCGCGCCAACCGCATCGGCCACAGCCTGCGTTACTTCGGTCATCAGGCGAATGCGGTTTTCGATCGAGCCGCCATAATTATCATCGCGGAAATTGCTGTTATCGCGCAAAAACTGGTCGAGCAGATAGCCATTGGCGCTGTGAATTTGGACGCCGTCAAAGCCCGCTGCCATCGCATTTTTCGCGGCATGCACATAGTCGCCGATTACGCGGGGTATCTCGTCAAGCCCCAGAGCGCGCGCCTCGACATACGGCTTCTTGCCCTCCGCCGTATGCGCATCGCCCGGCGCTGTGGTGGCCGAAGCTGATACCGGCTGCGCGCCGTCCAAGAAATCGGGATGCACTAGCCGACCCATGTGCCACAATTGCAGGATGATCTGGCCACCTGCTTCATGCACAGCCTCGGTCACAGGTTTCCATGCCTCAACTTGATTGGCCGACCAGATGCCGGGAGCCGACGGCCAACCAAGGCCCTCTTGGCTAATCCCAGTGGCTTCAGCGATAATCAGGCCTGCGTTAGCCCGCTGCGCATAATAATCGGCTTTCAACGGGCTGACCGGCACATGCACGCCTTCGCTGCGTCCGCGCGTCAGCGGCGCCATCAAGATGCGGTTGGGGGCAGAAATCGCGCCGAGTTGAATGGGATCGAAAAGGCTGGTGGTCATGACTGCATGCTATCCTTATGTGGTTTGCTTGACGCTAACATGCGGATACGGGTTGCAAATTGCAACGGGGGTTTATGACGAACAAGCAAATCTTTCGGCAGCCAGCCAATCTAGTCTTGCTTGCTTTGCTGTTCGGCAATCTGGCTTTAGCTTTTGGCCCATGGATGGTGCGCAGCGCTGATGTGGGGCCGAGTGCGTCGGCTTTTTGGCGGATGGCGCTTGCGGCTCCGTTTCTATTCGTGATTGCTCGGCAGACGCGTCATCCGCTGATCTTGCCGCGAAAGTCGCTCTATTGGACAATGGCTTTGTCGGGGGCCTTTTTCGCGCTTGACCTTGCAGCATGGCACATCGGCCTGCTGCAGACCAAGTTGGCCAATGCGACCTTGTTTGCTAATGCGGCGAGTCTGCTGTTTCCGGTCTGGGGATTTTTTCTCGCTCGCGCGTTGCCATCACGGCTTGAAGGCGTCGCCTTTGCCTTGGCCGTTGCGGGGACGGCACTGCTGCTTGGCCGTTCGGCAGAACTATCGTCGCAAACGCTAATCGGTGATCTGCTCTGCTTAGCCGCGGGGGTATTCTATACCGCTTATCTGATCGCGATCATGAAGGTTCGGGAAGAAGTCAACAATTGGGTCTTGCTTGCCTGGTCAACATTAGCGACTGCGCCGCCTTTGCTGATAATTGCGTCGGCACTGGGCGAGCAGATCATCCCGCATCACTGGACGCCGGTCATCTTGCTCGCGATTGTCAGCCAGCTGATCGGACAAGGGCTGATGGTTTATGTCTTGGGTAAAGTCAGCCCGCTGCTGTTTGGGCTTGCCTTGCTTACCCAACCGATCGTGTCTGCCTTAGTCGGATGGCTTGAATATGGAGAAGTGCTAACCTTGGTCGACTGGGTCGGGGCAGCTTTGATCGCGGGTGCTTTGGTCATGGTTCGCCTTGCAGAATCGCCTGCCAAAGCTTAGATTGTCATCATGCAAACTCAGATGCTTCCCACCGACCCGACGCTTGACGAAATCCGCGAGGCTTTGGCTCCGCGCCTTGCTGCACATGCCGCCTTTGACGGCTGGAATGATGCGACGGTCGAATCGGCTTGCGCAGAAATCGGTCTTGATCCTGATCTGGGAAAACTTTCGCTGAAAGGCGGAGCGATGGTTCTGATCAACGCGTGGATCGCATCGGTCGATGCAGAAATGGCGAAGCGATTGCCGCCCGAAAAGCTGGGTGCGATGAAAATCCGTGACAAGATTACCGCTTTGGTGGCCACACGGTTGGAAATCGCCGCACCTGACCGCGAGGGGCAAAGGCGCGCGGCTGCCATTATGGTGATGCCGCAAAACATCGCAGCCACCGCTCGCATCGGCTGGCGTACTGCAGATCGGATGTGGCGGCTGGCAGGCGACACCGCGACCGATTTCAACCATTATACCAAGCGAATGACGCTATCGGCGGTCTATGCCTCGACTTTGTCAGTGTTCGTCAATGACGAGAGCGAGGACTTTGCCGACACCCGCGCGTTCCTTGACCGCCGCATCGACAATGTGATGCAGTTTGAAAAGGTGAAGGCACAGGCGAAGTCACGTCGGGAGATGGTACCCAGCCTTTCGCGCTTTATCGGGCGACTGCGTTACCCGCCCCGCTAAATCGGCCTTGCTTTTATTGCGAATCGTTTGCAAAAGAGCGGAATGAACCTCGACACTCTCCCGATTGGCGCCATTGCCCGCATCAGCGCGATTGATTGGGCCGCGATTCCCGAAACCGAAGGCCATCGATTGCGCTCTTTGGGCATCGACGCGGGCGTCTTGGTCGAACCGATGCACAAAGGCATTATGTTTTGGCGTGACCCTATTTCGGTGCGCGTTGGCCGGATGACCGTTGCGCTCCGCCGTAAAGTCGCGCTGGCCATTCAATGCGAGGTGGCGGCATGACCGAAGCTGTCCCTTTAGTCGCGCTGGTCGGGAACCCGAATGCTGGGAAATCGGCACTGTTCAACGCGCTGACGGGTGCGCGGCAAAAAATTGCCAACTATCCTGGCGTGACAGTTGAACGCAAATCGGGGCGAGCGTCGCTGTCCGACGGCCGCCCGGTTGAACTGATCGACCTGCCCGGTGCATACAGCCTTGAACCCGATAGCCTTGACGAAGCGGTAACGCGCGATGTCGTGCTCGGGCGTTTAGAAGGCCAGCGGCGGCCCGATGCCTTGGTTGTTGTCCTCGATGCAGGCAATCTTGATAACCATCTACGCTTTGCGATTGAATTGATCGGGCAAGGCCTACCGGTCGTCATCGCGCTCAACATGGTCGATCTGGCAAAGCGCGATGGGCTGGAGCTTGATCCGGCGTTATTGTCAGCGGAGCTGGGCGTTCCGGTCGTCGAGACCGTTGCTGTGCGCAAACGCGGTCTTGATGCGCTGATCGGCGCTTTAGGTGAAGCTTTGCTTCGTCCGGCAACGCCCGACACGTCGCCCACCACCGACCGCAAAGCCATCGCGCACCGCGCGCACGCGCTTGCCGGCAAAGTCATCATCAGCGAAACGCAAAGCCGTCAATGGACGCGGCGGCTGGACCGGGTTTTCCTGCATCCCGTCGGTGGCATCTTAATTCTGCTAACGATCTTGTTCGTGATGTTTCAGGCGGTTTATGCGTGGTCCGAGGCACCGATTGGCTGGATCGAGAGCGGCTTTGCTTTCCTCACCCAGACGATCAACGGCGCGATCCCCGACAGCCTGTTCCGGTCTTTCCTGACCGATGGCGTTATCGCGGGCGTAGGGGCAGTGATCGTCTTTCTGCCTCAAATTCTGATCCTGTTCCTCTTCATCCTGCTGCTTGAGGCCACGGGATACATGACGCGCGCCGCCTTTGTCATGGACCGCGCCATGGCCGCTGTTGGCCTGTCCGGGCATAGCTTTATTCCATTACTCTCCTCCTTTGCCTGCGCGATACCGGGGATAATGGCGACGCGGACGATCATGGATCAAAAAGAGCGGCTGGCGACAATCCTGATTGCGCCATTGATGACCTGCTCCGCTCGCCTGCCAGTTTATACGTTGATTATCGGCGCGTTTATTCCGTCACAAAGCGTGGGGCCGGGTATTGGTCTGCAAGGGCTGGTGCTGTTCGCTTTGTATATCGCAGGCATCTTTGGCGCGATGCTGGCGGCTGCAGTGATTCAACGCTTTGTCACCAGCAGCAGAGGCGGCAGTTTCCTGATCGAAATGCCGCGTTATCAAATGCCGCGGATAAACGATATCGCATTGGGGCTGTGGCAGCGGGCAGCGCTTTTCTTAAAGCGCGCAGGGACGATCATATTCGCGTCCACCGTTATCCTTTGGCTGTTATTGAGCTTTCCTAAAGTGCCCGAGGGCAGCGGCCAAAGTCAGGTTGAACACTCCATCGCTGGACGGATCGCTGACGGTATCGAAGTCATCGTCGCGCCTATTGGTTTCAACCATGATATCGCATTGTCGCTGATCCCTGCGATGGCCGCGCGCGAAGTTGCGGTTGCAGCGCTTGCCACAACATACGCCATCGACGCGAAGGATGAAGAAGAGCAGGCCAGCAGTCTTGGCGTGAAACTGGCTGGAAAATGGTCGCTGGCAACGGCGCTCGCCTTCCTTGCGTGGTTTGTTTTTGCGCCGCAATGCATCTCGACCATCGCGGTTACCCGCCGCGAAACCAACGGGTGGAAATGGCCGATCTTCATGGTTAGCTATCTTTTTGCACTTGCCTATGCCGCCGCCGGGATAACCTATTGGACAGCCCGCGCCTTCGGCTTATAGCAACCGATAACAGTTCAGCAGTTAAGGTGAGGGAACAACATGGCGGGTAGCGTCAACAAAGTGATTTTGGTCGGCAATCTGGGCGCAGACCCAGAGGTCAAGAGCTTTCAAAACGGCGGAAAAATCTGTAATTTGCGGATTGCGACTTCCGAAGACTGGAAAGACCGCCAGACCGGCGAAAAGAAAGAGCGCACCGAATGGCACACCGTTGTGCTCAATTCAGAAGGCTTGGTTGGCGTTGCCGAACGCTTCCTGCGCAAAGGATCAAAGGTCTATATCGAGGGCCAATTGCGCACCCGCAAATGGCAAGATGCATCGGGCAATGACCGCTATTCGACCGAGGTGACCGTTGCTGGTTTTGACGGCAAGCTAGTGATGCTGGATGGCGCCAAAGGCGGCGGCGGTGGTACTGGCGGCGACTCCGGTGGCGGCTGGCAAGGTGGCGGCGCACCTGCAGGCGGCGGCAGATCCGGCGGCGGTGGCCAAGCAGGCGGCGGCTGGCAGAGCGGCTCGTCGGGCTTTGGCGGCGGTGATTTTGCTGGCGACGATCTTGACGACGATGTACCGTTTTGATCGAACACTTTTTTCATCAAAAAAGAACCGTAGCCCTGAGCCTGTCGAAGGGCGCTTATCGGCTAGACGTGCTTCGACAGGCTCAGCACTAACGGTGAGTAATGTTATGAACAGGATCGCATTGTGACGAAAAAGCTCCTGTTGCTCTTACTTTTCGCAGCAGCGATTGCGGCCTATTTCTGGTTCGACCTTGGGCAGTATGTCAGCCTAGAGGCGTTCAAAGCACAACAGGCGCAGATTGTTGCGGCCAAGGATGCAAATCCTGCGCTCTACATCGGCGGATTTTTTCTGCTGTATATCACGGTGACGGCATTGTCGTTGCCGGGGGCGGCGATCATGTCGCTGGTCGCAGGGGCGTTGTTTGGTCTCGTCACCGGCGCCATCGTAGTTTCGTTCGCATCGAGCATTGGCGCAACGCTGGCGTTTCTCTCGTCGCGGTTTTTGCTACGCGATTGGGTTGCCTCCAAATTCGGGGAGCGGATGCAGGCGATAGATGATGGCCTTGCCCGCGACGGAGCGTTTTATCTGTTCACATTGCGCCTGATCCCGCTGTTTCCGTTCTTTGTCGTCAATCTGGTCATGGGGCTGACGCGGATCAAAACGCCGACCTTTTACTGGGTCAGCCAGATCGGCATGTTGCCCGCGACCATCGTGTTTGTGAACGCGGGAACGCAAATCAGCCAAATCGAATCGACCGCCGGATTGCTGTCGCCGATGCTGATCGGCTCGTTCGTTCTGCTCGGATGCTTCCCGTGGATCGCGCGCGGGCTGGTGGGACTAGCGAAAAAATTTAATGCCCGCTGACTGGACAAAGCCGCGCCGTTTTGACCGCAATCTGATCGTCATTGGTGCGGGATCGGCGGGTCTGGTATCCGCCTATATCGCAGCATTGGCGCAAGCAAAGGTCAGCCTGATCGAAGCGCACGCGATGGGGGGCGATTGTTTGAACACCGGTTGTGTTCCATCAAAGGCGTTGTTGAAAAGCGCCAAGATTGCCAAAGCGGCTAAAGATAGCGCACGTTACGGGGTCAATGTTTCGGGTATCTCGGTCGATTTCCCCGCCGTGATGCAGCGTATCGGCCAAGTCATCACCGACATCGAACCGCATGATAGCGTCGAACGCTTCACCGGCATCGGCGTTGATTGCATCAAGGGCTATGCGCGGTTTGTTGACCCGTGGACGGTGGAGATAGCGGGCGAACGCGGAGAAATGCGGCGGCTGACGTCCAAAGCTTTTGTGATTGCCACCGGCGCTGCGCCAGTTATCCCACAGCTACCCGGCATCGCCGAAAGCGGCTATCTGACCAGCGAGACTTTGTGGGACGAAATGGCGACGCGCAAAGCCGTTCCCAAACGCCTGACGATCCTTGGCGGCGGCCCGATTGGTTGCGAACTGGCGCAAGCTTTTCAACGACTGGGCTCGCAAGTCACTATCGTTGAAATGGCAGAGCGGCTGATGCTGAAAGAAGATGCCGAGGCGGCAGCGATGGTGGAGGCAGCACTTCGATCCGAAGGTGTTGACGTCCGCACCAATCACAAAGCTTCGCGTTTTCAAGGCAAAGGGCAGCTTGTCATCGCCGGACTCAATTCTGAGTCGACCCTCGATTATGACGATATCATCATCGCCGTCGGCAGGCGCGCACGGGTATCCGGTTTTGGTTTGGAAGAGCTGGGACTGGTCAAAGATGGCAGGCTGTCGGTCGACGAATATCTGACCACCGCCCTTGCCCACATCAAAGTCGCAGGCGATGTTGCGGGCAATCAACAGCTAACCCATGGCGGCAGCCACGAAGCATGGTACGCCACAGTCAACGCCCTTGCCGCGCCGTTCAAACGCTACAAGGCTGACTACCGCGTGCTGCCGCGCGTGACCTATACGGACCCCGAAGTTGCAACCGTCGGACTGACCGAGGCTGAAGCGCGCGACCAAGGGGTCGCCTTTGACATCACTCGTTATGACTTGAACGATCTCGACCGCGCGATTGCCGATGGCGAGGCACGCGGCTTCGTACAAATCCTGACCGCTCCGGGCAAAGACCGCATTTTGGGCGCGACCATCGTCGGCAGCCATGCAGGCGAAATCATCGCCGAACTGGTACTCGCGATGAAGCACAATATGGGGCTGGGTAAGATCATGCAGGCGGTGCACAGCTATCCGACATGGGCCGAGGCGAGCAAATATGCAGCCGGGCAATATGGCTTAGCGCGCCAGCCAGTGCGGCTGCAACGGCTGGCTAAAATTTGGTTCGATTGGCGGCGAGGTTAAGCTATTGCGCAACGCTTTCTTCACGCGAATGTGGCAATGGCCAATTTCGCCACGACCGGAGAAAGTAAAATGCGTATCCTTCTGACCGGTGCCGCCGGCTTTATCGGCATGCACAGCGCGCAGAAACTATTAGCGCGCGGCGACGAGGTGGTCGGCATCGATAGCCTTAATGATTATTACGAAGTCAGCCTAAAACAGGCTCGGCTGCAACAAATTGCCGCGCACCCCAATTTCACTTTCCGCAAAATGGACATTGCCGACCGTGATGCAATGGCCGCCTTGTTTGCCGAGGTTAAACCGCATCGTGTTCTACACCTCGCTGCGCAAGCCGGCGTTCGCTACTCAATAATCAATCCGCACGCCTATGCCGATGCCAATATTCAGGGCTTTTTGAACATCCTTGAGGGGTGCCGCAACCACAGCGTGGAACATCTGGTCTATGCCAGCAGTTCAAGCGTCTATGGCGGTAACACCGCAATGCCGTTCCGCGAAAGCGACAATATCGACCATCCGGTCAGCCTCTATGCCGCGACCAAAAAGGCCAATGAGCTGATGGCGCATACCTATAGCCATTTGTTCCGCATCCCGACGACGGGCTTGCGCTTCTTCACTGTCTATGGCCCATGGGGGCGACCAGACATGGCGCCGATATTATTCACCAAAGCAATGCTCGAAAGCCGGGCAATCGATGTGTTTAACAATGGCGAGATGCTGCGCGATTTCACCTATATCGATGATATCGTCGAAGGCGTAATTCGCGTAATTGATCGGCCCGCGACCCCAGATCCAGACTATAATCCGGCCCAGCCCAACCCCGCGACCAGCAATGCGCCTTATCGCATTTTTAACATCGGGAACAATGATCCGACCCGCTTGATGGATTTTATTGCTGCCATCGAAACTTCGCTTGGCGTCGAGGCAAAAAAGAATTTCCTACCGATGCAGCCAGGCGATGTTGTGGCAACGGCGGCTAATACTGATGCGCTGGAAAGCTGGGCTGGTTTCCGTCCATCCACAAATGTCACCGAGGGCGTATCGCGCTTCATCGACTGGTATATGGACTATTACAGCGTCAATCGACCGACCGGCTGATCACCGTGTCCAAATACCGCGCGTATCGATGATGGTCGCATCGGTATTGGGTTTAAGCGCGCGGAAATATTTGTGATCGACCAGCAGCACATGCAAATCAGCCTCCGCCGCGTCGAGCATCGACACCAATTCCGCCTTAGCAAGCGACGGCGGGAGAGCCTCGATATTCGGTTCAACAACCAAAACCTTGCCCGGATGCGACGCGGCTAGGCTTTGTGTAATCTCCAGCGCCGGGCTGTCGCGCAGATCGTCGATATCGGGTTTGAAAGCGACGCCATAACAGGCGACGGTGATATCTTTTGACGAACGCGCGCTATCGGCATCAAGGATCGCGGCAATTTCAGCATGAACTTTGGCCAGAACCCAATGCGGCTTGGAATCATTCACTTCGCGCGCAGTGCGGATCAATTTCGCCTCGTCCGGTGCCGATGAAACAATAAACCAAGGATCGCATGCGATGCAATGCCCGCCAACGCCAGCGCCCGGTTGCAACACATTCACGCGCGGGTGGCGGTTTGCGAGACGAATCAGCTCCCATACATCAATGTCTAGCCGGTCGCAGATCATCGAAAGTTCATTGGCAAAAGCAATGTTGACGTCACGGAAGCTGTTTTCAGTGAGCTTTGCCATTTCGGCAACGCGCGGCGACGACGCAACAAAACACTCCCCCGACACAAAGGATTTGTAGAGTTCGATAGCGTCGTTCGAGCAGCGCGCCGTCATTCCGCCGATCACCCGGTCATTGGTGATCAGCTCTTGCATCACTTTTCCAGGCAAAACCCGTTCCGGGCAATGGGCGATGCGGATATCGGAAAGCGCGCCTGCCTGCTGCGGAAAGCTCAGATCCGGTCGCGCCGCTGCCAGCCAGCCAGCCATTGCCTCAGTCGCGCCAACCGGCGAAGTCGATTCGAGCACAATCAGATTGCCCGACTGCAATACAGGCGCGATCGCTTTGCACGCTGCTTCGATATAGCTCAGGTCCGGATCATGATTGTCGCCCTTAAACGGAGTGGGCACCGCGATCAGGAACGCGTCTGCCACTTCTGGAAGCGTGGTTGCGCGCAGAAATCCTTGCGACACCGCAGCATGTACCACCATGTCAAGGTCGGGCTCAACAATATGGATTTCACCGCGATTGATCGTATCAACTGCCGATTGGCTGATATCGACGCCAATGACGCGCTTTTTGCGCGAGGCAAACATCGCCGCTGTCGGCAGGCCAATATAGCCAAGCCCGATGATCGAAATTGTCGAAAAGCGCTTAGGTTCCATGAGATTTCTTTATTATCGTTCGAGTTCAGCGGCATATTGCCTGATCCGGCTTAATATCCGGTCAACGGCCTTCCCGTCGCCATAAGGGTTATGCGCAAAGCTCATCGCTTCATAAGCAGCTTGATCGTCCAGCAGTCGGTTAACTTCGGAAACAATCAACTCGGCGTCTGTGCCAACAAGCTTCACGGTGCCCGCATCGACAGCCTCTGGCCGCTCGGTCGTTTCGCGCATGACGAGCACCGGTTTGCCAAGCGACGGCGCCTCTTCCTGGACGCCACCCGAATCAGTCAGGATTACAGCGGCGCGACTCATCAGATAAACAAACGGCAGATATTCCTGCGGCGGGATCAAATGGACGTTGGCAAAGCCGCTTAGTTTCTCCTCGACCGGTCCTTTGACATTTGGGTTGAGGTGAACCGGATAGACAATCTCCACATCATGACGTTTTGCCAGAATTGCCAGTGCCTTACAAATCCGCACAAACCCGTCGCCAAAACTTTCGCGGCGGTGCCCGGTGACCAATATCATCCGTTTTGCTGGGTCGAGGCCGAATTGCGTTTCAAAACGTGCTTTCTGCTCACTGTCCTGATCAAGCATCGATACGACATCAAGCAGTGCGTCGATTACGGTGTTTCCCGTCACCTCAATATGGGCGTCAGGAACCGCTTCTGCGAGCAAGTTGAGCCGCGATTGCTCCGTTGGTGCAAAATGGAGCCTCGCAATGGCTCCCGCCACCTTTCGGTTCACCTCTTCTGGCCAGGGCGACAGGATATCGCCCGTGCGAAGCCCTGCCTCGACATGGCCAACCGGAATCTTACGATAATAGGCGGCAAGCGCGGCGGCAAGCGTGGTCGTGGTGTCACCATGAACCAGCAGCAACTGCGGTTGAAATTCGTCAAGAATCGGCGTTAGCGCCAACAACACAGCCGATGCCAGGCCCTCCAAGCTTTGCCCCGGACGCATAAGATCAAGGTCAAACTCCGGCACGATGTTAAACAGCTGTAGAACCTGATCGAGCATTTCACGGTGTTGTGCGGTCACACAAACCCGCGCGTCAATATCCGACGCCTTGGAAAGCGTCGTTATGATCGGTGCCATTTTAATCGCTTCCGGTCGGGTCCCGAATACGCTCAGTATTCGAAATTTGTTCAAAGCATTACCCCTTTTCGTCCGAAAACTGTTGGGTTGGCCGTGCACGCGCCAGCGTTAAAAAACAAGGTCTGCTGCACAGCTGACTTTCAGAAAGACCGCTCCAGCAAAAAGGGACGGCTGGCCCCGCTTTATACAAGGTGCTAGGTGCCCGGCGAGGCCGATATTGGCCAACCAAACGCCACTTTACATTTCGGTGTAGACGAATGTAACGGCACTATCTAATAGGCTGGAAGTGCCGGACCATAGTTCGTGACCGGCCAACATTATGAAGTCATGAAAACCAAATGCAGACCAACTTTGTTTTCCTGACAACGATCGCGGCGGGGCTCGTCACCTTTCTAATCTGCATGAATGCACCGCGTATTGGTGCCATATTTAACCTACTTGATGTTCCGGGTGACCGAAAGCTGCATAAAAATACGACGCCATTGATGGGCGGCATAGCGCTTCTTGTGAGTTTCGTGCCGGCTGCGTGCGCGATCATCGCGTTGACAGCCCATGATTCACAGATTTTCAAAATGTCTGTGTGGGTCGCAGCAGCTGCGGGAATGACCCTTGTCGGCTTGGCCGATGATAGGCATTCGCTCTCGCCGCGGGCGCGTTTGATCATCTCGTTCCTTATCTTCGGTTTTGCGACCTATATTGAACCCTTGTATAATGTTCGCGTGCTCGATTTCGAGCACCCCGCGCTTGCATTGGGGTTGGGCACAAGAGGCATTGCCATCGCCTTCACCGTTTTATGCTGTGTTGGACTCGTCAACGCCGTGAATATGGCTGACGGGAAAAATGGGCTGGTCATTGGCCTTTGCATCGGCTGGCTTGGCTTGCTGGCACTCCGCGCACCAGCTGTTTTTGTGCCGTTGATTGTACTTTTGATCATTATACTGCTGGTTTTGCTTGCTTTTAATATGCGCGGAAAATTGTTCCTCGGCGATGGCGGGGCCTACGGCTTGGCCAGCATTATCGCGTTGTTGGCTATCGCCATCTACAATAGCCCTGGCGCGCACGCGACGCGCGCACTTTCGGGGGAGGAAGTGTTGTTACTTTTTGCCATCCCCGTCCTCGATTCCTTCAGACTGACCTACAGCAGGCTTCGGCGCGGACAATCACCAATGACAGCAGACCGCGATCACCTTCATCATCATTTGCAAGATCGATTCGGCTGGCCGGCGGGCCTCTTTATCTATTGGCTCATGGCGGTGGCTTTAAACCCTATATGGATGGGTTTATGAAGCCGTGCACACCATGAATGCGTAAATAACGGCGCTGAGGTTTCACCCTATTTGTCCACTACTGCGCTGGCAAGCTTTTACGCAGAAAGACCAAGCCTGAGGTTCACGACTCTGCACGCAACAAAATCGTCGCAAATCCTCGCTTAGTTATTTGTAAGTTCGTGTTCTAATTGCCGGTTGCAAGCGCGGAAAAGCTTGGCTAACAGCATGATATCCCGACCCTTCAGTGAATAAGCGAAAATATGACTGATATTCGATCAGAAGCATTTCAACTGCTTCGAGAGAAATTTATACACAAACAGGCTACGATTGGTATCGTAGGACTTGGCTATGTCGGGCTGCCACTGGTAATCCGTTTTGCCGAAATTGGATATCGCGTAGTGGGTTTCGATATCGATCAGAGTAAAATTGAACTGCTCACCGCCGGAAAAAGCCCTATCGAACACATCCCCGCCGCCGCCGTTAGCAAGGCGATTGAACGTGGTTTTGAAGCAACAGCAAATTTTGAGCGTGCGGCGGACGTTGACGCTCTCATCCTGTGTGTGCCGACACCGCTTGATAAGTTTCGCGAACCTGATCTGTCGTTTGTTATCAATACGATGGATGCACTTGTTCCGCACATCGTAACTGGACAAGTGGTTTCCCTTGAAAGTACCACTTATCCTGGAACGACGGCCGAAGAACTGGCGCCTCGCATTGAATCGCGCGGGTTTGACATCGGCAACGATTATTTCCTCGTCTATTCACCCGAACGCGAGGATCCAGGCAATCCGGATTTCACAACCAACACTATCCCAAAAATCTGCGGTGGCCATACAGCCGCCTGCCTCGATATCGGCATGGCATTATATGGCAATGTCATCGACCGCGTCGTTCCAGTAAGCTCTACGCAAGCAGCCGAGCTGACCAAGCTACTGGAAAACATCCATCGCGCCGTCAATATCGGGCTAGTCAACGAAATGAAAATCGTCGCCGACCGGATGGGAATCGATATTTACGAAGTGATCGATGCCGCCGCGACAAAGCCATTTGGTTTTGTCCCCTATTATCCCGGCCCCGGGCTTGGCGGCCATTGCATCCCCATCGATCCGTTTTACCTGACTTGGAAAGCACGTGAATTTGGCGTGAATACTCGTTTTATCGAGCTTGCGGGTGAAGTGAATGGTGCCATGCCCGACTATGTGGTCAACAAAATCCAGCTCGCGCTGAACAAACACCGCAAGGCGCTCAACGGCGCGCGCCTCCTCGTTCTGGGCATCGCCTATAAGCCCAATGTGGACGATATGCGCGAGAGCCCTTCCGTGATTATAATGGAGCGGCTGCGCGATCTGGGCGCAACCATCGACTACAGCGATCCGCATATTCCGCACTTCCCGACCATGCGCGAACATCATTTCGATCTTTCCAGCGTAACTTTGACCCCGGAAATACTCGCCGGATATGACTGTGCCGTTCTGGCGACCAATCACAAGCGGTTCGATTATGATTTTATCTTGCAACATAGCCAACTGATCGTAGACACTCGAGGCGTCTATCGCGATGAATTGGAAAAGGTGGTGAAGGCTTAGGTTGTTGCAACGAAGAGGAGCGTGACGTGATCAAAGTTCATCCCAGTTCGGTAATCGACGATGGCGCACAGATTGGCGATTTCACAAATATTTGGCATTTTTGTCATGTCGAAGCCGGCGCCGTTATTGGCGAGAACAACAACCTAGGCCAGAATGTCTATGTTGGTAATAACGCCGTTGTCGGCAACGCTTGCCGCATCGGCAATTCGGTATCGGTTTTTTCGCACGTCATATTGGAGGATTTCGTTTTCTGCGCGCCCTTCATGGTATTTACGCATGTCTATTACCCACGTGCAGCGGTCACGCGGAAAAAGGTTTTTACAGCAACGCGTGTTCGAACGGGAGCAACGATTGGCGCCAATGCTACGGTGGTGCCCGGCGTCACTGTCGGCATGGGCGCTTTTGTCGGCGCTGGCGCAGTGCTAACTTCTGATTGCGTCGATTGGGCGTTAATGATTGGCGTACCTGCGCGCCACGTCGGTTGGGTTTCAGCCTATGGCGACAAAATTCCATTGCCTGTCGATGGTGAGGGAGAATGGATGTGCCCAGAATCCAAGGACATGTATACATTGTCCAGACAGGTGATGGTTCGCAGTCCCGGACCAGAGGACGTCCTTAAGTATATCGCTGGCCGGTCCCTTTCTCGAATAATCGGGCAAAGAGACGGTGATCGTACGTCTGATAATTAGAACTAGCGGAACAATGGTGAACTTTATCGGGAAAAGACGCTGGTGAGAGATGCTTGCTCGATTATCGGCTCTCGTTTAGTCGAGCATCATGCTCCCGGAGGGCGTGGAACCGACGCCTTTGTTTTGGATGGATGTTTCAAGCGGTGGTTTTGCACTGCACAAACGTCACGATGGGTTCGACTTGCCAATGAAGTTTTAGTTCGCGCAATGTATAAGCCTTCTAGAGTGTACGCGGAAGTCATTAGATGCGAGGTCGCTTCACGGCACGCAAACGCGCTAGCGAGCAGTTGCCTAACATCATGATATTCCGCAGCGTTACCATGATTGAACGTTGGCGAAAGCGCCCATTTGTAAAGCAAGTTGGCGGGATGATGATGCTGACTGCGGCAGGTCAAGGACTTTACCTCGCAGCAGGGCCGTTTATCGGACGTATCTACACGCCAGAACAAGTCGGCCTGTATGGCTTGTTCATGACGATCTGGATGCTGTTGGCACTCTTTGCCTGCGGACTTTTCGAACTTGCGATCCCCACTGCAAAGGATGATCACGAGGCACATGCACTAACTGATTTATCTTATGTTTTGGGACTGAGTGTCGCCTTAATTTCTGGCGTATCGTTGACGATCGCAACCGATGTCGGCTGGTTCGGCCTCAAGGCATTCCCGATATGGATGGGCGCTATCATGGTTGTCGCTATGCTTGCGCAGACTCATGTACTGATCGGTCAGGCATGGTCGATACGGCGTAACAAGGTTTTGCTGATAGGGCGCGCAAATTTGACGATGAATGGGCTGCGTGGTGGATTTCAAGTCTTTGCCGGATTATTGTCGCCATTATGGGGAACAATGCTCGCGGCTGAGATTGCGTCCCGAATCGTGCAAGCGCAGCATATGAATGCTGGCAATAAACGACGTGACGGAGCTTTTCCTCATTTCAAGATAACTGTTATGACTGTGGCTATGTTCGAAAACAAGCGCTACCCGATTGTATTTGGCCCAGCATTTGCTCTGGATTCTGGCGCGATGTTGCTACAAACTGGAATGATCGGGATGCTGTTTGGCGCAGGCGAGATGGGACAGTATTTTTTGATGCGGCGCACGCTGGATCTTCCTTTGGCTTTTGCGTTTAAGAGCTTGTCTGACTTATTTTTCGCCCGACAGATTGTCATGCTTCAGGAAGCACCGGATCAACTCCGACCGTTTTTCGTTAAGTCCGCAGCGGGTTTGGCGTTTTGTGGTGCATTGGCCGGGGCTCCAGTGCTGTTTTTCGGTCCTGAGCTCTTTAAATTTTTCTATGGCCCGGCATGGGAGTTGGCGGGTGGTCTCGCCGCAATCATGGTTCCGTCTATGGTGCTCAATCTTGCTGTCGCTCCGGTGGCACGTGTATTCCAATTGTCCCGCTGGGCGCATTTGAGACTTCTGCCCGGGGTTGCCCATCTCGTTGGAACTCTGCTAGTACTGTGGTTGGCATTAAGGTTTGAATTTTCGATAATTGAGGTTTCAATTGGCATAGCTGTCGTCATCGCGTTGCAATATTGCCTATTTTTCTGTGCGGGCTATGCGGCATCAAGCCGTCTGAACAATTCTGACACTCTGATACAAGGCGGAATAGATTAAGATGAATGCCGATCATCATACCTTTGGCGTTTCAAAAGATTCTTATGCAAAAGTGAATTTGCAAAAAATTGAGATAAAAAATAGAGCGTTTAATACTATCGCGATGATTGTTTTTTCCATTATCTTTTTTTATAGTTACAAAAACTACGTTAGTGTAGAATGGGGATATACTGGACTAATATTTCAAGAACAACCTCTTCTCGAGCGAGTAATTGTATTAATAGCAATAATAGCACAGGCGTGGATTATGCCACAAGTACTTAATAGGCCGTCTTCCGTTGTGATATGGATGTTTACCGTACTTATATTTGTACCGACAATGATTATAACAACAATGATTGGAGAACATGACAGAACTAGTTACTATAATGGCATGCTTGCCCTAACAATTTCTTTGTACTTTATTTCTTTATTATTTTATAAAAATCGACAAATTGAATTCTGTGAACTTCCGTCGGCGCTGTTTTTTAATATTTGTTTGTTATTGTTTTTGTTTATATCAACTGTTTTAGTTTTATTTTATGGCAGTATATTAGCATTTTCAGACATAAGTGAAGTCTACGATCAAAGAACTTTAGCAAGCGATTTTGGTAGTTTCGGATTTGTTGGCTATATTAGATTACATTATCTCTATATACTTTCATCTGTGCTGTATTGTTCTGGATTGTTACAAAAAAAATATCTGCTATTTTCTATACTGGGGTTCTTTGGCTATGTTCTGACATATTTGATCGATGCGTCAAAAATAGCGTTCATCATACCTATGCTTATTACCGGTGTCTGGTACGTTACAAAATATTGGGGTGAACGAGTTTGGGTGCTTACTGCCGGGCTAGCGATGATCGTAGGACTTTCCAGCCAGCTTGTATCTGTGTCTGCACCCGCCAAGCTATTCGCTGATCTTTTGCTGGTTAGATCCATCTCAATTCCGGCCCAAACATTTGCACAATATTCAGATGTCTTTGGCGCAAATGGCTTCACATGGTGGAGCAACATACGGGGAATTAGCTTGTTTGTTGACGCTCCTCGCGCGTTCGCCGCCGATCCACTTTGGCCAAGCCTTGGTCGAATCGTTGGGGCGCACTATTTTGGATTGGAGAATGGCGTTAACCTGAACTCTAACCCCTTTGTAGGTGAAGGTGTCGCGGCCGCTGGAGCTCCCGGTATTCTCATTATTAGTTTTTTCTTGGTCGCATGGTTGAAGCTTTTTGATAGCATGGCCAAAAGTAACAATACGTTATTTGTAGTCATAATGGCCGTTCCGTTGGGTATGGCGCTATCCAATGCCCATCTTTCGACAGTTTTTGTTTCTTTTGGTGGCGGCCTTTGGCTTATTGTGCTTTATTTTTTAAAGCGAGACGCTCGATCAGTGAGTTAGCTAAATATGAAAATCCTAATGATTTGCGAATTTTACGACGAAAAACTGGAGTATCAGGAAAACCTTCTGGCGAAGTATTATGCCCAGGCCGGGCATGATGTTACGATCATCACTTCGACGATCCGTTCGATCCAGGATTATTACCATGATCGCGATCCCGGCAAAGGTCCAAGGCAGGACGAGGTCACCGCACATGCGCGCATCATCCGTATGCCGTTCAGGATAAACCTATTGCACAGGGTAAAAATGTTCGCGCCTATCGCGTCGATCATCGCTGAGATTATGCCTGATCTGTTGTATTTCCACGACATTATTCCGAATCTGTATGAAGGCGTGCGCCATGTGCGGCGGCATCCCGAATGCTGCATGATCATGGACTATCACGCCGATCTGAGTAATTCGGGCGCAAACTGGCTTTCGCGCCGCATCCTCCACGGTGTCGTTCGCAAGGCAATGCTCGATCATGCGCGCCCCCATCTGCGCAAGATCTTCCCGGTTGTGCCGGCGGGGGCTGATTTCCTGCGTGAATATTACGGGGTAAACGACGCGGAAATGGAAGTACTGCCATTGGGCACAGATCAGGATTATGCGCGTTCGGTTCTAGCCAGCGACAGCCGCGCCCCGATTCGCGCTGATCTGGGCATCGGCGCTGATGATTTCGTCATATTCACAGGCGGGAAGCTTACACCGCTCAAAAAAACCGAAAACCTGCTGGAGGCGGTCAACAATTTGGGCGACCCGACGATCCATGTGATTGTTGTTGGTTCCTCCGATGGCGTGCTCTCAGAGTATCACGAACGGTTGCAGGCGCTGGCGGCGGTGAATGCCCATATTCACATGATGGGCTGGCAAGATCGCGCGGGCGTATATGGCTATATGAGCGCATCCGACATGGCCATATTCCCCGCCAGCCAATCGGTCATGTGGCAACAATCACTCGGCATGGGTCTGCCGCTTGTGGTCAGCGAACAGGCAGAGGGCCAACGCGGCGTGCAGAAAGTCGGCTATCTTAACCAGCACGACAATCTGATCATCCTCGACCCCAAAACATCCTTTTCCGATCAGATTGCGGGCCATGTTCAGCGTTTGGCAAAAGACCGCGACACCCTTGCCGTTATGGCAAAAGGCGCGCAGCAAACCGCTTCCGAATTGCTCGACTATAATGCGATTTGTGCAACAACACTTCGATTTTGCAAACCTTCACAATAGCGGGGCTCATATCGGCAATTTGCGCGCCCGTATCAACAATGTTCGGTAGCTCGACGAATAGGGCCATTTAACACCAACATCGCGACCGATCATTTTCTTAACCAGATTCTTCGCCGAAAACAGCCAGCCGTCGATCGAGTCCGCGCGGATCGCAATGATTTCAAAACCATTGCGCTCAAGGAACCCGGTAATATGACGCTGCGATGCAAAGGTCACATGGTCCGGCGAGCCTAACTCACCCGGGAAGTCGTCACGATCAATCAGCCCATCCAAATGACCGGTTTCCATGAAAAACTCTCCGCCATCTCGTATGACATTTCTGATCTGCTGCAGGAAATCGTCGAAATCATTGATGTGCGAAAAGACATCAATAAGCGAAGCATAGTCACAAACCGGAAGCCCCGGGCCCAAGATTTGCTCAAATACCGAAAGACCGCGGGCTTTCGCAGCCTCCGCCTTTGGTTTCATGGGCTCGACGCCATTAACTAAGCTACCCGGAGGTGCCACTGCGGTCACCGCATCCATAGTTTCACCATAGCCCGAGCCGATATCGATCCAGCTAATTGGTGCGCCTTTCGAAAACTCCTGGCCAAACATGTCTGCAAGAATATGCTTGTATCGTTCTATTTTTTTTGGAAGATAACTTTCGCTGATATCCATATTCTTTGCAGCGTCATGATATCCCAACTGCGTCGCCATATTCCGCGCGTATTGCGACGGGCGGGGATTGAGGAACAGAAAGTCACATTGACGGCATTTTACTGTCGTAAAGCCTTTCTCAATCGCCCAAACGCTGTGGTCTGAACTGTTACAATACGGGCAGGCGACGGTTTCAAGGGTAGTGTCCAATGTGAATACTCTATCTGAAAATCGGGGTTTGAATTCAACACGTCCATGCAAGAACGACCCTCTATTGGTCAAGAGCTTTGGCGACATTATCACGCGGGCTGGCCCTTTGGGCAGTTTAGGACCGCTTACATTCGGGCGTGACAACCGGCACTGCCATCGCTATGTTCTCAGCGATTTTTCAGCATTCTCGCTAATCTCTTTATTCAATTCAGGTTTTTGCGTGATGAATGACCTTTCCCAACATATATTGTCGGCTGAACAAGTCGCCGAATTTTATCATGACGAATTTGTCCGTGATCAGGTGACAGACTTCACTGCGCTCACAAAGGCTGCGGACCGTAGCGGGGTTGTCGTGGACATTGGCGGCGGGGTCGGCTTTTTCGCCGAGCGCGCACACTCCGATCTTGGCTGCGCCGTTAGGGTGATAGAGATGGACCCCGAATCCGTGGCTCGGTGTTTGGCAAAGGGCGTTCCGGCTGTTTTGGGCGATGCGCTGGCACCGCCGATCAGCGGCGATGAGGCCTGCATTTGTTTCAATCTGATCCTCCACCATCTGGTCGGCCAAGACGAGGCTCGCACGCGGGGCTTACAAGTCGGTGCCTTAAAGGCCTGGGCACAGCGCGGAGTGCCAATTTTCGTCAATGAATATATCTATGAATCCTTTGTGAGCAGGATCAGCGGCAGAATAATATATGAGATAACCTCAAGTCGGTTTTTGTCGACACTTGCTGAGCTGGCATCACGCGTGCTTCCGGCACTCCGAGCGAACACCTTTGGTGTTGGTGTACGTTTTCGCTCGCACGACGAATGGCGTGAGCTGTTCAACGAAGCAGGTTTTGTAGCCGAGACATCGCGGATAGGAGCCGAAGAGAAAGTGCGGCTGCCTCTGCGGCTATTGATGATCAAGGCAATCCGGCGCGATAGCTATATTTTGCGACCAACCGAATCAATGGCGCACTGAATTTCGCTTGCCGCTACGTTAATAGCAAGCGCCCAAAATTTTGGAAACGAAGCGTCAGAGATCGGCCAAGGCAATGGCCAAAATAGCTTGGCACGCAAGCCATGCGCAGCTACACGTCCGAATACGGTCCGTTGGAGTGTTTAAGTGACTAAGCGTAAATATCAAATTTGCCAAAATTGTATAATGGACACTAGCGATTCACTGATTAAATTCGATGAGCGCGGTTGGTGTGAATATTGTAACAATTACCACGCCAATATTGTTCCAAATTGGCATACTGACGATAACGGCGAACGCCAGATCATGGCACAGATTGAGAAGATCAAAGCCGATGGCAAAGGTCGCGATTTCGATTGCCTGATTGGGCTGTCCGGGGGCGTTGATAGTAGTTATTTAGTATATATTGCAAAAGAAAAATTCGGATTGCGCCCTCTGTTGTATCATGTGGATGCAGGTTGGAACTCCCAGGAAGCGGTGAATAATATTGAGACGCTGGTCGATGGACTTGGCTTGGATCTGTTTACTGAAGTCGTTGACTGGCCAGAAATGCGGGATTTGCAATTAGCATTTTTCAAGTCGGGTGTGCCGCACCTCGATACTCCACAGGATCATGCATTCTTTGCTGGCCTGTACAATTTTGCCGCAAAGAATAACGTGAAATATATTCTTACCGGCGCGAATTACTCAACTGAATGTGTCCGCGAACCGCTCGAATGGCACTATCATGCATCTGACGTTCGGCAATTACGCGATATCCATCGCCGGTTCGGGTCAAAACCGCTGAAGCGCTTTCCGCTTGCTGGTATCCTGAAATTCAAGATTTTCTACCGTTTTGTAAAAGGTGTGAAAGTCGTCAAACCGCTGAACTACATCCCCTATTTTAAAGAAGAAGCGATGCAGGAGCTTGTCACGCGCTTTGGCTGGCAACGCTATCCGCACAAACATTATGAATCGCGTTTCACCCGTTTCTATGAAGGCTTTTGGCTGCGCAAAAAATTTGGCTATGACAAGCGGCGAGCGCATTTTTCCAGCCTGATTCTGACTGGGCAGTTAGGCCGAGACGATGCCCTGGCGCGCATTGCGCTCGATCCCTACTCACCTGAGCAAGTGACTCAGGATTTTGAATATGTGGCAACCAAATTGGGCATCGAGGTTTCTGAACTACAGGCCATGCTCGATGGTCCCAATAAGACCTATCGGGATTATGCCAACATCATGCCGATAATGGACCTAGGAGCCAAGCTGTTCAAGCTCCTCGGATTGCAAAGGGCTGTAATGCGTTGATCCACATTGTTGACTACGGACTTGGCAACATTGGGGCTTTTCTAACGCTGTATAAGCGACAGGGTATCCCTGCCATGGCGGTTAAGACGGCGGAGGAATTGGCTCGGGCCGACCATATCGTGCTTCCAGGCGTTGGATCGTTCGACTTTGCGATGCAGTTGCTTAATCAATCAGGCATGCGCGAAACGCTGGATCATCTGGTGAAAGATAAAGGCGTGCCTGTGTTGGGAATTTGTGTTGGCATGCAAATATTGGGTGACGCCAGTGATGAAGGTCAAGGGTCGGGCCTCGGTTGGATTCCGGGCCGTATTCGTGATCTCGGCAGCCGCGGCGAAGCGCATCAGAGCCTGCCCTTACCGCATATGGGATGGAACGATATCGTGCCGACGCGCAGTATTTCCCTTTTGAAGGGCGTTGTTGCGCCGCGCTATTATTTCCTACATAACTTTTACTTCGACAACTTCGAACCCGAGGATTGTGCAGCGACTGTAAGCTATGGTCAGGACTTCAGCTGCATCGTTAACCGTGGTAATGTTTGGGGCGCGCAATTCCATCCCGAGAAAAGCCATGGCTTCGGCACGGCACTACTAAAAAATTTTGCTGAGCTTTAGATATGTTGCGTCCCCGGATCATTCCTTGCCTGCTAGTCCATGAAGGCGGGCTGGTGAAAACTGTTCGTTTCCGCGATCCAAGCTATGTCGGTGATCCGATCAACGCGGTGCGGATATTCAACGAGAAGGAGACCGATGAATTGGTCGTTCTCGATATTGACGCGACGGTAAATGGCAGCCCACCGGATTTTGAAATGATTGCCAATTTGGCGGCCGAATGCCGAATGCCGTTGTGTTATGGCGGCGGCATTACAACCGTGGAGCAAGCACAGAAAATCATCAGCCTTGGCGTAGAGAAAGTCGCGCTGAGCGCTGCAGCTGTCGCTGAGCCCGGTTTGATAACGGCGATCTCAGACGCTGTGGGCAAACAATCGACTGTCGTAGTCATTGATGTGCGGAAACGGACATTAAGCAGCAAATACGACGTGTTCACACATAATGGAGCGCGCAAGGCCGACGTGACGGCAATCGAATTTGCCTCAGCAATGGAGGCCGCAGGCGCAGGCGAGATTGTGCTAAACTCGATCGAACGCGACGGCGCCATGAAAGGCTACGACGTCGAATTGGCGCGGCAACTGCGATCTGCGGTCAACGTCCCTATCAGTATCTTGGGTGGCGCGGGAAGTCTTGATGACATTGAAGGCTTGATCAGCGAAGTGGGTGTCCTAGGCGCTGTTGCAGGCAGTCTTTTTGTTTTCAAAGGAAAATATCGCGCGGTGCTTATCAACTATCCACAGCCCGCAGCAAAAGAGGAGCTGGTCCGCCGTGCGATGAAGCTCTAGAGGTAGCTCGCATGGGCGATTAGCCAGATTAACCGATTACAATCACGGAGTTTGTGATGACGCAAAATTTGTTTGAAGGCCGGACATTGCTGGTCACTGGGGGTACTGGATCGTTCGGCAATGCCGTGCTGCGCCGCTTTCTCGATTCTGATGTTGCAGAAATCCGCATTTTCAGTCGCGATGAAAAAAAGCAGGACGATATGCGTAAGCACTTCAGCAGTCCCAAGCTCAAATTCTATGTTGGCGATGTTCGCGACTATGGCTCGGTGGTGAATGCTGTTCGGGGCGTTGATTTCATTTTCCATGCTGCCGCTTTGAAACAGGTTCCATCGTGCGAATTTCATCCGCTAGAGGCTGTGAAAACTAACATATTGGGCACCGAGAACGTCCTAGAGGCTGCGATCACCAATGGTGTCCAGCGTGTCATTTGCCTGAGCACTGACAAGGCAGTTTACCCGATTAATGCGATGGGCATTTCAAAGGCGATGATGGAAAAAGTCGCGGTCGCTAAATCACGAAGCAGCGAGAAAACGGTCATTTGCGCAACCCGCTATGGCAATGTCATGGCATCGCGGGGATCGGTTATTCCGTTGTTTGCCGAACAGATACGGGCTGGCAATCCGATCACCATTACCGACCCCAATATGACACGTTTCATGATGACATTGGATGATGCAGTAGAGCTTGTCCTTTACGCTTTCCAGTATGGGCAACCCGGTGACATTTTTGTTCAAAAAGCGCCAGCAGCAACGATAACAACGTTAGCGCAAGCGATGTTCAAACTTGCCGGCGTTCCCCACCATCCCATCAATGAAATCGGTACGCGGCATGGCGAAAAGCTGTTTGAAGCATTACTAAGCCGTGAAGAAATGTCGGCCGCCGAAGATCTCGGCGGATATTTCCGCATACCGCCTGATCTTCGTGATTTGAATTATGGCAAATTTGTCGAACAAGGCGAAAAAGGGATCTCGCTGGCAGAAGACTATAATTCGCACAACACAACGCGCCTCGATGAGCAAAGCATGGCTGAGTTGTTACTCAAGCTTCGCTTCATAAAAGCGATGGCCGAGGGCCAATATATACCACCAGAGGAGTGACATGAAAATATTGGTCACAGGTTCCGATGGGTTCATCGGAAAGACTTTGCTGGTTCGGTTGTCCGAGGATGACAGCCATGAAGTTGTAACCTTCACACGTGCGGATAGCACAATCGAGCTCGCCGAAAGGGTTGCCGATGTTGACGCCATTATCCATTTAGCTGGAGAAAATCGTCCTAGCGATCCTGCTGCATTCATGGCAGTTAACGGAAGGCTTACGATATCGCTGTGTTCCGCGATACTGGCCGCAGGGCGCCCAATTCCTCTGATTTTTACGTCGTCGATTCAGGCTGATCGCGACAGTCCTTACGGCAAGAGCAAGCTTTGCGCTGAAGACGCTATCGCTGATCTTTCTGCAAAGACCGGTCAAAGCTGCACAATATTCCGCTTACCCAATGTTTTTGGCAAATGGTGCCGGCCCAATTATAATTCGGCCATCGCAACTTTTTGCCACAACATCGCCAGGAACGAACCGATCCGGATCGACAGTCCGGACGCCCCATTATCGCTCGTCTATGTGGACGATGTTGTGACCAGCCTCTTGGCGGCTCTCCACAATCCCGGGAATCGACTGAGGTGGGGGACCGTTGAACCGACCTATCATAGCACCGTGGGTGAGATCGCGCAGCTGGTTCAATCGTTCCGCGAAAGCCGCGACACTTTGATAACCGAAAAAGTGGGTACAGGATTGGTTCGTGCACTGTATGCGACCTATGTCAGTTACTTGCCTACCGACAGCTTTAGCTATTCCATACCGGTGCATGGCGATGCTCGGGGGGTCTTTGTCGAAATGCTGAAAACGCCTGATTGTGGTCAGTTTTCATTTTTTACAGCGCACCCCGGCATTACGCGTGGCGGCCATTATCACCACAGCAAAACTGAAAAGTTCCTAGTAATCAAAGGGCGCGCTCGCTTTGGTTTCCGACATATTTTAACCGAAGCATTCCATGCGCTTGAAACATCGGGCGAAGAACCGCAGATCGTAGAGACAGTTCCGGGCTGGAGCCATGATATCACCAACATCGGCGACGACGAAATGGTCGTTATGCTGTGGGCCAATGAGATTTTCGATCGCGATAAACCCGACACAATAGCCCGGAGCGTCTGAACCCATGTCCAAGTTAAAGGTTATGACTGTCGTTGGCACACGGCCAGAAATTATCCGTTTGTCCCGGGTTCTCGCCACGCTTGACCGCTATTGCGATCATCAGCTGGTGCATACCGGGCAGAATTACGACTATGAACTGAACGGCATATTTTTCGACGATCTTGGAATCCGAAAGCCGGACCATTTTCTTGACGCCGCAGGCGCCAGTGGCGCAGAGACAATCGGGCAAGTCATCATATCGGTCGACAAGCTGTTGGAGCAGAACCGGCCTGATGCTCTGCTGGTACTAGGCGACACCAACAGCTGTACCGCTGTCATCCCCGCGAAACGCCGCAAAATCCCGACTTTCCACATGGAGGCTGGCAACCGCTGTTTTGACCAGCGTGTCCCGGAAGAGATCAACCGGCGCATTGTTGACCATACCGCCGACGTCAACATGACCTATAGCGACATCGCAAGGGAGTATCTGCTTCGCGAGGGTCTGCCACCTGACCTCATCATCAAAACCGGTAGCCCGATGTTCGAGGTGCTCAACCACTACCGGTCCAAAATTGATAGCTCTGATATTGTCGAAAAGCTTGGATTAAAAATCGGTGATTACTTCTTGGTTAGTGCGCACCGGGAAGAGAATATTGAGCCCGAAAAAAGTTTCGCACAGCTCGTCGAACTGCTTGAAATGCTTGCCGCAAAATTCGGTTTTCCGGTCATTGTTTCAACCCATCCGCGCACGCAGAAGCGCGTTGATGCTGCGGGCATCCGATTCAACAAACATATCCGGCTGCTGAAGCCTCTCGGCTTTTCAGATTATAACCGGCTGCAAACATGCGCCCGTGCCGTGCTGTCGGACAGTGGAACGATCAATGAAGAAGCATCGATTCTGAATTTTCCGGCGCTGAATATTCGTGAGGCCCATGAACGGCCCGAAGGAATGGAGGAGGCAGCAGCAATGATGGTTGGCCTTTCGTCCGAACGTGCCCTCCAGGCGCTTGATATCCTCGCTGAGCAGCCTCGGGGGGATGACCGGTTGGTCAGGCTCGTCGCGGACTATGCAATGCCCAATGTTTCCGACAAGGTTCTGCGGATCATCCATAGCTACACAGACTACGTAAATCGCGTGGTCTGGAAAAAATACTGACGCTTTGTACGATGCGTATTGCGCTTATTGCCGACACCTACTCGCCTCTCCGCACGTCTGGCGCCGTGCAGTTGCGAGACCTTTCAAGAGAATTCGCACGGCAAGGCCATGACATCACCGTCCTGCTTCCATCGGCAGATCTTGATGGCCCTTTTGCGATAGAAAAGTGCGATGGCGTCCAGATAATTCGACTAAAATCACTTAGAACCAAAGATATAGGCTATGTGCGGCGCACAATCGCAGAGTTTCTGATGCCATTTGCCATGCGTTGGAATCTTGGCAAAAGTCCTTTGGCACAACAGCATTGGGATGCCGTCATTTGGTATTCGCCCTCCATTTTTCACGGTCCGCTCGCCAAATGGCTAAAACGAAAAAACGACTGCAAAGGATATCTGATCATCAGGGACATCTTCCCGCAATGGGCCGTCGATTTGGGCATTATGCGGCGGGGACTGCCTTATCGCTTTTTGGACGCTGTGGCACGGTATCAATATTCGGTGGCCGATGTCATCGGAGTACAAACTCCTGGAAATCTGAAGTTCTTTAGCCGCTGGGCCCAAAAGGGCGGGCGGCGTTTGTCCATATTACAAAACTGGGTTGCCGATACGTCAGTTGGGCGCTGCTCGGTCACCGTCGCTGACACCCCATTGGCTGGCCGCAAAATATTTGTTTACGCCGGCAATATGGGCGTTGCCCAAAATCTTGATGTACTGCTGGAACTTGCTGGACGAATGCGCAAGCGCACCGACATTGGTTTCCTTTTCATTGGCAGAGGTAGCGAAGCAGCCAGGCTTCAGGCCATCGCCCGATCCCAGAAACTCGACAATGTCGTTTTCAGACCCGAAATTGATCCCGATGAAATCCCAGCTCTATATGCTCAATGTTCTGTCGGGCTTGTTTCGTTAGACCCAAGGCACAATACGCATAATATTCCAGGCAAATTCATCACCTATATGCAAAGCGGGCTGCCAGTTCTGGCTGTCGTTAATTGCGGAAATGACCTTGCAACCGTGATTCGAGCTGAAAGTGTCGGGCGGGCAAGCGAAACCGGCGAAGCCGACGAGTTACAGATCCTGGCAGCAGGCCTTATCGACGATCTTGAGCGTGACCCTAGCATCGGTGCGCGTTGTCGACTGGTGTATACCAACAACTATTCGCCAGTTTCGGCAGTCCACCAGATCATCAACAGCCTGACACTATAGAATAAGGTGCGGTTCACCCCTCAACCACACGGTGTAGGCGATGTTGCTGTTTCCACAGTTAGTCGACCTGGTCTTTGCTGCCATAGCCATAGCCGTAGCCGTAGCCGTAGCCGTAGCCCGCCTGTTTTTGCGGCAGTTTCGTCAGCACCAGCCCGAACAGGTGGGCCTGAACCGATTGAAGCCGCCCAAGCGAAGCTTTAATGCCGCGAATGGCCACACCTTCGGCCTCTGCGACAAACACACAACCTTCAACTGCGCGAGCCAGCAGCGGCGCGTCAGCTAGCCCCAATATTGGTGGGGAATCGATGACGATATGGTCAAAATGCTCTGAAAGCTGCTGAACCAGTATCAGCATACGATCGCTGCTGAGGAGTTCGGCAGCGCTCGGCGGTGTCGGCCCAGCGGGTAACAAATTCAAATTCTTCACACCTGTGGCTATAATCAGTTGCTTCCAATCATTTTCACCGGCCAGAAAATTGCTCAAGCCGGCGTTGTTTGGCTGGTTGGTAAACTGGTGCATAGAAGGTGACCGCATATCCGCATCCACAAGCAGGACGCGTTTGCCAGTTCTGCCAAGGACCGTGGCGATAGCGAGACTCGAAGTACTCTTGCCTTCAGCAGGACGGGTACTCGTCACCATCAATGTCCGCGGCACACCATGATCGGTCGAAAATGCCAAGTTTGATCGAATGCTAAGATAGGCCTCAGATAAAGGGGATTTTGGGTCTTTCAGCAATTCGAGCGCATCACCTTGCTCAACATCCGGCACACTTCCCAACAACGGAACCTGCAAAATGCGGCTAACTTGTGCCGGGTCTCGCAATCCCTCATCAACCTGGTTAAGCGCAAAGGTGGCGGCAGCCGCGAGGCCTGAGCCCGCGATCAGCGCCAACGCCAAGTTCAAGAAAAGATTTGGCGACGAAGGACCTTCGGGAACTCTGGCATTGTCAACGACCACAATGTTGTTGGCACCAACACCGGCAACGCCGATTTCCTTATAGCGCTGCAACAGTCCGTCATAGAGTTCGCGATTGGTATCGGCCTCGCGTTGGTAGATATTATATTGGATGCTGTCGCGCTGCTGGAGATTCATGCGATCTTTTAGTTGTCCTACTTGCGCCTTAAGCTCCGCCTCTCTTTGTCGAGATTCGCGGAATTCGGCCGTCCGGCTATTTTGTACCCGGCTTTCCTCGCGTGAAATATTGCTGTCTAGTACGCGAATCTGCTCGGACAACGCCCTCGCCGTTGGATAGCCCGGTTCAAACTGGACCATCAATTTGGCATATTCTGCAGCGACTTCGGCCCGTTTTTGACGCAATTGGGAGATCACGGGATTGTTGAGGGAGTCGCTGTTGGCGCCTCCGCTGCGCGGCCCCGACTTGCTCTCTGCGCCAATCCGATCAGCCGTCGCTTGTGAAAGTGCGGTGTTGAGAGCTTCTAGATCACTGGATACCAAAGTGCGTTCTACTTGGGTTCGCCCATCGGAAGTTTTGCTTTTACCGAGCGCAACGATACCTCTTTCAGCCGCATAGCCCACAAGGTCGCGTTCAGATGTTTCCAGGCGCGCCTTAAGATCGGCAAGGCGTCCTTCGAGGAACTTTCTTGCGTCCGCAGTGGATGCGAACCGCCTGTCCATACTTTGAACGATAAACTGTTCTACCCACGCATTCGAAATTTCAGAAGAGAGTTTTGCAGAGCTGCTGAGGTAACTAATGTCGATCAGCGATGAGCCCCTGATTGGCGAAATTGATACATTCCCCATAAGCAACTGCACTGCCATCTTCTCACGTTTTTGGCGATCCGATGCACTGAGTGGTTGCCCAGATTTATTAGCAAATACGGTGCCCTCGGATGGGTTAATCCCGTGCGCTTCGAAAAAGGATGCGTTCGTGCTGAGGCGCAGTTGCCGCGCGACGCGTTCTGCCAACGAGCGAGCCTGCAGCAGCGAATACTGCGTTTGGTAAAACTCCAGGTCCCGCCGAGAATTCTGCGATTCTAGCCCTTGGACGTTCGTAACATTTTGTTGCTCACGGCTAATTTCAATACGCGATGTCGCTTTGTACTGCGGAGTCGCCAGCAGCGTCAGGATTAGACCAACGGCAAGCGACGCGACCAAAATCCCGGCTATGACCCATTTCCAGCGGAGAATGACTTGCCAATATTGCAACAAGATCGGCGGGGCGAGGCTGGTATGATCCTCGCTTTGCATATCGCCCAAGGCATTGGCAGGTCGCGCTGATCCGAATGCGGGGGAGGTGGTTTGCAACATTTTTATCCTTGTCCCGATGGTAAGCCGACTTTCAAAGCACGAGAGATTTACATCTCTCGTGCCTCGTCCCACCATAACTTGAACGAGGCAAGTAGCTTAAAGCAAATGCGACTTCCACCTTTTTTCGAGAGATTCATATGGCCTCAGATTTGCGGGTAGCCATGCATTGCACTTGCCAAATTTGGCCAATCGCCATAGTGGACTGGTACGGCGGTATAACGCAAAAACTCTATAGAGAATTCACATTGTCGCACATTGGCCAAAGCAAAAGTTCGCGTTCGTTCCACTTCTGGTTGCTCGTCATGTTTTTGACTCTGGTGTTTTTTACCGGTGGAACAGCCCGTATTGATGCAATGTCGCTTTTGATATTGCGGCCTATTTCTGTTGTGCTGTGCGCGGTCGCCATGATGACGTTGTGCCGTAACGATTTGGTTCAAAACAAATGGCTATTAATCGGTTTCGGCGTAGTTGCAGCAACGGCAGCTTTACATCTTGTGCCATTACCGCCGCCAATTTGGGAAGGGTTAGCCGGACGCGTTGATGCGCAGGCCGTCGACGCCCTTGTTGGCCTTGAAAATATTTGGCGGCCGGTAACTTTGACGCCCATGAATGCATGGCATGCATTGGCATCGCTGTTCGCGCCAGCGGCGATCTTGCTGCTTGGCATACAACTGAACCGAGATGACCTTTATCGGCTGTTGCCGGTGTTGATTGCTTTAGGAGCTTTATCCGGACTGATTGGAATGTTGCAGGTAATAGGTAGTCCAGAGGGACCCCTGTATTTCTACCGGATCACAAATAATGGGGCGGCGGTGGGATTGTTCGCGAACCGTAACCACGCTGCAACCTTGCTCGCTTGCCTTTTCCCCATGCTCGCCGTGTTCGCTGCAACCACAAAGGGAAAGATCGACGAGCAAAACCGCCGCCGAGTATTTGCTTTTGCGATAGCAATTGTTTTAGTCCCGCTGATTCTGGTGACTGGCTCTCGTTCGGGACTTATTTTGGCATTGGTCGGCTTGGGAATGGCACCTTTGCTGATTAGCCAACCTCTTGCGAGGAAAGGGCCAAAGCAGGGCGGAGTGCCGTCAAAGCGACAATTCGTTACCGTGTTCGCCGCACTGGCGATTGTTTGCGTCGGGTTGCTCACTATATTTTTTTCGCGGGCCGAAGCATTGGATCGTTTTTTTGCTGAATCCACCGGGGTAGACAATCGCAATGATTTTTGGCTGGTATCCCTTGATCTTTTTTGGAAGTATTTTCCTGTCGGTTCAGGGTCTGGATCATTCGTAGAAGTATTCCAGATCGCAGAGCCCACTCGGTTACTTGACGCAACTTACCTCAATCATGTTCATAATGACTGGATCGAGATCGCTGTGACATTTGGTCTCCCGGGGCTGACAATGGCCACGATCGGACTGCTATTTTTTGTTCGGCGGACATTCATTGTTTGGCGAAAAATGGATGGTGCTCGACGTTCCGCGGGTTTTGCGCGCTTAGCCAGTTTTTTGATCGCTATGTTGGCGCTTGCGAGCCTGTCAGACTACCCAGTGCGCACCCCGACTTTGATGTGTGTATTGGCGATAATGATGCTTTGGTTCGTCGAGGCAGGCCATGAACGAGATGATGCGGCGCGTCCGATAATGGCAAAGGAATGACTTTGCAAAAGACCAGAAAATCAAATGCCTTCGCGGCAAGACTTAAGCAAGTCGGTGTTTTTCGCGTCATAGCGCTTTCGGTTATAGGGGCGGTTGGCGCCTGGCTCGCTTTTGCCCTTGCGGTTTCTGGCTTGACGCGAACTAAGAACCCCGACGCGGCTTTGATGTTTATGCCAAATGAGAGCATGGCCTTGGCTGGCCGCGGCGACCTGATTTTTTTCTCTAACCTCGACAAGCCACCACCATCGGTTCGAGCGCTGGCTTTGTCGGCATTGCGTCAGCAAGCTATTAACCCTAAAGCGCTGCGATTGCTCGGCTATTATGCAGATACGCAAGGCGAAAGCGAAAAGGCAGAAAAATTTATTCGCGCGGCGGAAAAACTTTCGCGTCGCGAAGCTGCTTCGCAGCTGTGGCTCATCGAGGCGGCTGCGCGCAAAAATGATTCATTGCAAGCATTGACGCATTATAACATTGTTCTGCGAACGAAGCCCGATACCCAAGCGATATTGTTTCCTCGGCTGCTTTCGGCAATCGACGACCGGGCAATTCGGAATGGGCTAAAGCCCTATATCCGTTCAGATGATGAATGGGCAGCAGCATTCCTCTTTTTTGCCAATGCAAAGAGCAGCAACTTGCCGGCGCTTGTCGATCTGATGATAGAAACGGGCGGTTTGCGCGACCGCAAAGTCGCAAAGCAACAGGAACTAGGCCTGCTGTCTCGGCTGTTGAACGAGAAATATTTCGCCGAAGCGCGGCGACTTTTTCTGGAAATGCCCGGGGCTAAGCCCGATCATCTTGAAAGTGCCGCTTTTACCGCTGAGGATCTCAATGGCGATTTCGGTGTCATGGGTTGGAGCATCATCGATAATCCGGATTCTGGCGCTGGGTTCATCGGTAAATCGAAAATCGCTCCCGTTTCGTTGTCAGTTTTCGCCAATTCTGCGACCACAGGTATAGTTGCCAACAAACCTCTGTATCTAAAGCCAGGCGCTTACCGCTTTAATGCGAAGCTTACGGAGCTAAATCGCGGCGATGGCGGTTTTCTGCGGTGGCAGATCCGCTGTCCCACCTTAGAAAACGGTCCTGCCATTTGGACGCTGGACAGTATCGACAGGGCTTCCGTCGCAACCATCGAAATTCCCGCGAATTGCCCCTTCCAGTTCATCGACATTATTGCCTCAGGCGGGAAAGGACAAAACGGGCTGGAGGCTATGGTTTCCAGCATAGCGATGACGAAGCTTTCCGCTTCAACCGATTAAATTAGAAGGTCGGCGTGCTTGTTGTCGTTCGATCTTCATTCGGTCGCTTCCTTCAAAACCAACTCTCATCGTTTCTGTTTACAATTTGGGGGCGTACGTCATTTCGGGCGTTAGTCATGGCGTTTTTTTTCATAAAATCGGAACGATAGCGACATGGGAAATGGCGCGTGCGCAAAAAGGCCATAAGCCGATGTAAAAAAAAGGGCAGAGCCGCAGCTCCGCCCTTTTTCGGTTAGCCTAACTTAAGTGGCTTAGAATTTGACGCTGCCGCGCCGGCGTCACAAACGTGGTGGTCCATAGCTGGCCTGAGGGTTGCCGCCGCCTCCATACACAAAGCGCGTGGCCGTTGCTTTGTTGGTCACATTGGTCACAAATCCTTGGATGGAGAAGCTATCGTTATACTCCCAAGCCAGCGGAAGATCGACCTTAGCAAAAAGCGGATTGCCGGTCGAGAACTCCCAGAATTCTGGGGTTTTCAGTGTCATGACATGGCAGACGATTTTAACCACAATATGTCTGGAGGCCCGAGCCGGAATCGAACCGGCGTGCGAGGATTTGCAGTCCTCTGCGTCACCACTCCGCCATCGGGCCTCGACATTGACTAAGCAAAAAACGCGCATCGTCTGTGGTGCAGAAGCGCGCCATTAGCGGCAGTGTTGCTGTTATGCAATGCCGCGATGCTTTTCATGGGTGCGAAATCGGCGTTTCGTCCGAATCCTTATTGGCCTTTGCCGTAACCACCACTACAAGCTTGCCTTTACGGACTGTGTTGCCTAAGCAATACGGCAGTGCCAGATCATTGCAGGCAATAAGTTTATGACGCTTCTACCGCAATCCGACGAGATGCGCCGCAACATGGTTGATAGCCAGTTGCGCACCAGTGGCGTCAACGCGCCCTGGATATTGGCGGCTATGCTGGCCACGCCGAGAGAGGCCTTTGTGGCAAATGCGAACAGCGCAGTTTATATGGACCGTGCGTTTCCGTTGAGCAGCGGACGGGTGCTAAATCCGCCTTTGGCCGCCGGACAAATGTTGATGGTTGCCGAACCAAAAGCTGCAGATCGGGTTTTGCTGATCGGCGCAGGAACTGGGTATCTTGCGGCATTATTGGCCAAGCGGGTCGCGTCATTGATCGCGGTCGAAGAATTGGCGGAACTGGCTGACAGCTTTTGTGCAAATATCCCGAATTTCCAACTATTACGCGGCCCCCACAACGCAGGCGCTCCCGACGATGCGCCGTTTGACTTGATCATCATCGATGGCGCAATTGAGGAATTGCAGCAATCGCTTGCCGATCAACTGATCGATGGCGGGCGAATCGTGACCGGTATCACGGACGGGCCGGTGTCGCGGCTGGCAATCGGCGTGAAGCGCGGCAGCCATTTGGCGTTGCGTCCGGTCGCCGATATGGAAATCGCTGCATTGCCCGGCTTTGCCCGTGCGAAGGAGTTTGTCTTTTGAGGCCAAAGCTGTATCTTTTCCTCTGCGCCGGTTCAGTGTTGGCCGCGACGCCTTTGCAAGCGGAAACGCTGCGCGATGCGTTGACACAGGCCTATAATACCAACCCGACATTGACCGGCGCACGCGCAGGGCAACGCGCAACCGACGAGACTGTGCCAATTGCCAAAGCGCAAGGTCGCCCAGATGCGACCGCGACCGCAACCTATACCGAGCTTTTTCCGCGTTCTGACGGCACCAATTTTTCACCCGATCGATTGCTGTCAGGGCGCGTCGATATGTCGGTTCCGATCTATACCGGCGGTGCTGTAAAAAATGGCGTGTTGGCGGCGGAAAATCGCGTGCAGGCGGGGCAGGCCGGGTTGCGTGCCACCGAAAGTGCAATTTTTTCGGCAGTCGTCGGTGCCTATATGGATGTCATTCGCGACGAATCGATTGTCGATTTGAACCGTGCCCAGGTTGGCGTTTTACAGGTCAACCTTGAAGCAACTAAAGACCGGTTTGAAATCGGCGACCTCACCCGCACCGATGTTGCCCAGTCCGAAGCGCGATTGCAGCTGGCAATCAGCAGCATGGAGGGCGCGCGCGCAAACCTGATCCGGTCGAAAGAAGTCTATATCCAACTGGTTGGTGATGTGCCCGGCGATCTAGAGGCGCCGCCACCTTTGCCCAATCTGCCCGCGACACCCGATGACGCCGTAAAGGTCGCGCTCGATGCCAATCCCGATTTGATCGCCGCGCGCGAATTTCGTGAAGCCGCCGGTTTTGATCGGCGCGGCGCCAACGCGTCACGCCTGCCGCAAGTCGCCGGCTTTACCAGTGGCAGCTATTCGAACAATCTAGGTAGCATCGATTCGGGCACTTTACCGTCCTTTGACACTAGCAACAGCTCCGCGCAGATCGGCGTGAGAGCAACGTTTCCTTTGTATTCGGGTGGTCAGCCCGCTGCGCAAATCCGGCAAGCGCAAGCACGGTTGGGCCAAGCGCAGGAGCAAGAAATTGCTGCGGAACGTGAAGCCATTGCGCAGACTCGCGCATCCTATGCCAGCTGGCGCGCTTCGCTTCAGGTCATTGCCGCTTCGGAACGCGCTGTGGCCGCTAACGACCTTTCGCTGGAGGGTACCCGCGCCGAAAACAGCGTCGGCAACCGCACGATCCTCGACATATTGAACGCCGAGCAAGAATTGCTGCAAAGCAAAGTACAGTTGGTGACCGCACGGCGAAATGCATATGTCGCTGGCTTCTCCTTATTGGCCGCAATGGGCCGCGCCGAGGCGCGCGATTTGGGGCTTGAAGGCGGCGCGTTATATGACCCGATGACCAACTATGAAGCGGTCGAAGGCGCATGGAATGACTGGTCATCGCGCGCGGATCCGACCACCGAAGCCACCCGCACAGTTGACACACCGGCGCAAAAGGCGGAAATAGAACCACTTCCGCAATATTGAGCGGTGCATCTGGGGCAGTTTGAGGGGCATTTGGGATGGCTGAAGACCGCAGCGAACCTTCGATGGAGGCGATTTTATCGTCGATCAAAAAGATCATTGCCGAGGATGACCGGGTCATTACGCGCGCCCGCGCCAGCCGTGCCGCAGCGCCCAAAAAAGACGAAATTGAGGCTGAGGAAGACGTCCTTGAGCTAACCGAAACCGCCGACGAATTACTCGATGACCATAAGGCGCAAAGCCTTGCGCAAAGCTTTTCGGTGCTGAAAACATTGGCCGAACCTGGCACTGCACCACAGATAGTGCGCAGCGGCGAAACCTCGCTTGAAGGTCTGACTCGCGAATTGCTCCGCCCGATGCTGAAAGAGTGGCTCGATGCCAAGCTGCCCGTGTTGGTTGAGGGCATGGTTGCCAAAGAAATCGAGCGGATTACCAAGAAGGGCTGATGCGCGGCTTCGCTCTGCTGGCGACAGCATTCGCCTCCTTTGTTCTGCCACCTCCGGCCTATGCCGATATCAAGCTTCCTGAACATCCGACAATCGTTAGAGCGGGAAAGTTGATCGATGTTGCCTTGGGCAGAGTGCTGACTGGCCAGTGCATATTCATTGAAGGCGAACAGATCAGCGACGTTGCGGCTTGCTCGCTTAAAGATTTCCAAACCCGCCTTGTCGGTAAAGAGCATATCGACTGGTCTGCCTTCACGGTCCTTCCCGGGCTGATCGATTTGCATACGCATTTGGCGGATGCAGGACAAAGTGCCGATCTGGCCGCGCCGCTAAACACCTCTCCACAATTGACCGCGCTGCATGGTGCAGCCAATGCACTGACGACTTTGAGGGCCGGTTTTACCACGGTGCGTGATGTCGGGACCTATCGTGGGCTCACCGATGTGGCGTTGCGCGATGCGATCAATCAGGGGCTCATCCCCGGGCCGCGAATGGCTGTCGCGGGGGCGTATTTGACGCATCCCGGCGGGGGCGGCGAATTGAACGGCGTTGTCCCCAATGAACAACTGCCGGCAGATATGCGGTTGGGTGTCGCAGAAGGGGCGGAGGCGGTTGCCTCGCGTGCAGCCTATTTGTTCGACAACAAAGTCGATTTCCTGAAACTAATGGCGACTGGCGCGGTCCTTGCTATTGGCACCGAACCCGGCGCACCCGAACTGACCGAGGCCGAGATGCGCGCGGCGGTGGATGTTGCCAAAGCGCACAACAGCTACGGCACAGCTCACGCCCACGGAGCCGAAGGCATCAAAGCCGCCATCCGCGCAGGCGTGCGTTCGATCGAACATGCCAGCCTGATCGATGACGAGGCGCTGGTAATGGCCAAAGATGCTGGTATCTGGCTGGTCATGGATATCTACAACGGCGATTACATCAACGATGTCGGCACCAAAGAGGGCTGGCCCAAGGAATATCTGCGCAAGAACCGCGAGACCACCGATGTTCAGCGCGAAGGCTTTACCAAGGCGGTGAAAATGGGCGTCAAAATAGGTTTTGGCACCGATAGCGGGGTGTATCCGCACGGGATGAATGCCAAGCAATTCGCCTATATGGTGCGGTACGGGATGACGCCGATGCAGGCTATTCAATCAGCCACCGTCGAGGCCGCAAGGCTAATGGGCAAGGAAGATGAAGTCGGCAGCATCGCCCCTCGCCATTTTGCCGATCTGGTCGCTGTGAAGGGTGATCCATTGTCCGACGTTCGCGTGCTGGAAAAGGTCGAGGCTGTAATAAAAGGTGGGAAGCTGGTCGATTAATTCATTCGCCAAACGGCGATATCGGCTGCGGCAATCTCTGCATTTCCAACAATCAATTCGGCTTTGTCCATCAACGGAGCAGAAACTGGTTCGCTTCCATAATTGAACGCGAAAATCAGATTTCCGTTGCGGCGAACGCGGATATCTTGGCACAGAGCCAGAACGCTTAATCCCGCTTCCTCGGATATGCTGCTTAACATAGTTTTCAAGAGCGAGGCGTCGGCACGAGCTGCGAGATAGCGCGCATTGCCCTTGCGATAACAAATGTCTTTTCCGCCATCCGTGACCCATTCAGCATTAAGCCCAGTTTCAACCTGTTCGAGCCAATGGCTAACGATTCCATCGCCTGCCGTTTCGACCAGCCCAGGACGCAGTGATTCCACACGCGTCACTTTTAACGGCAGAAAATCTTGCAAGGGTCCGGGCGGAAGCCGGGCGGGAATCGCAAAATCTGCGGTTTTGCTGCCGCTACGGGCCCCTATCAAAACCTGTCCTTTGAACGCCGAAAGCTGATCAACCAACCCATCAGCGATAATCGGCATACAAGGCATAACCGCCATGAAGTAACCATCCAGACTGCGCCCCGGTGGTATGATATCCACGTTCAGGCCCAATTGCCGCAGCGCTGTGTAATAGTCAAAGGCCTGTCGCAGCGCGCTGAAGCCTTTGCCTTGCGGCTGAATATCGGTGACCCAATCGCTTTGATAATCAAACAGCAACGCGACCTGTTTGATCGGTTCGCCTGCTGCTCGGGCCAGTGACGCAATCTCTGATGCCGCTTGCTTCACCTCGCCTACCGCAACGTCATCGGTGCTATCAGGCCGCAGCAGCCCCGCATGCATTTGTTCCTGCGCAAACGGCACCTGCCGCCAGCGGAAATAGCTGACCATTTCCGCCCCGTGTGCCATCGCCTCCAGCGTCCACAACCGGACCATACCGGGCAGCGGTGCTGGATTATAGCGCGCCCAATTTACGGGGCCCGGCTGTTGTTCCATCACCGACCAGCGGCCATTAGAGTGCAGGCCGCGATAGAGATCATGGTGGAACGCGGCAATGTCGGGATGACCCTGGCGCGCATAACGCAGCTTTTCAGCATCCGAGAACCAGAATTGTTCCAAGAAGCCCAGCGGGTAACTATCCCAGCTGGCAACATCCAAATCCGCCGCGACAGCGTGATGATCGAACTGCGTGAAAAAGCCCATATAGTTGTGGATCAGGTCACGCCCCGGTGAAGCTTTGCGCAGGATATCGACTTGGGCGCGGTTAAAGGCCACAACCTGATCCGAGGAGAAGCGGCGGAAATCGAGCCTATGCGAAGGGTTGGCCTCGGTCACGGTCAGATTGGGCAAGTCAATCTCGGCAAAGGACCGGTATTCCATCGACCAAAAGACATTGCCCCACGCCGTGTTCAGCGCCTTAACGTCTGGATACTTGGCAGCCAGCCAAACGCGGAAAGCATCACGCGCTGCGCCCGAAAAACTGACCGCAGTATCGTGGCAGCCATATTCATTGTCGGTCTGCCACGCGACGATTGCGGGATGCTGCCCATAACGCTCGGCCATGGCGGCCACGATCCGGTCGCATTGTTGGGCATAGCCCGCGTGCGAGAAACAATAATGCCGCCGCGAACCAAAGCCCCGCGCACGGCCCTGTTCATCCAGCGCGATCATATCGGGCATTTGGTCAACCAGCCATTTGGGCGGCGTCGCGGTTGGCGTGCCCATGATGATGCCAAGCCCAGCCTTATGCAAAACCTCGACCGCACGGTCTAGCCAGCTCCAATCATAATGCCCCGGCTCAGGCTCTATCCGGCTCCAGGCGAATTCACCGATGCGCACCCGCGATAGGCCCATCTCTGCCATCCGCCGCGCATCATCGGGCCAATAGTCCTCGGGCCAATGTTCAGGATAATAACAAACACCCAGCTTCATAATTTGACCGTCTCGTTCTTGTTGCGGTGCATCCATCTATGCGCCACAGTCCCAACAAAAGGGAGAGGAAAATGGAACCAAATCTGTCAGCCGGTTGGCTGCAAGCAACTGTCTTTGTTGCGATCATCCTGCTGTTGGGGGTGCTGACCTGGGCAAAAGTGCGCAGCGGGCCCAATGAGCACGACGGATCGGGCAAGGACGTCTTTCTTGCCGGTGGCGGTCTTAGCTGGCTCTATGTTGCAGGCGCTATCACCATCACCAATCTTTCGACCGAACAATTGGTTGGGATGAACGGCGGGCAGATGCTGCTTTTGGCGTGGTGGGAGATATGCGGCTTTGTCGGGCTGATGATCCTCGCGTTTGTCTTTGTGCCGATTTATTATCGCAACAATTGTACGACTGTGACCGAGCTGTTGGAACGTCGTTACGATGGCGGAAGCATTCGCACCGTCATCTCGGCGTTGTTCCTGATCGGCAATATCCTGATCTATCTGCCCGCGTCGCTTTACAGCGGCAGCCTGTTTTTGAAATCGATGTTCGGGCTCGATTGGCCTTTGCTGTATTTCGCGATTCCGATGGCGATCATCGCGGCGATTTACACGATCACCGGCGGGTTAAAGGCCGTGGCGGTGGTTGATACGTTTTCGGGCATCGGCATGTTGGCCATGGCGTTGCTGGTTGTGGTCCTCGCGTTAAACGCCATCGACTGGGATTTTTCGGGCATCCCGGCTGAGCGGCTGACAATGGTGGGTTCAACCGATTCGCAAATACCGTTCCACACATTGTTCACCGGCATGTTGTTTATCCAGATATTCTATTGGTCGACCAACCAGAACATCACGCAAAAAGCGATGACGGCGCCGACGGTGAAGGAAGCGCAAAAGGGCGTGCTTGCCGCCGCCAGCATCCGAATCCTTGTCATCCCGGTCATCGTCGCGGTGCCCGGCGTAGTGGCCTATAAATTGTTCGGGCCGATTGGTGACAAAAGCTATGGACGGATTGTGGCGCATGTTCTGCCCGTATGGCTATCGGGGGCGTTTGCTTCCTTGATGACAGCCGCAGTCATTGCGCACACAGCGGCGATCCTGAATTCATCGGTCGCTTTGTATTCAATCGATTTCCATGACAAGTTTGTTGCCAAGGTGAAGGATCACTGGCGTCTCGCAACCACCGTCAGCGTCATTCTGACCTTTAGCTCAATCCTAATGATCCCGGCCTTTGAAGGTGCAAAGAGTATTATTGATCTTTTACAGCAATTGAACGGCCTGTCTTCGATGCCGATCCTATCGGCCTTTATCGTTGGCTTATTGTTCCGCAATGTAGATGCGCGGGCGGCGATTATCGGGTTGCTCTTTGGTGTGATATCCTACGCGCTACACAGCTTTGTGCTTTACGAGCCTGGGATGATCTATCCCGCCGAGACATTCTACCAACATTTCGGATTGGGCGGCCTGCATTATATCGACATCATGCTGTTTGTGCTGATCGGCTGTGTGCTGGTAGCGCTGGGAACGAACCGCTTTATCTTTGGCAAACGTGCGCGCTTTGTCGGGTGGCGAGGGGTTACAACGGTTGACTAGCCGCGTTTGAACGGGCCGAGTTCGCCGAGGAATTCTTGCTCGCGTTCCACCGCGCGGCGTTCGCGTTCTAGGAAGTCGGAGATCGCTGAACGAAAGCCGGGATCGGCGATGTAATGTGCCGAGTGCGTCGTCACCGGCAGATAGCCCCGCGCCAGCTTATGCTCGCCTTGCGCCCCCGCCTCAACGCGCGACAATCCGTGCTTAACCGCAAAGTCGATCGCCTGATAATAACACAACTCAAAATGCAAGAACGGGATGTCCTCGCTGCACCCCCAATAGCGGCCATAAAGACAATCGGGGCCAAGCAGGTTGAGCGCGCCGGCGACGGGCCGGCCGTCACGCATTGCGAGGAACAACACGATATCCTCGCTCATGCTTTTGGCGATCAGGTCGAAGAAACTGCGGGTCAGATAGGGTGTCCCCCATTTGCGCGCGCCGGTATCTTGGTAAAATACCCAAAACGCATCCCAATGTTCGGGGCGGATATCGTTGCCGCGCACAATCTCGATCTCGACCGCCGCTTGCGCCGCGGCGCGCTCTTTGCGGATTGCGCGACGTTTGCGCGACGATAGTGACGCCATAAAGTCATCAAAACACGCGTAACCAGCGTTTTCCCAATGGAATTGCGTTCCAGACCGGATTAGCCAGCCTGCTTTTTCGAACAGCGGGAGCTGACCTTCTTCGACGAAATTGGCGTGGGCTGAGGACAGGCCGTTCTGCCTAACCACGCTTTCAGCGGCACCGAACAAAGCCAACGATGTCGCCTCATCATGCGACAAAACACGCGGGCCCGGCACTGGTGAAAAGGGTGCCGCGATGATCAGCTTTGGATAATAACGCCCGCCAGCCCGTTCATAAGCATCGGCCCAAGCGTGATCGAAAACATATTCGCCCTGGCTGTGTGTTTTCAAATAGGCCGGAAGCGCGCCTGCGACTTCGTCATTCGCATCGCGGATGATAATCGGCACGGGCGACCAACCAGTGCCAGCGCCAACGCTCCCCGATTCTTCCAGCGCTGTTAAAAACGCATGGCTGACAAACGGGTTGCTGGAGAGATTCAGCGCGTCCCATTCTTCGGGCGAGAATACAGAAACGCCCTTGGCAATTTCGGCAACGATCCCGTCGTCGGCCGTTTCGCCTTCTGCCATATCCAACGCCTCAGGCGGGCTTTACAGCGACAATGGCATCAATCTCGACAGTGGCATCCAGCGGCAACACTGGCACACCAACCGCACTGCGCGCATGCTTGCCTGCATCGCCGAAAACCGCCTCCATCAAATCCGACGCGCCATTGGCAACTTTCGGCTGGCCGCTATAATTGGCTTCGCAAGCTACAAACGCGCCAAGCTTTACGATACGCTCAACGCGATCAAGCGAGCCAAGCGCCTTTTTCATCTGCGCAATCAGCATCAGGCCGCAACCGCGCGCAGCGGCAATGCCGTCTTCTTCGGTGCGCGTGTCACCAATTTTACCGGTCATCAACGTGCCGTCGACGAATGATATCTGTCCAGAGATATACAGAAAGCCGCCGACCTCGACCGCTGGAACATAGGATGCAACTGGCGCTGCGGGTTCAGGCAATGTGATGCCGAGTTCGGCCAAGCGGGCGTCAATCATGCGGGTTCCTTTTCAAGTTCGATGTGCGGTGCGCTGGTACCCGATAGAAGTTTATCTGTAATCCAAGCCTCGGCATCGCTCCACAGATCAATCCGCACATGCGCGGCAGCGGACGTTTTCACACGCGGCCACAAGATGGGTTCACCCACAAAATGGAGACGCCAAACGTCGGGCATAAACTCGCCAACTGATTCGTGGTTGTGGCCCAAATCATCCACGAAAACCGTCACAGTTGGAGCATAAGTTTCAACGATGCTTTGCAGCTTAGCACCTTTACCGCCTTGATTGGTATAGACCGGCGCATCGATGCCGACAGCGCGCAATTGGGCAGCGCGCGCTTCATTATGATGGTCCATCAAATTGGTCAGGATGACGATATCGGCGACCTCCGCCAATCGCGCTATCGCCGCCAACGCGCCATCAATCGGCATTTGCCGGTGCATTTCGGTTTCGAAAAATCCGTTAAGCAATGTCCACACGATGCCGCGTTCGACGAGCGTTCCATCATGCTTATGCCGCAACGCTTCGCCCCAGTCGCCGTGCGTCAGTTCGAAATGAATGCCGTGCGCTTCATCCAGCCAATCGCGAAATGGCACAACCATGTGTAACAAAACCTCGTCGCAGTCCGAAATCAACAAAGGACGCCTCATGCTTCCAACTCCACACGGGCGCGCACCAAGACTTCAGGGTTCACGCCGATGTGGTCGGCAGCGGCAATCAGATCCGGCTCATGCGATTCAAGGAAACCAATTATGGCAGCAAGTGTTGCCGATTCCGATACGCCGTCGCGCAAGACATCCGGCGTCAAACCTGTCAGCGCCAGCATCCGCGACGCCCGGTCAGCATCGGTCAAAATCCAGCCGAGCGCACCTAGCGCCAGCATCGCAGGGTCACCTTGAATTTGGCGCAGGCTTTTCGCATTTGTTTCCAACATGGCTTTGGCTTAAGCGAAAGCGGTGTCGCTGCCTAGGCAGCAAAATAGCTATGGTTTAAGGAATGTCCGTGAGTAAGAAGGTCCTGATCGTCGAAGACAATGAGTTGAACCTGAAACTGTTCACCGATTTGTTGCGCGCGCATGCGTATGAGGTTGAGGGGCTGCGCGACGGGCGCAACGCGATTGAACACACAAAGTCCTTTGCGCCTGACCTTGTCATTATGGACATCCAGATGCCGCATGTCAGCGGGCTTGATTTGATCGAGCAGATGCAAGGCGACACTGTGCTGAGCGCTATCCCGGTGCTGGCTGTGACGGCTTATGCCGGAAAAGGCGACGAGGAACGGATTATGGGCGCGGGGGCCAAAGCCTATTTGTCCAAGCCTGTGCCGGTGATGCAATTTCTAGCCGGTGTGCGGGCGATTATCGGATGAGGCCGTTCAGTTGGCTGCTAATCGTTGCGGCGCTGTTGTTCGGCAGCGGCGAAGCGCAAGCGCAAATGCCAGGCATGAAGATTTTCGTTCATGCCAGTTTGGAGGCGGAAAGCAACGAGCCCGCGCCCGGTGAAACAGTGACCGTGGCATTTAGCATGCGGCCAGATGCGGGCTGGCACGGCTATTGGCAGAACCCGGGAGATGCAGGTGTTGGGCTGGTCCTCGACTGGAAGCTGCCGCCGGGGGTGACCGCCGGCCAACCGCGTTTCCCCGTTCCCGATACGCTGATCATCAGCGGTTTCATGAATTATATCTACGATGCGCCGCATGCCATTTTGGTTGACCTCAAAATCGCGCCCGATATCGCGCCAGGGACAAGGCTTCCGGTCAGCGTCGACGCGCAATGGCTTGCCTGCACCGACCGCGTGTGTGTGCCGCAGACCGGCAAATTGGCCCTCGAATTGGTTACAGGCGACGGTAACATAGAAACCAGCAATCGCACCCAGTTTGACGCTTGGCGGGCTGCGCTGCCGGCGCCGCTTGATCGTACGGCACGCTTTGCGGTCAACGGTAAAGCGATCCAGATCGCGATACCCTTTCCAGCCGGCGCGGCATTGGCAGAACCCTATTTCTTTCCCGAAACGCTCGAACTTTTCGACTATGTCGCGCCACAAAGCGTTCGTAGGTCAGGCGATTGGCTAATGATCGAAACCCGGCTGTCCCCCCAATTCGCAGGGCCGCAGCCGACAAGCTTTAAGGGCGTCTTGCGGATCGGCAAAGACCACGGGTTGTCAATTAGCGCCATTGCAGGCGCCGTTCCGGACGGCGGCACTCCGGTCGCGCTGGGCAACGCTGCGCCAATCACGACGGCAACACCCCCCTTATACTGGCTGTTGCTCGCGGCATTGGCAGGAGGCGCGTTGCTGAACATCATGCCCTGTGTTTTCCCGATATTGGGATTAAAGGCACTAGCTCTCGCCAAAGCAGGCGGCGATGAGAAAGCCGCCCGCGCCGATGCTTTGGCCTATTCGGCGGGCGTTGTGCTGAGCTGCATCGTACTCGGTGGGCTTATTCTGGCGCTGCGCGCTGGCGGGCAAGAGGTCGGGTGGGCGTTTCAGTTGCAATCCCCAAGCTTCGTCCTGTTTCTGCTGTTGCTGATGGTCGGGGTCACCGCCAATCTGGCTGGTCTGTTTGAATTGAACGGTTTTGACGCCGGGCATGCGCTCACGCGCCGTTCGGGATTGATCGGGTCGTTCTGGACCGGAGTGTTAGCGGCGTTGGTGGCAACGCCGTGCACCGGGCCGTTCATGGCAGCAGCGCTCGGCGCGGCATTGTTGCTGCCCGCTGCACAAGCGCTGATGCTTTTTGCCGTTTTAGGCCTTGGCATAGCGTTGCCGTTCCTATTGATCGCATTCATACCGTCACTGCGTCGGCGGTTACCAAAGCCGGGGCCATGGTTACTGAGATTTCGCTCAGCAATGGCAATACCAATGGGACTGACGGCAGTTGCTCTGCTTTGGTTGTTGGGGCGTTTGACCGGGCAGTACGGATTGCTGGTTGGCGCGCTGAGTGCGGGGACGATTATAATCGTGTTGGTATTGCGCTTTCGCAATGCTGGCCGAATTCGACACTCAGGGCTCGCCGCGATTGCCCTGTGTTTCATGATATTGGCCGTGGCGTCCAATGCACTGCCTGCCGCCAATATCCAGAAAAACGACGGCTTATCCAATATACTTAAAGCGGAAGCTTTTTCAGAAAAGCGGCTGGCGGCGCTTCGTGCAAGTGGCCAACCGGTTTTCATCTATTTCACCGCTGATTGGTGCGTTACCTGCAAGATCAACGAGGCTGCGGTGCTTGAACGCGCGGATACAGCGAAACTGTTCGCTGATAAAGATGTCAAAGTCCTTCGCGGCGATTTTACCCGAACCGATCAAGCGATTGCTCGGTTTTTAAATCAGCAACAGGCCGCCGGTGTTCCGCTTTATCTATATTATCCAAAACGTGGAGCAGGACGAAAGCTGCCGCAACTGCTGACTACCACATCGCTTGCCGAAGCCGTTAGGGCCAGAACCTAATCGGTCAGAGGTTTGGGGGCAGGCCTCTGTTGAGTTGGTGCGCTTTTCAGCGCAACCGGCCTGCCCTCGCCCCATGACAGCAAGGTGCGACCCCTAAAGGACCTCGCCATCAATTTCGATCCGCTGCGTATGGCTTGCCCCGATCACCGTAACCCCCCTGGTTCCGGTGATGCCGGTCAGCGGGACCGAACGTTCAAAGCTTAACATGTCATCCGCATCGCTAGCGTCATTGGCCGCAACCAGACTAGAGAATGCAGCAACTTCAATCGCCCAATAATCCGGGCGACCGTCATTATAAATGCGTGGGGCCAAACGAGCATCAAAGCCCTCTGCCGGTAACCGACCTTTGACCCACAGATACAGACTGTCCTGAAAAGGCATGCGCCGAAGCTCCGCCTTTTCGAAATCGATAATCTGGCCCTGAGGCACAGTGGACAGCGAGCCATTAAGCGTGCTGTTCATCCTTTGGCTCCATCGTAACTTGAGTTCAACAGCGCGACATAAAATTACGCGTCGGCGCAGCAATCGATTGTGAGATACAAGAATTTGCAGAAAATGTGAAGCTATCGGGCAGTAAACAAATGTAACTGATCGTAAATCGCTGATTGTGCAGCGCATTATTTTCCAGATACTACCGGAAAAAGCCCATGCTTGCCTAAGCTGCGTCGGCAAACCATATGACAAGCTATGATGCAGGCGAATCATTCAAAGCTTTCCAGCTGGCTTTTAAGCGTTGCTCTATTGGTGTTCTGCATTGTCGTTGTTGGCGGCATCACGCGGCTGACCGAATCCGGACTTTCGATCACCGAGTGGAAGCCGCTGATGGGTGCTTTGCCGCCGTTGAGCGAAGCGCAGTGGCTGGCGGAATTTGGGCGCTATCAACAAATCCCCGAATATGTTGAAATTAATGGGCCAGCCGGAATGACGCTGGCAGGTTTCAAATTCATCTATTTTTGGGAATGGATTCACCGGCTTTTAGGTCGGGTCATTGGGCTGACGCTTGCTCTGCCTTTCGTTTGGCTCGCGGCCCGTCGAGCATTACCCAAAGGCTATACAGCGCGTATCTTCGCGATCGTGATGCTCGTGGGTTTGCAAGGGACTGTCGGTTGGTGGATGGTAGCATCTGGCCTGGAAATGCGCACCGATGTTAGCCATTTCAGACTTTCGGTGCACTTACTCGTAGCACTCACTATCATGGGCGGCTTGATCTGGACCGCGCTCGACTTAAAAGCGCTGACCGCCAACCCGACGGCCAATCCCGCGCGATTGGCGCGCTTCACCGCTGTCATACTGTCCGTTCTTTTCGTGCAGCTGCTGCTCGGCGCTTGGGTGGCCGGACTCAATGCTGGCTATGTGTCTAACAGCTGGCCGCTGATGAATGACCGCTTTGTACCCGACGGCATCGAATGGACTGCGGGTGTCGGCTATGCGGTGACTCACGACCCGTATCTGATTCACTTCCTGCACCGTTGGTGGGCATGGGCCGTTGTTGCGGGGCTGATCGTAATGGCCAGAAAACTAAAGAAAAATAATGCGCGTATCATCAGTATTTCGATACATTCTGCAATCGGCGTGCAGATATTGTTAGGGATTGCCACGGTAATGACCGGGATGAACATTGTCCTTGCTGTGCTGCATCAAGCAGTCGGCGCGCTGGTCGTCGCCGCCACTGTCTGGGGTGCGCACCGGCTGGGGCAACAGGCAATGCATGGGATCGAAAGCAATGTCCGACTTAGTGCTGATTTACAGCCTGTTCCCCAACGCGGGTGACGCCCATGATTGCTGCCGCGCCCTATTAGAGGAACGACTGATCGCCAGCGCCAACCGGCTTTCGCCGGCGATTTCCTATATCAACGGCGATGATGATGTCGAAACGAGCGAAGAGCATCCGGTGTTTTTCAACACCAGCCGTGCGCTTGCCGACACCGTGATCGAACGCATCACCCAAATGCATCGTTTTGCAATCCCGGTCATCGTTGCAATTCAGGCCAGCCATGCCGCGCAGCCATTTTCCGAATGGGTCAACGAACAGGCAAAGGCGCAATCTTGGGCGTAGGGTATTATTTTACCCGTCCGAAAACCACCGCTTTTGCTTGACGAATCACTGCACCCACGCCAATAGCCCGCATCGGTTGTAGGGAATTATTCCTTGCAGCTCCCAATCCCAATCGGAAGGTTCGATCAGGCGCGCTATGAAAACGCTGACCAAAGTCACGAAATCAATCCGCCCACAGGATGTCGAAAAGGCCTGGCATATTATTGATGCCGAAGGTTTGGTTGTTGGCCGCGTTGCCACAATCATCGCCAATATCCTGCGCGGCAAACACAAGCCAAGCTACACTCCGCACGTTGATTGCGGCGACCATGTTGTCGTCATCAATGCGGGTAAAGTGCGCTTCACCGGCAAAAAGCTGACCGATAAAATTTATTATCGTCACACCGGCTATGCTGGCGGGATCAAAGGCGTCGCAGCCGGAAAAATCCTCGAAGGCCGCTTTCCTGAACGCGTTTTGGAAAAAGCTGTTGAGCGTATGGTTCCCCGCGGACCTTTGGGTCGTGCCCAGATGCGCGCTTTGCATCTCTATAACGGCACAGAGCATCCACATAATGGCCAACAGCCAATCGCGATGGATATCGGTTCGTTGAACCGCAAGAATAAGGTGGGTGCATAATGTCCGAAACCGTAGAAACTCTCGCTGATCTGGGCGCGCTCGGCACCGATACGCCCGCAGCACCGACCGGTCCTGCAGCGCCAATCCGCGAAAAAGAAGTCGATGCACAGGGTCGTTCCTATGCAACCGGTCGCCGTAAAGACGCGGTTGCCCGCGTTTGGCTAAAGCCCGGCACTGGCAAAATCACCGTCAATGGCCGCGATCAGGAAGTGTATTTTGCACGCCCGACATTGCGTCTGGTGATCAACCAACCGTTCACAGTGACTGAGCGCGTTGAGCAGTACGACATCATCGCCACTGTAAAAGGCGGCGGTTTGTCTGGCCAGGCTGGTGCAGTAAAGCACGGCATTGCACAGGCATTGTCAAAGTTTGAGCCGTTGCTGCGCAGCGCCGTCAAAGCCGAAGGCTTCCTGACCCGCGATAGCCGCGTTGTAGAACGTAAGAAATACGGCAAAGCGAAAGCGCGTAAGAGCTTCCAGTTCTCCAAGCGTTAATCGAATTCAGCTTTATCAAACAAAAAAGGCGGTCCGGTTGCGGGCCGCCTTTTTTGTTAGCTCTCAAAAGATTACAGTATTTGCCAGCCTCGTTGCGTTGCTAGGACAAGTAGCTTTGGTGATGCATTTTTGGCAACCGGCACGTCGCTAAAGTCAAAGCAAGGCAGGTCGGAAATATGATCCGAATAAAACGTCAGAATATAGGCGTCGCGGTCAATATTTTGTTCGGAAAAATATGTCTTGAGCTTCCGCAGCTTACCCGCGCCATAGCAGTTCTCGCCTAAAATGATCGGTGTTAGCTGGTCGCCAGCCCAGACAGAAGCTGTGGCGATAATGTCAGTAACGCCTAATTTTTGAGCGAGTGCATCAACATAGAACCGGTGCGCTGCGGTAGCGATCATTACCCGTTCTCCACGCGATTGTGCTGTTTGTATTACCGATAGTATGTCGGGAAACAGGCCGTCGGCTGCGACTTTTTTAGCGAACTGTTCAGCGACCTTGGTAACGTCTGATCGCTTCATACGGCGGCCTAGCATGATAAGATGCATTATCTGTTTCATGCTTTTTCGATTGAGTAGCTTGCAACCATAAGCGAGCAGAAACGGTATAATCAACGGCACTAAGGCCAGCCGCCAAGGCGCTTGCGATTTTGCTGCCCCCAACAAAAATGGCGTATATGTCGGCATCCGCGTAATTGTGCGATCGAGATCAAAGATGTGAATATTCGGTTTTCCCATCCTTAAGTGATCTCCCTTGTTCTAGAAAAAAATGCAAGCGCGTGTTAGCGGGCGCCTGAATATGGAAAAGCATGCCCTCATCACCGCCGCCATACTGGTCGGCCAGCGCCCGGGCGTGGATCCATTGGCCGTCGCTTACGGTCAGAAATATAAAGCGCTTGTTTCAATAGCCGGTCGCCCGATGGTGGCCTATGTCTTGGAAACGCTCTTGACCCATCCGCGCATTGGTACAGTGTTGTTATTGGGTCAAGATACGCAGGCTATTTTAGCTGGTGTGGGTGATAAGGTCCTGAGATTCCATCCTGCCCTCAAAATGCTAGATGGCCCAGACTCGATTGCTCAAGCTGTGGAAATGGCATTGCAGCAAACAGACGGGCCGCTTTTGGTAACCACAGCTGACCATGTGTTGCTCTCGCACGCGATGATTGATCAGATGCTTTTTAACACACAGACGTGCGATGTGGCCGTCGGCATGGTGGAGCGACAAACGCTGTTGGCTTCTTATCCCGAAGCAAAGCGGACGTGGTTGAAGTTTCGCGGCGAGGCCTATTCTGGTGCCAATTTGTTTCTATTGAACGGCGGAAAGCGGCTATCGTCTCTATTGGCGCTTTGGCGAAGCATTGAAGCGGAACGCAAAAAGGGGTGGCGGATAATGTCTGCCTTTGGTCCGTGGCTAGCAATAGGCGCATATCTGCGTCTTTGGTCAGCCGAAAAGGCAATGGTGCGAGCTGGGCGGCGGTTTAACCTCATCGCAAAGCTGGTTTCCTTGCCGCAATCCGAGGCGTGCATTGATGTCGATAAACCCGATGACAAAATATTGGTCGAAGCGATTTTAGCGGCACACAATGCTATAGCTTAGGCTTCCAATAGGCACTCGCCAGCCAGCTCGAAGAAACCAACGCAGCACACAATACAGCAAAAGCGGCGCCTTGCTCCTGATATGCAGGCAATAGGAGGAATAGCATAAACACAAGCGCGCCCAAGCTTAAAGCGCCCGCCATGAGAGCCTGACCCGACTGTCCACGTGCCAGCAAAGCAGGCTCAAAAGCCGATGCCCCAACCTGCACGGCTGCGGCGCTACCCAGAATTACAACCAACGGATAGGCAGGCGCGAATGCTGCACCAAAAGCGGCGATCAAAAAAGCTTTGCCCGAAAAAACCAAAATCAACAGCAAGCTAATGGCCGACAGTGCCGTAATTTTGAAACTTTGTTTGACCAACATATGGGTTGCTTCATGGCCGTCCGTATGGGCTAGCCGATTATATTCGGCGAACAGAACTTGCGCAATCGCATCCGCAATCCGGGCCATCACTTGCCCCAGTTGATGGCCCAGCCGGAAAAAGCCGGCTGCAGCAGGACCAACAAAGAAGCCAACAATCACCACGATGAACTGCTGGCTGGCTAGCTTTAGACTTGCGCCCAAATTGGTGAAGGCGGCAAAGCGACCAATGCCGGGATAACGACGATAGTCGGCAAGCACGTTTTGCATCGTCGGTTTGCCAAATGGCAAGCGCACAGTGCGCCAGATGACGACCCACATGAGCAGCGTTGTCAGCAATTCTGATAGGGCCCAGACGGTAAGGAAATTGACCAAAGTAGGCGCTATTAAAATAACGATACCAACGCCTATCAACCGCACAACGGGAACGAGACTATCCCCCAATGCAGCATCACGGAACCGATCATGCACACGCAATATGCCGCCCGGCGTCCCGCGCGATGCCAGCAATATAATCCAGCAAAACACCATTACATAGGCAGAAAATTCACCGCTCCATTGGTAATATGCGCCGCACGCAAAGGCGGAAATCGCTGCGATTAGTGCGCCGCTTAACAGACTCGCAGCATCAAAAGCGCAACAGAGCATCACTAGCTGCGCGAAACGTTCTGGCCGTCTCTCCAATATGTCGCGCGTGCCAAAATGGATGATGATTTGCCATGTCTGAAATGATACCAACCCTGCGATTAACTGGGCGATGCTAAATACAAGCGCGAATAGGCCGAAATTTTCGGGGCCAAGACTGCGCGTAATCATCGCCAGATATATCAGGCTGAGCAAAGCGCCGAATGTTTTCCCGCCCAATAGCCAACCACCATTTTGCAACATCCGCACCGCGTTACTTCGCGGCGTAGGCAGCACAGTAGCCGGAGGTTTACGATCTTGAGCGTTAGTGGGATTTTGTTTCATGGGCGTTTTTAGCTTTGCACCGTTGGTAAATACCTGTCTAGAGTTTGCCGTCGGGAAGCGAAGGGCGTTTGGGTCGGGATGTGAGCAAAGCAGCGGACAGAACGCAGCCGAAGCGGCCACGCATATTGTTTCTGTTCAATCATGACGCCGCGCATCAGGCCGCGCATATTGCCGGTATCATGGCGCAATTGGCGATGCATTATCCGCATATAGCGGTTATCGCTGCGTGCGGCACGGACGCCATCCAATCGTTTATCCAGACTTTGTTGGATCCTGGCATATTGGACAAAATCCGTTGGGAATCCCTACCCATACCGCCTGTCATGAACGCAGCCTTGGCTTTACCGAACCAGATCGCGCCCGTGCGCCGATTGGCGCGACTGCGTTACAGTTACGAATTATTTGCAAGCGTCGATGTCATTGTTTCAACCGAGCGCACCTGTCTGCGGGTGAAGCGCAAGCTGGGGACACGGGCACCAAAATTTGCCTATGTTCCCCATGGTTCGGGGGATCGTAATGTTGCCTATCACCCTGAGCTCAAACAATTCGATCTTATGTTGCTCAGCGGGCAAAAGCTAATTGATGAAATGGCTGCGCACAACATAGCGACGCCGCAGCAATGCCGCCTAATCGGTTATCCCAAATTTGATATGATTGACCGGCAGGCCGCACCAAAATTCTTTGCCAATGATAATCCGGTGTTCCTGTATAATCCGCATTTCGACCCGTTGTTATCGTCTTATTTCGAGCATGGTATTGCGATCCTTGATTATTTTGCCGCCAACGCGGACCGCTTCAATTTGATCTTTGCGCCGCACGTGATGCTGTTCCGTAAGAAACTGCATATTTCGCTTGAATATCGCACTTTTCGCCTGCGTCCAGATGTCCCCGCGCGCTTTCGTGATTTACCCAATATTCGTATTGATGCCGACAGCCCATTGCTATTTGATATGGCTTATACATTAGCCGCAGATGCCTATATCGGCGATATGAGCAGTCAGGTTTACGAGTTCCTGATCCGCCGACGACCCTGTTTTTTTATCGATACGCATAGCCACTTGGTGACGGTTCGCGAACCGGCGGATATGCTTAAAGATAATCCACAGCTCTATGCTTTTTGGGGTAATGGGCCTGTCGTAAAATCAGCCACTGAACTTTTTGCAACGTTGCCCGATTGGAAAGCAATTGGCGCGCAGTATCGCTCTGCACAGGACGCGTTATTTGCGTACACCATCGATGATAGCCAAACGGCATTGTCCACGCGGCGCGGCGCGGATGCTCTGGCGCGATATGCTGGTGCAGGTTCATGACAGCAATATCATCGTCGGCATCGCGTCCGCTTCTCAGCATCTTACTACCTGTTTATAATGTTGCGCCATATTTGGAAGAGTGTGTGCATTCTATTTTTAACCAGGGTGGCGGAGACGCGTTCGAGGTCATTTTATTGGATGACTGTTCCACCGACGGTTCAGCGCAGTTGGCCGATAAGCTTCGCTCACAATATCAGGGGCGACTTCAATTATTACACCATCACACAAACGGCGGCCTCAGTGCGGCACGAAACAGTCTGTTGGCGGCATCTAAAGGCAGCTATATCTGGTTTCTGGATAGCGATGATAAGTTATGGCCTGGTTCACTTTCCAGGCTTCTAGACATCCTAAACGATCATGCTCCCGATATTGTGTTATGCGATTACAGCAAGGACGATGGCCCGCAGATACCATCCTTTTACGGCCCGGCACATACCCTACAGCAAGATACACAAGCGCTGGTTTGCGGGATATTTGCCGCACGTAAAATGCATAGCTGGTCCAAGATCACCAGCCGCAGCTTATGGGGCGATGACTTACGGTTTCCGGTCGGCGAGCTATTCGAAGACGTCGCGACAACTCCATATTTACTGCTTCGCTCTCAAAGCTATTATTATGCGGCAGAAAAATGGATCTATTACCGACAGCGTCACGACAGCATTCTCGGCCTAATTTCACGAAGCAAGAGCTTTGACGTCGACGGGCATCGCCATCTTGCGGGGGCGCTTAACGGCTTTAAAAAAACTCTAGGAATGGAACTTGGCGACATTAAACCCGCCACCCAATTTGCTATTGCCCATTTTCTAGCACGTTCTTTCACGATGATCGGCTTCAAATTGATCCGGGAGCGCTTGTTTAAACAAAGCTGGCAAGAAACGCGGAGCATGATGGCTGGTTACGCATTGCTAGCCGAGGCAGAGTCTCCGATTACATTTTCAGCGTTACAGCGTGCCTATTGGAATAAACGAATCTATGCGCGTTTGGCGGTGCTCTGGTTCTTCCGTGCAATTTCTGATCAGCGTGAAGTCGCGGCTAGTTCCTATGGCTGAGCTTTGTGCGGCCATCGATGTCACGACGCTATCCGATCACCAACTGGTCGAACGAATTTTGCTGCCGCGGGAAGCTTGAATGTGGCGGCATAATGCTCGCCTGACGGAAACATAACGGCAAACCCTCCCGACCTGTGACTGGGCGCTTTATCACGCCAGTGCATCTGTTGATGAAGCCCGCTGCCCCAAAGGTGATCGTTTCGTGATTAAGCGCAATAACAACTCGGCAAGCTGGGGCAGTACTGGCCGAGTGTAAAGGCCGAGAAGCACGATCTGGTGGAGCGTGAGCACAAATGGAAATCAATTTGCAGTGCAACCTCTGGTCCGAAAAAGTCTATGGCAGATCCGCTGTGCCGATGGGATGGTCTCAAGAGGATTTGATCGAAACGATCATCGCCGCGAGCCCAATCCCGCGCGGATTAATGAATAGGGCTTAATCCTGCGTTTATTAGAACGTCGAAAATTGCAATTGCTTGGGGATGCGCGCTTGGTTAGGGCAAGCATAAGTTTAGTATCAGGATCAAAACATGGCTGAGTTTACGTTGCCTAAAAACAGCAAAGTCCAAAAAGGCACAAAGCACGCCGCGACCAGCGATGGCGTAGCGCGTAGCTTTAAGGTCTATCGCTACGATCCTGACTCAGGTGAAAATCCGCGTTACGACACCTTCGAGGTTGATACCGACACTTGCGGTCCAATGGTGCTCGACGCACTGATCAAGATGAAGGCGGATCACGATAGCTCGCTGACTTTCCGCCGGTCATGCCGTGAGGGGATTTGCGGGTCCTGCGCGATGAATATCAACGGCAAAAACGGCCTTGCCTGCACCACCGCGATTGAAGATTGCAAAGGCGCGGTCACGATCACGCCATTGCCGCACATGGAAGTGATCAAGGATCTTGTCCCTGACATGACGCATTTCTATGCGCAATATGCCTCAATCAAACCATGGTTGCAGACGGTAACGTCAACGCCATCGGGCAAAGAGCGGCTGCAATCGCCCGCAGATCGTGCGAAGCTTGACGGGCTCTATGAGTGCATCTTGTGCGCGTGCTGCTCAACAAGCTGTCCTTCTTATTGGTGGAACAGCGACAAGTTCCTTGGCCCCGCGATCCTGTTACAGGCTTATCGTTGGCTCGCCGATAGCCGCGATGAAATGACCGGTGAGCGGCTCGACGATCTCGAAGACCCGTTCCGCCTGTATCGTTGCCACACGATCATGAACTGCGCCAACGCCTGCCCCAAGGGATTGAACCCCGCCAAAGCCATCGCTGAAACCAAGAAGATGGTGGCGGAGCGGCAAATTTGAACGACGGAATAGAGTCCCCGCCGCCTGCCGAGCATTTTGACGCACTGGCACAGGATGATGGTTGGCTTAGCTGGAATTTGAACGATAAGACTCGATTTAACGCGTTTATCGAGCCACTGTCGGTCCGGCCCGAAGCGCCTTTGCCCGACGGCAGGCCCGTCGCTCGTATCCGCATGCATCCAACGCGCAAGCACAGCAACCTGGGTGATAACGTCCACGGCGCAGTCACTTTAGCGTTGATTGATGTGGCGTTGTTTGCGGCAGCGCATCAGTTTGGGTCGTTGAATGCCGGGTTTTCGGTGACACTCGATCTTGGGACGCAGTTTATCGGCGGCGGGCGGATTGATGAGCCGTTGGATGCTGTAGTAGAACAGGTGCGGGAGACGGGACGTTTGATCTTCCTGCGCGGTATGGTCGTGCAGGGAGCGGGCGACCGCGATATCATCGCATCATTCTCAGGCACGATCCGCAAGGCATCAAAAGACCGAAAATGACGGGACTGCTCGCGGCCTATGATGCGCTGATCGCAGCGGGTGAATTGAAAGCCGACCCTGACCAAGCCCAAGCGGCCGCGCAACTGGCCGATATTCAGCAGCAGTTAGAGGCAGTGCCCCCGCGCGGCAGCACGTTGTGGCGGTTCCTTGGTAAAAAGCCCGATCCGGTGCGCGGCCTGTACCTATGGGGCGGGGTCGGGCGCGGCAAATCTATGCTGATGGATTTATTCTTTGACGCGGTTCAGATCAAACGCAAACGCCGCGCGCATTTTCATGAATTCATGCTCGATATCCATGCGCGGTTGAAAATTGAGCGAGACAAGGAAAAGGGCGACCCGATCCCGCCGGTCGTCGCGGCACTTGCCGATGAGGCGCGGCTGCTGTGTTTTGACGAGATGGTGGTCAACAATATGGCTGATGCCGCGATCATGTCGCGGTTGTTTGCCGGACTGTTTGATGTTGGCGTCACCGTCATCACCACATCGAACCGCCACCCCGATGATTTGTATAAAGACGGCCTGAACCGCCAGCTTTTCCTGCCGTTTATCGAATTGGTGAAGCAACGACTTGACGTCATGGCGCTGGACGGACCAACCGATTATCGGCGCGACCGGCTGGGCAATGCGCAGACATGGTTGACGCCGAATGGTCCCGGCGCAACGACAGCTTTGTCCCAAACCTTCTTTCGCCTGACCGACTATCCGCCCGAAGACCGAACGCATGTGCCGACGCTTGAACTCGACGTTGACGGTGGGCGGTTTTTGCACGTGCCCAAAGCATTGAAAGGTGTCGCCGTGTTTTCGTTCAAAAGGCTGTGTGCCGAGGCGCGCGGAGCGGCGGACTATCTCGCCATCGCGCGGCGCTTTCATACCGTGATTTTGGTCGGCATTCCGGTGCTTGGGCCGCAAAATCGCAATGAAGCTGCACGCTTTGTTACGTTGATTGATGCGCTCTATGAGTACCGCGTGAAGCTGCTTGCCAGCGCCGATGCTTTGCCCGATATTCTGTATACGCAAGGAGATGGGCGGTTCGAATTCGACCGCACCGTGTCACGATTGCTAGAGATGCAATCGGGGGAATATCTGGCGCTGGGTCACGGCGCGAACGAATAAAAGGAAAATATCATGCGTATGAAAGCCTTGTTGATCTCGACCGCTCTGCTTGGTGCAATGCCGGTTATGGCAGCGCCGAGCAAAGCCCCCAATGCAACGGGCAAAGTTTCGGCTGAGCGCCAGAAAGCGACCCATGATATGTTTGAGCATGTCGTCAATATCCCGACCGTTTTTGGACGCGGCAAAGTCCCGGAAATGGCCAACTATCTGGCCGAGCACTATATCGCAGCTGGCTTTCCTGCGGCAGATGTTGAGGTTGTGCCGTATGAAAGCACCGACAACGTATCCAAGCTGACCGAAAAGACAGCAGCGCTGATCGTCCGCTGGCGTGCGCCAGGCAAAGCGAAAGCCAAGCCCATTATGCTGATGGGCCATATGGATGTCGTCGAGGCAAAGCGTGAGGATTCGACCACCGACCCGTTCGTGCTGACGGAGCAGGATGGTTATTATTACGGTCGCGGCACCATCGACATGAAGGACGGCATCGTTGGTATAACACAAGCGCTGATTGATTTGCGCGCATCAGGTTTCAAACCAACGCGGGATATTGTCGTGTTTTTTACCGGCGATGAGGAAACCAACGGTATCGGTGCTGACAAAGGCGCGACCGAGTGGAAAGACAAACTGAACGTCGAATACGGCCTGAACGCCGATGGCGGCGGCGGCGGTTTTTTCCCTGATGGACGGCCAGCCGGATTTTTGATGCAAACTGCCGAAAAGACCTTTGCGGGCTATACGCTTACTGTACGCAATCGCGGCGGCCATTCGTCGAAACCGCGCAAGGACAACGCTATTTATGGCCTGTCTCATGCTCTTGACAAGATTGAGGCGCACCGGTTTGAACCGATGCTAAGCGAAACAACGCGCGCCTATTTCACTGAGCGGCAGAAGCAGGAAAAAGGCGCACTGGGCGATGCGATGCGGGCATGGCTTGCCAATCCTAAAGATGGCGCTGCTGCCGATGTCATCGAGGCAAATGAGACTGAGGTTGGCCTGACGCGCACCCGCTGTGTGCCAACCCGCCTTTTTGCGGGACATGCCGATAACGCATTGCCGCAACTGGCCACTGCAATGATCAACTGCCGCATCTTCCCAGGGATCGACCCGAATGATGTGCAAAAGGATTTGGCGGCAATCGTTAGCGATCCCGAAGTCGTGGTAACGCGTAATGACGATTATGTCGCATCTCTCTCATCGCCATTGCGCGCCGATGTCAGCGCGGCATTTGAAAAGGCAGTCCACGCACTGCACCCCGGCGCACCAATTTCGCCCGAGATGTCGACAGGGGCAAGCGATGCCCGGCCGTTCCGTGTCGCGGGTATTCCGATTTACGGCGCAAATGGCGCATGGGTTGTAGTTCCCATCGATTTCCGCGCTCATGGCAAGGATGAACGGCTGCCGGTGAAGGCACTTGACGACAATGTGATTCATTGGAAGCTGATGCTATCTGAACTTGCCGGGAAATAGCCGTTATCGCTATTGCGAACTGGTATCATAAAAACCCTTAACTTCGGACCTTTATAGGGTTGCTGTCGCGCCCGATTCGGCCTAACGCGCGGCTAATTCCCTTAAGTTCGTAGCGCACTGGCCGTTACGGCATTGGCCCCATGGAAGGATTTTTAATGGCCCGCAAAAAGATTGCGCTTATCGGCGCCGGTAACATCGGCGGAACGCTCGCTCACCTCGCAGCATTAAAAGGTCTTGGCGACATTGTCTTGTTCGACGTCGTCCCCGGCGTGCCGCAGGGTAAGGCGCTCGACCTGTCGCAATGCGCGCCTGTTGAAGGCTTTGATGCGAGCATCACCGGCAGCAATGATTACGCCGACATTGCAGGCGCAGACGTTATCATCGTCACCGCTGGCGTCGCGCGCAAACCCGGCATGAGCCGCGACGATTTGCTCGGTATCAATTTGAAAGTGATGAAAGCCGTTGGCGAAGGCATCGCGGCCAATGCATCGAACGCGTTCGTCATTTGCATCACCAACCCGCTCGACGCGATGGTCTGGGCCTTGCGTGAATTTTCAGGGCTACCGCACCACATGGTTGTCGGCATGGCGGGCGTGCTGGACTCCAGCCGCTTCAGCCATTTCCTTGCCGATGAATTCGACGTGTCGGTGAAGGACGTGACCAGCTTTGTCCTTGGCGGGCACGGCGACACGATGGTTCCGGTCATCGCCTACTCGACTGTTTCCGGCATTCCTGTGCCTGACCTGATCGCGATGGGAATGTCGACTCAAGAGCGCATCGACGCCATCGTTCAGCGCACCCGCAGCGGCGGCGGCGAGATCGTCGCGTTGCTTGGCACCGGCAGCGCCTATTACGCCCCCGCCACCAGCGCGATTTCGATGGCGGAGGCCTTTCTGTACGACAAAAAACGCGTGCTGCCAGCCGCCGTCAACCTGACCGGCCAATATGGCATCGACAATCTATACGTCGGCGTTCCGGTGATGATCGGCGCGGGAGGCGCAGAAAAGATCATCGAAATCTCCCTAGACGACGAAGCCAAAGCAAACTTTGCAGTCAGCGTTGATGCGGTGAAGGAATTACTGGTGGCGTGCAAAGCGATTGATAGCTCATTAGTCTAGGAGAAATTTCATGAAAATTGGAAAACAAGAAGTTTACATGTCCGGCACAGTCATTCTTGCCGAGAATGATCCGGGGTTTGAAGTCGCCGAAAACGGCAAAGAATTTCGTTTTAAATTGCTTGATGGAGAGATCGGCTCTGCCGGTGGCAATGATGCTGCAACAATAATTGAAATTGGTTATGGGCGCGGACTCCCTTCAGGCCATGTCTCGCAGGGTGGCGTCGAAGATGTGCACGCTAGGGTCCAAGTTCACCATAATGGCTTTTACAGAACAGTACATTACACGGTCTATCAAATCG
>JAYUOS010000003.1:0-82474 GCA_043760725.1 Sphingomonadales bacterium
TGCTCCGAGTAAGGAGCGATCTGATTGGAATCTGGTCAAGGGTCGCCCGGGCATCCGGCTCTTCCCCACTGTTGGAAAATGGTTTTTTTCCGGTGACGCCAAAGCCGTTTCGGACGATCCGAGAGACAAGGTTATTGCCTTACCCGCACCCGGGATAGACGCTCAGCATGTGCCGCTTCGGCATATAATTTTTCTGGGTAATCCTCTGCAGGCGTTGTCGGCCATCGACCGGTTTACGCTGCTTAGAAAAAATCTATTCCGACCAAATTGGTTGGGTAAGCTTCCTTCCATCTCAGCGATACAGGTTGCTGTCAGAGACATATCGAGTTCGGCACATGTCCGCATCGAGCCCGTCATTGGCGAAACGGACGAACGTGCTCTGCGCGGGCGCGCAATTGCTATCATCGATAAGGTTCGTTCTTTAGACAACCCAACGCCCTAGCGATTTCGGCAAGATCGACTGGCAAACAAAAACCCCGCCGGAATTGCTTCCAGCGGGGTTTTGGTTGTTCCGTTGCGTAACGCTTACTCTTCGTCAGCCGCTACGATGTCGTCAATCGCTGCATCGTCGGTGGTGAAGTCATCGGCAATAACCTTTGCCAAGACATCATCACCAATCGCTGCTTCGGGGCCTTGCGCCAGTTCTGCTGCATGCTCTTCTGCCGCGGTTTCTGGTGCAATCAGGCTTTCTTGCAGCTTTTTCATGCTGGCACGAAGCGCGGCATCGCGGCTGTTGGCGGCAACGCGCAGGCGGTTCATCGCTGAACCAGTCCCCGCAGGGATCAAGCGACCCACGATCACGTTTTCCTTCAGGCCGGTCAGAATGTCCTTCTTGCCTTCAACCGCCGCCTGCGTCAGCACGCGAGTAGTTTCCTGGAAAGACGCCGCCGAGATGAACGAACGTGTCTGCAGCGAAGCTTTGGTGATACCCAACAACACAGGCTTACCAACCGCAGGCGCTTGGTTCGGCGCTAGCTTGGCGTTGATCGCATCCATTTCTTCGCGGTCGACCTGTTCAGCGGCCAACAAAGTCGTGTCACCGCCATCGGTGATTTCAACTTTCTGCAGCATCTGACGAACGATCGTTTCGATGTGCTTATCGTTGATTTTCACGCCCTGCAGACGATACACTTCCTGAATTTCTGCGACCAAATATTCAGCCAGGGCTTCCACGCCCATGACTTCAAGAATATCATGCAGATCAGGCGAACCCGCGATCAGGCTATCGCCCTTGCGGACGAAATCGCCTTCTTGCACATCGAGCACCTTGGATTTGGGGATCAGATACTCAATCCGATCACCTTCCTCGGGCACAATCGCAATTTTGCGTTTTGCTTTATAGTCACGGACAAATTCGACGCGGCCAGAGATTTTGGCGATGACAGCGCAATCCTTTGGCTTACGGGCTTCGAACAATTCGGCAACGCGCGGCAGACCACCGGTAATGTCGCGGGTCTTGGCAGATTCGCGGGTTCCCCGAGCAAGAACATCGCCCGCTTCGACGCGTGCACCATCTTCAACCGACAGCATCGTGCCGACAGCCAACAAATAACGTGCTGTTTCGCCGCTATCATCATCAAGCAAAGTCAGGCGCGGACGCAAATCTTCCTTTTTCGCACGGGCAATGCCGCGGAATTCGGTAACGACGCGCTGGGAAATACCCGTTGCTTCGTCGGTCTGTTCGATCAACGTCTGGCCTTCGATCAGGTCCTGATACTTAACGATACCGCCCTTTTCGGTGATAACCGGCATGGTGAATGGATCCCATTCCGCCAGACGGTCACCGATCTTGACCTTAGCGCCTTCTGCAAGCAGCAGCGTCGCGCCAAAGGGCAGACGGTGGACCTCCATCTCGCGGCCTTCATGGCCGATAATGGCCAGATCACCACTGCGGGCCATCGCAACACGGCGGCCTTTTTTGTCAACAATCGACGGCAGATCTCGATAATTCACGATACCATCGGCCGACGCATCAAGGTTCGAGGTTTCGTTCAGCTGCGCCGCACCACCAATGTGGAATGTACGCATGGTCAGCTGTGTGCCCGGCTCACCAATGGATTGGGCAGCGATAACGCCGACCGCTTCACCGATGTTGACAGGCGTACCGCGTGCAAGATCGCGACCATAGCATGTGCCGCAGACGCCAACCTTGGATTCGCACACCAACGGGCTGCGGATCTTAAGCGCTTGCAGGCCGATTTCCTCAATCGCGGTAATCATCGGCTCGTCGAGCAACGTGCCTGTTGCGAACAGCACTTTGCCGTCTGCACCCATGATGTCTTCGGCAGTGGTGCGGCCCAGAACGCGTTCACCGAGCGACGCGATGGTCGAACCACCCTGGACGATCGAACGCATTTCCAGCGCCCGTTCAGTACCACAGTCGATTTCAACGATGGTGCAGTCCTGCGATACGTCAACAAGACGACGGGTCAGATAACCCGAGTTCGCAGTCTTCAACGCAGTATCGGCAAGGCCTTTACGCGCACCGTGGGTTGAGTTGAAATACTCAAGGACGGTCAGGCCTTCCTTAAAGTTCGAGATGATCGGGGTTTCAATGATCTCGCCCGACGGTTTGGCCATCAGACCGCGCATACCGCCCAGTTGCTTCATTTGCGCTGGCGAACCACGCGCGCCGGAGTGTGCCATCATATAGATCGAGTTGATCTGAGCTTCACGCCCATTCTCGTCCTTTGGCGTGGCTTTCAGTTTTTCCATCATCGCATTGGCAACGCGATCACCACAGCCTGACCAAGCGTCGATGACTTTGTTGTATTTTTCCTGCTGCGTGATCAGACCATCCTGATATTGCTGTTCAAAATCGGCAACAACGGCTTTGGTTTCGTTGACCAGACCAACCTTTTCTTCAGGGATGATCATGTCGTCCTTACCGAACGAGATACCAGCCTTAAACGCGTGCTTAAAGCCCAGCGACATGATCGCATCGGCGAACAACACAGTGTCTTTCTGGCCGGTGTGGCGGTAAACCTGATCGATAACGTCGCCGACTTCTTTTTTGGTCAAAAGGCGGTTGACGGTTTCGAAAGGAACTTTGTGCGATTTTGGCAGGCATTCGCCCAGCAACATGCGGCCCGGTGTGGTTTCGTAACGCACCATGCGCTCCACACCATCTTCGTCAGTTTGCGGAACGCGGCTGGTGATTTTTGAGTGCATTGTTACCGCACCAACTTCGATTGCCTGATGCACTTCGGCCATATCCGACAGCAACATGCCTTCACCTGGCTCGCCTTCACGATCCATCGACAGGTAATACAGACCTAACACCATATCCTGCGAAGGAACGATGATCGGCTTGCCGTTTGCGGGGCTCAAAATGTTGTTCGTGGACATCATCAACACGCGTGCTTCCAACTGCGCCTCAAGGCTTAGCGGAACGTGGACGGCCATTTGGTCACCATCAAAGTCGGCGTTAAACGCGGCGCAGACCAGTGGGTGAAGTTGAATAGCCTTACCTTCAATCAGGACAGGTTCGAACGCCTGAATACCCAAACGGTGAAGCGTCGGCGCGCGGTTTAGCATGACGGGATGTTCGCGGATCACCTCATCAAGGATGTCCCAAACTTCCTTACGTTCTTTCTCAACCCACTTTTTCGCCTGTTTCAGGGTCATTGAAAGACCCTTGGCATCGAGACGCGAGTAGATGAACGGCTTGAACAGCTCGAGCGCCATTTTCTTTGGCAGGCCGCACTGATGCAATTTCAGTTCTGGACCAGTCACAATGACCGAGCGACCCGAATAATCGACGCGCTTGCCAAGAAGGTTCTGACGGAAACGGCCTTGCTTTCCCTTCAACATGTCGGACAGCGACTTCAGCGGGCGTTTGTTCGCACCAGTAATGGTGCGGCCACGACGACCGTTATCGAACAACGCGTCAACAGCTTCCTGCAACATACGCTTTTCGTTGCGGACAATGATGTCCGGCGCGCGCAGTTCGATCAGGCGCTTCAAACGGTTGTTACGGTTGATAACGCGGCGATAGAGATCGTTGAGATCAGACGTTGCAAACCGGCCACCATCCAGCGGCACCAGTGGCCGCAATTCTGGCGGGATGACGGGAATGACATCTAGGATCATCCATTCGGGCTTATTGCCTGAATCGATGAAGCTTTCGACGACTTTCAAACGCTTGATGATCTTCTTTGGTTTCAATTCCGACTTGGTCACGGCCAGTTCGGCGAGCAAATCGTCGCGTTCCTGAACAAGGTCGAGGTCCATCAGCATCTGCTTGACGGCTTCGGCACCGATGGCGGACGAAAACGCGTCTTCGCCATACTCATCTTGTGCAGCGAGCAACTCGTCTTCTGTCAACAGCTGGAATTTTTCCAAAGCAGTCAGGCCGGGCTCGGTGACGATGTAATGTTCGAAATACAGCACGCGCTCCAACTGCTTCAACTGCATATCAAGCAGCAAGCCGATGCGCGAAGGCAACGATTTCAGAAACCAGATATGCGCAACCGGCGCGGCCAATTCGATATGGCCCATGCGTTCGCGACGCACCTTAGTGACAGTAACTTCAACGCCGCACTTTTCGCAGACGACGCCTTTATATTTCATCCGCTTATACTTGCCGCACAGGCATTCATAGTCCTTCACTGGGCCAAAGATGCGCGCACAAAAGAGGCCGTCACGCTCTGGTTTGAACGTGCGATAGTTGATGGTTTCGGGCTTTTTAATCTCGCCGAACGACCAGCTACGGATTTTCTCTGGCGACGCGATGCCGATCTGGATCTGGTCGAATGTTTCGACTTTGGCGATGGGATTGTTGAATTTGGAAAGTTCGTTCATGTTCTTTTCCTTGTGAGGCGATTAGCCTCTTAAATTTCGTGCAAGAGCGGGAGACGAGGGCGGTGTTACCACCGCCCTCCAGTCATTATTCCGCTGCCTCAGCAAAGCCTTCATCATCTTCGATCACATCATGCGATTTCAGTTCAACATTGAGCCCCAGCGAACGCATTTCCTTAACGAGAACGTTAAAGCTCTCTGGAATGCCTGCTTCAAAGGTATCGTCACCCTTAACGATGGCTTCGTACACTTTGGTACGACCAACCACGTCATCGGACTTGACCGTCAGCATTTCTTGCAAGGTGTACGCAGCACCGTAGGCTTGCAGCGCCCAGACCTCCATCTCACCAAATCGCTGACCACCGAACTGCGCCTTACCACCCAGCGGCTGCTGCGTGACGAGCGAGTACGGCCCAATCGAACGGGCGTGGATCTTGTCATCGACCAAGTGATGCAATTTCAGCATGTAGATGTAACCGACGGTGACCTTACGGTCGAACTTGTCGCCAGTGCGACCATCGTACAGATCGCTTTGCCCCGACGTATCCAGACCTGCCTTGTTCAGCATGTAGGAAACATCGGCCTCGCGCGCGCCATCAAACACTGGCGTGCCCATGGGAACGCCAAAGGTCAGATGTTCGGCCAGATCAATAATGGCTTCGTCCGAACGACTGGCGATTTCCTTGGCGTAATTGTCTCCATATATGTCGGCCAGTCGGTCTCGGATTGCCGCGGGCGGCGCTCCGGCAGACGGGTTCGGATTGGCAGCGCGCCATTCCTCAAGCCCAGCCTCGATCTGTTTACCCAAACCGCGGGCCGCCCAACCAAGATGCGTTTCAAAAATCTGCCCGACATTCATACGCGAAGGCACACCAAGCGGATTCAACACGATATCAACCGGCGTACCGTCGGCCAAGAACGGCATGTCTTCTTGCGGCAGAATGCGCGAGATAACACCCTTGTTCCCGTGACGGCCTGCCATTTTGTCGCCCGGCTGCAGCTTGCGCTTCACCGCGACAAAGACTTTGACCATTTTGAGCACGCCCGGCGACAGCTCGTCACCACGTTCCAGCTTTTCACGGCGGTCGTCAAACTTCTCGACGATCAGTTTGACGGCATCGTCATACTGCGTTTTGACTGCTTCAAGATCGCCTTGAGCCTTGTCGTCTGCGACTGCGATTTTCCACCATTCAAAGCGCTCAACCTCAGCCAGATTGGCTTCGTCGATTGTATCACCCTTTTTCATTGGCTTTGGCGCAGCAGCGGCAACTTGACCGATCAACATGTCTTTCAGGCGGTTGTATGTCGCACGGTTGAGGATAGAACGTTCGTCTTCACGGTCCTTTGCAAGCCGTTCGATTTCTTCACGCTCAATCGCCATTGCGCGTTCGTCTTTGTCGATACCGTGGCGGTTAAACACGCGGACTTCGACGACCGTTCCGGCAACGCCCGGTGGCAACTTCAACGAAGTATCACGAACGTCGCTGGCTTTTTCACCAAAGATCGCGCGGAGAAGTTTTTCTTCCGGCGTCATCGGACTTTCGCCCTTTGGCGTGATCTTTCCGACAAGGATATCGCCCGGATGCACTTCTGCACCGATGTATACGATCCCTGCTTCGTCAAGGCTGCGCAAAGCTTCCTCACCGACGTTCGGGATATCACGCGTTATGTCTTCAGGCCCAAGCTTTGTATCGCGAGCCATGACTTCAAACTCATCGATGTGGATCGACGTGAACACGTCATCCTTCACAATGCGTTCCGAAATCAGGATCGAATCTTCGTAGTTATACCCGTTCCAAGGCATAAAGGCGACGAGGCTGTTTTTGCCCAGCGCCAATTCGCCTAGTTCGGTTGAGGGGCCATCAGCGATGATATCGCCTGCCTCGATCACGTCACCAACCTTTACCAATGGCTTTTGGTTGATGCAGGTATTTTGGTTTGAACGCTGGAATTTCTGCAGCGTGTAGATGTCAACGCCGGATTGGCCGGGTTGAACTTCGCCGGTCACACGGACAACGATGCGCGCTGCGTCGACCTGATCGACGATGCCGCTGCGACGTGCGCCGATGGCAGCGCCCGAATCGCGGGCCACTGTTTCTTCCATGCCCGTGCCAACCAATGGTGCCTCTGCACGCAACAAAGGCACAGCCTGACGTTGCATGTTCGATCCCATCAATGCGCGGTTGGCGTCATCGTTTTCCAGGAACGGAATCAGCGAGGCCGCGACCGAAACCAGCTGTTTCGGCGACACGTCCATCAACGTAATCTGTTCTTTCGGTGCCATCAGGAATTCACCTGCCTGACGCGACGAAATCAGATCCTCAACCAACATCCCATCGGCATCGGTTTCGGCGTTCGCCTGAGCAACGGTGTGCTTTTGCTCCTCCATCGCGGACAGATAGACCACGTCGGTGGTGACTTTGTTATCCTTGACCAAACGATAAGGCGTTTCAATAAAGCCGTATTTGTTCACGCGGCTAAATGAAGCGAGCGAGTTAATCAGACCAATGTTCGGGCCTTCTGGCGTTTCAATCGGGCAAATACGGCCGTAATGCGTCGGGTGGACGTCGCGGACTTCAAAGCCTGCACGCTCGCGGGTCAAACCGCCAGGTCCAAGCGCCGAGACGCGACGTTTGTGCGTCACTTCGGACAATGGATTGGTCTGATCCATAAACTGCGACAATTGCGACGAACCAAAGAATTCGCGCACCGCAGCAACCGCTGGCTTGGCATTAATCAGATCGTTCGGCATCACAGTCGAAACGTCAACCGATGACATACGCTCTTTAACAGCGCGCTCCATACGGAGCAGGCCAACGCGATACTGGTTTTCCAGCAATTCGCCGACCGAACGAACACGGCGGTTGCCAAGGTTATCGATATCGTCGATTTCGCCCTTGCCGTCTTTCAGGTTCACCAGTTCTTTGACGACTGCAAGGATATCCTCGTTGCGCAAAGTGGTGTGATCATCAGGCGCATCCAGCTGCAAACGCATGTTCAACTTTACGCGGCCAACCGCCGACAGGTCATAGCGGTCAGCGTCAAAGAACAGACCAGCAAACAAAGCCTCGGCGGTTTCGCGCGTTGGCGGCTCGCCTGGGCGCATCACGCGGTAAATCGCATCCAATGCCATGTCGCGGTTCTCGGCCTTGTCGGCCTTCAACGTATTGCGCATCCATGCGCCGGTGATGACATGGTCGATATCGAGCAGTTCAAGCGCGTCGATGCCCGCGGTATCCAGCGCCTCCAAGTTTTCGACGGTGATTTCGTCACCAGCCTCAACATAAATGCGGCCAGTTGCGTCATCAACCAGATCAAAGGCGGAATAACGGCCAAAGATTTCCTCGGTCGGGATCAGCAGGTCAACCAGGCCTTCCTTGACCGCTTTATTAGCGGCGCGCGGCGTGACTTTGGTGCCCGCAGGAAAGATGACTTCGCCCGATTTTGCATCAACGATATCAAAGGTTGGTTTCGACGCGCGCCATTGATCGGCGTTGAACGGAATTTTCCAGCCGCCCTTTGCACGGGCGAAAGTCACCGTGTTGTAGAACTGGTTGAGGATTTCTTCGTCGTTCAGACCCAGCGAATACAGCAAAGTCGTGACCGGCAATTTACGCTTACGGTCGATGCGGACGTTGACGATGTCCTTGGCGTCAAATTCAAAATCGAGCCACGAACCGCGATACGGAATAACGCGGGCGGCAAACAAGAACTTGCCTGACGAATGGGTTTTGCCGCGGTCATGATCGAACAATACGCCCGGGCTGCGGTGCATCTGCGATACGATAACGCGCTCTGTTCCGTTGATAAAGAACGTGCCGTTATGCGTCATCAGCGGCATGTCACCCATGTAAACGTCTTGCTCTTTGATATCCAAAACCGAGCGCGCCTCGGTTTCAGGATCAACTTCAAAGACGATCAAACGCAACGTGACTTTCATCTGCGCCGCATACGTGATCCCGCGTTGACGGCATTCTTCGACATCATATTTTGGATCTTCGAGTTCGTAATGAACGAAATCCAGTTCCGAAGTGCCCGCAAAATCGCGGATCGGGAACACCGAACGCAGCGTCTTTTCAAGGCCAGACACATAACCAATCGACGCGTCAGAGCGCAAAAACTGCTCGTATGACTCGCGCTGAACCTCGATCAGGTTCGGCATCTCGATAACTTCGTGAATGTCGCCAAAGATTTTGCGGATACGCTTTTTGCGGGAAAGCGCTTCGGTGTGTGCCGGATTTACCATGTGATGCTGTAGCCCTTAGGTCAAAAATTTAAGACGCATAGACTTCCGACAACGAAAAGGCCGCATGGAATAACCACCCTGAGTCGGGAGCCAGCCAGCAGCCTGTCGCGTCGAAAAACCAAAGCTTTCAATTCGTTAGGGGCAATGCGCGTTTCTGCCCCGATCCCGAAAGCCGTGGTCGGATAGGTTGAATATAGGGGCGAGGTCGGTTTTGGTCAAGCGCGAGGTGGTATTATTGTACGGCGGTCGGCGCGGAAATCCTATGTCAGGTTATTTCCCGCGGTGCCGAAGGCGACCGAAGGTCAACGCCGCGACGGCCCGAAGAAGCGTCAAGATTTTCCGCAACGCCGTTCGCACGTCTTCGTATCTTCGCACGAGCCAAAAAACCGCAGAATTCTGCGCAACTTGATAGTGAATTGCACATGTTTTGCGACGCCGGATGCGCCAAAGGTCGCACTAAGGCCTCACCTGAATGATGTTTTTCACGCGCCGAATGCGACATAAAGTTTCCTACATCCTGAGATGTTGTTGGATTTGGATTCAGGACGCAACGAGGCTTCTAAATTTGGGACGCACAAACAATGTCAAAGAACGATCACGGCAGTCGCAAATGAAATCCTACATTTCAAGTCTTTATCGGAGAGCGGCGGCATTTGCGCGGCAAGCGGCGCGGCCAGTTTCGGCTGAAAGGGCGGGCCGGATACTTCGTCAGAAGAACGAAGGAAATCAGAAATAGGGGCTTCAACCCTGTCATCCCTCTGGGCCTCAAATGGCACGCATCGGCCCAACCCAACACCGCTCCCGCTTTGTTCTTTTTCGTATTTCTTCTAACGAATCTATGGCACGAATGTTTCGTCCGGTTCCGGCTCTTCGTAACAATTATAGGATGACGGCCGCTGTTCGTAATGGGCCGACAGCAGCGTGTATTTCTCCCGCATTTCGAGATTGCCTTTTGCATCGGGTTCGGCCCGGCTGTCGTCACGCACCATCAAATGACCGGTCCAGTGCGTCCCGCATTCATAGCCGCCCATATCGGCCAAATAGCTATAGCAGAACACCCGATCTTTATCGCAGCCGAAACGGACTTCATCGTCGAACAATACTCTGGGTCGTCTTGGTAATATCTGTAAATTCTTCTTGAAATAAGCCCCGCAGCCTTCATCCGGTTCCCAACAATCAAAGGTCAGCAATTTGGAATTTCGTTTGGTTTGCTCTCCTTTGACCAGCACCAACGCACGATAAGCATATTGAAGATTGGTTTGATGATCGGTGTTAACCCAATAGCGCCACAATCCTTCGGGCAGGCGCGCGCATGCCGCCTCAACATTTAGCTCTTTCCAAAGAATTTCAGCATCCTCGTTGAGTGCGGCTTCGGGTGTGGTGAGCAGATAATATTGCTGATCGCTTGATACCGAATGCACAATCATCGTTTCCGGATTAGCAGCGTAGGTGGGCGTTTTCCCGACCGAGACTTCGACCCAATCGCTCTCGCATATGCCATATGTGCCCGATGAACGCGGCTTAGTGCGGAATTCAATTGTGCCGTTTCCATCTTCGTCCGTGGTAACACGCAAATCTTGCGCTTGCCCGAAAAGGCTTTCCGCCACTTTTGCGGCCTGCACTGTTTTAGTGTCCGATATTGCAGCATAATCAGGCTGCGCAACCATCAGCAAAAGAACCAGAAGCGACATCCACACATCTCCTCAAATGTGGTCAGACACAGACAACAAGCACAGATTTTGAGGCTTGTATATTCATAAAGCCAGAAACCAACGCCCTCAAGCACTCGCAACCGTGACTGCATCACCCCCCCCCGCTCGCCCGTGCGCAATCTCGAGCGCGACCTCTCCGCAAGGGTTGACAACGAAAGAAACGCGCCCGTATTCCTGAGGCCCCTATACGCGACCTGAAGGATGTTATTTATGGCAAAATCGGTTCCTGCTGTTGTTTGGATGCTCCCTGCTCTTCTACTTGGCCTGTCTGCTTGTGGCGGAGGGGACAAGGCTGCGGAGGGCTCGCCTGAAAAAGCTGCCGCTCCTTCGAAAGCTGCAGCAGCGCCTGCCGGTGCTGCAGCTGCGCTCAACCTTGCTGCAGGGCCAGACGTGTGTTTCAAAGCTATCGCCAAACATTTGGGCGCAGATACCAAGGTCGCCGAAATTACGTCTTTCTTTAGTACGGGTGCTGATCTTGAAAGCGGTTCGTCGGCTGAGCCCGAGGGAACCATGACGACGTGCAAGGTCGATTATCAAAGCCCGGATGATCCGCGTAAGCTGGTCAGCACGTCAATGGATGTCAAAACCGGCGAGTTCTCGGCTCCGCAACAGATGGAAATTACGGTGATGGGCGACGCCGCATCGTTCAGGCTGGAGGATCATGTGATCGCACTGTCACAGGTTAATGCCGCAGCCCTGACAGGGATCATGGAATCCGAAAAGGCCAAGCTAGCCGGCGTTTATAGCAGGCATGTCTGGTCGGGGGTTCGCCTGATGGGGCCGGGAGCGTTTAGCGAGGTCCACACGCTTCGGCTTGACGTCGAAGGTCGTCTGGCGGCCAATGATATCAAGAACAGCGGCTATGCATCGGTTAGCATTGACGGGAAAAAGATAACGGCCAATCATTTGATGCCGTGACCCGGCAGCGTTAGGCAGGCCGGGGGCGCGGGCTTCGCTGCAGCGTCATAGTTGCAGCCTTAGCAGCAATTCTTCCATCGCCTCCCCCGCTTTCCTTGCCGACCGCTTCAAATTCACGCTGAAATCGCCGGCGCTTTGCCCATCTGCGCCGTCGGTCACCGCTTTGATTGCTACCCATGGCAAGCCCACGACTTCGGCGGCTTGGGCGATGGCGGCTACTTCCATATCGACCAGTTGGGCGCCTAGTCTTTGTGCTAGCGCACTTGCGGTTTCGGGGCATTCGAGGAAGACGTCACCGCTGATGATATTTGCGTGGGGCAACCGCGTCTCTGATTTTGGCCGAGGATCGGGCATCGCGGTGAAGTCCACGTCGCGCGCCGCGCCTATCGGCCAGTCGCCTGCGCGGTAATGGGTGAAGCGTTCGATGTCCAATGCGCCGTAATCATGCTGGATGGCGCGAGCGATCCAGAATGTATCGCCTTCGATCTCGGCGATCCGACCGCAGGTTCCCGTCATCGCGACCAGCATTGTATCAGCATCGGCGTGGCGCCCAACCGCCAGCGCAGCGTTGACCTTATCCCAGACCGCAGGTGACGATTTTGATTTGGCGGCCCGCCTGTTCAAGCACGCGCATGGGGTGCGGAGCGGTTGGCACGACAACGCCTTGGCCGGGGTGGAAGGCGTCGGCTTCTTCGGGAAGCGCGGCGATCAGGAGGATGTTTTTGGGCATGTCAGCGTTCTGACAAACTCCCGACCAAATGAAAACCGTTAGTGCTGAGCTTGTCGAAGTACGCCCATCGGTTTCGACAAGTGTGCATGACTGCGGGGCGTGCTTCGACAAGCTCAGCACTGACGGTTTCTAATCGCCTTACGCTAGGCTTGTTAGACCATGAATTTCCATGGCATATTGTTTATCAATAAACTTCTTGACGATTATCGAGTCATGTATTATTGATAAACAATAATTAATGCATTGGAGATCGATATGAAACAAACAATGAATGACCCAATTCTGAATTTCACAGCCGGAATGGTAAGCGTGATAAAATGGTTTATGTGGGTAGGACTAGCGGTGCTCGGGTCATCGGTCCCGATAATTTTCATCGGCGTGCTATTAGGTGTAGACATCAACTCTCCCGAACTGCCGACGTTGCAAAATAGCAAGCAGACGCTCGTCTTCTTGGCCGTATTTATGGCTTTGATTGGAGCGCTTTGCTTCTTGCTGGCAAAGTTCTTTCAAACGCTTCGCACCGTGATCGACAGTGTCGAACAAGGATCGCCTTTGAGCTTTGCCAATGCGGTAAACCTGAAATACATGGCGAAACTGCTTTGCGGTGCCCTTGTCTTGGGATTGATAGCAGATATTAGTGGCGGTTATTATATGCCAGATACCGCCGACGGCAGCTTTGATTATATTGAAGTGATCGGCAACGTCCTGACTACTTTGCTTCCAATCCTGTTGCTCTTCATCCTCTCGCGTATTTTTGAACGCGGCGCCGAAATGCGCGAAGAGTTGGAAGGGACCGTTTGATGCCCGTCACGGTAAAACTCGACGACCTGCTGTATGCGCGGCGGATGACGCTAACCGAATTGGCCGAACGCGTGGACATCACCTTGGCCAACTTGTCGATCCTGAAAACCGGCAAAGCCAAAGCAATCCGGTTTTCGACATTGGACGCGATCTGCCGCGAGCTGGAATGCCAGCCAGGCGATCTGCTGGGTTATGATGTTGAGGGGGCCGGGTAGCCCCACCCTACTTCGTCGCCCCGTGCTTGACACGGGGTTAGGCTTTTTGCCGCAGCGGAAGGAAAAAGGAAGCCAAGCCCCCTTCGACTTCGCTCAGGACAGGCCAAGTCAAGCACGGGGCGACGGTTAGGGATAATGGCATTCCGCGCTAATCGGCCCGCACCCAACCACCAAAACGAAAAAGGGCGGCCCATTGCTGGACCGCCCTTCCCTTTTCCCCCGTCAGGGAAAACTGTGTAGCTTGACGTAAAGTGAATTACTTCACTTCGACAGTGCCGCCCGCAGCAAGGATTTTCGCCTTGATGTCTTCGGCTTCTGCTTTGTTAACGCCTTCCTTGATGGCTTTAGGAGCCGATTCAACCAACGACTTGGCTTCTGTGAGGCCAAGCTGTGTGATTGCGCGGACTTCCTTGATGACAGCAATCTTGTTGCCGCCGTCGCCGGTCAGGATAACGTCGAATTCTGTCTGCTCTTCAGCAGCAGGACCAGCTTCGGCAGCAGGTCCAGCAACTGCAACAGCAGCCGCCGCCGAAACGCCCCAAGCTTCTTCCAAAGCCTTGGAAAGATCAGCCGCTTCAAGAACGGTAAGTTTGCTCAGTTCTTCAACGAGCTTTGCTATATCAGCCATATTAAAAACGCTCCAATTTCTTGCTATTTCTGCCCACGAGATCGCTCGCCTCGCGGGGCATGTTAAAAGGGATTAAGCAGCTTCTTTCGCTGCATAGGCACCAAAGACCCGTGCCAACTGCCCTGCTGGCGCAACGAGGACCTGAGCAACCTTGGTAGCTGGGGCCTGAATCAGGCCGATCAGCTTGGCGCGCAGTGCATCGAGCGACGGCAACGAAGCCAGTGCCTTAACGCCATCGACGTCCAGCAGCATCCCGCCCATCGCGCCGCCGACAATTTCTAACTTGTCGTTGGTTTTGGCAAATTCGACTGCAACCTTTGCGGCGGCAACCGGATCACCCGATGTGGCAAGCGCAGTAGGCCCGGTCAGCAGATCGCTGAGCCCGGCATATTGCGTGTCTGCAAGCGCGATTTTGGTAAGGCGGTTCTTGGCGACCTTATAGCTGGCACCGGCATCGCGCATCTTCAAACGAAGGTCAGTTGATTGTGCGACCGTCAATCCCAGATTCCGGGTGACGACGACAACAGCCGATTCGTTAAAAGTTGCGTTCAACACAGCAACCGCGTCGGTCTTTTCAGAACGGTTCATGCATTACTCCAATCACAAGGTTGGCTTTTTGAGGACCAACCCAACACGAATTAACGAAACGCCCGAAAGGCGCTCCGCGTATTAGTCCGTGGGGAAGGTTCTTGGCCGTGCCCAAAGGCAAAGGCCGGGCGCAAAAAGCGCCGGTGAATTTCTATCCCCGCCTAGGCTGGAAATTAAGAGGAGCAAATCCCCCTCACCAACTGTCTCGGACGGTGACATGAGAGGCAAGCCCCTCGGTCGAGGGTGCGGTTAGCAGGATATGGGTGGGAGTCAAGCAGAGAGCGCGTTTAGTGCCATCCCCGCAACCGCCGCCACCGCCAGCATCTTAATAATGTTCAGCTTGAACCTGAACAGCAACATGGCGGCTCCTGCACCGATCACCAGCGTCCGCCAGTCGAAACTGCTCCATTCTGGCCAATAGATACGGGCGGGGCCGAGGTGGAGATCGCCGACTTCGCGGAACAGCACGTGCAGTGCGAACCAGAGGGACAGGTTGGCGATGACGCCTACGACGGCGGCGGTTATCGTGGAGAGGCTGGCTTGTAACCATGTGAGGCTGCGTAGCCGGTCCATTACGGGAGCGAGTGCGAAGATCCACAGGAAGCACGGGGCGAAGGTGACCCATGTGGTCAGCATCGCCGCCAAGATTCCGGCGGTCCATGCGTCGAACGGCGCGGGGCTGCGAAATCCGGCGAGGAAACCGGTGAATTGCGTCACCAAGATCAGCGGCCCGGGCGTGGTTTCGGCTAGGCCCAGCCCATCGGCCATTTCGCCTGGTGTAAGCCAAGCAAAGCCGTTGACTGCTTCCTGCGCCATATAAGCGAGCACGGCGTAGGCTCCGCCAAAGGTGACGATGGCGAGTTGCGAGAAGAACGCGCCGACATCCCACAGCACATGGTTGGGGCCGAGCGTGGCGTAGATCAACACCATCGGTGCGGCCCAGATGCTGCCCCAAATGGCTATGGTTTTCAGGATGTGGGTGAACAGATTAAACCGTAGTGGTGAGCCTGTCGAACCACGTCCAGCCGACAAACGCCCTTCGACAGGCTCAGGGCTAACGGTGAAGGTGGAGGGAATTTTTATCCCGAGGATTTCAGGAGACCGATGCGCAATTAAAGCACCCGCAACCCCTGCCCCTAATATCACCAACGGAAACGGCGCATTGAACAGGAACAACAGCACGAACGAGAATACAGCGATCGCCTGTTTAGCGCGCGTATTCAGCGCCCGCCCCGCAATTCGGATCAACGCTTGTGCGACAATTGCCAGCACGGCGGCCTTAATACCAAGGAACATGCCCGCGAGCCAGCTGACCTCCCACGCCAGCACATACAGCGCCGACAGGCCCAGCATGACCAGCGCACCGGGGATGACAAACAGCAATCCCGCAATCAATCCGCCCAGCGTGCCGTGCAACCGCCAGCCGATCCATGCCGCCAGCTGCTGCGCCTCTGGCCCGGGGAGCAGATGGCACAGGTTCAGCGCCTGAAGATATTCCTCCTCTGGCACCCATTTGTGTTTTTCCACGATTTCTTCGTGCATGAGGGCGATTTGCCCGGCGGGTCCGCCAAAGCTGATCAGCCCGATTTTGCCGAACAGACGCGTGAGGTCACCCAAGGAAACAGGCGGCATATCGGTCACAAGCATCCCCTAGCGCAGCGTCCGGGCGGATCAAGCTGCAACGCTTGGGCCTGCAGACTAGTTTGCGTGCAGGACTGTATTAGCGGCGGCAACGGCGGCTTTTTCAGCCTCGTTCTTTTCGCGCGCGACAATGACGCCTTCGGCTTTGTCGGCCATGTCGGCCCAAGTATCGCGAGCGACCAGATGGCGTTCGCGCACATTGGTCAGCGAAGCATTATCGGCGTCGCGCTGCGCCTGATCGGCGCGTTCGCGGTAAAATGACGGTGTAGCCATGGGCTGCTTCCTTTCGTGAAATGAATTCACGTTTCAAAAACCCCGTTAGCCCTGAACCTGTCGAAGGGCGTCTTTCAGTCAACCACCACGGTCAGAACCTATGGACGCACTTCGACAAGCTCAGCACTAACGGTATTGTTCAAGCGATTGCGCCAGCTGGTAAACCAGCCTTAACGCCGCCGTGCATTGCGTGGGCCGGGGCCAACGCCGGGCGTGCGTTCGCGAAAGACGATACGGCCTTTTGACAGGTCATAGGGCGTCATTTCGACATGGACGCGGTCACCCACGACGGAGCGGATACGGAATTTCCGCATCTTCCCCGCCGTGTAAGCGATTATCCGGTGATCATTTTCCAGCATGACGCCAAAGCGGCCATCAGGATAGATTTCGTCGATCACGCCTTCGAGCGTAAGTAGCTCTTCTTTCGCCAAGGCTTAATCAGCCGCCGAAAGATTGATGGCCGATTGCTTGCCGTTCTTGCCGTCTTCGATTTCATAGTTGACGCGCTGATCTTTATCGAGCGACATCATGCCGGCAGCTTGCACAGCCGAAATGTGAACAAAGCTGTCATTGCCGCCGCCATCAGGAGCGATAAAGCCATAGCCTTTGTCAGTATTGAAGAATTTTACAGTGCCAGTAGGCATAAGATGTTCCTTTCACGAAACAGGTTACAACGCGGCAACAGCGCCGCGTGGGTAGGCCAGGGTCGTGTCAGAAAAGGCGTTGTGCGCGGCAAGCCCAATCCAAATAGGATTCTAGCTCGATCAGCACCTCAAATTTCCGTCGCGTTCGACGATAGCATTGCTCCCCGTAGACGCGTTCGCATATTTTTGCAAATCTTGTGCATTGCTTGTCCAATCGGCAACTCCACTCTATAGGTTGAGAATGCTATCGCAAAAGACCCGCTATGCCATCCGCGCCATGCAACATCTGGCCGATCACTATGGCAAAGGGCCAGTGCAGCTGGCCGATATAGCCGCTGAACAAAATATCCCGCCAAAATTTCTGACTGTTATTTTGTCCGAATTGACCCGCGCAGGATTGGTCGCGTCGCTGCGGGGCAAAGACGGCGGATATTGGCTCGGCGTGGCGCCGGTTGATGTCCGTTACGGCGACCTGATTCGCATTATGCGCGGCTCGCTCGCTTTGGTCCCCTGCGCCAGCCGCTATGCACACGAGACATGCAAGAACTGCCTTGAAGAAAGCAACTGTCGTACACGGGCGTTAATGCTGCAAGTGCGCGATGAAATGGCCGCGGTGCTGGACAGGATTACTCTAGCGGACCCGATTGATTTAGGGGTTGGGGTTGCTGCAGAAGTCTAGGCAGCTCCGCCACCCCAACAAACCCCCGCTTTACCGCACGCAAGCGCGATGCCTATTGTCTATCACATCGATTGACATAATTTGCTGCTTATCCAGCCGCGATTCGGCCTTATTGTTTGGAGCGCACAATGTTCGAATTCCTCTCCCAAATCGATTGGCACGCCGTTGCTCCGTTCGTTGCCATTGGTTTTATGGCGCAGCTGATTGACGGTGCGCTGGGCATGGCCTTTGGCGTAATTTGTTCAACGTTATTGGTCAGCGTTATGGGTGTGCCGCCCGCGCGCGCATCGGCCAGCGTGCATCTGGTGGAGACATTCACCACCGGCGCATCGGGGATCAGCCATGTGTTGCACAAGAATGTCGATTGGAGACTGTTTTCGCGGATCGCTATTCCCGGGGTGATCGGGGGTGTCGCTGGGGCGTATGTATTGTCCAACATCCATGCTGCGGCTGCCCGGCCTTTTGTGATGCTCTACCTCACCTGCCTTGGATTTTACCTTTTGTATAAAGCGCTAACCTATCCGACAATACCGACGGCCAAGAATGCGAAAGTTACAGTTCCGCTCGGCTTGATCGGTGGTTTTCTGGATGCATCCGGCGGTGGCGGCTGGGGCCCGGTGGTGACATCGAACCTATTGTTACAAGGCACTGATCCGCGCAAGACCATCGGCACAGTAAACACCGCCGAGTTCTTTTTGACGCTTGCGGTCTCGATAACCTTTATCCTCAACATCGGACTGGCGGCATTTACGCAAGTCACGTTGGGGCTGCTCGCAGGTGGATTGCTCGCCGCACCCTTTGGCGGATATATCGCCAAACGCATTCAGCCCAAAACATTGTTATTTATGGTCAGCATCGTATTGATAGCAACCAGCCTGTTTAGCCTGTATACAGCGTTGAGTTAGGCACTGGCGTCGTGTGCTCACTTTGCTATCTCTTGGGGTAGGAGAAGCATATGACATTGACCAAATTTTTATTGCCAATGATGTTGGCGGGAGCCGTCCCGGTTGGGGCAACGGTGCCAGTGGAACAGCAAACGCTTTCCAGCCTAGCCGAAGCGATTGCGCATGGTGACGCCAGCAGCGAAGAGACGGTGAAGGCTTACCTGAAACGAATTGCCGCAATCGACGATAAAGGGCCGATGCTAAACGCTGTGCTGGCGATCAACCCCGATGCGCTGGCCGAGGCCCGCGCACTTGATGCAGAGGCCAAAGCGGGGAAGCTACGCGGCCCCCTGCACGGCGTGCCGATCCTGGTCAAAGACAATATCGAGGCGGCCGGCACCATGCCGACAACGGCTGGATCGTTGGCGCTGAAAGACAACGTCACCAACCGTGATGCGCCGTTGGTTGCAAGACTGAAAGCGGCAGGCGCGATCATCCTTGGCAAAACCAACTTGTCAGAATGGGCCAATATTCGGTCGGATAAATCAACCAGCGGTTGGAGCGCGATAGGCGGGCTGACCAAAAACCCGCATTCGTTGCTATACAATACTTGCGGTTCGTCGGCGGGCAGTGGTGCAGCTATGGCAGCACAACTGGCGGCAGGAACAGTCGGAACGGAAACCGACGGCTCGATAACCTGCCCGTCCTCGATCAACGGCGTCGTGGGTTTTAAGCCGACTGTTGGCCTTGTCTCGCGCCGCTTCATTGTCCCGATTAGCCATACGCAGGATACCGCCGGGCCAATGACGCTGACGGTGCGCGATGCTGCAATGATGCTAACCGCTATGGCGGGGAGCGATCCCCAAGATGCAGCCACAGCCGAAGCTGATGCGCGCAAAGTTGATTATGCCAAGGCATTGTCGCGGGATGGGTTGAAGGGCGTGCGCGTTGGGCTGGTTGAGGCACAGGGCGCTGATCCCGAGCTTATTGCAGCGGCAAAGGCTCGGTTGGAGGCAGCGGGTGCAATCGTACAACCGCTGGCGATCAACCGCACCGATTATGACGGATTGGGCGAAGCCGAGTTCAAGATTCTCCTCGCCGAACTAAAGACGGATCTTGCCAGCTATTTGCAAGCCCTGCCCCCCGGCAAAGTCCCGCATAAAAGCCTTGCCGATATCATCGCGTTCAACACCGCTAATGCCGACACCGAACTCGCGCATTTCGGGCAGGAGACGTTTGAGCAGGCCGATAAGGAAGCAGGGTTAGACGATGCCGTTTATTTGGAAGCGGTTGCCAAAGCCCGCCGCCTATCCCGCGGCGAAGGTCTGGACAAACTATTTGCAGTCAACAAAATCGACCTGATCGTTGGCCAAACCAACAGCCCGGCGTGGCTTTCTACCCTTGGGAAAGGTGATGCCTTTGCGCCGCCTAGCATCAGCCAACTTCCCGCGACCGCAGGCTATCCGCATCTGACAGTACCGATGGGCGTGGTTGGCGGACTGCCGGTTGGTCTCAGCTTCATCGGCGCGCAGTGGCAGGATGCCAAAGTGTTGAGCGCAGGCTATGCCTTTGAGCAGGCAGGGCCGTCGTTAAGGGTGGCACCCATATTCAAAAACTGACATTGGCAAAGCGACCAAAACGTTCAAACTTACGAAGAGATATATGACATGCTGATCCGATTTATCGTTGTGATGACAGTTGTTTGGGGTGCCTTTGCCTTGCCCTATGCAGCCCATGCCTCACGCATTTGTAACAATGTTCAGGTTGGTGAAAGCCCGCCACAGGTCATCGGCTTTGAAAACAACGATAATAGTAAGCCGATCTATGGCCCGCCCCAGCCAATAATGGAGGAACAATGCGCCTGGAAATATGGCGCGGTTGCGGTTGATTCGGCAACGCGTGCCATTTCGGCAGCATGGAATTATGACGACATTGACGTCGCCAAAAACTATGTGATTAATCAGTGCGGAAGCCATTGTGCTTGGACGTCGTTTGGCGAGGATTTCGCTTATATCGCTATGTCCGATGATGATCGCATTTCGGGCTATAGCACGTCCAGCAGCGCTGATGCCGAGGGACAATGCGCGATGGCTGGCGGGCTTGATTGCGCAACGGTGGTCGCCGCCAGCAGCACATCCAACAGCCTGTACTGGTATTTCGGCGCCATCGCCTATGACGTCGCCACGGGCGAGAGCGCAGCATCATGGGGTTATGTCCGGAAAGGCGAAGCGCACAAAGCCGCCTTGCAAAGCTGCGCTGTCGCGGGCTGCTGGGCCTTTGCGTTTCAGACCGGCCATGGCGGCATGGCTTTGGCCGATGACGGCACGCTGTATGGCGGCTGGTCGGCGCGCAGCGAGGAAAGCGCAGGCAAAGTGGCGCTTAAGGATTGCGAAAAAGCAAAGGGCAAAAAGAGCTGCTCAATCGTTTACACCGGCAACGCGTTAGCCGCGCCCAAGTTCAAGCCCAAGGTCGATAAGAAGAAGAAGACGGGCTAGGAGCCCAAACAAAAAGGGCCGGAGTTTCCCCCAGCCCTTTTGTTATTTATTATCAGCGATTTAAGCGCCAGCAACGTCCGATACGTTGATCTTTAAGCCGGGGCCCATTGACGAGCTGACCGAGACGCGGCGGACGTATTTGCCCTTTGATCCCGATGGCTTGCTTTTGATCACCGCATCGACCAGCGCGTCAAAATTCTTGCGCAGATCAGCGTCGGAGAAGCTTTTCTTGCCGATGCCGCTGTGGATGATGCCCTGTTTTTCAACGCGGAATTCAACTTGCCCTGCCTTGGCGGCGGTGACCGCTGCGGCAACGTCCATCGTTACTGTGCCCAGTTTCGGGTTTGGCATCAGGCCCTTTGGACCCAAAGTCTTACCCAGACGGCCAACAATGCCCATCATGTCGGGGGTTGCGATCACGCGGTCGTAATCGAGGTTGCCGGCCAGCATGTCTTCCATAAGATCTTCGGCGCCAACCTTGTCAGCACCAGCAGCAGTTGCTGCCTCGGCCTTGTCACCGCGTGCGAACACAGCGACTTTCATGTCTTTACCGGTGCCAGCTGGAAGCGAAACCATGCCGCGAACCATCTGGTCGGCATGACGCGGATCAACGCCCAAGTTCATCGCGACTTCGATCGTCTCGTCAAACTTGGCAGTCGCCAGTTCCTTGATCGCCTTCAAAGCTTCGTCAACGGAATACAGCTTTTCAGCATCGAGGCTGACAAGTGTTTTTGCTTTTTTGGTCAGCTTTGCCATGTGCTCAACCCTCCACGATTTCGAGGCCCATGGCTGTCGCCGAACCTGAGATGATTTTGACTGCCGCGTCCATATCGTTCGCGTTCAGATCGGCCATTTTCAGCGTGGCAACTTCTTCAAGCTGCTTGCGCGTGATTTTACCGGCGGAAATTTTGCCAGGCTCTTTCGAACCCGCCTTAAGCCCCAGAACCTTCTTGATCAGATAGGTCGCTGGCGGTGCCTTCATGATGAACGTAAAGCTCTTGTCGGAAAACACCGTGATCTTGGTTGGAATGGGCGTGCCCTTTTCCATGTCAGCGGTCGCCGCATTGAACTGCTTGCAAAATTCCATGATGTTCACGCCGCGTTGACCCAAAGCAGGGCCGATTGGCGGGGATGGGGTGGCTGACCCAGCAGGAACCTGCAGGCCGATATAGCCGTCAATTTTCTTAGCCATCAGATGGCTCCTTTCATTCTATCTCCGTCCAAGCCCGGAAGCGAGGAAGGATCAAAGTAAGTGGTCAAACAGGAATCTAAGCCAAAGCGTCGGCTCCCTCCCACACGGAATCGGTTGAGCAAGCCCAAGCGAAGGCGGGCGATTAGGCGGGGGTGCGGGAAAACGCAAGGGGATTCCTACCTTCGTATCCATTTCTACGGAGCTAACCCCTCCTCTTCGGGGGAGGGGCAGCGAGACTTAGCGCCGTAGGTGCTTAGTCGCAGCGGGGTGGGGGTTTGAGGTCTTGCCTTACGCTGACAGCCCCCACCCCAACCCCTCCCCTGAAGAGGAGGGGCTTGCTCGAAGCTTACCACAACCACCCCTCACCATACCGAACTCCGACCTGGCGGGTTGTCGCCGTAAATGCCAAAAAGCGGACGGGGTTTTTGCGGCATACTTATAGTGCGATAGGCGGGCGAGGTTTGCGGCGCTTCGACCACCGCGTTGTCATCGGGTGCTGTCCAGTCCGGCGTATCTGCAGCGTTCATTTCCAGATCATCGCCGCGCAAAGCAGCACATTCCTGAATTTCCTGCGCCGCTTGTTCCCTGGCCAGCGTTATCGCCGCAAGCTTCTGATCGACCTTTCGCCGCTTCGCAGCCAATCGTCCAAGCGACGCCTGTGCCTTTTGCGCCGCCTTTTCTTGGGCCCTTTCCTCCGCTGCGCGCCGCCGCATTTCGGCTTTCACTTTGGCGTCGGGGGCGAAAAAGGCGGCACACGCTTTGTGTGCAGCGTCGATATAGGGCTTATCCTCGACATATTGCCGCGCATCTTGCACCGCCGCCTCAGCCTCTGTTAGCGCTCGCTCATAGCTATCGTCACCATAGCAACCATGCTCTTCGCCTTCGAAGTCCTGCGGCGGCGGGAAATCTGTCCGCCATTCATCCGCATCGTCATCCCGCCAGACCGTCAGGTCCGCTGCGAGGCCGTCGGGGCTATTATCAAAAGCGGGCATCATTTCTGAATCCGCGTCCAAATCTGAGTTATCCTCGTCGTCTTCTTCGCCAGCATCCGCAGAATTCTGCGGAAGTTGATAGTGAAATGCACATAAATTCTGATCCGCACCGGTCGCTGCTTGGGTCGCAAGGAACAGCCCCGCCTCGCTGCCGCCGCCTTCGTGTTCAACAAGGTCAAGGTAACGTTCAAAGTCGCCAGCGACCAACCGTGCGGATTGGGTAAAGGCATCGCCCCGCCCTGCTAATGCGCCTGCTGCCGCCCCTGCTGCTGCCCCTGCTATTGCTCTTGGCGCTGCCTCAACCATCCGGTCGAGACGCGCCAGCATCCCCAGCCCCAGCCGGTTATCGATACGTTTGCGCTTTAACCGGTTATTGTCGGGATCGCGGATCACCTCCTCCTCCTGCCCCATAAAGGCGCGCTCCAACAGATCATCGACCAGCCGGTCGCGCGCCAATAATATCGCCGCCAGCCAACCCAGCGCAAAAACACGGCCACCGGCGCGCAGCCGAAAATCATAAGCCGCCTGCGCCGACATAGCGACGGCCTTTGCCGCCAGACTGACCACCCCGGTTTGCGCCAGCGTCTCCAAAAAGCAGCGCTGATTAGCGCCGGTCCAATGATAAGCGGGAACAGGAGCGGGAGCGGGGGTGATTGGGGAGAGGAGGACAGTTGACATGAGCGCATCCATTTTTGGTTATGTTGGGAGAATAATATAACCGATTTGGATAGTTTTGTCAACCTTGCCTGAAGTGGGTTGCGGGGGCTTTGTAGGGGGGAGCGGACAGGTGGGTTTTGAGAAGCGACGCGCTGAAACCGCCTTTAGTTCATGTCACTAGCCGCCGTCAGTCTTCGCTCCAAAGTCGGTCTTTCAACGATCAAAACTCGTTGATTGGAAACAAAGATTGCTTTCTTCTGGAATTCCACCAGAAACAATCAAGTAAAAACATAAGCTTAAATTTAGCGTCTAGCCGCAGCGATGAAATTCGTAGTCGGCGACATTGTGTGGCTGCCATTTTGCATGGTAGTTTCGCAATTCTCTTCGAAGTGAATTGCCGCCCGTTGATCCAGAAATGCTAGATAGAATTCCGCCACGTAGCTCATCCTCGTCTGCCCAGCCCCACGTGGCCATCCGTTTCACATACACATGAGCTAAGGCTTCGAACTCAACAATTTCGAGAACTTGACGCAAGCAGACGCCCGATATAAAACCGTAATCGTCAACCTGTGCAAGCCATCTTCTGATACTAGGGTAACAAAGTGCTGCGATATAGCAATTCTGGTCACGGTTAAGAGCATCGTCCAAGTCGAACCAAGAGCCGTTAGTCTTTAACGCTAGCGCCTTAGCCAACGTAGTTTTTCCAACACCTGTCCAGCCGTCCACTCCGATAATTACCGGTGCTTCGAAACGAGCAACGATATCTTGAGCAAGTGTGTCCACATTGTCGACGGTATTCGATTGCATTTTTAGGACTCCAACTAGGTTTCGTTGTCCAAGGCAAGCGCGGAGAATTGTGCAGGTCGGTCAGCTGGGATTTTGATTTCGCAGTAAAATATTTGTACGCCGAAGTCTGATGCACAAGTCGTGAAGCCGACCCCCGATTTCATGAAGTAACAAGAGTGTTGCCCCAACGCAAAACCATACAACAAGTTTTTGATCGAGATAGCGGATCGCAACTAGAGGACCGAACAATAGAAACGGTGCCAGCCATGTCATATATGCCTTCCCAATTTTCTGTTCATCTTCGGCCATAGTTTCGGGGCCAACTGTGTGAAGTGTCATACAAATCTCCTCCTTGGGTAACGAGCAGTAACACACCGTAGATTTCATTTCGCCTGTCGAAGAGTCAGCTTGCCAGGCCGCCCGCTCAAATTTCGCCCATCTGTCTTCCCAAACAAAATCGCCATTCCACCAAGGCAAAGTCACACCCGGTTTATGTCCGCTTTTAGCGGCCAGAGTTCTATGAACCTACGACCGAAAACTTAGCGCGAGCGGAAGTTCGCCGCCGCCCCCAAATGCCGCAACTCCATCCCGCGCGCGTGGCGGCGTTGGAAGCCTTTCCAGAGCGTCACGCCCGGATCAGCACGACTATTGGCCCCGCCCGGGCTATACGCGCCCCACGGCGTGCCTGCCGGAGCATCCCAAACCCCGTCATCCGAATTCTCCACCGGCACATTAAGATACACCGCCCGCGCCGCGTCCCCGCGCACATGCACCGCCAGAAACGCGGTGATAAAATGCAGATTGATCGCGTTTATGCGGTCTTGTCGCCAGATCGGGTCTTCGAACCAATCCATATCCCACACGCTGCTGCGCATCTCTGGCGGGGCCGGGTTGAGGGCGATGGCGTGGCCCGCTTGTTTGTAAGTGAGCAGATATCGGTCCGCGTTTAATGCACCGCCAAACACCGTTAGCGCGCCGGTTTTGTAATCCACGACGGGATCGGCATCGCCCTGAATCAACAGCAACGGCGCGGTGATCGCAGCGAGGCCTTCTGTGCCCCATGCGCTTTTTGGGAAACCACCGCCCGGCGCCAGCGCGACGATGGCCTTTACACCGGGAACGACGATCTCGCCAGCACCTGCTGTGCCACGCGCATATCTCTTCAACCAGCCACCCGCGACCAATGCCATGTTCGGCCCATCGGGATCAAGGCTCGCTCCGCCTGCCGTCAGCACACCATAGCCACCTTGCGAATATCCGATCAGCGCGACTTGTGCGGCATCAATCTGCGCACCCAAGGTCGCCCGCAACTGTGCGGTGACAAAGGCGATATCCTGCGGCCGGTCATAATTTGGGGCGGCGCGCTTGTCGGCTGAAACGACATAAGGGTTCGGGTCTTCGTGGTGGATTGCGGCCACCACATAACCTTTCGACGCGAGGTTTTCGGTCAGCCACGTCATCGACGCTGGCGCATTGCTGTAGCCGTGCGACACGATCACCAATGGATGCGCAGCGCCGCTTGGCTTTGCATTTCGCACCGCCAATCCCGGAACTGTGAAAGCTACGGGTGGCTTGGGCGGCTCGGCCCAAAATGCCGCGCGATAGGTGACAGGCTTTGCCCCTTTGCGAACCAAGGCTGGATACCAGATATCAACGACCAGCTTTCGGTCATGCATCGGCACCACACCGGTTTTAACATCCACAGACTGAAAGTCGGGCTGCGCGCGGTGCATATAGGTGACGGTTCTAAAGCCGACCGCATCCCCGCCGATCGCGGCCAATTCGGGCGCATCAACTCCCGGCATGCTGGCTGGGTGGTCCTGCGCCGCTAACGGTGCGGCGAGCAGCAGGATCATACAGCCCAACAGCTGCTTCATGATGCGATCAACTGTTCGCCTTCGACCGCAGCGGTGGGCCAAACGAATTGCTGCGCGATCCAGGGATATTCAGCGATCAGCGGCGGGAAGGTCTTTTCGCGCAGGACTTTCTGGCATAAAGTTGCGGTTAGTCGCGGAATGTTTCCCAATTCATTGGTGCGCGCGACGACCTGAACCGCACGCGAAAACCGGCCCCGGGTCATCGGTTCAGCACGCAATTGCGGCAGCAATTCCGGCACCGCAGCTAAGCACACTGGCGTGGTGATTGCCCAGCCGATCCCGGCGGCAACCAACGCCAGTTGCTGGTGCGATGATTCCACTTCAACCATTTGGGGTAGCTTTAGTTTCATCCGGACGATCTGGCGTTCAATCTGTTGCCCGGTTCCAGTGAGCCTGGAAAACCGGATGAACGGTAAAGACGACGGCGTCCCGACAAGGTCCAAAGGCTCTCGAAAATCTCTCGGGAAAACCAGTATAAAGCTCTCTTCGAACACCGCGTGCAGCTCAACCGTATCGCGGTGTTCCAGATTGAAACTGCCGGTTATGAGCATGTCGATATCGCGGGCCAGAAATTCGCCCTGATGCTCCATTGAAATACCCGACCGGATATTCCAGCGATCGGCGCGCGATCCCAGATTTTGCAAAATCGGGGCGGTCAGCTGATTGGCGAGGCTGAACGACATCGCCACAGTGACGCTGGAGATAGGTAGGTTTGCCCCTTCACGCACTTCGTCATAGGCCAACCGGGCATGGGCAATCAGCTTTTGCCCACGCGCAAATAAAGATTTTCCGCTCGCTGTAAGGCCCAATGGCCGCGTCGTCCGGTCAAACAACGGTGCACCAATACCTGTTTCAAGCTTCGCAATGGTTTGGGAAACAGCCGATTGGGTGACTTGCAAATGGCTCGCGCATTGCGACATCCCGCCAAGTTCGACGGTCATCACAAACACTTCCAAAGCGTGCAGATCGAACTCCTGTGGCAGTTTCATGCAGCAACCCTCCCAAGCGCGCAGGTTAAGGCCAAGCCTGTGACTAATATTACCTCAACTAATGGGTATTCCGCACTACCGGTAATAGTGCCATGCATTTTCGATATAACTGCATTATCTGCTCGGGCCGTTGCATCGCTGCATCACTTTGCCCTATGCGCCATACCGCGCCCTCCCGGGTGTCAATGGCTGGCAGCTGTTGTCAGTGCGGTCCACAACCATATTGCAAAACTGCGCCAGACCTCAACATGAAACGTGTCATCGGCTTTTCGGATCAGGATGATTTCAACGGTTTCATAGATGGTCCGTGTGGCACGACCGACCGCAAAATGTTCAAGATCAAGCGGACAGCCAGACATTAATATTTGAGCAGCGCGCGGGCCATCAACGATCAGGCAAATGGCGCGATCGCTTATCTCGGTCACCGCAATCGGCAATCCTTCGCCCATCGGGATTGTTGCGCCATAAGCTGCCCGCAGCAACCATTCATCAGGGCCCAGACACGCAACGCCGCCCTCAATCGCGCCGATCTTTTTTGGTATCTTGATCTGCAACACAGTTTCAAGCGCCTGCGCCTGACGCGCGCGTAATGAATAACGCGCCATCGGCGGGGCAAGGCTGATGGTCACGCCGTCAGCCTCAAATGCCGCTGCGGGAACCGGCTCATTGCGGGTGAGCAGATCAGACATGAAGTCGGCTTCCTTCGGTATCATAAAAGACCATGCCGCTGACCTTTGCTGTGTGCGTTGTGCCCGGCATCGGGATATGCAGCGTCTCGCCCATCCTCCCGTGCCCGCCTGCAACCAGCGCCATGGCAATCGAACGGCCCAGCGTCTCGCTCCAATAGGATGAAGTGACATGGCCGATCATCGTCATCGGAATGGGTTGATTGGGATCGGCAACAATTTGCGCACCTTCCTCTAGCACCACATTGGGATCATCGGTCAGCAAGCCTACCAACTGTTTACGGCCTGGCGCGATGATGTCTGGACGCGCAAGTGACCGCTTGCCAACAAAATCCGCCTTCTTCTTGCCGACCGCCCAATCAAGTCCCGCATCATAGGGCGTTACTGTGCCATCGGTGTCCTGCCCGACGATGATGAAACCTTTTTCCGCACGCAACACATGCATCGCTTCGGTGCCATAGGCGGTGATGTTGTATTGCGCGCCTTGCGCCATCAATCGCTCCCATAAAGCGCGGCCATAAGCTGTCGGCACATTGATCTCAAAGCCAAGTTCGCCGGTGAAGCTAACGCGGAAAAGGCGCGTTGGGATGCCGCAAATCGTCCCTTGGCGGATCGCCATATGCGGAAATGCCCCCGCGGAAAGATCAATGCCTTCAACCAAAGGCTCCAACACTTTGCGCGCGTTCGGCCCTTGCAACGCGATCACCGCATATTGCTCAGTTGTGCTGGTCAGCCATACGTTCAGATCAGGCCATTCGGTCTGGAGATAATCCTCCATCATATTCAACACACGCGCCGCGCCGCCGGTTGTTGTCGTCAGGTGGAAGCGGTCGGGTGCCAGCCGCGCTGAGACACCGTCATCGGTGATGAAGCCGTCTTCTTTAAGGAGTAGCCCGTAGCGGCACCTTCCTGGCTCCAGCGCCTTCCACGGATTGGTGTACATGCGGTTGAGGAATTCTGCGGCATCGGGCCCAACGACTTCGATCTTGCCCAGTGTCGAGGCATCGAAAATGCCGACGCTGTTCCGCGCAGCCACGCATTCGCGGTTGACCGCCGCGTGCATATCCTCACCGGCATTGGGGAAGTAGCGCGCCCGCCGCCACTGCGCGACCAGTTCGAACATAGCGCCGTGTTCTTCGGCCCAGCCATCGATATTGGTCGTTCGCATCGGTTGAAACAAAGCGCCCTTGGCATGCCCCGCCAGCGCACCGAACGTTTGCGGCGTATAAGGTGGCCGAAATCTGGTGAGCCCAATATCGGTTACCGGCTTTGCTAAGGCAGTCGCTGCAATCTGCAAGCCATTGAGGTTTGACGTCTTTCCCTGATCGGTCGCCATCCCGTTGGTCGTGTAGCGTTTAATGTGTTCAATCGAGCGGAAGCCTTCGCGCACCGCAAGCTTGATGTCCTTGGCGGTTACATCATTTTGGAAATCGACGAATGCCTTAATCCGCGCTTGGTTCATGGGCGTGGGCAGAACATCGATCACAGCACCTGGGCCGAAATCCCAATTGCCCGAACAGGCGCCGACGCAGCGGACATTTTCATTGGGTTGATCGGGCACATACGCCCCAAGATCATCGCGCCATTTCAGGCTGCCTTTGCTGTGCGACCAAAGATGCACGCTCGGAGTCCAACCACCCGCCATCAGCAGAGCGTCGCAGTTTATGGTCCGGATCCCGGTGCCGTCATTATGGGCTATCTCGATCGCCTTGACACCATGCCGACCCGATACGCCGATCACACTATGGCTCAACTTTACGGTGATGCCCAATACCGCCGCCTGTTTAACTAAGCCGGCATCCACGACATCTCGCATATCGATAATCGCAGCAACAGCGACGCCCGCCTTCACGAGCGCAAACACATCATGCCAACCACTATCATGCGACGCCATCAGCGCGACCGATTTGCCGACCGCCACGCCGTACCGATTGGCATAAACTTTCGCAGCAGACGACAGCATAACGCCCGGCGTATCATTGCCCTCAAACACTAAAGGCCGTTCGATCGCCCCTTGTGCCAAGATGACTTCGCCGGCTCTTATCCTCCATAGTTTTTCGCGCGGAGCATCGCCGCCATCAGGCAAGTGATCGGTCAGCCGTTGCACCGCACCGACGAAATTGTCATGATAGTATCCGAATGCGGTTGTTCGTGTCAGGATCGTCACATTCGGTGCATCGTTTAGCGCCTTCATGCTGCGTTCGAGCCACGGCCAAAGCGCAGGATCAGCAAGAGCGCCGCCGCCCGCTTCACCCTGCTCGTCAATCACTATGACGCGCTTATTTGTGGCACCAGCCTCTAGCGCTGCGTCGATTCCCGCTGGCCCCGCGCCAATGATCAATAGGTCACAATGGGCGTAGGTGGAGGCATAAATGTCAGGGTCTTCCTCAGTCGGCGCGTCACCCAACCCTGCCAGACTCCGGATGACCGGTTCATAAAGTTTATCCCAAAAGGAACGCGGCCACATGAAGGTCTTGTTATAAAAACCTGCCGGAAAAAACATCCCGAGTCGGTCATTGATTGCCACAAGATCGTGCTTTAGCGACGGCCAGCGGTTCTGACTGATGGCGGCCAACCCTTCGTGCACCTCAACACCTGTCGCGCGCAAATTTGGCGTGAAGCGGCCCAAACCGCGGGTCACAGAAACCAATGCGTTCGGCTCCTCGCTTCCTGCCGCAAGCAACCCCCGAGGCCGGTGATATTTGAACGAACGGCCAAAGAGCATGACGCCATTTGCAAGGAGCGCTGATGCCAGCGTGTCGCCAGCAAAGCCCTGATAGTTTTTGCCATCGAAACTAAACGCCACCTGGCAGCCGCGATCAACACGGCCGCCATTTGGCAAACGAAAGCCACTCATCGGCGCGGCTCCCCAGCCTTGTAAGTCGTCTCAAACTTGTCTGTCACGGTATCGCGCACAGCGTTGAAAAAGCGCCCACAGCCATGAATATGCCGCCAGCGTTCATGGTGCCGCCCACGCGGATTTGCCCGGATGAACAGATAGCCCTCCCATTCCGTATCGCTTTGGCCAGAAGGGTCAACCGGGCGCGCGATATGGGCCTCGCCCGCGTTGGCGAATTCAATCTCGGGACGGCTTTCGTCGCAATAAGGGCAGTGGATCAGGATCATATCAGTGCGCCCCCTTAGTGTGCGACTGCGGCGGCGGCGGCTTCGTCAATCAAGCGCCCGTTCCGGAACCGGTCGAGGTTATAGGGCGCGTTGATCCGATGCGGTTCGTCCTTTGCCATTGTATAGGCAAGCAAATCAGCCGCACCCGGCGTTGCCTTAAACCCACCTGTCCCCCATCCGCAATTGACGTAAAGCCCCTCGACTGGCGTCTTGCCCAATATCGGTGAACGATCCGGCGTCACATCAACAATTCCGCCCCAAGTCCGCAGCATCCGCATCCGGCGATAGATCGGGAAAATCTCGCAAATCGCCGCCAGCGTGTGTTCGATAATATGGAGCGCACCGCGTTGCGAGTAGCTGACATATTGATCAGTGCCCGCACCAATTACCAGCTCGCCTTTGTCGGATTGACTCATATAGGCATGCACGGTGTTTGACATGACCACGCACGGGAATGTTGGCTTTACTGGTTCAGAAACCAGCGCCTGCAGCGGATAGCTTTCCAGCGGGAAATCCAGCCCCGCCATTTGCATCACAACCGAGCTATTGCCCGCCGCCGAAACGCCAACGCGCTTGCTGGCGATATAGCCGCGCGTCGTCTCGACACCTTCAACGGCCCCATTTACGCCGCGCCTTATGCCGGTAACTGCGCAATTCTGGATGATGTCGACACCAAGAGCCGCTGCTGCCCTCGCATAGCCCCAAGCTACGCTGTCATGCCTTGCCGTGCCCCCGCGCCTTTGCAGCGCAGCGCCCAACACAGGATGGCGCGCGTCGGGGGAGATATTGAGCGGCGGGCAGTAAGCTTTGGCCTCTTCCGCGCTTAGCCATTCATTATCGACACCGTTCAGCCGGTTGGCATGAATGTGCCTTTTGAAGCTTTGCACATCATGGACATTATGCGCGAGCATCATCACGCCGCGCTTGGAATACATGACGTTGTAATTCAGCTCTTGGCTCAACCCGTCCCACAGCTTGACCGCATGATCATAAAGATGCGCGCTTTCGTCATAAAGATAGTTGGAGCGGATGATCGTTGTGTTGCGTCCGGTATTGCCGCCGCCGATCCAGCCTTTTTCCAGCACGGCAACATTCGTGATCCCGTATTTTTTGGCGAGATAATAAGCCGCGCCTAGCCCATGGCCACCACCACCGATGATGATCGCATCATAGACCGGCTTAGGTGCTGCATCGGGCCATTGTTCCGGCCAATCCTGATGTCCGCCAAGTGCTTTGGCAAACAGGCTGAGGGCGCTGAACCGAGTCATCAGCGGCCCTCAACCAGTGGGGCGTAGTTGATCAACATTGTGCACCCGCTTTTGCTGCCAGCGCGGTGCATCGCGCCGGGCATGCGCAGCACAAAGTCGCCGGGACCATAGCTTGCGTCATCGTCGAAAAAATCGCCTTCTAGGACATAGATTTGTTCGATTGTATCATGTGCGTGCATCTCTCCCAACGGGCCGGGTCCGACTTTTGTGATCATACTACGATAGCCGCGCGGATCATCGATCAACGAAAGGTTGGTCTCACCAAGGCGCTTTCCTGGCTGCCAGCCAGACGCTGTGATCTTGATCGAGCCTGATGTGGGAAGTGTCGTCATCACATTGCCGCCTTCAATGCAGTTTTTGCGCGGTCGACATAAAAATCCTTGAAATCCTCAACAAACTTTTCTTCGACGGCATAAGGGCCTTGTTGGTAACCATCGCTTGCTATGCCTTGATGATTGATCATCGAAAAATGGCCATCCTGAGTATTGGTTGCCCGCCATAATGCCGCAATATGATCGGGATCATAATCGACACCTTCGACGGCATCCTCATGCACCAACCAGCTTGTCCGCAACAAAGTTTTGTCAGGGCCAATAGGTGTGAGCGAAAATGTGATGACATGATCACAACAGAAATGGTGCCAGCTATTGGGCTGGGTCCAAATCGAAAGGCTGGATGTTTCGGGCGCAGTGAACGGACCGATAAGCTTTTGACAGGCGAGCTTGCCGTCAATCGACTGGGTGACAGCCCCATTGGCCAGCGCCAGCCGGGCAATGCGATGCCACCATCCGTCCGGAAACTCGATCAAGTCATGGTCGATGCCGAGCGCTTTCCACTCTTCGCGCTTGGCCGCAAACGCGCCGTCCTCCGGAGCATCTTTGCCAAAACCTGTGTTGCCAAGCACGCTGATCAACTCAGGATGGCCCGCATCGCAGTGGTAGCATTCGCGATTATTCTCCATCACCAACTTCCAATTGGCGTCTTCGATGTAATCATCCTGCACGGCGACCTTTAGCTTTTCGAGGCCATAAATGCCGATTTGCTCAGCGATCTCAGTCTTCACCCGATCAATCGGCGGCGGATTGTCGCTCATGCAGATAAAGATCAGGCCGCCGATATTTTCCAGCGCGACAGGGTTCAGTCCATGATCCGCCTTGTCAAAATCCTCCGCCATGCTGCGAGCGGCGAGGAGTTTGCCGTCAAGGCCATAGGTCCATTGATGATAAGGGCACATCAGACGCGGCGCGCGGCCGCTTTGATCGAGGCATATTTTCGAACCGCGATGGCGACAGCTGTTCCAGAAAGCGCGGATTTCATTGTCGCGTCCGCGTATGATGATGATCGAGTTGCCGGCCAGTTCGAAGACAAAATAATCGCCCGGGTGCTTCACATGCGCGGCGGTGCAGGCATAGAGCCAGACGGATTTGAGCATCACCTCGCTATCGAAGTCGAATGCCTCTTTGCTGACGTAAAGTTCACGCGGCAGGGTATGGCCCTTGCGGTCCTTGTTCAGCAGCTCGGATATGGGTTCGAAGCGTGACATGGTCCTAGCTCCTTAGCGCGTGGTTTTCCGGATCGAAGGGCGAATCCGCAACGATCGTGGCCTTATGACGCGTGCCCAATATCGCAATCTCAAACTCGGCACCAACGACCGCGAGATCTGGCCGGACCATAGCCAGCGCCAACGATTTGCCAACCCGCCAACCATAGCCACCAGATGTGGCGCGGCCGACAATCTCATCGCCCAGATAAATGGCTTCGGAGCCGCGCGCGTCAGCATCTGTGACATCGTGCACTTCCAATGTGACCAGCTGGTTGGCCAGGCCCTTTTCCTTCCACGCCAGCAAGGCATCGCGGCCATGGAAGGTCTGCTTCTTCATGCTGATGAACCGGTCCAACCCGCTTTCATGCGCCGAATATTCCACCGACAATTCGCGCGGGATCAACTTATAGCTCTTTTCCAAGGCCATGGCGGTCATCGCGCGGATGCCAAAAGGCTTGATCTCAAATTCTGCCCCTGCCTCCATCAGCCGGTCAAAGATGTAATTCTGCATTTCGATCGGGTGATGAATTTCCCAACCCAGTTCGCCAATGAAATTGACGCGCAGTGCGTCGACCTGAGCAAGGCCAATGCTGATCTTCTTGCCGGTCAGCCATGGAAAGGCCTCAGTCGCAAGGTCAGCATCTGTTAGTTTTGCCAGCACGTCGCGCGACCGCGGGCCTGCCAGCACCAGCACACCCATCGCCGTTGTCAGCCGTTCAAAACTAACCGAGCCATCGCGTGGCATCGCCTTTTTCAGATAGTCGTGGTCATGCCGTTCATAGGCTCCTGCGGACACAAGATAATAACGCTGCGGCGCGATTTTATAGACAGTGAATTCGCTGCGCACGCCGCCTTTGCTGGTGAGCAGATACGACAGCGAAACGCGCCCGACCTTTTTCGGCACGGCGTTGGTGAGGAGCTGATCGAGCCAGCCCTCCGCGCCCGGCCCCGATATCTCGCATTTGGCAAAAGCGCTCATATCCTGAAGGCCAACATGCTTTGTAACGTGCAGGCACTCATTGCCGACATTTTCGAAATAGTTGGACCGGCGGAACGACCATTTTTCCCGGATGGGATCATTGTCGCTAACCGCTGGATGGTTGCGATTAAGCAGGACGTCGGGCTTATCGAGATCGGCGTCGGTCAGCGCATAGCCCTTTGGCGCAAACCAATTTGGCCGTTCCCAGCCAAACACGCTGCCAAACACCGCGCCTAAATCCTTCATCCGGTCGTAACAGGGTGTGCGCCGCAAAGCCCGCCCCGCTTCTCGTTCCTCATCAGGATAATGAACTGTGAAAACCTTAGCATAGGCTTCTTCGTTCTTTTCAATCAGGAAGCCGCGCCCGGCGTAATCGCCAAAGCGGCGCGGGTCGGCACCCATCATGTCGATGGTCGGTTCGCCATCCACAATCCAATGGGCCAATTGCCAACCCGCGCCCCCTGCGGCGGTAACCCCAAAACTATGGCCTTCGTTGAGCCAGAAGTTTTTGAGGCCCCATGCCGGACCGACGATGGGCGACCCGTCGGGCGTATAGGCGATTGCGCCGTTATAGACTTTCTTGATGCCAACCTCGCCAAAGGCAGGCACCCGCTTCATTGCGGCAAGGATATAGGGTTCGAGCCGTTCAAGTGCATCGGGGAACAATTCATATTCGCTGTTCGCCGCTGGGCCATCGACGTAACATACCGGCGCGCCCGCTTCATATGGCCCGAGCAGCAAGCCACCCGCTTCCTCGCGCATATAATAGCTCGCATCGGATTCACGCAGCACCCCCATTTCGGGCAGACCCGCCTTTTTGCGCTCCATAATCGCGGGATGTTGTTCGGTCACGATATACTGATGCTCGACCGGGATCACCGGAATGTCCAAGCCGACCATCGCCCCTGTTTGCCGGGCGAAGTTACCCGAACAGGAAATCACATGCTCACAGGTAATATCGCCCTGATCGGTTGAGACCAGCCATTCACCATTTGGTAGTTGCGTGATCGCGGTCACAGACGTGTTGCGATAGATTGTCGCCCCGCGCTGCCGTGCCCCCTTAGCCAGCGCCTGGGTCAGGTCGGCAGGCTGGATATAGCCATCATCGGGATGCTGGATGGCGCCGATAACACCATCCATGTCTGCCAATGGCCAAATTTCTTTGACCTGATCGGGGGTGAGGAAATTGACATTAACCCCAATCGTTTGCGCCACCCCTGCATAATAATGATATTCATCCATCCGGTCTTTGGTCGTTGCCAACCGGATATTGCTGACTTGCGAGAATCCGGCATGAAGCCCGGTCTCTGCTTCTAGCGTCTGATACAGGCCGACTGAATATTGATGCAGCTTCCCAACCGAATAGCTGAGGTTAAACAGCGGCAACAGCCCGGCAGCATGCCAGGTAGACCCAGAAGTTAGCTCCTTGCGCTCCAGCAAGACGACATCATCCCAGCCCATTTTTGCAAGATGATAAAGCGTACTCACGCCGACAACGCCGCCCCCGATTACCACTGCTCTTGCCGTCGTTTTCATACATTCCATCCAGCGTTTGGCTGGCTGCGCTATGTCAGAATTTCGACCTACTTCAATCTGATTGCGGGATCAGATCGCGGATATGCTATTTTCTAATCTGAGCTATCAGTATTTGTTGATCTGTGACACGTTGACTTTAAGGTCAATCGCAAACCAGCGCCGGTGCTTAGTGGCTTTCAATTTTTCAGCGATGCAGCGACCGAGCGATTTCGTTCACGTCTTCGTAGTCTTGGGTGCGGTCTTGTTTGAAAAGGCGGCCAGCCGTTCTTTGGAAGCTTCCTGCGTATTCGTAATGCCAGCAATGAAAGCTTCGGCAAACAAGCCGTCCGTCGCGGGCATGTTACCGATCCGTCCAATGGCGGAGGTGATCGCAAAGTTGGACAGCGGCGGATTTTCGGCGGCGCGCCTTGCGATTTCGATTGCTTTGGGAAGGCAGGTCTCGCGGCTTGCAAGATATTGGCAAAGGCCAACCGATACAGCCTCTTGACCGGAATAAACCCGACCGGTCAGCATCATATCGACCATTCGTGCCTCGCCCACCATGCGGGCAACACGCACGGTTGCGCCGCCGCCGGTAAAAATACCGCGCTGTCCTTCTGGTAGCGCAAAGTAAGTGGTTTCATCAGCAACGCGTATGTGAAACGACGACGCGAGTTCCAATCCTCCCCCGACGACCGCACCTTTCAAAGCGCCAATCACGGGGACGCCGCAATGCTGTATGCGGTCGAATGCGGCGTGCCAGCGTCGGCAAATAAACATGAAATCGGTGGCGCTGCGGTTTTCACGATGATGCTCCACCAGATCAAGGCCTGCGCAAAAATGTTCTCCATCAGCTGCGATGACCACCGCGCGGATCTCGGACCCCTCAATCGCATGAAACAGGCTGTAGAGTTCTTCGATAAAGACGATATCCAGCGCGTTACGCTTGGCCGCACGGTCGAGCGTAACGATCGCGATCACCCCGTCCAATTCGATTTTGAGATAGTCAAATGGCATTGCCGCAATATCCGCAGCGGATTTTGGAATGATTGGCATAGTTATCTTTCAATGATTGGCGCAGAAAATCGGCGAGTGAATTCCAAGCCATGACAGTCGAGTAAGGAGAAAACAAAACAACGCTGGGACATTGTTCTGGTTGGCGCCGCAAGTCATAAATTGCGACTTCCGGAAAATTTCCGCTGATAGGCCTTGATCGATACAGCTGTCGTTACCCGTCTGCTAAAGGGTGGGAAATGCAACCTCGCATTGCGGTGTTCGGTGCGATCCTGCCTTCGCTCTGGACAGCTCTCACCAAAACTGCCAGCCACTGACCATTGGGGAGATGAATTTTGTCAGACTGGTCAAAGCAGATAGATTTCGGAGACTATGGCAAGTCCAACCGGAATTGGGGCGGAATGATTATCAATCCGGCAGTATTCTTCCCAAGCGCCATTATCGCACTGTCCGTCATCCTGTTCAGCCTGGTCGCACCCAAGGCATCGGCCGATTTGTTTTCGTGGCTGCGGTCCTCTGCGGTATCCCAGTTTAACTGGTTTTTGATGTCGGTTGGTAATTTGCTTCTGTTGTTTTGCGTTGTCGTTGCCGTTTCGCCGCTCGGAAAAATCCGACTTGGCGGCAAAGGGGCAACCCCGGAATATTCGCGCATGTCATGGTTTTCCATGTTGTTTGGCGCTGGCATGGGTATCGGCCTTGTCTTTTACGGCGTCGGTGAACCGGTGACCCACTTTATGTCGTCAATGGCTGGCGGAGCGGCAGCGCCGTTGGGCGGAGCACCCGGAAATGCAGAGGCAGCACGCCGTGTAGCAATGGCAGCAACGTCCTATAACTGGTCACTTCATCCCTGGGCGATCTATGCAGTGGTTGGCTTGGCGCTCGCAGTTTTTTCGTATGATTACAAAATGCCGTTCTCGCTTCGCTCCGCCTTTTACCCCTTGTTCGGCAATCGCGTCTGGGGGCGTTTGGGCGACGTGATCGACGTGCTAGCGGTTTTTGCAACCTTGTTTGGCCTTGCTTCTTCCTTGGGCCTTGGTGCGCAGCAAGCGATGGCCGGGATCACGCATCTCTATGGCATTGCAAGCTCGCCCATCGCGATTGTCACGCTGATCGCGATTATGGCGTTCGTCACCTTTCTGTCGGTCAGGGGCGGTATCGACAAGGGCATCCGCATCTTAAGCGAATTGAATATGTGGGTAGCGCTCGCTTTGATGGCGTTCATATTAGCCACCGGATCGACGCTTGTGTTGCTGGGCGATGTCTTCCGCAACTTGGTTGCCTATGTGCAGCTTTTTCCAGCCCTTTCTAACCCCGTAGGCCGCACCGACACAGGCTTTTATAACGACTGGACAGCCTATTATTGGACATGGTGGATCAGTTGGGCGCCCTTTGTTGGCCTGTTCATGGCGCGCATCTCGCTTGGCCGGACGGTTCGCGAATTCCTGCTGGGTTCACTCATGGCGCCAACTCTGCTTTGCGTCATCTGGTTGACGATTTTTGGAGACGCCAGCATCGCGCAAATCGTTGCGGGCAACGCGCCCGAACTTGCGCAGGCGCCGCTAGATAAGCAGCTCTTTTTGCTTTTGGAATCCCTCCCCTGGGCACAGGTTACCTCGTTTGTTTCCATCTGCCTTATCCTGATCTTTTTTATCACCGGCTGGGATTCAGGCACTCTGGTGATCGATACGATGACATCCGGCGGACGGACGGACACACCCCTGAAACAGAAAGTGTTCTGGCTGTTCGCCGTGGGCGGGATTGGCGTGGTGTTGTTGATCTCGGGTGGGCTCGTGTCGTTACAAGCTGCTGCCATTGCATCCGGTTTGCCGCTCGCACTCGTGTTGCTTGTGATGTGCATCGGGACACTGAAAGGGCTGCTCGCTTTGCACCGGGCAGAGCGTGTGAGTGATGCGGGGGTAAGCTCGGCACCGGCCCTTATTGATTGATATCGCCAGATCACGTCATAATCGATTGGCCTATCGCAGCCTTTGCCACGCGCCAAGCGTTACGCCAACCAGCCGTCAGTTTCATCGGCCCCGGTAAAACGTCGAGTCCCGGCGCCTGCCTGTTTAGGCAAGCGCCGGGGCGCAGACTTAAAATTTACCCAGGATGTTCAAAAATGGTCCGTGGCTGGTATAGCTTTGGTCAGTGAGGTCATCGGAGAAATCTGATAGCGAATAGCCAACGCCGACCTTCACATTATTGCCAAGATGGCGATAGATCGCACCCAAGGCACCAAAGCGTTTGTCGTCGGCGGCAGTGACCCACAATGCGCGACCTTCGGCCATCACGTCCCATTTTTTGTTGACGTGATAGTCCGCCCGCAAAACCGCGAGATGCGCGTCGGAGCTGACATATACATCGGAGACACGGCCCAGCGATACTTTGCCACCGCGATAGCCATATTTCGCACCGATCGTCAGTTTTTCGCTAAGATCATAATTCAGGTCGATACTGGCGATCTTGCTGATTTGCTTTGGACTTTGTATTTGACCAGAGCCGGTGATTTGACCGGCTGGTCCAAGGTCTTCAAAATAGTTGAAGCGCACCAAGGCATTCAGCCGTTCATTGTTGACCGGGCGATAAGCAAATCCGACAAGTGCATCGGTAAACTCCGCAGCCCGGATAGAGCTGCTGTCATTGTCTGCCTTTGCCATATTAAATCTGGCCAAAGCGGTCCAATTCGGATCGACGGTGTAGCTGAAATCATTGCGCAGCAACCACACAGTCTGATCACGGCCAACGCCATCTTCTTTGCGAAGCTCAACCGAACTGCCGATGCGGACGCCGTCGCTTGTATAGCCAACGCCGACGCTACCTGCGGTCCGGCGAAATAGGCCGGTGGTCGCATCGTCAATCTTGCCATTTTCAAATGAGCCGGTGAACGATAGTTTTTCAGACGGATCAAATTTCAGGCCAAAGCTGCGCGTTAATGATGGTGCGTTGCCGCCAAATCCAGAGCGGTTTTCGCCATAGATTGAAAGACTGTCAGAGAAACGTTGCCGCGCTCCAATCGTCAATGTGCTATTGTTTGACCGCGTGAATATGTTCTGGCTATCAAGGCCAGTGTCGGTCCGATCGGCAAACAAAGAATAGCCGACATAGGCTTCGGTTCCGTTGCCCAAACGGCTGTTCAACTGCACATCCGCGCCCAGTCCGCCGTCGCCTTCGGATACTTCAGCGGCAAGCGACAGCTTTTCAGTCAATTCAGCCTTTGCGCCCACACCGACCCGGTTGTTTCGGGTCCGGCTAGCGTCGCGCTCCAGTGTGGCCTGCCCAAATGCGTGCAGTGACCAATCCTGTCCGGTCGGCGTATATTCCAGTTCGGCTGCAGCATCGGTGCGTTTGCCGGATTGGACGCTGTTGTACAACAAGCCTGCAACGCGGTCTTCATAACGCAGGCCCAATTTGCCGGTTACAGAGCCAAGGCGTTGTGCAAAGTCAAACGTTCCGGTTTTCGAAGTACCAGCATCCGCCGATTTCAGTTCGTCATATTTGGCGGCGATGCTGGTGGTATCGGTGATTGGAATCGCTGCGGCCACGCCCCAACGTTGCGTTTCGGCAGGGGTCAGGCGTCCAGCGGACGAGAACCCGCGATCATAATGCTCAAAATACGCCGATGCCGTGCCCAAATCGCCCGATTTTCCAGCGAGCTCTGCGAAATTCACCGCAGCCTCGGCTCGCCAAGCTTTAGATTTGACGCTGGCGCCAGGATTGGCAATGTCAGTAAAGCTAAGCCCGCCATCAACCGAGTTCGATTGGCCGAAACCAACGCCCTGAGTTCTTGCAATTTCTGCTTTGACATACGTTCCGGCTGTTGCCCGAACCAAAACGTCGACGCCGATTAGCGATTGATCTGCATCCTGGGTTGTATCGCTTTGCGCGGTTACGCCAACGCGCACGGTTTCGCCCAACCAGCCGGTTCCCCGGCCACCAACGGTATAGCCGTCTAGGCTGCCAACTGGCGGCGAATATTCATAGCGCACGACCAGAACAGGAACGTTGCCAGTCGAGCTTCCTTCGCGGACAACGCCGTTATTGGAAACGGTTGATGCCAAAGGTTTGAGCAACATCAAACGCCCTTGGAACGGATCGAAATCATAATCCTGTTGCGCATGCAGCTCGCGGGTTTCAAGCACTATGCCGGTTTCGCGATCGCGCACTTCAACGCGAACCCGCTCTGAACCGATCGATACATCCTGACGTTTCAGGAAGTATAATGAGCCGCCCGTGCCGCGGAACTCCTCTCGTCCAGGAACGGTTCCCGGGTCAGATGCAAAGCCTGTAATCTGGATTTTGCGTTCGCCAAAGCTGGTGACTGCGTTCCCCTTGAAATCGGCTAATGCGCCAAACAGGCCGCGATCCAATTGCGCCAACTCCGCTCCATTTACTTGCGTTACGAAATTTCCAACGACAATCTGGCTGTCGTCTTGGTTCACCCGCAAGTAAAAGCGACCCTGTGTTGGCGCATCCTCGACTAAAGTCGAATTATCGCCATAAGTGGGGTAATATTGATCGCGGTTCAGACGGCGCAGCAATTGGCGTGGATCCTTACGGTCCAGATTGCTAAACAGATCTTTGACCAACGTCTCGCCGGTATCAACTGACGCTGTGACCCGCGTGTCGTCGCCGATCACGCCCTTGGCATAAAATGCTGCGCGTCCAAGTGCATAGCTGCCTTCTGCTAAGCTATCGCCGCTTACTGCTGCGGCGGGGCCGCTGCCATAGCTTTTGCCGAGCGTCAAATCGCCTTGGCCGACAATCAACCAATCATCTTTTGGCAACGCAAAGCTTTGATCGACATGTCTGATCTGTTTGCCATTGCGATCAATTGAAACCGCCATCGCGCCTTTGGTGCGCGACACGATTTGTTGACTGACAAAACGGCCATCGTCACTTACCGGGACAAACTGGCCAGACACCCGAACGACATCAATCGCTGGATCGGCGACGCCAGTGACAGTTGCCATCATTCCGCCAAGTTCGATGTTCCGGCGTGCGGCTTCATCGATATTGCCAAAATTTGGCCGGGTTACCGGCAAAGCGGCCTTAGCCTGAGCCATTTCCTTGTCAACAATCGTCAATTCTTGCGGTGATGTTTCATCAAATTTGTTGTTCGCGCCATATACGCGGTAGATATAAAACATCGCGCTTGGGCCAGTGTCGGGAACGGCCCAGCTGGCCGAGCCATTGTTATCGACGCCGACCACAGCGACCGGCTCACCATCGGGGGATTGCGATGCACGGAATATCCGAACTTCGCCTTTTTCGATAAAGGCAGGATAGTTGCTATAGCCTAAGAAGGTCACAGTTTCGCCCGCAGCAGCTGTCCGCTCTGATTCGATCAATCCAATGTTCAATACCGGAGTGACAACCAAGGTATCGGCACGAAACTGAATATCGAACGGATCGCTGGTATTGGAAAGCGCATTGGCTTGATCCGCCGACGCCTCGCTCAAATACGCTGTAGCCGATGCCGAAGATGCAATTTGCACTGCTGGTTGCAACGCCGGAATTGCGGATTCCACCGCCGCATTTTGAACGGGTACGCCGAGCATCTTAGGTGCCTGGGTTGCTGCGGCAATCGCCAGTGTCGACGTTTGCACAGCGCGCGAAGATCCTGTGCCAGGAACAAAGACGATTATCCGTCCGGCTTTGGTTGTTGTCTCAACATTATGGATCACCGAGGCCGCAGCGACAGCATGGCCTGTATCGGCGGAAGCAAAAACCGGAACGGCCGTCATCTGCGACATAGCATTAGCTGTGTTTTGGCCGGTGCCGGGAACGAAAACAATTTGACCGTGGATTTGGCCAATCGCGGATGCTGAGACCGCGATGTTGCCAGCCCCCATACCGGATGCCTCCAAAGCGCCGCCGTCGTCTGCATAAGCAGCGGCCGGGGTCGCTGCAGCAACTGCTGCCAACATTGACGAACGAGCCAGCCAATTTGTGTTTTGCTTGTTGGTCATTTTTGCGTCGTCCTGAATCTTTTTCATGGCGCTTACTCCCCCTTCTCTGTGCGGTTTGCGGGAGTGTCTCCCGGCGGGAAGCTGCTGGTTTCTTTTGGTGCGACACCAAAGTTCAGTTCGCCAAACTTACCGCGGGTCAAGCGGATCGAACGCGGATTGTCGGTGGTCGTATCCCAACCAAGCGGCAGGGTCCGTGTGTCGACTTTCAACACAAAGTTTGAACCGATGCGGGCATCTGGCACAGCGGCACAAGCGATGTGGTACCGGCCGAATTCATCGGTCGTTATCAACTGACCATTGACCGTGACCAAACGGACTCCGGGAACGCCGGGTTCGTTTTCATCTTGATAGCCGTTGCGATTGGCGTCTTCGAACACTTTGCCCAACAATTCAGAGCAATCGAATACGGCGTTTGCCGTGATCGAAACAACCGCAGTTCCGCGATTAGAGATCTCAGCACCAGCTGCAGTTTCAGCAACGCCGGTATTGACCTTCTCACCACCTGTGACCCCTGCCCCGACAATCACGGTCAGATTGTAACGGCGCGAGCCATTGGCCGGAATGATTTGTCCTGACCATGCCAGTTCGCGATCAGTTTTGACCGGTTCAGCGGCAACTCCATCGACCGACGCAGTACCGATGACATATTTCAAGCCAGGCGGCAGAATGTCGACAATGGTGACACCAGCACGTTGAACATTCTCGGTGTTCCGTACTGTAATTTCATACGGAACCAGATCGCCAACCGATGCCGACCGTTTGATGCTTGTCTTAGTGACGATCAACGGCGTCCGCGTCAGGAACGGATCGAGCGCGATGTGGTTATTGATCACATCGGGGTCACCCGTCGCCAGACGGAAGTTGAGATAGAATGGCGGGTTTGATCCGGTTGGAGCAGTCGCGGTTGGGTTTATCCGAACCGGCGCAGGCAAACCTGTTGGATCAAAAGGCCCGGTTTGCGGCAGGATCACAGTCGATCCCGGCGCATATCCGGCAGGCGGCGTTGCGATAATACGATATACGGCTTCACCAGCCGGGCATTGCGGTGCAGCGCCCGGCACAATGTCAAACCGGTATTCGCCACTGGCACCTGTTGTTTGATTTGCCTGTGACGGATCAACAAAGCATATCGCGGGCAATGGCACGCCGTTAACATCGGCCAACCGAACATTAACACCGGTAATTGGCTGACGCGTTACCGAGTCATAGAATACGCCCGACGGATCGATCGGCTGATTCTGATCAATGACGGTAGTGTTGGTACCCAATGTAACGTCTTCGATGCGGTCATAGACCACATTGTTTTCCGGGTTGCGGAACACAATGTCATAGCCGGGGCCGCTTGGTAGCCCTTCGACACGGTAGTTGCCCTGTGCGTCGGTTACTGCAGTTCCAACAATCACGCCGTCACGAACAATTTCAACAATCCATCCGGAACGGCGGGGTTCATTAGGATCAAGAACGCCGTCACCATCGCTATCGGTAAAGACAGTGCCTTCAACCGCGCTGGCGGGCAATTCTACCACGACTGTGACCGTTGCTGTGGTGCAATTGGTCGGGTTCAGGCGTTCGCAGATTTGATATTCAATTATGTAGGTTCCAGCTGGAACAGTCGCCGCCACCGACACATTGCCCGTTACCGGATCAAGGACAACGCCGGGGTTCGACGCTGGCGTCAACACCGTTGCGACAATCGCCGCTGGATCAACCGCTGCGCCGTTTAGCGTATCATTGGTAAAGGCATTGATCGCATTGGGATTGCCAACGCCTTCACGCACTGGTGATGGTATATCTGTGCCGGCAACGATCGCCGGTGGCTGGACCACAACCGTTACGGTGCTGTTGGCGCAGTTGGTTGGATTCAACGTTTCACAAATCTGATAGCCAATTGTGTATGTGCCCGCTGGCGTGCCAGCCGGTACATCGACTAAGCCGGTTGCCGGATCCATCAGTGGCACGGGCGCGCCGGGCTTGGCTGGTGTTGCAGGCGCCGTTATTGTCGCAGTGATGTTGGCCGGAACAACCGGAACACCGTTCAGAACATCGTTAGTAAAGGCATTGACGATGTCATTACCGCCCGTGGCTCCGTTTACCGGCGCTGGCGTGTCTGGTGTGGCGGCGATAGCAGCGGCCTGAACAACCACAGCAACCGTCGCAGTCGCGCAATTGGTGGGGTTCAGCCGCTCACAGATTTGATAGCCGATGCTGTAGGTTCCAGCAGGCGTATTTGCCGCCACCGACACCATACCGGTCGCCGGATTCAGCGTAACGCCAGGATTAGCCGCCGGAGCTGTCACGGTTAGTGCGACCTTAGCAATATCAACGGGTTGACCATTCAGGCTGTCATTGACCAGCGCGTTGACCAAATTGGAACCGCCAACGATGCCTAGAACAGTTCCCGCATCGTCGTTCGTTGCCGCAATAGGAGCGGCGCTAACAACAACCGTAACCGCGCTGGTTGCACAATTGGTCGGGTTCAGATTTTCGCATATCTGATAGCTGATCGTATAAGTGCCTGCCGGTGTGCCCGGGGCAACCGATACATTGCCGGTCGCAGGATCAAGCAACACGCCAGGGTTCGACGCAGGGGTTGTAACTGTGGCCGTAATTGCTGCTGGAACCACAGGAACGCCGTTCAGCGTGTCATTGGTGAACGCATTGGTGACCGCAGGATTGCCAGTGCCACCATTGACCGCAGGCGGTGTGTCCGGCGTTGCCGCAATTGGCGCTGCAATCACATCGACGGTGATCGTCGCATCTTTGCAGTTTGTGGGATTCAACGTTTCGCAGATGGTATAGTTGATCACATAGCTGCCAGCAGGCGTGCCAGCAGCGACATCGACACTGCCGGTGGCGGTGTTAAACATAAGGCCCGCAGGAACGGAGGTTCCAGCCTTTACCGAAACGGTTGCGTTGGTTGGCGATGCGGCAACGCCGTTGACCGTGTCAGACGTAAACGCATTGGCAACAGCGGTTGCACCAGCTGCACCGTTGATGCCGGTGGCGCTGTCATTTGTCGCAACAATCGGCGACGGATTAACCGTAACGCTCGCGGTTGCAATTTTGCAGTTGGTTGGATTCAATGTCTCACAGATTTGATAATCAAAGCTGTAGGTGCCAGCAGGCGTGCCGGGGTTAACACCCACAGCGCCGGTAACGGGATTGAACGTCAGCTGTGCTGGAACTGTCGAACCAGGAGCAACGCTGAGCGTCGCGTTGGTGGGGGTTGCGGCAACACCATTAATTGTATCGCCCGCAAATAGGGTGAGCGCAGCTGGATCACCATCAACGCCGTTGACGCCAACCTTGGTGTCATTGACCGCAGCAACAGTCGCCGCGATCACGTCAACTGTGATCTTTGCGTCTTTGCAGTTGCTGGGGTTCAGCGTCTCGCAGATCGTGTAATCGATCACATAGCGCCCCGAAGGCGTGCCGGCGGCGACGTCTACCGAACCGGTGGCGGTATCAAACGTGAGGCCCGCAGGAACAGTGGTTCCAGCCTTTACCGAGACGGTTGCGTTGGTTGGCGATGCGGCAACGCCGTTGATCGTGTCCGACGTAAAGGCGTTGGCGACGGCTGTCGCGCCGGATGCGCCATTGATCCCGGTGGCACTGTCGTTGGTGGCAACGATGGGCGACGAATCGACCGTAACGCTTGCAGTGGCAGTTTTGCAGTTGGTCGGGTTCAAAGCCTCACAGATTTGATAATCAAAGCTGTAGGTTCCGGCAGGCGTGCCGGGCTTCACACCAACCACACCCATTGCAGGGTCGAAGGTTAGCTGCGCCGGAACGGTCGAACCAGAAGCTACGCTGAGTGTTGCGTTGCTTGGAGTTGCGGCAACGCCGTTGATCGTGTCCCCTGTGAACAGGTTCAGCGCAGCTGGATCACCAGCAACGCCATTGACGCCGGTTTTGGAGTCATTGGCTGCGGTCACAGCGGCCGCGGTAACGATCACCGTAACGCTGGCATTTGCACAATTGAGTGGATTGGTGTTTTCACAAATCTTGTAATTGATGGTGTAGGTGCCAGCCGGTGTATTCGCAGGGACGTCCACCAAGCCAGTGGCTGGATCAAGCACGGGGACGGGTGCGCCCGGCTTCTTTGGCGCTGCGGCTGTGGTGATCGTTGCGGTAATATCACTGACAACAACCGGCGCACCGCCCAATGTATCATTGGCAAAGGCGTTGATAATGTCGTTACCACCAGCGATGCCGGGCACAGCTGCGGGCGCATCGGCGTCTGCAGTAATCGGTGTCGGGTTTACGGTGACCCGCACATTCGCCAAAGCGCAATTGGTCGCGTTCAGCTTCTCACAGATTTCATACGCGATGATATAGGAGCCGGCAGGCGTCCCGGGTGCAACCGAAACCAGACCAGTTGCCGTATCCAGCGTCACACCGGGATTGGATGCAGGCGTTGTTACCGCCAAATTAATGTTGGCGATTACAACAGGCGCATTGTTCAGGGTATCGTTGGCCAGCGCGTTGACAAGATTGCTGCCGCCGGTTGCCGAAGTTACCGGGCCAGCGCTGTCATTGGTTGCTGCAATCGGGGCGGCAGCAACAACAACGGTGATCGTTGCGGTTTTGCAATTGGTTGGATCAGCCTTTTCGCAAATCTCATACGCGATGGCGTAGCTGCCCGCTGGCGTGCCAGCAGGAACCGCGACATTGCCGGTTGCCGTATCCAATACTGGAACTGGCGCGCCGGGCGACTTTGGTGTTGCAGGGGCGGTTACCGTGGCGTTGATATCGGTGGCGACCACAGGCGCGCCGTTCAGCGTGTCGTTTGTAAAGGCGTTGAACGCGGTCGGATTACCCGTCGCGCCATTAACAGCGGGAACGCTGTCATTGTTTGCGACAATTGGATTGCTGCCAACAACAACCGTAACTGTGCTGGTTGCACAATTGGTTGGGTTAGATTTTTCGCAAATCTTATAATCAATTGTATACGTGCCAAGCGGTGTTCCGGGAGCGACCGAAACCAAACCTGTAGCGGGGTCAAGCGTCACCCCGGGATTTGATGCTGGCATCGTGACCGTCAAATTGACATCGCCGATTGCAACCGCAACGCCGTTCAGGCGGTCGTTCGTGATCGCATTGATGATATTTGCGCCACCTGCGGTGCTGGTAACCGGAGCAGGCGCGTCCGTGGCGGCTACAATCGGCGTAGGGGCAGTTACGACAATTGAGGCTGTCGCAGTCGCACAGTTGGTCGGATTGCCAATTTCACAAATCTTGTAATCGATAGTATAGTTGCCAGCCGGAGTGCCGGTGGCAACCGAAACAAGCCCGGTCGCCGGGTCAAGCGTAACACCGGGATCAGAAGCCGGTGTTACCACAGTCAAAGTCACAGTCGACGGGCTAGGGGCAACGCCCTTTAGTGAATCGTTGCCCAATACATTATAAGCATTGGCAACGCCCGCATTGGCGAAAATCGTGCCAGTTTGGCTGTTATTTGTGGCGGCGATAGGCGCTCGCGCCAAGGTTGTTCGCGTCGGATCGCCGTTATTGGGTCCGGGGCCAGACGTGCCTGTGCCATTGCCGTCGCTGGGATTGGATGAATCCGATGTGTCGGTCACAGTGGTGCCAGCGGCAGTTTTGCCAGTGCCAGTCGCGCTGTTGGTCACCGCACCTGCGGTTAAGTCGGCAGCGACCAGCGCGTATGTTGCCTTGAACGTCCAAGTTTCCGTTAAATCGAGCAGACTATCGGTGTTGGCATCGCCTGAATCATACACAGGAACCGGCAGCGTTCCTGCGCCAGTGAAGCCTGTTTCGGCAATCGAGACATTTTGCAGGGGCTCTGCACCATAAGCTTTGACTTGGTAGATATAGTCGATGGTTTCGCCGACTTGGCCATAAGTGTCGGCATTGGTGTCGTTGAATGTGCTGCTTTTGGTAACGCCGATTGCAGGATACCAAACGGTTACGGTGGCAGCATTTGATGCGACACCAAGCGCGTTATCGACGGTATATTGGATCGTAGTGGCATAGCCCTTAAACGACGGATCAGGCGTAAACGTCAGCGCGCCTGTGGTGTCATCATAAGCCCATGTTCCCTCGCCGGGAACCGTAAAGCCAACTACATCGCCCTTTGCGTCAGTGACTGTTCCTGTTGCACCCGGTGGCGCAATCAGGCTGACCGTCGAGCGACCAAATTCAGATGCGGCCAGCGTGTTGTTGTTCGGCGCATTGTTGTTTTGCGTTGCCGTTGAATCATTGTTCAAAATGTTCAGAACGGTCGGTGTCCCCGGAACACCCTCTTTGCTATCGTCGACGGCTACAGGTGCTCTAAAATCGGCGCATTCATAATCTAACGTATCGAATGCTGTGTAGGTGGGGTTATTCAGCTGAATGCGGTAGCCACTCACTGCTGACCGGCCCATTTCAAAACGGCTGGTGTTTGGATATAATATTTCCAAACCGGATTCAGGCTGTGACGAATAGTTTTTATCGCCAATCAGCGTAAATGTATCGACAGTGCCCGATACGGAGCCAAAAGCACGTCCCGTTGTAGCATCCGCATCAATACGAATCCATTTGACATCTCCGGAACACACTTGGACGTAAAGCTTCTCTAAGTTTGGACCATCAACATCGTTAAATTGAACATGGGCATCGGCCAAAATTGGCACGCCGCCTGTGTTTGTCGTGATGTTATGTGTTCCTGCTCGGTACAGACGCCATTCGATTTGAATATCGTCTAGACCAACGGAGTTGATGCCTGGACGGTTGAGGAATGTTTCGAATGTGTGGTTCAGGCCCGCAGATGATTTCACAATAGTTGCGACGATATCAACAGTCTGTCCGCCGACTGAACCTCCGTTGAGCCAGATTGCACGTTTGTTTAGTCCGCTTCCGACAACGGTGGGGCCGCCACCTGGGGACCCAGTATTTATAAGGCTGTTGATCGTCAGTGGCGGAGCAGCCATCGCAGACGTGCCTACAACCAATGCCGATGCGCCAGCGAGCCATTTGGCTTTTGATATCAGTCTGGAAAAAGTCTGATTTTGTGCGCGCCCGACACACTTCGCCGAAGGAACATGTCCCTGAATGCCCATTGTATAACTCCACCCTATCTACGTTATCACTTACGGTGATAGCTATTGCTCACGGTGGTTAATTTTTCCTAAATACGGCCAAGTATTTACGGAACTTTACAACCTGAAATATATGGATTTTTGTGTCATCCGTAGTCGGACCATCGGCTTCACAGCTGCTGCGCAATAGTCACGAATATCAATCGCGGCGGTATCGATCTTTGTATGCCCGAGCAGCACCTGAATAGCGCGGAGATCAACACCCTGTTCACGCCGGTGCGTTACTACGCTATGGCGAAGCGGGTGTATGAGGACACCTTCGCCTTTCGGTGTGTGGGTGCCGCTCCGTTTCGCCTATCTTGGACCACGCGATGCGGTGAATTGAGCCCTGCATGCGGCCTATACGCGCGAAGTAAAACATCCCTCAACCGAGGTCCAGTTAAGTTTGAATAGTCAAGTGATGGCAGTCTGGCTGCTACGCATCGTCAAGCGATCACCTAAAAACCAGACACATGAACGGGCATAGACCATTGTTGCTTTAGCAATGCGCGCATCCACTGAAATGCGGGGTCGGTGTCGTTTCTTTTGTGCCATGAGGTAATTGTTGTGTTCGTGTGTTCGCTACTTTGCTCTGAACCGCGCTTTTTTCTGTTAGCTCGTTATCACAAACTGCAATTAGGGCCAGAAAACTCCAGATAGTCGAGGGTTTCGGCATTGACGACTGAACGCGCCAAAAGTGGATAGCGACGGTCGCGCGACGGCCTTTGGAAGATTGCGTTGCGAACCAACATTGTCGAATGGAGCTGCTTGCAGCCGTCACTGCCACCACCCTTTACCGACGTCTTTGATATTGGGTTGAACGCGGTTTCAGCGCGGGATTTAAGCGACCCGTCTTACCAGCGGCCTTTGGTCAATAAACACGCGCCGAACCGGCCCTAACGCCCCGACCACACCGGCTTGCGCTTTTCGGAAAACGCACGCGGGCCTTCTTGCGCATCGCCGCTGTTATATGCTGTTTCGTGTGCCGCCCATGCGGCGTTCAGCGCTTCGGCACGCCCCATTTCGGTGGATAGCATCACCGTTTCCCGCGCAGCTGCCACCGACAGAGGCGCGCCTTCGATAACCTCCCGCGCCAGTTCCAGTGCCGCCGCCATCAACCTGTCGGGCAACGCCAATCGATTAATCAGCCCGATCTCGTAAGCTCGTTGAGCGGTGATCGGCTTTCCAGTCAGCACAATCTCCATAAATATCCGCTGCGGGATCATGTGGATCAGCGGTGCTGCCCATGGCGATCCGCGCCCGACCTTTACCTCGGTAATGGCAAATTTGGCGGTCGTCGACGCAACGCACAGATCGCACCCCTGCGCGATCATCCAGCCGCCAGCAAAGGCCACGCCGTTCACCGCCGCAATCGTCGGCTTTGATAGCTTAATCGTTTCATAAGGCACCGGAAACATATCGCGCGACGGAACTTTCAGGCCGGTTTCAACCATTTCCTTTAAATCGCCGCCAGCACAAAAAGCCTTTTCTCCGCTGCCGGTCAGGATCGCGATCCGCGCCGACGCGTCATGTTCAAACCGGTCCCATGCAGCAAACAATCCGGCGCGGACCTCCTTTGATAGGCAGTTCCGCTGCTCGGGGCGGTTGATGGTGATTATGGCAATGCCGTCAGTATCAACCGCATAAAGCACCGCGTCAGACATGCTCAAAATCCTCGTTTTTGAATGATATACGCTGTGCGCTCCAGCTCTTCGCGGAAATCAGGATGTGCAATCGCAACCAGCCGCCGCGCGCGTTCCGCCAACGACTGCCCGCGCAATTGCGCCGCACCAAATTCGGTGACGATGATATCCACTTCGCTGCGCGCAGTCGTCACGGGGCCAGATAGCGCCGCGACAATTTTGCTGATTGTCCCGGCCTTTGCCGTCGATGGCAAAGCGATAATCGAGTGGCCACTCACCGAACGCACGCCCGCGCGCACAAAATCCACCTGACCGCCTGTTCCGCCCATATAGGCCGCGCCTGTTGCTTCGGCATTGGTCTGGCCGGTCAGGTCAACTTCCATCGCCGAATTTATCGTCACCAGCCGCGACAACTGAGCTAACACTGCACTATTATGCGTATAATCGGTGCGCACCATCCGCACCGCCGCGTTGCGGTGGGCAAAATCGTAAAGCCGTTTTGTGCCAATTAGCGCGCCGTTGATCGACACGCCGGGATCAATTTCCTTACGCGCATTGGTCAACACACCGGCCTCTGCCAGATCAACCAACCCGTCGCCCAGCATCCCGGAATGGACGCCCAGATCTTTGCGGTCATGCAGCAAGCGCAGGATTGCATCGGGGACAGCGCCAACGCCCGTTTGGATCACCGCGCCATCGCCAATGAACTCGGCGCAATGGCGGGCGATTGCTTCGTCAGTTGCCGACACGAGGGCGGCGGATACTTGCACAGGCGGACGGTCAACGTGCACCGCGACGTCAATGCGCGACTCAGGCAACAACTCGCCAAAGGTGAACGGCACTTGCGGGTTCACCTCTGCAAGCACCACCCGCGCCTTTGCGACAGCCGCCTGCACATAATCACTGATCAGGCCAAAGCTGTGATTGCCATTGGCATCGGCAGGGCTGACTTGCACCATCGCTACGTCACAGCCGATAACACCTTGCTCAATCAGCGGTGCGACCTGCTCGACATGACACGGGATAATACTCAGCGCATGCGCTTTGCTCATCGACCGCAAAGCGCCGATTGCGCCCATGCTGGACAGGGCAAAACTCGATGCTGTTTCGGGGGTAAAAATGCCAGAGAAGCTGGTGGCGATGAAGGCGGATAGACCACGAATGGCGCTACCTTGCGTCATCATCGCTTCGATCAGGCTGGTCGGTTCCCCGCACGCCTGCCCGAATACGATCCGATCATCCGCCTTTAGATATTGACCAAGATCAAGCCCCGCCGCATCGATGCTGATGCTCACGCCGCGTCCACTTGCGCCAGCAGTTGCAGCGCGCGCGACAGATAGGGGCGGTCCAGCATGCCGCCCTTATAGCCTATCGCTCCAACGCCGGGATTGGCATCGAATATGGTTACAATCTCCTGTGCTTCAGCAATTTCCTCGGCACTGGGTGTGAACGCTGCGTTTATCACATCGACCTGCGCCGGATGGATTGCCAGCATTCCGCGAAAGCCATCGCGCCGGACTTTTTCGGCACGCTGTCGCAATGCGTCCAAATCCTTGTAATCCGCCGAAATCGTCTCGATTGCTGCAACACCGGCGGTCGCGGCGCCCAAAACCGTCAGGCTGCGTGCCAGTTCATAGGTAAAACCATAGCTGCCATCGGCATTCTTGTTCGAGCTCGCGCCAATTGAATCGGCGAGATCCTCTGCACCCCAGGTCAACGCAACGACACGCGGCGCGCCTTTATAGCTGCCGGTATGGAACATGGCCTCGGCAGTTTCGGTGATAAGTACAATGACAGGCGTTGAGCCTTGCTCAATCCCGTTGGCGACCTCCAATGCGGAAAGGCTATGGTCGAGTTTTTCTACATCGGCACGACCATAGACTTTGGGCAGCATGATCCCGCCGGGATGGGCGGGCATAATCGCAGCGAGGTCAGCCAATGTATGCGGGCCATCAAACGGATTGATCCGCACCCACAGCCGCTTTCGCTGTGCGGCGTTGGCCTTCAAAAAATCATGCACAATCTGCCGCGCCATCGGCTTGTTTCCAGGCGTGACCGCATCTTCAAGGTCGAACAGCGCGATATCAGCGCTGCTGCCACACGCTTTGGTCATTTTCCGTTCGCTATCGCCAGGGGCGAACAGCCAGCTGCGCATTTTCAGCGCGATGTTTGGGTCAGTGCTCATCAGTAGGACTTTGGCAGGTCTAGGACTTTCTCTGCAAGGAAATTCAGGATCATGTGCGGACTGACTGGCGCAGTGCGCTGGATCACCACTTCGCGCAGATGACGCTCCACATGATATTCCTTGGCATAGCCCATGCCGCCCATAGATAGCATCGCGGTGTGGCACGCCTCAACCAACTTGAACCCATCGAGGCGATCGAACGCGCCCACCGACTAGCAAAATGGGAAGTATCCCGAATGGGTGCCATTCCTTCGCGAGATATAGCTGCACCTTACGCTGCGGCGATCTGCTTGTTGAAACACGACATTCGTGTCCGGTATTGACACTAGTCAGGATAAATCAGCATTGGGACCTCGCACCACCATGCCCGAACGTGCGTGCGGCTGGTCTAAATTCCGCAAATGGACATAGCGCGCGGCCGAATAGTTCGGGCAAAATGCTATAAGGTCAAAAGCTATTAGGGGCTTCGGTAGACATGTCGAATTGGCAGCAATACCTTTTTGCAACGATGGCGACCCGCCGGAATACCTGCTAAACAAAGACTGCCTCAATCTGACGACCGAGCCTCTAATTGGGTATTGCAATTACAAGATTTTGTTGGTTGCGGGAGTAGGATTTGAACCTACGACCTTCAGGTTATGAGACGGAAAGCTGGATATATGATCTATTGATTTTAATGGATAATATTAGAATATTTTGAGTCTTGTGCTAATTATTGTGTTAGCGTTTTCCCTATTTTGCCCTGAATCGAACTTTTTTGTGTTAGCTGGCTAACACAAACGCGCGAAAGCACCAGATGACGGCACGTTTTCGAGGGTTTCAGCATCTGCGGCTGGATGCGCTGGAACTGGATAGCGAAGGTTGTTTTGACAGAACGACCTGCATTCTCATTATTCGGCGCTCACATTTTTATCAGAAATATGTATACACATTTCTGACAACTCAATGGGCATGCTTGGGCTAAGAATTTACCTAAGGGGAGTATCACGTGCGGCCTGTACGAGCCATAATAGCCCTAGTTGCGTCATTATTCAATCTAATCGAAATTATGAATATCGATTTGCTTGACTAATTGGCATATTATCCTATGCCGCTGACATGATACCTCGCCGTCTCAACCAGCTTATCCGCGAGCGCCTCAATCATATGCCGGGTGTTGTCCTTTTAGGACCGCGTCAGATTGGCAAGACAACATTGGCGCGCGCCATTGCCGATGATCGTGGGGCAGACGCGCTCTATCTTGATCTCGAGGACGAAGCTGATCGCGCGTTGCTAAGTGATCCACGGGCCTTTCTCGATACGCAATATGGCAAGCTCGTGGTCATGGATGAAGTGCAGCGCGTTCCGGAGCTATTTGCCGCGCTACGCGGCGTGATTGATGAGCGCAGGCGCGCCGGTGAACGTGCGGGCCATTTTCTGCTACTCGGATCGGCGCATCGCTTGCTCTTGCAGCAATCCTCCGAGTCACTGGCTGGCCGTGTAGCCTATGTTGATCTTGGCCCTATCGATGCGTTGGAGGCCAAGTCGGCGGGCTATGCGTCGCTTGGTCAACTTTGGGTGCGCGGCGGCTTCCCCGACAGTTTTACCGCAGCCGACGATCTGGAGAGTTTTCGCAGGCGCAAAGATCTGATCCGTACCTATCTCGAACGCGAACTGCCTCTGCTCGCGCCGCGGCTCCCGGCCGCAACCATTGGACGACTCTGGACGATGCTGGCCCATGTTCAGGGCCAGCCCCTCAATACCGCACAGCTGGCGAGCAGCTTGGCCGTGACCGCACCAACCGTTGCCCATTATGTGGATATCCTGTGTGACATGGGTTTGGTCCGGCGCTTGCAGCCCTGGTTTGCCAATGTCGGCAAGCGCCTCGTCAAAAGTCCCAAAACCTATATTCGCGACTCTGGGCTGCTGCATGCCTTGCTTGGCTTAGATACGTTGCAATCGCTACTCAGTCATCCCATCGCTGGCCCGAGCTTTGAAGGGATGGTGATCGAAAGCATCATCAATGCCATGGGAGACAGCTATCAAGCCTATTTCTACCGCACTGCTAATGGTGCCGAGATTGACCTTATTCTTGTGAGAGGTGGCGTACCGGACATTGCAATTGAGGTGAAACGGTCCAGTGCACCGACAGTTGCGCGCGGTTTTCACACGGCGTGTGATGACCTAGGCATCCAAAAGCGCTGGTTGATTTATCCCTGTGGGAGAGCTTACGCTAAGCCGAACGGCATACAAGTGCTTCCGCTAGTGGATGCTCTGGAACAGCTAACGCTGAAGAATTAACCATGACTCCATATTGCGAAGCGCAAGAGGATGAGCATAGATTTCGATGACTTCCTTGCGGCGTCACTCAACTACCGGTGCGATCAATTCATTGGGACGAGCCGACGGTTCCGTTCTGTTGGACAGTGCCGACAGCCAGCATTTAGAGAAAATCAGACTTTGGCTGCCGTTCATTCATCTATCGTGCAGCTGCCGTGCTTGATGCAGGCCATGCTTCCATCAACTTGGCATCGAGTCATGACCACCAACGGAGCCAATCAATTGACGATAAAGATCTTTGCCTCCCCGATGCCTTCGCCGCCATGGCCATCGCTGGCCGCATAAGTCACGATATCCTCGTCGAAACCAGTGTTCAAAGCTGTGAACTCAAGAGTGCGCCCATCATGAGGCAAACTGTGGAAGCCGGTGTACGTTGGCAGGCCGAGAAAAGAACTGGCCGTGGGTATTTGTTCTGCGATAGGATTGGTCGTATTCCGGCTAGTATTTCTAATATGTGATGACCATCCGGAAAATTAGCGAATGATGAAGCTGGCGCTTTTTGATACTCAAAGGATAGCTTTCCAGCGCGCCTCAATTCAGCCTATACCTAAGCATCATCTGGAAACTTGAGTTGGGGTTCATCACGCCCTTTGGCGCTATTCTGATGTGAGTAATGGCCGGGTCATCGCCATCAGCATCGGGCGTTGGGGTATAGCCCCAACTTACTCCCCCATTGTTTGAGAACTGAACGTCGTCAGTGGCGCTGCTGAGGCCCAGAAAGCTATATGTGAGATTGGAGCTTGGTGAACCATCGGCAAATGTCATGGGGCCGCTGCCGACTGTGCTTATATCAGCAACATGCAGCATAAGGCCCGGCGGTGTCGGATCGGTTATGATGACGCTATCGTTATCGGGAGCCATCGCGCCCGGGTTAGTGACAGCGATAGTGTACGCGACCAAAGCGCCGGGAATAGATTTCGGGTTCGCGCTGCTCAATCCGTCTGAATAAACCCCACTCGCCTTGGTAATGGAAAGTGGCGGCGGGATGCTGACATTGGCGGACGCGAGAGATGTTCTGGCAGTAACAAGCTGCGAACTGGCTATTCTGCCTGTGTTTGAGAGCGTTTGCCCGGCGGCGGCGTTGGTTGTGACGTTAAACTCAACCACTCCTCCTTGTCCGGGCAACAATGACGATATCGGTGTGAAGGTAATTGTTCCGCCTGAAACACTTGCCGGGAGGATATTAGGGCCACTAATAACCTGATAGCCCGATACGCCGGTTGCTTGTGCCGGCAACACATCGGTGATCGCTACATTCGTCTGCGGCTGCGCATAGCCATTGGCATAGCTGATCCGGTATCGCACAGTGGCACCGGGCGGGATATCGGTTCCGGCATAGGCAATCCCATTGATCGCAACGATCGATTTTTTGATCGGCAATCTTGCGTTGGCAAGTGGTGCATTGGCGGGCGCGCCGATCCAGTACCGCCACGGGTTATCGTTGCTCGCCTTTGCGCCTTGAGTGGAATCGCCGCCATGTCCTTCAAAATTGGCAACGCCTAAGGCCAATGCGTTAGTTATCTTTAACCGCACTTTGACGTTGTGAGTTTCCCCGGATGTTATCCCGCCGAGTGCAAAACGCACAGCATTGGCTGTTGATGGAAGACGGCTACTGTCATTGAGAAAGAAGCCGGAAAGCGTGGGTGAACAAGCACTGAGTGAGTTAACAGCGGCGATAGCCGGACTTGTGGGCAGCGTGGAGCCAATGCCGTTAGCTGCTCTGTTCAGTGCGGAGCCGCCAATGCAAGATCCGTTATACGATATTCTGTTCCACGGGCCAGTGGAGGCATAGCGATCCCATTTATTGCCGGAATCCGGACCGGCGACGGGACTGCCTGCATTCCACGGTGTTGTGCCTCGGCCGTTGCTAATCACAGTTTCTTCAAGCGTGCTGAAACCGTTTGCGATGACCCCTGTTGAACCAAAAGCGTTGGTTTGCACCGCATCCCATTTGTTATGAACGCGTTCGTTACCGCCACCACCCACCGAAGGCCAAGGCTGCGCATTGGTCGGATTGGTCTGATAACCGTTGGTCAAAGAGATGGTGTTGGAGCCATTGGCAAACATCGCTGTGTCGGCACGCGTCGAATAAAATATCCCGGTGTCGCCGTACAAATGTGTCATCGCCGAAGCGCAATTTGCCGCAGTGTAGTTGATGCCTAATGAAGCATCGGTGCAGGCAAACGTTATGCCGATGGGGTTCCAGCCATTCGCGCCAGTTGTAAAAGTCGGCTGGTTCTGAGGCCCCCAACCACCATTGGTCCCTTCGCCACTGGCCGCCGAGGTCGCAGGTCTTGCAGATATCGGATTACCGGCCCCGTTCACCAGCCATGCCCCAGCCACCTCTGTTCCTGGCGGAATATAAAATGTAATAAATCCGCCAGGGCCGGACGCTGTGCCATTGACGATGACCGGAAAGCTGGCGTTCAGTTCGATGAAATCTCCGACTTGAAAGCCACCCAATCCGGCATCCACACGCGCCTGTAAAAGCGTTTGGGTATCTGCTGTATAATCAACCGTGCCGTTGCCCAACCACGCCCCATGGGCATTTAGTTCAGAGGGGATGCATAACGCCGAGGCGCAAAATAGATAGCATAGCGTGGACTGACGCTTGCTGCTGTTACTGGCGATCATTTGACAGTTGAAACACGAACATGACCGACAGCCTTGCCGCCATGACCATCGCTTATCTCATAGGTGATAATGTCATCGTTTGGTGCGACATCTGCAGCAGTGTACTTTAGGCTATTTCCCTCAATCGAAACGACGTTGGATTGCGCAGACTTTGCCCATAAAATCGCTAGTTCATCAGCGTCACCATCAATGTCATTTTCAAGAACCGAGATAACTGACGATATTCCGGGGCTAACAAACGCACGATCTTCGGCAGCCAATGGTGCCCTGTTTGGCAGGACGATCTTGATCGAAAATCGCCCTGTGGCCCCGTTAATATCATGGATAGAAATTTGGGCGTCATACGTCATTTTTTCGTCAGCGATCGCAGCGCGATTCACCACGCCGGATATAACCCCTGTAGATGGGTCGATGCTCACTCCGGGCGGTAAACCAGTTGCTGCAAAGGCTGCGTGCCGCTGTCTTTGATCCGCCGCATGGTCGGCTTGGGCAACAGCAGGCGCTGCTAAAGCAAGGGTCAGCAAGGATGCCAGTCTAGCAACTGATCCTTCAGCCGGTTTGGAAGGGACCAGTCTCCCCATCCTACAATCAGATTTGATCACAGGACTGTATTTCGACTGAAGGACCAGAAGCAAGTCCGTGCAAGGAGCGACACTGCACGGCAGACATCATGATATGCGGATAAAGTTAGGTCAGGTTTCGCCGAGTTTCCCGAAACCGCTGTGTGGATGTGGAACCGAACCGGTTTCCGGGCTTCGAATTGGCAATGAACCATTTTCCCTCCGCATCAAACATGATGTGTTGCCACAAGCTATAGGAGGTGCGACCCTGTTGAACACTAGCTTGTGGCAACTGCAGAGATTTCACAGAAAGGGCTTATGCCGAAATTCGGAATACAAAGGGTGTATATAAAGCAGATCGATAACGACGCCTGGTTATTGATGCGATCATAGAAAATTATTTCCTCAACCGCTTGGCTATTATGGTACTTTATCAAAGCAGCTTTCAGGGTAAGTTGCACCTACAATGCCAGTTTTTCGTATGTACATCCCAATCGAGGTTCCATGTCGTTTTCACGAAATTTGAGATCCGTTAATCTGAATTCGCTGCCGATCCTCCGGGAGACGCTTAGGCAGCGACACATCAGCAAAGCGGCAGAACAGCTTAATCTCTCGCAACCAGCGGTCAGCAATGTATTAAAGGCGATGCGCGATCATTTCGACGATGAATTGCTCGTACGATCCGGCCAGTCATTGCGGTTGACGGCAAAGGGTGAGCAAATTCTGAACTCGTTGGAATTGGCTTTGCACCATATGGAAACGGCTATCGAAGGAGAAGCTTTCGATCTTGCATCTGCGAATCGCGCTGTGCGAATTGCCACAGTAGACCATCTTATCGGAACGATGGCAGGGCCGCTTTCCGCGCTGTTGGTAAAGGAAGCTCCCAATTTGCAACTGCAGTTCGTTGCGATCACACCGTCTATTGCCGATGATTTGCAGACAGGCACATTGGATATCGCCATCACCTCAACGATGATGATGGAAAATCTGTCGATCAAAGAAACCGGCAGGCGCGAAATTACAAGCCAGATGCTTGCGACGGAACGGCTGGTTTGTATTGGTCGAAATGACGATAAAGATCTGGCGGCAGGCCTTTCGGTTGAGGACTATCTGGAACGCCCTCATGCGTCGTTCGTTATCGACATGGAACATTATCATACGGTGGAACGACAAAGGCTCACCGAACTGGGGCTTGAACAGAAAACAAGAATTTTAAGCACTAGTAACCAAAGCCTGCCTGCGATTGTCGCGGCAAGCGGTTGCTTAGCCCTTATACCCGAAACACTTGCAAGGGCGGCAATACCTGCCCTTCCAATTCAAATTGTAAGCCCTCCAATAGCATTTCCGGCAATTGACTGGACGATGGCGTGGCATCAACGCAGCGATCAGGATCCTGTCAAGCGTTGGGCGATAGATGCGGTTATACGGTGTTCCGGTATTTTTCTTTAAGGTAATCACCCGCCGCGCTTAACGAAACGCAGTTTGGGCGCCGCGTTCGCAGAGTTTCAGGTCGCCTCTGAAATCAAGCTGCCTTATCCAGTGCGTAGAGTTTCGGCGGAACAAAGCCAGTGTTCAGGGCTTTCTTTATGGTCGCGCGCAACCATTGCATGTCACTGGACCGTTCTTCGCGCAGATGCCAGACCATGGAATATTCCATCTCTGGCATGTCAAAAGGAGGCGAACCGTATTGGACGGGGAACAGCGACGCTGCTGCTTTGGCCATGCTTAAAGGAACCAAAGCGAGATAGCCGCAGCTAGCCACCACAGGCGGCAGTGCCGCATAGCTTGCCACCAGCATCTTGTCATTCTGCTTTAGCCCAAGCTGTTGCAGATATGTTTGTTCCATACTGGTCACACCATTTTCACCGAAGATGTATCCAGCATGGGGCCGCGCCAGATATTCGTCGAGCGTCAGCCCTGCGCGAAATTCATCATCGTTTGCGCTAGCAAGGCAAGACAGCGGCTCGCGCAAAACCGTTTCATGATTGACGCTGTCATTTTCGCTTTGACTGGAAATGCCAGAGTTGAGCAAGATCGTGGGTGTGATGACCATGTCGATATTGCCAACCATCAAGGCCTGCACCGATGATTTTTGAGCAGCTTGCATCTGCACACTGACATTAGGCGCAAGTTTGGCAATGCTCGACGAAAGCGGCGCGCCAAGCATGGCCATGATGAAGTCGGTGGTGGCTATGCGGAACCGCCTTGTTGAATCTGAAGGATCAAAATCGGCGCGGGCGAGCAATTCTTCAAGCGAGCGAAGAGCTTCATCAAGCGGCGCCATCAGCTCTAGGGCCTTTGGCGTCAGCTGCATGCGCTGACCCTGACGGACAACGAGCATATCATCGAAATCCATCCGCAGCTGTTTCAAAACATTACTAAGTGCGGGCTGAGTTAATCCAATTGCTTGAGAAGCTTTGGTCAAATTTCCATGACGCAATATTTCACGCAATACTGGTAAAGCATTGAGATTATGTCTTCTTAGATTGATTTTTTTCATAAATTTACATTTACTATGAAGGTAACAACTTACCGTGTGTCCCGCCCCTCGTTCCAGCTAGGTAGATTTGCTTAAAATGTAACATTAAACTTAATGATGACTGCCATTCGTAAAACCAATGTGAGGTGAGGCGCGTCATTTTCTGATTGCTATACTGGCATCTCAGCGTTGAAATTGCAATCGATTTCCGTGATAGTAAATGTTCGCTAATCGAATTTCCAACAGGCAACATTTTACAATAGCGCCCTGCATAGCTCGGATATGCAGGGGGTTGCTAAGGTGGCGGAGCCGGAAACAAAAGCAAGGGCGCAGCGAGTAACCGTCATTATGTCAGCTACGCTTATCAACGAGCAGGGCGCGCACGCGCCTGCGCGTATCCGCAATTTTTCGGCGACCGGGTTCGGCCTGACCACAGAACTGCCGCTGCGCATAGGCGAGCAAGTGCGCATACAGTTGCGAGATCTATCTGTATCGGGCCAAGTAATGCGGCGCAGCGGGGCCATTTATGGAATCAAAGCAACAGGCGAAATTGATCTGGCCGAACTTTCGCAACAGCGTGCTCAGAAGAAGAACTTTGTCGTTAGCGATCTTCACAAGATAGCCGAAAGAACTTACAGGCCGGGGGTGAAAAAACAGCACTAAGTCAACCCACAACGACAATCATGCATTTCTATACTCAGTATAAACATATGATATATAACATTTTTTTATCGGCGTTTTTATTTTGTGTTAACCATTTTTGAGCCAGTAGCAGCGTCACGTTTTCAATTCTGAAAGCGCAGACAGCAGGGGACGCTGCTATGCTCGAGTGCCAAAAACGCAACCATATTGTACCCGCTATGTATTGCGTTGGAAGCTCAACATCCTTTGAGGATGGCACCGCTTCCCCTGCTGTCGTTTTCTGGAACTTCCCTCCCGCTTGCTTGGTGTTGGCGATTGCCAGCCTGGGCTTACACAGCCCCGCTTATGCCGAAGGATCGGTCCACGCAGGATTAAACCAACCCTTTGTTGAAACCAACGCGACAGCGCCGGGTGCCGCATCAAGCCGCGACCTTATCGTGGACATCCGCACCGTCGGCGAAGTCATCAATATCTCTGGATGCGCCACGGCAGATAACGTGGCTCTGTCCTATGTCATCGAGAGACCTAACGGCACGATTGAAGCAACCTTCACCACCGGGACGACGGCAACATCTGTCGGTAAAGTCGCCTGCGCTAACACCATGGCCGCGCCGCTGACGACGCCGTATCGCTATACGACGACGATGACGGGTAAGTATAAAGTTCGCCTGATCGTTCCGGGGGCAAGCACGAATTTCAATCGGTTCGACGTTACTGTCACGGCGAACAGCACTATCAACCCCGATCCAACAGGCGCAACCGGGATCACTGGTCGGGTAAGCTCGCTGTCGTGGCAATATTCGACTGGCGCCTATTCGCAAGCGTCGTCAACCGATGCCAACTATTATGTTCTCACACCCGGAGGTTCGGCCACAGATAATTATGTCTGGCAGCTCGATCTGAACGATATGGCTGGAAATGGATATGGCATTTCAGCGAACAACAAGGGCGTAAATGCTCCGCGTTCCGGCTATTCAACCGATGTAACGGGCAATACTGTCGTTCCGCAATTTCCGGTCTATCTGCAATATCCTGCTGTTGCCAATCCACCGCCCAGCACGGCGCCTGCTGTAACCGGTTTTCGTTTTATCGACAGTGCAGGGCAGGATTTTGGTATCTCACCCGGCGTTACTGTCGGGGCGCAGGACACTGGCACGTTTGAATTCACAACCAATGTTAGCAACGCGACCTATGCAATCGCCATCGACGTCAACAAAAACGGCATTTTCGGCGATGCCGGTGACGTAACGCTTAGCGGCAATGCAATAAATGGATTCAACTCGATTGCCTGGAACGGTACGAACAATAGCGGCGTCGTTCTGCCACTGGGATCCTATCAGGCACGCGCCGAGGTGCGCTTGGGCGAATTTCACTTCATCGCCAATGACGTTGAAACCAGCGGCGGAACATCGAATGGCTTGACGGTTTACGAGGCAACTTCGCCATCAACCGTCGCATCGACGCAGGTCTATTGGGACGATATCACCATATTGGGTGCAGCCGCTGGCGGCACGTCCAACACACCGCTCGGTGCAACGTCCGGCACTTCAGCGGGGTATCATACATGGGGGACATTCGACGCCGGCGGTGGCGGCTTTGGCAACAACCGCTTTGTCGATACCTACGCTTTCGGCCGAAAGACACAGGCGTCATTGTTCGTTGCCATTGTCGGAAGCGATGCGCCTATGACCGGCGCTAATGGCGTCGTCACCATAACGCCTTCATCCCGGCCGAGCGATGCATTGACATTGTCTGTTACCGATGCCGATCTCAACTCGCTTTCAACCATTGTCGAAACGATCCTGGTCAGTGTGGTTAATAGCACAACTGGCGAATCTGAAACCGTCACGTTGACAGAAACAGGCGTCAACACGGGTATATTCACCGGCACTTTGCCCACAAGTTTTGGAACGGCAGCGGGCGCAAACAACGATGGCACTTTGTTAACGCAGGCAGCCAACAGCCTGACTGTCACCTATAATGATGCACTGACATCGACCGGCGGCACAGCGGTTCGTTCCGCCACGGGCACTGTCATCGGCGGCACGACTGGCACATTAAGCATCACACCAACCTCGGCACCTGGGGACACGCTGGCAATCAGTGTAAACGATGCGGACCTTAACAGTAATGCGTTGACCATCCAGACCATCACCGTGTCCGTCGTTAATGCAACAACGGGTGAGAGTGAAAATGTGACGCTGACCGAAACGGGGCCCAACACCGGCGTGTTTTCGGGCAGCTTGGCAACCGCTGCGGGTGCTGCTGCTGGCACAAACAACAATGGTTCAATGAACAGTGCGGCGGGCAACCTGATTACGGTAACCTATAGTGACGCTGTGGCAGCCAATGGCGGTCCGGCAAGTGTGACCGCAACCGATACCGTGACATCGTTCAACCCCATTGTCGCTGCCAATGACAGTGTTTCGGGGATCATCAACGGTGCGGGCGGGACTGCCAACGCAGTCAATGTGTTTGGCAATGACCTAATCAACGGGGTTGCTGCAGGCAATAGCAACGCAGTGCTCTCAGTAGCTAGCGGATCGACTGTGCCTGCCCAGCTGACATTCAATGTCGCCACCGGCAGTATCAGCGTTAATGCAGGCGCAACCGCCGCGACCTACAGCTTTAACTACCAGATTTGCGAAAGCATCAACCTTGCCAACTGCCGCACAGCGACAGCCAGCGTCACTGTCGTCGCCCCCATTGCGCCTATCGTCCTGACGCCTGATAGTGCAACTGGCATCAATGGTGCCGTTGGCGCGGCCAATGTCGTCAATGTTTTCTCAGGCGATACTATCAATGGCATTGCCGCTACCTCAACCAACGCAATCCTAACGGTTGCAACAGGTTTCACTGTTCCGGCGGGGCTAGCTTTTGACACTGCCACTGGCAATGTCAGCGTTACTGCCGGTACCGCAGCCGGAACCTACAGCTTTAACTATCAACTTTGCGAAGCAGCCAATCCGTCGAATTGCAAAACTGCTGGTGTCACTGTCACCGTCGCAATGACTTCGATACCGGTCGTTGCCACCAACGACAATGCGAGCGGCGTGAACGGGTTCGCCGGTGCCGCAAATGTCGTCAACGCCTTCACCGGCGATACGGTCAACGCGGTCGCGGCAAACGCTGCTAATGCCATCCTGTCAGTTGCCTCCGGGTCCACTGTCCCGGCTGGCCTGGCGTTCAACACGACAACTGGTAACGTCAGCGTGACCGCTGGTACGGCTGCCGGATCATACTCCTTTAACTATCAGATCTGTGCTGCCGCTGACACGGCTAGCTGTGCGACTGCCAGCATCACCGTCGTTGTCGATCCGACGTCGGACCTGACGGTGCGCAAGACCAATTCACCCGGCCTCAACGGCGAAATCGATCTGCCGAATGACACGGTCATGACCGGTTCGTCAGTGACCTATTCGATTATCGTCACAAACCAAGGGCCCGACGCCGCCAACGGCGCAAATGTAAAAGATACGCCGATCAGCGGCCTGACCTGCCCTGCATCCAGCCCCGTGACCATTAGCGGAAATGGCACGCCATCAGGCTCCTTCACAATCGCAGACCTTACCGGTGCCGGGATCACACTCGGCAGTCTTTCCAACGGCCAATCGGCCACTCTCTCTTTCTCTTGTCAGGTGAACTAAAATGACGATCAATCTGATTACCACAAACACTGCCCAATCGAACAAGCCGCTTGCCAAGCGCAAGATGCTGCGCCTGTTGTCCAGCACCCTGCCATACGCAGCGCTTCTGATCCCGGGTGCAGCTCATGCCGCGTCAGCGGTCAACACGGCCACGGTCACGGCACCAGCAGGCTCGTTCGACAGCATTACGACCAACAACAGCGCAACCGACAGCGACACCATATTGGCCGTAATCGCTGCGACCAACGACAATGTCGGCAGTGTCAATGGCCTGACGGGGGCGACTGCCGTCGTCAATGCCTTCACCGGCGACACGTTCAATGGGGTGGCAGCCAGTGCAAGCAACACCACATTGGCCGTTGCTGGCGGAAGCAGCGTGCCTGCGGGCCTTAGTTTTGATACCACCACCGGCAATGTCGATGTGGCGGCTGGCACCGCAGCAGGCACTTACAGCTTTAATTACACCATCTGCGAAACGCTGAACCCATCGAACTGCAAGACCGCTACGATTAGCGTTACGGTTGTTGCCGCACCTATCCTAGCTGACCCCGACAGTGTGTCCGGTGTCAATGGCGCAAGCGGTGCCACAGGCGTCGTCGATGTGATTGCAGGTGATAGGCTCAATGGCGTGCAAGTCACGCTTGCCCAAGTCAATCTTACGGTGGAAACTGCCGCGACCCCCGCCAGCCCTGGCGCGCCTGTACCGGCAATCAACCTGGCAACCGGGCTGGTCGACGTGCCCGCCAACACGCCTGCTGGTACATACACCATTGGTTACAAAATCTGCGAACGGCTCAATCCTGCCAACTGCTCAACCAACATCGTGACGGTCGAAGTTGCGCCATCGTCGATTGTCGCAACCAACGACAGCGTGGGCAGCGTCAACGGACTGGCCGGCGCCACCGCTGTTATCAACGCGTTTACTGGCGATACGGTCAACGGGGTAGCGGCAAGTGCTTCCAATGCCATCCTTACAGTAGCAAGCGGCAGCACCGTTCCGGCTGCGCTTTCGTTCAACACAGCTACCGGAAGTGTCGACGTAGCGGCGGGCACGCCTGCCGGCACCTACAGCTTTGACTATTCGATCTGTGAAACACTAAATCCCGCCAACTGCAGAACCGCGACGATTAGCGTTGCCGTCGTCGCAGCACCCATCGTGGCCGATCCGGATAGTGTATCCGGTATAAATGGCGCAACCGGCGCAACCGGTGTCGTCGATGTCATTGCTGGGGACACGCTAAATGCTGTCCAGTTGACGCTGGCTCAGGTCAACCTCACAGTCCAAACGCCTGCAACACCCGCCAGCCCAGGCGCGCCTGTCCCCGTGCTGAATTTGGCGACAGGAATGGTCGATGTTCCGGCCAACACGCCAGCAGGCAGCTACGCGATCACCTACCAAATTTGCGAACGGCTCAACCCATCCAGCTGTTCGACCAACACGGTTACGATCCAAGTCGCGCCATCGGCCATTGTCACCAACAATGGCAGCGTTGGTAATGTCAACGGAGCCAGCGGTGCTCCGGCTGTCATCAACGCATTTGTCGGCAATACGGTAAACGGCAATCCCGCCAGCACCAGCAACGCGATATTGGCAATCGCCAGCGGAAGCACAGTGCCCGCAGGCCTTGCCTTCAACACGGCCACTGGAGCTGTTGATGTCGCGCCGGGAACGGCGGCTGGCCTCTATAGTTTCGACTATACAATCTGCGAGGCGTTGAACCCTTCAAACTGCCGCACTGCGACGCTTACAATCACCGTGGTCGCCGCGGCAATTGCAGCGGATGCTGACAGCATATCAGGCCTCAATGGCCTGATCGGCGCGGCAGATGTGCTTGATGTCATTGCAGGTGACATGCTGAACAGTGTGCAGGTCACGATGGCTCAGATCAACCTGTCGATAGTGACCCCCGCTACGCCCACCAATCCCGGGGCGCCTGTGCCAATATTGAATCTGGCCACCGGCAAGGTTGACCTGCCAGCCGGGACGCCTGCTGGAACCTATACAATTGAGTACCAGATTTGCGAGCGGCTGAATCCTGCCAACTGTGCGACCAACATTGCGACAGTAACGGTGGCCCCCTCAACCGATCTGGCAATCACCAAGACGAACGGGCGTACGGACGTCTTTTCTGGTGAAACCGTTACCTACACGCTTACCATTACTAACAATGGCCCTGATGCGTCCACTGGTGCGCTGGTCAGGGATGTGCCCGGTATTGGCTTGACCTGCCCAGTATCGAACCCGGTCACAATTTCGGGCAACGGTGTTCCGGCAGGGGCATACACCTTTGCGGATTTGACGGGCGCGGGCATCGTTCTGGGGACGATCCCCAATGGCCAGTCCACAGTAATCAGCTACTCTTGCACGGTAAACTGATCATGCACCGCCACTCAACTCCGCGCCAATGGGTGCGCGTCACCGCAGCGGCGCGGATGTTGACCAGCGCGCTGCCTTATCTGGCCGTCGCTTTACCGGTTGGCGTCTATGCTGCAGCCGTTTCAAACACCGCGACAGTCGCTGTTCCCGCTGGCTCATTCGACCGGGTGAGCAGCAATGATCAAGTAACACATGGCAGTAACGTGCTGGCAGTGATCGTGGTCGCCGAAAGCAACGTTTCGGGTGTCAATGGCTCTACCGGTTCGCCCATCGTGCTTAATGTGCTGAACGGCGCGACAGTCAACACCGATCCTGCAACACCGACAAACACAATTCTCACATTGCCTGCGGGCAGCATACTGCCGCCCGGCATCGGGTTTGATCCCGCGACCGGAACGGTCAGCGTTGCGCCTGCGACACCCGCTGGAACTTACAGCTTTGATGTCATGGTCTGCGAACGCCTGAACCCCGCCAACTGCGTGACGATGCCCGTTACAGTCACCGTTGCAAATGCTGGACCGGTTGGCGCAGCTGATAGCGCGACAATGGTACGCGGCAACCCTGTTACTGTCGACGTGCTTGCGAATGATCGCGAGCCGGATGGCGATCGCTTGACGGTCACTGCTACCTCTGCGCCTGCACATGGCACTGTCACGATCAACGCTGACGGCACTGTAACCTACACACCCGTGGACAGCTATGTTGGCAGCGACAGCTTCACCTACACGGTGTGCGACACCGCCGGGCAATGCGTGACCGAAACGGTCTCGCTGACCATTCACCCCTCGGTATCTGCGCTGAACGGCGTGGTTTATCTGGACGAAAATGCTGATCGCACGCGCAGCGCGACTGATCCTCGCCAACCAAATTGGCTTGTCGAGATCGTCCGCAACGGTGTTGTCGTCGCCACCGCGCGCACCGATGCCAATGGCTTTTACCAAATCGGCAATCTGCCGCTTGGATCAGGCTATAGCGTAATCTTCCGCCACCCGACCACCGGTGTTGCTTATGGCCGCACAGATGGTGTGACACTGAATGCAGGTATCGTATCGGTCGATCTGGATCGTCCGATTGATCCATCGGGTGTGATTTATGATTCCATTGCCCGAACGCCCATAGAAGGCGTTCGGGTGATCATGGCGGATGCCAATGGCGTCCCCCTGCCGGTTGGTTGTTTCCTGGATGGGTCGCAACAGGGACAGCTGACCGGCAGCGATGGTCGCTATCGCATTGATCTGGTGCCAGCAGGGACGGCGCAATGCCCGGCGGGTGAGACAGCCTATCGCCTTGTTATCACCAGTCCGGCGGATGTGCTGCAAGGCCGCTCGACAATCATTCTGCCGACAACTGGACCGTTCGACCCGACCGGATTGGCCAACCCGCAATCCATCGGCGACGGCATTAATGCACCGCAGGGAAGCGAAAGCACTCGCCATTATTATGACTTCCGTCTGGGTTCGGGCGACCCGGATATCATCAACAACCACATCCCGCTTGATCGTGCCAATGCGCTCGCGCAGCTGATCGTCAACAAGACCAGCCCGAAACGCAGCGCTTCGATTGGCGAGCTGGTTCCGTACACGATTGTCGTGCGCAATCCGCAGGCGGTCACGCGGACCAATGTCGATGTCGTCGACATCATGCCCGCTGGCTTCCAATATGTCGCCAATTCTGGCCGCGTAAATGCGGCGACGCGTGCGCCAGCAATTACAGGACGCGAACTGAACTGGCGCAGCTTGGTTGTCCCTGCCAACGGGTCAGTAACGATCAGCCTAATGCTTACCCCGGGCGCCGGTGTGCGCGATGGCGATCAAGTCAACTTGGCCGATGGCCGGGATGCCTTGAGCGGTCGTGTGCTATCCAGCCAGGGTCAGGCAACGGTCCGCATCACCCCCAGCCCGCTGTTCGATTGCAGCGAGATCATCGGCAAAGTGTTCGATGACCGAAATGGCAATGGCTATCAGGATGATGGCGAACTGGGCATTGCCGGAGCGCGCGTTGCGACCGTCAACGGCCTGCTTGTCACCGCCGACCAATATGGCCGCTACCATATCACCTGCGCAGCAGTGCCCAATGCGCAGATGGGGTCGAACTTCATCCTGAAGCTTGATCCGCACTCGCTGCCTGCGGGCTATAACCTGACCACAGAAAACCCACGGGTTGTCCGCGTAACGCGCGGCAAGATGGTTGAAATCGATTTCGGCGCGCGCGGAGCAGAGCTGGTCACGTTCGATCTGAACGACACTGCATTTGCCCAAGGCAGCAACAGCCTGAAACCTGAATGGGCGGCTAAGCTGGCAGCGTTGATCGAAACGCTGAAGGCCAGGCCATCGCGTCTGCGGCTGAACTATTCAGGTGACGACGATGCCAAGGAAAAGCTGGAACAACTCGCGGCGCAGATCGCGGCCAGCTGGAAGGATCAAGGAGGAAAGCACGAACTGGACATCGAATGGACCACCAGCCCGCCCAAGGCTGCAGGTGGAGAGGGTCGCTAACATGAAAAACACTAAACTTCTTACTCTCCCGCTGGCCTCGGCGATTGCAATCGCACTGGCCAGCCCGGCCTGTGCAGCCCCTGCGCCGTCAACAGCGGATACTGGTGAAATCGCCGTCCGTATCGACACGGGTGCGGTGCAACCGATGCTAAATGTGCAACTGGACCGGACAAGCGACACCGCCACATTCCGAGGTTGGTGGAATTACGATGCTTACATAGCGCGCGCTGAGATTCGTCTGTTCAGGGCTGGGGAGAGCCCTGAACAACAACCTCTGCGCGTGCTGCCGCTGGACGCCCATCAGACCGCCGTCCCTGCGCAGGTCGAAGGCGATCCAGCGGCGAACTTTTATGTCTTGCGCGTCTATGATCCCGGGGGACGTTTCGATGAAACGCGTCCGGTGGAGCTAAGCGCAAGCCCAGCCCAGCCACTAGCTAGCCGCGACAATACCGCCATTCGCAACATCGAAGTTCGCGGCGGCGCGGTTTCGATCACCGGCAAGACCAACCCGCAAGCAAAGGTGAGTCTTAGCGGTAACACCGTCGTTGCCGGCGAGGACGGTCGCTTCCTGCTCGACACTATCCTGCCATACGGCCAGCATGATATCGCGTTGACAATCGATGATCGGGTTGCAGGCAAAAGCAGCTTTGCTCGCAAGATCAATGTCAAACACAACGACTGGTTTACGGTCGCCATCGGCGACCTGACGTTGGGCCGCAACGTCTCTAGCGGTCCAGCATCGCTGGCGACAGGAAGCGATTCCGAATTCGACCAGCTTTATACCAACTCACGTGGTGCTTTTTACACAAAGGGCCAGATTGGCCCGCGCACGCGGATCACTGCATCGCTCGACACAGGCGAGACAGATATCCGCAATGTCTTCAGCAATCTGGATGACAAGGATCCGGCACAGCTGCTCCGGCGGCTCGACCCGACCTATTTTATGCCAACCTATGGCGATGACAGCTCGGCGGTTGAGGATGCCCCAACGCAAGGCCGGTTCTACGTTCGCCTCGATCATGACGACAGCAAGCTTGTGCTTGGCAACTATGTTGTCGATGCCGCCGGAGCCGATTTGGTGCAGCTCGATCGCGGGCTCTACGGCGCGCTTGGCGATTATCAAAGCAAGGGCGTCACCAGCTTTGGCGAACGCAAAACGCGTGTTACGGCCTTTGCTTCCGAACCCGGCACCCTGCCAGCGCGCGAAGAATTTCGCGGCACTGGCGGTTCGGCATATTTCCTGCAGCGGCAGGACCTTACTATAGGTTCTGAGCGCCTTCGTGTTGAAGTGCGTGACCGCATGTCCGGCCTCGTGCTGGAAAGCCGCGATCTCCGTCCGTTTGAGGATTATGACATCGACTATATCCAGGGTCGGGTTTTGCTCACCCGTCCGCTGGCCTCAACCGCCAATGATGGCCGCACGGTCCGTGACGGTAGCAATTCTGGCAATCAAGTCGTGCTTGTTGCGCGCTATGAATATTCGCCGACGGTCGCCGATCTGGGTGGCTACACCTATGGTGGCCGAGCTACCCAGTGGCTAGGCGATAGCGTGCGGTTTGGCCTGACAGCACAGCGCGAATCGACTGGCACTGTCGACCAAAAAATCTGGGGCGGCGATGTGTTGCTGCGCCATAGTGCAGAGACCTTCCTCCGCGCCGAAGTGGCACGCAGCGACGGCCCCGGCTTTGATCAGGCAAACAGTATCGATGGTGGGTTGAACTTTGTCGGCATCGCCAATCCCGGCACCGCAGGCGTAAGCGCGACATCGTGGAAGACTGAAGGCGCGTTGGCGCTGTCGGATATTGTCGGGGGCAAGGATGCGGGCAAGCTTTCTGCTTATTACGAACATCTGGGTGCTGGCTTTTCCGGCATGGGCCGACTGACTGCGCGCGATGGTGATCGTTGGGGTGGCAAGGCGGCAATACCCATTACCTCAGGCACTACAGTGACTGCGGGTTATGATGCCATGCGCAGCAATACCTATGGCAGCAGCAATGCGCTCGATCTCGGCATCGAACAAACGCTGGGCTTTGTAACCGGTAAGCTTGCCTATCGGCATGAAGACCGGCAGCCATCGACACTGCTGCCCGGCTTCACAGGCTCAGGATCGCGCGACGATCTTGCGCTACAAATCGGCCATGATGACAAGGCGGGCTGGGGTGTGTTTGGCTTTGCACAGGCCACCCTTAATCGCGACGCAGGCCGCGCCGCCAACAACCGTGCAGGCGTCGGAGCGCGTTATGAGGTTAGCGACCGCATGTCGCTGAACGGCGAAATATCCGGCGGCGATGGCGGTCTTGGTGCCAATGTGGGTGTCACCCGCAAAATGGGCGAGAACACCGAAACCTATCTGACCTATGGCTTGTCGACCGAAAGCGGTGAGCGCAGTTTCGACAGCCCGTCGCTCCTCACCCGCTCCAACTATGGCAATCTCACCATCGGCGGGCGCACACGCTTTGGCAGCAGCCTGTCTGTTCATGGCGAGGAACGCATGGGTTTTGGTTCAGCAGCGCGCGAACAGGTGCACAGCTATGGCCTAGAATTCACCCCCGGAGACCATTGGAGTTTTGCCGCGACCTTCGAAAATGGCCGGATCAGTGACCAGCTTAGCGGCGCATTCGACCGCATGGCGGCAACTGGCAGCGTCGGTTATTCGGGCGGCGGCATCCGCTTTGCGAGCGCACTAGAGGCCCGGTTCGAGGAAGGCGCGGGCCGCAACCAGACCAGCTGGCTGACGCGCAACACGCTGGGCGTCGAGGTCAATCCCAGCTGGCGGCTGCTGGGCCGGATGAATGTTGCTATCTCGGATGCGGATCAGAGCAGCCTTTTGGACGCAGGCTTTGTCGAGGGCGTGCTGGGCATTGCTTATCGGCCGGTCGACAACAACCGGCTGAATATGCTGTTTAAATATACCTATCTACGCGACACCTCGGTCTATGGCCAGATCAGCGGCAGCGGCACGACGGCCTCTCCAAAACAGCGCAATCAAGTGCTGAGCCTCGACGCCAATTACAAGCTGACCAAATGGCTGACCATCGGCGGCAAATACGGCTATCGTTTCGGCGAAGTCGCACTGTCACGCGAAAGCAACGTGTTCCTGAAGACCGGCGCGCATCTTGGTATTCTTCGCGGCGATATCCACTTGGTAAAGCAATGGGATGTGATGGCCGAGGCCCGCTATCTGAAGACATCTCAGGCTAAAGACCATCGCATTGGCGCAGTGGTAGGCGTCTACCGGGAAATAACTGATAATGCACGCGCTGGAATTGGTTACAGCTTCAGCGATTATTCGGACGACCTGACCAACGTGGAGGCCAAAAGCCGCGGATGGTTTTTGAACATTGTCGGGAAGTATTGAGTAGCGCCGCTCACATCGCATTTTCGCAAACTGTCGTGTCGATATGCGTTTAACGTTGGAAAGGCGACGCATTAGCCGACGCGGTTCCTGATAAACGAACGACCGCTTTCGTGGGCCGCTAAGCGCGATTTCATCGTCTGAAGACTTAGCGATTTCTGACACACTGCTAAACGAATGTTTCATGCATACATTTTGCCTTTTTTGAGAAAAGTGAGCACGCACGATCATTGGTGTAACGCGAAAACAGCCTTTTTGTGTCGGGATTTCGCCCTTTTAGGCCTCTTTAATGGCCTATTTTTTCTCAATGCAGATTACATGAATATCTGTAATTACATTTCTTTTCTTGAAAAATCGCTCCAGACCCCCCACCCCCATTTCGCGCCTGGAATAAATTTAGCCCCTCGCCGGTTGGACTTGTAACGGTTTGGTTCCGGTCACTTGTCTTTCATTATGCCACCTTAGCCTCGAAAGCCAAGGGGCTTATGCCGCCCAGATATGAATCACGTCTGCGGGTGTTGTAGAACCCGTTGATGTATTGGAAGATGGCAGCTTCAGCCTGCCGCCGTGTCAGCCAGCTTTGCCGCCAGATTAACTCCGCCTTGAACGATTTGAAGAACGTCTCAACAGATGTGTTATCATAACACTTACCGTTGCCACTCATTGATGGCAGCAGGCCTTAGGCCTGCAGCTTCCTTTGATAATCATAGGCACAGTATTGGCTGCCGCGATCAGAGTGGAACAGGTAGCCTAGCGAAGGGTTACGTAAGCGCACAGCCATATCGAGCGCCCTGATCGCCAGATTCTTCTTCATCCGGTCGCTGACAGCCCAACCGACAACACGGCGGCTGTGCAGATCAAGAATGACGGCGAGGTAAAGCAAGCCCTCGGACGTCCAGATGTCGGCGATATCACCCGGCCACTTTTGGTTAGGTGCGTCCGCGATGAAGTCGCCACCCGCCACACATGCCGCCAGCTCGCCACGAACGCGAACTTCACTTGCCGAGACTCGCGAAGAACTGGGTAGCCTTTTTTAGGATATCCCTCTCCTCCTTAAGGATACGGTTCTCCAGGCGCAGGCGTTCATTCTCGCGGGCTAAATCCGCTTGCGGCGCTGATACCAGATCCGTTGGTCGATATTGCGATACCCGCTTATCCAGCATCGACTTCCCAGCCCCCAAAATCCGACGCAACACGCGCCCGTGACAATTCACCGGTCAGCGCGATCCGCACCGCTTCCTGCTTAAACTCTTCACTATGCTTGATCATCTCGCCAGTCTTCTTGTGCGAGTGTTTAACGCTCAAGTGACCGGCGCAAAACCGTTACAAGTCCATTTTTATTAAAGTACTTCAGCATCGGCGGCTAGACTGGCCAGAATTGGAGAGCGACGGTTGTGCGACATAACAGGCCATCTTTGGATGGCACCCGCGTTGCAAGCATAAAATGATGATCTGGCGTTCGGTCGGGCGCAGTCGTCTGTCCGGTCTGTTTGTGCAGTCGGTTTAGCCGCAAAAGGATCATTCACATAAACAGCTCAGCCGCAGCATCGAGCATCGCTTGGGTATCGAGCCTATATTTGCGTTAGAGATCGGGCAAATCACCGGTCTGCCCAGCACGATCGACGCCCAAGGGGGAAACGCGGCTGCCGCGAACGCCGGCGATCCAAGATAATGCGCTTGGGCTGCCGTCTATCACGGTAACAAGGCTGGCGGTGGGCAACGTGCGGCGAGTAATCCGGCGCTGTACGCACTCTCTGCTCCCGCCGCGCCGCCCCGCCGCCCTAGCATCAGACCAGCCGCAATTTAGCAATTCGGATGATGTCACCACCATCAGGCCGATGCCGGGGACATCTTCTTGCAAAGCCTCCCATGCTGCCATGCTGCCATGCTGCCATGCTTCCGGTACTATGGCAGCGGTCGCAATAATCGCCGCCTCGAACCCTAGCGCCGGTTGTTTCAACCAATAGCCACCCTTCAGCGCGCCATCTTCCCAACGGTTATCGGATCGTTCGGGTTGCGTGATTGAACGCGTTTAGAGCCGAAGATAAACCGAACTGCCATCGGGTTGCTGCAAATATTCAAATGCCCAGCGCATAATCCATGCGACTTCATCGGCAAAAACCGGCTCGAAATAAACCTAGCTCGGCTGGCCCATCCCAATCAACGGGGTGTTGATCGATTGGTGCGCGCAGACCTTTAACCCGTCGCGTTTGGGCCGGATATGCGTGGCGTTGTGGATGGTCCACGAAGACAGCCAGCGCAAGCGGCCATCAATAGTTTCAAGGGCAGCGATAATTTCATTTCGGGCGTTAGCAAAGGCGTTTTTTTACATGAAATCGGAACGATAGCGACATGGGAAATAGCATATGCGCAAAAAGGCTTAAGCCGATATAAAAAAGGGCGGAGCCGAAGCCCCGCCCCTTCGCGTGACGAATTGAATAGCCTTAGAATTTGATGCTACCGCGAAGGCCCCACAAACGCGGCGGCGCGTAGCTCGCCTGAAGGTTGCCGCCTCCGCCATAGACGAAGCGCGTAGCCGTAGCTTCGTTGGTTAAATTGGTTACAAACCCTTGGATTGAAAAGCGATCATTATAATCCCAAGTCAGCCGAAGATCGACCTTGGCAAAAGAAGCCTGCCGGTCAAGAATGGAATTGATCGCCTGGCCAAAGAATGCACCTGAGACGTTAACCTGCACATAAGGTGATAGCGTTCCAGCGTTGCCAAGATCAATATCATATTGCGCTGAAACTGAGCCTGCATATTCCGGTGAATGCGCAATTTTGTTTCCACTCAAATTACAACCATATGCTGCGCCCGGTTGCCCGGCACCGCCAGTACCGGGTATCAGCCCACAATCATAACCAACCGCGAACAAGCGCCGTTGACCAGCAGGAGCGACGGTAACCCCGTTAACGATCGTTGCTGGCGCGGTCGCGTCCGGCACCAAAATCGACGTACCAAATGGAGCCGCGACCTGATCATAGCGGGTATACTGTGCATTGAGGTAAGCAAAGCTGGCGTTAAGCGTCAAAGCATCAACGGGCTTCCAGATTGCCTCAAGCTCTGCTCCATAAGACCGCGCCTTGCCGCTATTTTCAATAATCGACAGCGTCGTATTGCCCACCGGAATTTGCCGCTGTTCCTGCAAACTGGCATAGCGGTTGTAAAATGCCGAGAGATTGAGCTGGACGCTGTTCCCCGCAAACCGGTTTTTCGAACCAATTTCAAAGGCCGTTACAGTTTGTGGAGCAAAGGTTGATCGCCCAAGGGCTGCAGCAGCCTGACTGCCGTTAAACCCGCCCGAACTGAACCCAGTGGATGCCGACGCATACAGCAAGCTATCATCAGCAACCTGATAATCGAGCCCAACGCGCCATGTCGCTTTCTTAAAGGTTGCGGTGTTGAATGTCGCGCCGACAAAACGGGTCGTATCTGCGGGCAAGCAACGGAACCCGGGCTGGGGCAAGGGGGTGGTCACATAGGTACAGTTGGTAGGAGCCCCTTGAACTCCAAACGAAGAAGCTGGAATATTGCCTGTACGCAGCGTGATCGCGGTGGCCAACGGTGCGCCTGCAACAAACGGAATCACCTCATTGGCATTGGCGAATTGGAAGTCCTTCTTGTCGCGTGTATAGCGGATGCCTCCGGTGAGTTTCAACTTGTCCGTAATAGCATAGCTCGCCTGTGCATAGGCAGCGAGCGACTCGGTCTGCGCGCGAAATTCCTGGTAAAAGCCATTGCCCTGCCGAATGGCGGCGGGCCGCGTGTCGCCAGGCACTAGCTGCACGAATTGCTCGTTTATGAAGGTGCCATTGAGCTTGTCTTTGAAGAAATAGGCGCCGACCACATACTCAAGCGGCCCGCTGCCGTTTGAGACAAGTTGCAGTTCCTGGCTTAATGTCTTTGCCGACGTGAACTGGTAATCCGCACCAATCCGGCTGCTCGAAAAATCAGTATCCTGCGTCCGCGTGGTCTTAAAATTCGAATAGCCTGTGATGGATTTTAGAGTGACGCCGTCAAAATCATAAGCGATATTGGCTGACCACCCGGTATTGCGCAGATCAAGCGACCCGCGATAATCATTGTTGATCAAATACGGATCGCCGGCAGCAAACAGCGGAATACCCTGATCTGATGCCAGTGGTGTATCCACAATACCATCGCGATTGCCGCCGCGCGTATTTAGGAAGGTCGGCGTTGCGTTGAACAATTGCTGGTTCGTAGGAACGTCAAAATAACTACCAACAAGCTTATAACCAAATGCTGAGCCGCCATTGCCGCCCCGCCGTGCATAGTCGAATTTAAATAATGCAGTCAGATTTTCGGTAGGCTGCAGCCGCAGCGAGCCGCGGATGTACTTGTTATCATCATCAAACAGGTTCCCGCCGGCTGGATTGACATTCTTTACAAAGCCGTTGGATTTCTCATATCCGCCAGCAACACGAAGCGCGACGGTTTCGCTCAGCGGCGCATTCAAATAGCCCGTTAGCCGAACCTGGCTATTGTCGCCAATTGTCAGATCGGCGCCGCCATAATATTCCGAAAAATCCGGGCGGGCCGTCACGATCGAAATGTTGCCGCCAAATGTATTGCGGCCATAAAGCGTGCCTTGCGGGCCGCGCTGCACTTCAACGCGCTCCAGATCGATAAAACCCAAAGTCGCTTGCGATGCACGCGACTGATAAATGCCATCAACGAACATGCCGATCGTGGTATCAGCGTTGACATCGACGCTTTCTGTGCGGACGCCGCGGATTGCAGGCCGCGCATCAACGCCTGACCGTCCGAAAGTAAATCCTGGCACAAGACCTTCAAGACGCGATACGTCAGTTAGGCCTTTTTCTGCGATTTGCTCTGCGCCAAACGCCGACACAGAGATAGGCACATCCTGCAAGTTTTGTTCGCGGCGCTGAGCGGTGACAATGATTTCTTCGATGCCTGCGTCATCGCTGGCTTCTTCTTGAGCGTATGCCGGTGTGCTAAGCAGCATTGCTGCCAATGGCGCAGTCGTAGCCAATAGGCGCATTTTCGAGATTTTCATTGCTCTAACCTTCCCCTGAACGGTCGTGGAATAATTTTATGGCATAGATGGACTGCAAAAAGACTGCGAATGCAAGGCAAATGTGACTTCGAATGCATAGTGCCATTCCGCGTTGCAAAAGCGCCACACTTGTAGGTTCAGCCTGTTCAACTTATCGCGCTGTCCAGCCGCCATCGATTAACAGGCTAGTGCCCGTGATCATGTTAGCAGCGGTCGATGATAAAAACATTACGGCCGCCGCTACATCATCGGGCTGGCCGATGCGCCCTAGGGGAATCATCGTATCGATAAAGGCCCGGAATTCCGGCTTCGCCAGCATCGGCGCGGTCAACGGCGTTTCGATAAAGGTCGGCGCGACAGAATTCACGCGGATATTGTGCGGGGCAAGCTCAACCGCCATCGCTTTGGTCAGCCCCTCCAACGCGTGCTTGGTCATGCAATACACCGTCCGCTCCGGCGACCCAACATGCCCCATCTGGCTCGATATATTGACGATGACACCACCTGTTCCGGCTTTCACCATGGCGCGCACCGCCCCTTGCGCCGCCAAATACGCAGCGCGCACGTTGAGGCCAAGCATTTGATCGAGGACATCAACCGGCACATCCACCATCGGCATCGGGTTGTTGGTGCCAGCGTTGTTGACAAAAATATCAACGCGGCGCTGAGCGAGTTCGATGCCGAATGCGGGATCATTCACATCGGCTGACCACGGCTCTATGTTAGGATACCCTGCCGCGAATGCCTCTAAAACAGAATGGTCGCGCGCGACCGCTATGACTCTGGCCCCGGCCTGCGCCAATGCGATACAAATGGCCCGGCCTAGGCCTTTGCTACCGCCGGTAACGACCGCATGTTTGCCGGAAAGGCCTTGCGCCCACACTGGGATTTCATTGTGTGTCATTCTATCCTCTTTGCATTCGAAGTCATTTCCGTTAGCCTATCCCAAACTTGAACTGATTCAAAGCGCCTGAGGAGAGTAAAATGGCCCGCTATCTAAAAACCGGCATCACCGAGGACGCCGCTGCTGAGGCCGATGCCCAGGTTCGCCAGGTGGTCGAGGAGATTATCGCTGATATAAAAAAACGCGGCGATGACGCGGTGCGCGATTGGTCACTGAAATTTGACAATTGGGCACCCGCCGACTTCCGGCTCTCGCAAGCGGACATTGATGCAGCATATGCTGCGCTTGAACCGCAAACCATCGAGGATATTCGTTTCGCCCAAGCACAAGTGCGCGGCTTTGCCCAGATCCAGCGCGATGCCTTAAAGGATGTCGAGGTCGAGACTTTACCGGGTGTTATACTGGGCCATAGAAATCTGCCGGTGAACAGCGTTGGATGTTACGTGCCGGGTGGAAAATACCCGCTGGTCGCATCCGCACATATGAGCGTTGTGACCGCCAAGGTCGCTGGCGTGCAGCGGATAATTTCAGTCGCCCCGCCGTTTGAGGGCAAGCCCAATCCGGCAATTGTCGTTGCCATGCACATGGCAGGAGCGGATGAAATTCTCTGCGTCGGCGGCGTTCAGGCCGTGGCCGCTATGGCGCTTGGCACGCAGAGCATTGCTGCTGTTGATATGATTGTCGGTCCGGGCAATGCCTATGTTGCAGAAGCAAAGCGCCAGCTGTTCGGACGCATTGGTATCGATTTGCTCGCTGGCCCGACAGAGACGCTGGTGATTGCTGATGAAACCGTAGACGGTGAATTATGCGCCGCCGATCTGCTCGGCCAAGCAGAACACGGCCCCAATTCGCCTGCAATACTACTGACCAATTCGGAAAAGCTCGCGCGCGAAACAATGGCGGAAATTGAACGGCAGCTTACGATCCTGCCAACTGCCCCGATCGCGTCAAAGGCATGGGCCGATTATGGTCAGGTTATCGTTGCCGATAGTTACGAGGAAATGGTCCAGATCGCCGACGAGATCGCGTCGGAACACGTTCAGGTGATGACGAAAGACCCCGACTATTTTTTGCATAATATGACCAATTACGGCGCGCTATTTTTGGGCCATCGCACCAATGTAAGTTACGGCGATAAAGTCATTGGAACCAACCACACGCTGCCCACAAAGAAAAATGCGCGCTTTACGGGAGGGCTTTGGGTGGGCAAGTTCATCAAGACCTGCACCTATCAACGGGTGCTAACCGATGAGGCGAGTGTGATGA
>JAYUOS010000004.1:0-2237 GCA_043760725.1 Sphingomonadales bacterium
TATTTGGTAGCTATTACTTCTACTTTTGGGGATAATGAGCCGATGAATATCAAAATGTTTAGAGCCTTTCACGCTGACCGACAAGGAAACTTCGCTGTAATCGCGGCCCTTTTGGCAGTTCCGGTCGTCTCTGGTCTTTTGATTGCCTACGACCATGCACGTTTTGACATGTTTGAGCAGTCGGTTCCCGCCGCTATAGACTCAGCTCTGATTGGCGTTGCGCAGGATGACATGATGGGAGCACTTTCAGATGTAGAGCTGGATCAACGTGCAAAGGACTATCTGCTGGCCAACCTCTCTAACGTTGATGAAACAGCATCCACCGTTGACTACGTTCGAGAGAGGACAAGCAAAGGATTTGGTGCCATGCGACTGCACGTAAAGCTGGTCTATCGACCGATAACTGGCCCACTGTCAAAAATAGTGCCCGCTCAAGGCAATGGCGGGAATGATTGGACCTATGTTCAGTAGGCCCAATTCACTTTTTATGACGCTTATCAAATCATCGCCATGCCGCCATTCACGTGAATGGTTTGGCCGGTGACATAGGCAGCCTCGTTTGAGGCCAGGAACACCGCAGCGGCGGCGATTTCTGCGCCCGTGCCCATGCGGCGCATCGGGATGGCGCCCATGATTGTTTCTTTTTGTTTGTCATTAAGCTTGTCGGTCATGGCCGATTCGATGAAGCCGGGCGCGATGCAATTGACGGTGATGTTGCGCGAGGCGATTTCTTGCGCCAGTGATTTGGAAAAGCCAATCATGCCTGCTTTTGCGGCGCAATAATTCGTCTGTCCCGGGTTGCCCGTAACGCCGACGATGGATGTTATGTTGATGATGCGGCCAAAGCGACGGCGCATCATGGGGTGGGTTAGTTCCCGGGTGAGCCGGAAAACGGAGGTTAAATCCACTTCCAAAACGGCGTCCCAATCAGCATCTGACATGCGTACGAACAGGCCGTCTTTGGTGATACCAGCATTATTGACAAGAATATCAATGCCACCAAGGTCGGCTTCCGCCTTTTCGCCCAATGCCTTCACGGCATCACGATCGCTTAAATTGGCGGGGAAAATATGGGCGCGTTCGCCCAACTCAGCGGCGAGTGATTCCAGCTTTTCGGCGCGTGTGCCATGCAGGCCGACAATTGCGCCAGCCTTGTGCAGTGCGCGGGCGATTTCCTCGCCAATGCCGCCTGTTGCGCCCGTTACCAATGCCTTGCGGCCTGTGAGATCAAACATGATAGTGTCCTTAAATTATGCAAGCGAGGCCAAATAGGCGTCAACATCTTCCAATGAGTTGATAGCACTGCCGCTGACATCTTTCGAGATGCGGCGTGCAAGTCCGGTTAAAACCTTGCCAGTGCCGATTTCGACCAGCGACGTAACGCCATTTGCGGCGAACCATTCGACGCTTTCGCGCCAACGCACTTGACCTGTGACTTGGGCGACAAGGCGGTCTGCGATCTCTTGTGGATCGGATGTCGGCGTGACTGACACGTTAGAGAGGACCGGAATGGAAGGCGCGTGCTTGGCTACATTTGCCAATGCTTCGCGCATGGCATCAGCCGCTGGTGCCATCAAAGCGGAATGGAAGGGTGCGGAGACGGCGAGCATGATCGCTCGCTTTGCACCTTTAGCCGTTGCGATTGCAGCGGCACGCTCCACGGCGGCCTTAGCGCCCGAAATAACCAACTGCCCGCCGCCATTATCATTGGCAATCTGGCAGACTTGGCCCTGTGCGGCCTCAAGGCAGGCGGCGGCGACGTCGGCATCTTCCAGACCTATAATGGCGGCCATGCCGCCCTCGCCCGCCGGAACGGCCTTTTGCATGGCATTGCCGCGAATGCGCAGTAACTTGGCTGTATCGCTCAGTGAGAAAGTGCCCGCCGCCGCGAGCGCGGAATATTCGCCGAGCGAGTGGCCTGCCACATAGGCAACCTTGTCTTTCAGAGTGAAGCCTTTTGATTCCATGACGCGAATTAGTGCGACCGACACGGCCATCAGCGCTGGCTGGGCATTAGCAGTCATTGTCAGCACATCTTCAGGGCCTTCAAACATGATGGTGGAAAGTTTTTCGCCGAGCGCCTCATCGACTTCGTCGAATACTGCCTTGGCAACAGAGCTCTGCTCGGTGAGCAATTTACCCATGCCGACCGCTTGGCTGCCTTGGCCGGGAAATGTGAACGCAACTGACATGTGATAACCCCGTCATTGTTTTTGTTATCCCGAAATGACGGGAAC
>JAYUOS010000005.1:0-21791 GCA_043760725.1 Sphingomonadales bacterium
TGAAAAGGTTGAAGAAAAGAAGAGTGCTTCGATAATCTCAACGCAAACGGATTTGGGACATTTAAGGTCAGACGCCACCGCATCCCCGGCCGTTCGCGCTCGCGCCAAATCGCTTGGCGTAGACCTCGCATCGGTGAAGGCATCCGGTGGTCATGTCCGGCATGGCGATCTCGATGCGTATCTCAGCTATGGTGCAGGGCAGGGTTATCGCCCGTCCGGAGCGTCTTCCAAACGCGAAGACGAAGCTGTCAAAGTCATCGGCATGCGCCGCCGCATTGCCGAAAACATGGCTGCATCAAAACGCAACATCCCGCATTTCAGTTATGTTGAGGAATTCGATGTAACCGCGATGGAGGCGATGCGCGTCGATCTCAACGACAATCGCGGGACGCGACCAAAGCTGACGATGTTGCCGTTTTTGATTGTTGCGATCTGCAAAGCGATCCCAACATTTCCGATGATTAACGCGCGCTATGATGATGAAGCGGGCGTGGTTACGCGCCACGGTGCTATCCATCTCGGCATGGCAACACAGACCGAAGCCGGGCTGATGGTCCCAGTTTTGCGCAATGCGCAGGACATGAATGTCTGGCAATTAGCGCATGAAATTACGCGACTGGCCAATGCTGCGCGGGACGGATCTGCGAAAAGCGATGAGCTTTCGGGGTCGACTTTGACGGTCACATCGCTCGGCCCGCTTGGCGGCATTGCAACAACGCCGGTCATCAACCGCCCAGAAGTCGCGATCATCGGCCCGAACAAAATTGTCGAACGTCCGGTTTTTGTTGGCGACACCATTGAGGCGCGCAAGCTGATGAACCTATCAATCAGCTGCGATCACCGCGTTGTTGACGGATGGGATGCCGCGAGTTTTGTTCAGGCGGTCAAGAAATTTGTCGAAACGCCAGTTCTCTTATTTGCGGACTAAAACTTAAATCCTGCAAGTGATTGCTGGTCGAACTTAAGCTTGAAGGTCAAGAATGGTCCGCTGCGAGTGTAGCGGCTTTCTTCAAAATCGCGGTCTTCAAATCCGACCATGTTATAGCCCAAAGTGATGTTTGCATTGTCGAATGGGGTAACAGTCAACGTCGGTCCGCCCGACCAAGAGATATTCTTGCCCGAAGTTCCAATGCGCGCTGTTCCCGATGTACCGATATCGGCAATGTCGGACAGGTCGAACTTCAGATCAGCGCCAACCACATTGCTCCAGCCTTTGACATCATCAAGGCCAAAGCGATCGGTGTTGTAACGTGTGCCCCAGAAAAAGCTGTATTCGCCGCGCTCGATAAACGCACCATCGTTGTTGTCGATCGGCGTGTAGTTCACCGACAGGCTGTTGATCACGCGGCTAGATTTCACATCGCCGTTCACCAGCAACGGAGCACCGCCGATGGGACCGGGCAAACCGGCAACAGCATTTTGTACAGCATCATGGCGGAATTCAGTTTTGTTCAAAAACGACCACTGGCTGTCTGCGGGCCGATGGGCCCAGCTGATCTCGGCCTGCGCCGTTGTTGTGCTTGCGCCTGCTTCCTGCTTTGCACGGAACCAGCTTAACGCTCCGCCAACTGCTCGGCCTTCGCCGATTTGGCGCAGTATTGCGGTTGTTAGGCCGTAACGCTGCGTCGTGTCGCCATCGCGCCATTCGGCACGACCGGTCCAGCTCCAACGCTCACCATGATAGCTTGCACCACCTGTCACCGCGACGAAATCTTCCGTCAACGTACCATCGCTGCCCAAGAACCCGCCAGAGGCGACAGGTTGCAGCGGATTGATGACATCGGCACGGGCAAATCCGCCGAGTGTTTTGTTGCCGTCAACGGTAAAGTCGACTGACCATTTGTCGTCCAGTTTGAACGATTGTGCCAAACCATATGCCGCAAACGTGCGCGGCCCATATTCGGTTATCTCTTGCTGATTGGCGCTGGCAAGGATGCGACCGCCAGCCCAAGGTGCAATGTCAAAGCCGAACCGTGCGGTGCGGGCATCGATATTTTCACCTTTGGCGATCTCGTAACTGCCGATCAGCTGGATATCGGAGCGCACAGCATAGCGCGCACCGATTTTGTGGCGTGCAGGGAAGTCGATGCTTTCGTCTTCACCGCCGATTGCAAATTCGCTTTGCGCGTCAAGTTCCAGCTTGCCGTCAAAGAATTTCTGCGATCCGCCCAGTTTCAAAAGCGTGGAGCGATTAGTGGAACCATCCGCCAATCTGTCGTCGGCATGAATGATGCCGGCACGCAGGGAAGTTTTGTCGTTACGATATTCGATTTCGCCTGATCCGGCACGGCGACGCGCTCCGGTTTCGAGGTAGTCTTCTTGATAGCCAAGGGCCGATACCGAAACTTTGTCAGTCAAGCGATAACGGGCATCGAGGCCAACTTTCTCTGTGCCAGTTTCCGAACGGTTGTTTTGACCTAGACCGAATTGTGCGGATTGACGGCGATAATAGGCAAGCACGTCAACCTTAGCACTGTGATGCTCCGCCTCAAGCAAAACAGCTGTCGCTGTGCCTGCATCGGCAGTGGCACTGCTAGCGCGGGCTTTGCCATCGGTTGCGGCGATTTCCGCGCGCAATTCGGTTCCGGTTCCGGGACGATAGCGGATGTCTGCGCCAACGAGGTTGGTTTTGTCCGTATCGGTTTCGTCGTGAATCGCGGTTGCAGCGATTTGTAGCTTTTCGTCTTTCGACTGCCATTTCACACGGCCACCGCCATTGTTGACCCGCTGACCAATGCCATCGACTTCATATTCAGCGATGATGAATTGGGGATCAAGGCTGGACGAACGCGACAACACAGGCTCGCGGAAACGCAAAGTTCCGGCAAGATAGTCGATGTCATAATCGATGTGACGGACGAGGTCTCGACGTTCGACAATACGGTCAGAGCGCAGGCGATCGCGTGTTTCCAACGTGATGCGCTCGCTGTTCGGCAAGATATCGCGCGCGGTCAACGCATACGGACCGGTCAAACCAGTGCCCTGGATTTCTTCGCGGCGGTAGCGATAGGGTGTGTCCGCAGCAAAGACCTGCGCATGCACTTGCTCTCCGCGATACTCGGCTTTGACACCGTTGAAATTGCGTTGGTAACGGGCAAGCTCAGGCTCATCGATGCCAGTGGTATAGTCACCGAACAGCGCGTAAAACTGAGGACGTTCCAGCTTTAGATACAGACGACGCACCGATGCGGCGTCATAACGCTGTTCGCTGCGGTCGGCATAGACGGTGTAATAACGGCGCGGATCGATGATCCCTGCAAAGCGGGTTTCGTCCTGGTTCTTGTCGCTATCATAGGCCAAAGTCATCAGCCATTTTCCGCTAACACGGCCTTTGGCATAAAGCGCGACACGGCCATCAAGGTTCTGTTGGTCGTCATCTGCAACCAGCTCTTCTAAGCCTTGGTCAAGTGTGTTGAAGCCAACAGTGCCAGCGGCAAAGCCAACAACAGTCCATGGACGATCACCGGGATCAAGCCAGGTTTCAACGCGTTGTGTGCGGCGAACTTCGCCGTCCTGAAAACTAAACGAGACAGCGACTGTGCCAGAGGCAGTTGTCGGCTCAAGCTCGATATAGGCAATGCCGTTATCGCCGTGCACACGCCATACCGGCTGTGCACGTTCGAGGCCCGAAAGCTGGTTTGCTTGTTGGGCATCAACTTCAACAGCGGGCCGATAAGGATCAGTAACGCTAAAGTCGCCAACTGCGCCGTGCTGGATAGGTTTGCCGTTACGGTCAGTCATACGAACCGCAATGCGCGGACGGGTAATGCCATCAGCCAGCAAGATCGATTGGTCCTTCAAGAACTGTGCCGTCATTGGCGCGCCAGCGACATAGATATTCTGCACCAGCGTTTGGACGATTGCGCCGTCTTCACCGGTGACTTTGGCAGATAGGGCGTTGTTGCCGGCCTCAATAATCACACCGCGCCATACCGAAACCCGCATTTCGCCATCGGTGCTTTTTTTCGTGCCATCAAAGTTCAGCGCATCAACAGGCTTGCCATTGACAAGCAGTTCAACCTTTTGGCGCGGCAAATGCTTGACGACGACGCGGGTAGAGCGTGAGCGGGGGTTATAATCGGTTGCCGGGAAGACAAAGCCGAGGCCCGGTGCTTGGTTTTCAAACCAATCGGTTTCTGAACCAGCGGCCTGTGCATCTGTCAAAGCCAGGGGTAGAGGCACAGCTTTGGCGCGTGTATCTTCGCGGGCTACGGTCTTTACAGCACGGAAATCAGCGCGTTTCAGGCTGCCGCCGCGTCCCTCGACAAAGCGCGAGATCGCGCTGCCGGCGCTCCGCGTGTTACGGGAACAGTCGATCGGTTTTTGATCAAGCGGGAAGGTTGATGGGTCGATTTGAACGACGTGAAGTCCGGGGATGAGCCCTTCGAAATGATAGCGGCCATCCTGATCGGTAATGGCATAGGTACCATCCTGCAGCATGACACGAACGCCAGCGATGCCCTTGGCATTGCGCGGATCAACATCGCATCCGCCATCGGTTATACGACCGATAATGGTGAACCGCTCGCTGATTCCATCGCGCACGATGCGGATTGTGGAATCAGCGTTATCGCTCACCGCGCCGCGGTTATCGCGTGCAGAGGCTAGATTGATGGCATTCCCGGGACGTGCATCGGTGCGCACTTCGGCCAAATAGGTCAACAATCCCGAACGGCCACCTGTCAGCGAGGGCACAGTCACAGAGAAGCTAGTCCCATCGGTGGCAACAGTCGGTGTCACCAACGCACCATTGTAACGCACTGAATTTAAGCGCAAACGCATCGCATTTGGCAATATGTCAGTCACCGTGACGGGGCCACTAGCTCGCGTGCTATTAGGATTGCGTACTTCGACACGGTATTGCACGATGTCGCCTGGTATCGCTGTAACGGATGACGTCGTTTTGCTCAGCTGCAGCTGGCCACCGGGTCGGTCCATAGGCACATCGATGCGCACAGGCGCTGGATCGGACAACGTGATTGTCCCGCCATAAGAACCCGGGGCAATAATGAACTGCCCGCCGTCCGGTCGCGTCAAAAGTGCTATTTCAGCGGGCGTTGCGACTGATGGGGTTGTATATGGCGCTGGCGGTGTGAAGACTAAGCGATAAACACCCGGGCGCAGGAACGGGAATCGATAAAATCCTGGATCAAATGAATAGCTTGCACCGCTGGAATCGGTCACCGTTGTTCCGGTAATTAAGCTGTTTGGAAAGGTCGATACGCCATCGTCGCCAAAAACTGGCGCTGGAATGCCGGTTGCAGCGTCGACAATAGTCACTCGAGTGCCAGAGACAGGAGTGCCATCACTGCTGTCAAAGGTTAGGCCAAAGGGATCGACAAGAATATTGACAGTTCCTGAGGCAATTGTGCCGCCGCCAACGCCATTGCCGAGGTCAAACGACAATGAATCGCCGGGACGGACGGTCAAAACGCAGTCGCCAATCACCGGAGAGGCAGGCGTAGCGGCGGTATTGATGACAGCAAGGAAAATACTGCTGTTAACGGCAGTTTCGGTCATCGTGATGCTCTCACGATCGCCATTTCGCGTCGTGATTGTGGCTGTAAAGCTGTCTATCGCTGTCGCACTGATGTTTTGGAGCGCAGAAGTCACTTTCAAGATTAGCGGTTCGCCCGCGCGAATGGCCGTTGTCGGTATGATCGCGGCGGGGTTTGCTGCATATTGCGAAAACGCACCTGTCAAATCGACAGGCTTTGGCCCGGACGAACCCATGCACATCGTTGCCGGCAACGTCGTTGGCTGACCGGATCCGCCACCGGTGAAATGGAAAAGTTGCAGCGTTGCTGGCACAGGCGGAGGCGTCCGATCCACGATAATATCCACCGTGTTGGACGGCCGTGACAGCCGCTGGCCGCCGCTATCCCATTCTGCCTGCGCAGTATTGCTGATTGTTGTACTGCCCGTTGCGCTTTGCGCAAACGCGGGAAGGCTGGCGGCAGCTACTTGAATAGCTGCCGCCAACGCTCCGGCGTATTTGATAAGGGATTTGGTTAACAGTTTCATAGTGAAAAAGGGCGATGCCAGGCGGACCCGACATCGCCCCTTCTTATTCTTAGTTGATAACTGCGCGGAAGATCAGCGCACGCGAGCTGCTCGCGGCGATGGTCGACAACGTGCCCTCAGCGCGGGTCAGACCAGAGTTATACTGGCCTGCATCGGCATCAGTTCCGTCTGATACTACCGTTCCGCCAGCACAGGTTTGGCTTGCGCCAGGGCTGGTAACCGTCGCGTCGACAAAGATTGTGCCGGGCGAGTAAGTCAGATTGGCCGGAACAATATCGCGGACCGAGATATTAGTCGCCGTCGATGCGCCCGCTGCGTTGGCCACCGAAATGCAGTATTCGACAACTGCACCCGGGATCGCTTTAAAGTTGGACGTACTGACACCATCGCTGATGATGCGGCTCGATTTGAACACGCTAAGGACAGCCGCCGAAACCGTGTAATCGTCGGTTGCAACGTCAATGCCGTCACGTGCGACCGAAGTTCCGCCGTTGCCGGATTTCGCCACATCGGCAAAGATCGTTTCAACAGTACCTGCGCCGTTGACAGTCGCATCTGCTGCCACTGCGCCCGCGCCTCCGGGGCCTGTAACAGGAATAGCAGTTCCATTGCTGTTCAACGCAGTGGCAGTCGCCGATACGTTGGCGACTTGGCCGTTGGTTGCAGCTGCAGGGATGTTGCCCAAAATCAGGATTGTTGCAGTACCATCAGCAACAAGATCTTCGATCTTAAGCGATGCTGCGGCTGCCGCGTCGCAAACGCCATCAATCACGGGTCCATCAAGGCAGATTAGCAGACTCGTGACGTCGAATGCGTCTGTTCCGCCATGTGCCGCTGTTCCGCCGACGATGTTCGCCGGTGTCACCGTGAAATCGAGCGTATCGTTTGCCGCGTTTGTGAGCAAAAATGTGGTTACGCGCGATGTTTGGCTCGGAAATACTGAAGTTGTCCCCGTCGTCGCCTTTTCAGCGATGTTGAACAGGATTTTACGGTCGACGACAAACGTGTCTGACGCGCTTGCCTGAGATTGGGGGACACCACCGACTTGGAAGTCGACAGTGACGTTGTTTAGGACTGACGTGCCCTGCGTGGTTCCTGCTGCAATAGCAGGCACCGCGTTCAAGAACACGGCTGGAATCACGGCTGAGGCAACGAGCAGTTTAAGCTTACTGGTCATGCTTATTCTCCTGTTGCATACATTTTGATTGCGGGAACACCGCGGCAATCGGCGCGTTTTCAAAGTCACTTAACGACTCCACGAAAGATCAGCTTGCCCGCATCACCTGCAGCAAGCGTTTGATTCATCTGCCATTTCAAATGAGTAACGTCGGTCATCAACGCAGTGCGGCTGGAACCGTCTGCATTTTTCACGCGCAACTGCGACAATTTGTCCCAGCTTTTCCCGCCATCAATTGAAACAAGCTCGGCACCGTCCGATGTCCCGCTAAATGTAATTGCGGCCGGGATCGGGTTGGTGACCGAAAAATTGGATGCAGGTTTGCTTCCTGCGTTGCGATAGCGCACCACGAAAACTAATTGATCGCCTGGAAGGATTATATTCGGCTTTGCCAAAACGGTTGCAAACGAACCATCGGGCCGTTTCTGCTGTTTTTCCACAAAGATATCGCTGGACAGCTCAACGGGTGCCGCAGCCATCGCGGGCACGCTACTTGCGGCCAGTAAAATCATCGAAAAACACAGTTTTAACATGCTGTTCATTGTACTTTCACCTTGAAAGTGACGGTGCGTATCTGCCCGGCAGCAACATTTCCGAGGGCAACGTTTACGCGCGACCCGTTAAAATTACCTTGATCGGCATCGGCGGCGTCGGTCATCGCGATGCCTCCAAGAGTGATGCTACCAACCACATATTGCGAACTGGCAGGGATCGGGTCGGTGATGGCCAGATTGTTCAGCGAGCCATTGCCGCTCACTGTGGCCATTAAGGAATAGGTGATTATTGAGCCGGGAACCGAGGTCGTTCCGCCAAACGGATCCAATACAACTGCCGACTTCACCAACGCGACCGATGCTGCTGTCACCAGCAGAAAGCCGGATGCATCTGCATCTGCGCCAGTCGAACCGACAACTGCATTGCCGCCGCCCTGGCCTACACCCGCAAAGGTTGTGCCCGGTGCGCCGGTTCCCGTTGTTGCCGCTGCGGTCAAGCGCACTTGTGCTCGGTCGCCATTGCCTTGGATCGCAGGAACATTGGTCAGGACGAAGACAGTGATGATTTGGTCGGGCGCAAGGGCGGGGTCGTTTGTTCCGGCAACATAGACGGTATCAACGCCCGGATCATAGACACCGTTGCCGTTGGCATCGATCACAACCTGTGCTAGCGCTGGATCAAAGTCATCGCCACCGTTAACGACGTTTGGCGTCATTCGGAATGATTCCGTGCCGTTGCCGGTATTGGTAATGCGAAATGTCGATACGACATTTTGTGCGCCATTGGCTGTGACTACATCACCGGGATCACCGCTAACGGCGGTAACGTCGAGTAATTCATCGACTTTGATGACAACCGGGTTGGAATCGATATCAACTGTGCTGCCGCCACTTTCGTAGGAGGCAGTTGCAATGTTGGTAATATCCGTTCCGGCCAAAGTGCCAGCTGCGTGCGCATTACTTGATGCCAAAATGGCCATCAGCGCGCTGCTGCAATATGCGACGACACGCGGCCCGGAAAAGCGTTCTGGTGTCTGCTTCGAAATTTGGTTCTGGTTCAACATGTGCAGCGTTATCGCAAAACACTGTCAAAATTTAGTTAAAGCCTGCAAATCGCCTTAACCAGTTTATACCATTGAAAAATTTGGATATACGGTCCGGCTTGTTGTAACAGATTGTAACCATTCGAGGTTGGGTTAACGGTTTTCGGTCATGCGTCGTTGAACAAATGCAATCGGTTGCTGCCCCTGCACAGGGGGGGCATGGCAGACATTTTGCGCAACGACGGAATGAAGCGTTGACAGTTAGCAGTGGCGCTTATAGTAGCGCCGTCACCGCATTAAGCGGGTGTAGCTCAGTTGGTTAGAGCGCCGGCCTGTCACGCCGGAGGTCGCGGGTTCAAGTCCCGTCACTCGCGCCATTTGCCGGTTTCCATCCAGCGTAACAGTGGTTTTAACGGCGCGATCCATGCGACCCCTGCGATAAGATAAATCACAGATTGTATCAGGACGGGTAACCCGCCGATAATGCTGTCAAATGTGCCGATGGCCCATGCCAAGGCTGCAATCATGCACAGGATAATGAACATTCCTGCGGGCTTTCGCAGGGTCGGGCGTTCAACAGGGGCATTTTCGTTCTTCATCGTGCGATCCAGGCTTTTTCGGTGAGTATAGCGTTTAGCGGAATATCCCAAGGGTCTGCGGGAAGTAAGGGTGCTTCTTGGACTGACCACGCTATGCCGACCAAAAAAGCCCTGTCGAGTAGGCTTAAAGCCCTATCATAATGGCCTGCACCTTGCCCAAGACGCATCAAATTCCGGTCATAGGCAACTAACGGCGTTAACACGACGTCCGGATCACAAGGTTCTGCATCGCTTTTCGGCTGCATCAGGCCAAACGGGCCGGCTTGCAGTTGTTGACCCGGAGACCAGCGCAAAAACTGCATCGGTGATGCGCGGCTTGTAACAAAAGGAAGGGCCGTGTTGCAGCCCGCGTTGTGCGCCAAATTCAACAACGCGCGCGGATCGGCCTCTGAACCGACGGGGATGTAGGCCGAGACCGTTCGTCCGGCGCTGAAGTGATCCAATAGCACCGCAGGAGCTGCACTAAATGCCAATGCTCGCTCAGCATCCGCAAGGCCTGCTGTGAAGTCGGATCGTCTCTTTCGATAAAATGCACGCAATTCAGACTTATCTCGTTCGGACATGCGCGCTAGCCCTCAAAATAAAAGTGGCGGAACCACCATGGGTCGTATCCCGGAATATCCTCTGACGCCATTACGTCAGGTGGGCGCCATATGCACCGGGTCCCATCGTTTCCAATGTAACACGGGCAGGGACAGCTCCCATGGAAAGAAATTATCGCCTCAGGGATGTTCTCCTAGGTCGCGCCGGGCAGTTCCGCCAACGCTCATGTAGTATGTCTAGGCCTGATCCTCAAGTCCTTGAACGAGCTTTTCGATCCGTTCAGCCAGTCTTTCCAGCGCTTCAGCCATTTGGGCGCCATTCCCCGCGCCAAAAATTGCTGCATCGGCGGCGGCAACAGGCTGAGCGTCATAGACCTGGTCAGCGAGTAACAGGCTCGCAAACAGCAATAGACGGCTTTCATTCAGGCCACCAGCCGAACCACCGGCTTCGCGCGCTTTGGCGTCAACAAGTTTGCCTAGCGCGTTAAGCCGGTCTTCCTCGCCGTCTTTGCAGGTAACGATGTATTCACGGCCAGCGATGGAGAGACGAACATCAGCCATATTCAGTCCTTTACCAGCGCAAGCAGCTGATCAAGGTCGCTAATCGCAGCCTGCGTCTCTTTGCGTAGCTGGTCATGTTTTTGCTGTAAATTGGCTGGGGCGCTTGCCGGTTTTGGCACGCTAAGGTCGACTGTTTCCAGCCGCATCAGTGCGTGTTCGATACGACCTATTGCCTGCATCATCTTGTCTTGCGGCATAATTTTGCTCCAAACTTTAAACCGAAGGTAGCAACTTTGCAGGGAATGGCAAATTCCATTGCTATGCCGAGGCCGGATGGCTTGACGCTGACGCTCTTGCCCCGCAAAGGACGCGCACAGCGACTCACCGTTTTGACCCGTCCTTTCCGGTCGCAACTACCGCGATACGACGCAGTAATAAGGAAAATTGCATGACCGTCCCCCTCCAACAGATGGCCAATGCGATCCGCGCGCTTTCGATGGATGCTGTTCAAGCGGCCAATAGCGGTCATCCTGGTATGCCGATGGGGATGGCGGATGTTGCAACAGTGCTCTATTCCAAATATCTGAAATTCGATCCAAAAGCACCGAAATGGGCAGATCGGGATCGTTTCATATTGTCGGCGGGGCACGGCTCGATGCTCGCTTATGCAACTTTGTATCTCAGCGGCTATGAAGCGCCGACAATCAAAGACATTCGCAATTTCCGCCAAATTGGTAGCCCGTGCGCTGGGCACCCTGAAAACTTTGAACTTGCCGGCGTTGAATGCACAACGGGCCCGTTGGGGCAGGGACTAGCTATGGCGGTTGGCATGGCCATTGCCGAACGGCATTTGAATGCACGTTTCGGCAATGCTCTGGTTGATCATCGTACCTGGGTTGTCGCAGGCGATGGCTGCTTGATGGAAGGGATCAACCATGAGGCTGTTGGTCTCGCTGGGCATCTTGGCCTTGGGAGGTTGATCGTATTTTGGGACGACAACCGGATTACCATCGACGGCGCGACTACGTTGTCAACGAGCGAAGACATTCCGGCGCGTTATCGTGCAAGTGGCTGGCATGTCGAGAGTTGTGATGGCCATGATTTCAACGATATCGATCGTGCAATAAAGAATTCGTTGGAGGACAATCGTCCGTCTTTGATCGCTTGTCGCACATTGATCGGTAAGGGATCACCCAATAAAGAGGGCACAAAAGCGCCGCATGGCAGCCCGCTTGGCGAAGATGAAATTGTTGCGACCCGCGCAGCGATCAATTGGCCGCATCCCGCCTTTGAGATACCCGCTAACATCCTGAGCGCGTGGCGCACGACGGGCGAAGCTGGTGCATCTGCAAGGGCCGACTGGGACATGCGACTGTCGCAGTCGGATAAGGGCGCTGAATTGACCGCAACGATGGCTGGGAATGCCGACAATGCGTGGCTGCAACCGCATCTGGACGGACTAATTGCGGCCCCTCAAAAGATCGCAACGCGCAAAGCATCCGAGATCGCTTTGGTTGCCGCAACGGCGGCTTTGTCGGAGCTGTTAGGCGGTTCGGCTGACCTAACAGGATCGAACTTCACTAAAACCCCATCGACACCGACGCTTGACCGCGATGACTATTCCGGTCGCTACGTCAATTATGGCATTCGCGAATTTGGTATGGCTGCCGCGATGAATGGCATGGCGCTGCATGGCGGGATCATTCCTTATGGCGGGACTTTCCTGATCTTTTCGGACTATTGCCGCGCCGCCATCCGCCTTTCCGCGCTGCAAAATGCGCGCGCAATCTATGTGATGACGCATGATAGCATCGGCGTTGGCGAAGACGGGCCGACGCACCAGCCTATCGAACAGATCATGTCGCTGCGTTTGATCCCTAATCTCGATGTCTTCCGCCCGTGCGACACAATTGAAACAGCGGAATGCTGGGCATTGGCGATTGAAAGCGCCGACAGGCCGTCTCTGTTGGCGCTTTCTCGCCAAAATCTGCCGCAATTGCGCACCGACATTAGCGAAAACTGGTCCGCTAAGGGTGGTTACCGACTTCGAGCTGCGAATGCCGCGCGGCGGGTGGTGTTGGTCGCAACGGGTTCAGAAGTTTCACTCGCTGTTTCGGTTGCGGATCGTTTGGAAACCCAGGGTATTGGCGCGGACGTCGTTTCTATGCCAAGTTGGGAGAGGTTTGATGCTCAAAGCATTGAATATAAATCCGATGTCCTCCCCCAAGGTGCGTTGCGCGTCTCGATTGAGGCGGGAACAACGATGGGTTGGGAGCGCTATGTCGGCGGCGGGCTGCGCATTGGTATCGACAGCTTCGGCGCTTCCGGCCCCATCGATGCGTTATACGACCATTTCGGCCTGACCGCTGATAAAATAACCCCGCAAATCATCGCCAAGCTGGCCTGACAGGAGCACAAAATGACCGTTAAAGTAGCAATCAACGGATTTGGACGCATTGGGCGCAATATAGCACGCGCCATCATCGAACGCCCCGATTGCGGGCTTGAACTGGTGTCGATCAATGACCTCGCCGATGCCAAATCGAACGCTTTGCTGTTTAAGCGCGATAGCGTCCACGGCGCATTTTTCGGATCAGTTGAAGTTGACGGCAACGATCTGATTATCAACGGCAAACGCATTCACGTCACAGCAGAACGCGACCCAGCCAATCTGCCACACGCCGCAAACGGCATCGACATCGCGCTGGAATGCACCGGATTTTTCGCAACCCGCGAAGGCGGCCAAAAACATCTGGATGCTGGTGCAAAGCGCGTATTAATCTCTGCTCCCGGTAAAAATGTCGATCTAACCGTTGTTTACGGCGTCAATCATGACGCTTTGACGTCAGATCACAAGATCGTTTCAAATGCTTCATGCACCACGAACTGTCTTGCGCCGTTTGCCAAGGTCTTGAATGACGCCATCGGTATCGAACGCGGCCTGATGACGACGATCCACGCCTATACCAACGACCAGAAAATCCTCGACCAAATCCACGAAGATCCGCGCCGTTCGCGCGCTGCGGCAATGTCGATGATCCCCACGACAACGGGTGCTGCGCGTGCGGTTGCAGAGGTTTTGCCCGAGCTAAAGGGTAAGCTGGACGGTTCCGCAATCCGCGTTCCAACGCCCAACGTGTCCGTCGTAGATCTGACATTCCAGCCATCGCGTGACACTACCAAGGAAGAGGTCAACGCCCTGTTGAAGGCGGCTGCAGAAGGTCCGCTGAAAGGCGTTCTGGCCTATTCCGACGAGCCCCTCGTTTCCATCGATTACAATCACGATGCGCACAGTTCGACCATCGACAGCCTTGAAACTTCGGTAATCGATGGCAAGCTCGTCCGCGTGCTCAGCTGGTATGACAATGAATGGGGCTTTTCCAACCGCATGGTCGATACCGCGGGTGTCATGGGCGGATTGTTGTAAGAAGGGGCTGGCGTCATGGCATTCCGCACACTCGACGATCTGGGTGACGTCAAAGGCAAGCGCGTTCTTGTGCGTGTGGACCTGAACGTCCCAATGGCGGAAGCGCGGGTGACAGATCTGACCCGCATTCACGCGCTGGCTCCGACCGTATTGGAATTGTCTGCCAAGGGTGCCAAAGTCTTGTTAACGGCGCATTTTGGACGTCCAAACGGAGCCAAGCATAGCGAAATGTCGGTGTCGATGACACTGGATGCTTTGCAAGAAGTGCTAGGCCGCGAAGTTATGTTTGTGCCGGAAATTTACGGTGACGTCGTTGCGCAATCAGTCGGGATGATGGCTGATGGGGACATAGCCTTGCTCGAAAACAGCCGGTTCTGGCCGGGTGAGGAAGCGAATGATCCAGAGATGGCAAAGGCGGTTGCCGCAAACGGTGATCTCTATGTCAACGATGCTTTTTCCGCTGCCCACCGCGCCCATGTGACGACCGAGGGGCTGGCGCATGTGTTGCCATGCTATGCCGGTCGGTCAATGGAAGCAGAGCTGAAAGCACTCGAAGCCGCGTTGGGCGCGCCTGAACATCCGGTTGCTGCCGTTGTCGGCGGCGCGAAAGTGTCTTCAAAACTCGATGTGCTGAATCATTTAGTCACCAAGGTCGATCATCTGATCATCGGTGGCGGCATGGCGAATACCTTCCTTGCCGCGCGCGGGGTGAATGTTGGCAAATCTTTGTGCGAACATGACCTGGCCGAAACGGCAAATGCCATTCTTGACGCCGCCGATGCTGCTGGCTGCATTGTACATCTGCCTTATGACGTCGTGGTGGCGAAGGAATTCCGGGCTAATCCGCCAGTGCGCATCGTCAATGTCCATGAAGTTGCAGCGGACGAAATGATCCTCGATGTCGGCCCCGCTGCGGTTGAGGCACTGGCCGATGTGTTGAAAAACTGCCGGACATTGGTCTGGAATGGGCCGCTGGGCGCCTTTGAGCTGGAGCCATTTGACGCAGCGACTGTGGCGCTTGCGCGGACCGCAGCGGCGCTGACCAAAGAAGGTTCTTTGGTCTCGGTCGCAGGCGGCGGTGATACAGTTGCGGCACTGGCGCACGCTGGCGTCACGCAAGACTTTACCTTCATCTCCACCGCAGGCGGCGCGTTCCTTGAATGGATGGAGGGTAAAGACCTTCCCGGTGTGAAAGCGCTCCAGATTTTGTAAACATCAATGGTTGACGGTCTTGCGATTACGCGCTCCCGCAGCTATGCGCGCCGCAAGACATACGTATGCATCGCCTCGGGAGCCCTTATGAACATTGCTGACATGACCGCCAAAATCGTCGCTGGCCAGGGCTTTATAGCTGCTTTGGATCAAAGCGGCGGTTCGACACCAAAGGCATTGGCGGGTTATGGCGTGTCCGATAACTCGTGGGGCAATGACGAGGAAATGTTTGGCCTAATTCATGAAATGCGCAGCCGTATCATACGATCGAGCGCGTTTCACGGCGACAAAGTCATCGGCGCGATCCTGTTTGAACGCACAATGGACGGTCAAGTTGACGGCAAGCCGACGCCAACGGCCTTGATTGAAAAAGGCGTGGTGCCGTTTATCAAGATCGACAAGGGCTTGGAAGACGAAGCAAATGGCGTTCAGCTGATGAAGCCGATGCCGGAATTGGACGCATTGCTGGTAAAGTCGAAGGCGCTGGGCGTATTTGGCACGAAGGAACGCTCGGTTATTAACCTCGCCAATCGTGAAGGCATCGCGGCAATCGTTAAGCAACAGATCGAGATCGGTCTGCAGGTTCTAGCTGGCGGCCTTGTTCCGATGCTTGAGCCTGAAATCAACATCAAGAGCCCAGAACGCGCCGAAGCCGACGCCATCTTGCTCGACGAAATGACCAAAGCGCTCGACGCCATGCCCGGCGACGAAAAGATTATGCTCAAGCTAAGCCTGCCGGTAAAGTGCGGCCATTTCGACGCGCTGGTCAATCACCCCCGCGTGCTGCGCGTGGTCGCCTTGTCCGGCGGCTTCAAGCGCCCAGAGGCTTGCGTTGAACTTGCCAAGAATGCAGGCATCATCGCCAGTTTCAGCCGTGCATTGTTGGAAGACCTTCGCCACCCAATGACCGAGGCTGAATTCGACGCATCTTTAGGCGCCGCGATATCGGATATTCACGCCGCGTCGGTTGCCTGATTTTATAGTCCGCCCATAAAGCGAAAGCAGAACCGGTAATCCTTCGGCTTTAATTTCAACCTTTCCCCAGCCATTCGCGATGGCGAAACGTCGGTCAACTCGATGCTGCCATCTGCAAAAGGCACAGGCTTGCCCAATTCGAGTTCGATACTGCGATCATCGCCCGGACGGACCCAAATCGCCTCAATCTTGACCGTGCCTGCCCAAATGCAGCGTGCATTCATCGGGCAGCGGCTATCCTGAATGACTTTGATTGGCCGGATGATCGGGCCGTCGACATAGGCGCTGCGGCCCAACGGCACGTTGTTTCCGTCCGCTAATGGCTGCTCTGCTCCCGCAGTGGTCACGCACGCGGATAACGAAATCAGCGCGATTAGGGCAATGTTTCTTGTAACCATTTAGGTACCCTAGCGCGTTGCGCCTTGCGGTGCGATGAACTGTGGCTATTAGCCAGCTTATGAGAACACCTGCATGCCAACTCTATCTAATCTCGCCGCTAGATGTCGGCGGCGAGTTCCCCTTGCGCTTGGAGGAAGCATTGTCTGCTGGCCCGGTCGCCGCGTTTCAATTCCGTGTGAAGGAGATAGACCAGCACGCCGCCTTTGCTTTGGCTGAACCATTGCAAGCAATCTGCGCCGCGCATGACGTTGCGTTTATCGTCAACGACAGCATCAGCCTTGCAAAGCGCTTGAATGCTGACGGCGTCCATTTGGGGCAGGGCGACGGCGAACCGGCGGAGGCTCGCGCAGAACTGGGTAAGCAAGCGCAGATTGGCGTTACATGTCACAACAGCCGCCACCTTGCGATGGAAGCGGCAGAGGCGGGCGCTGACTATGTCGCATTCGGCGCGTTCTTTCCGACAACCACCAAAGAAGCCAAGCACACAGCCGAACTCGACACCGTTGAAAAATGGTCGATGGTGACGGAGATTCCGTGCGTAGCAATCGGCGGCATTACGCCCGAAAATGCCCGTCCTGTAATCGAGGCTGGCGCGGATTTCATGGCGGTATCAGGCGGGGTCTGGAACCATCCCGATGGACCCGCCGATGCGGTCAAGGCCTTCAACGCATTGCTTGCCTTAATTGGCCCGCGCGGCTAAAGGCCGCCGCCTGTGGCGCATATACTGCGTTCCGCTCTTTCCATCTGTTAAGCGAGTTATCTCATGAAAATCAACGCGGTTGAAATCAAGCCGGGCAATATCCTTGAATATGAAGGCGGGCTGTGGCGTGTTGTGAAAACCGCGCATACGCAACCCGGCAAGGGTGGCGCGTATATGCAGGTTGAGCTTAAAAACCTACGCGATGGCCGCAAAAATAACATTCGTTTCCGTTCGGCGGAAAGCGTGGAAAAGGTTCGCCTTGACCAGAAAGATTTCCAGTTTTTGTATGCCGAGGGCGACAATCTGGTGTTCATGGACACCGAAACCTATGATCAGGTGACATTGCCTAGCGATTTGATTGGAGACGCGGTTGCGTTCCTTCAGGACGGCATGATGGTAACGCTGGAAATGTATGATGACGAGGCGCTTTCCGTCGCTTTGCCAGACACAATCGAGGCTGAAATCGTTGAAGCTGATGGCGTGGTAAAGGGGCAGACGGCTTCATCCAGCTACAAACCTGCAATCCTCGACAATGGCGTCCGCGTTATGGTTCCGCCGTTTATTTCGGCAGGAACACGCATCGTTGTTGACGTCTATTCCCGGGAATATGTCCGGAAGGCTGACTAATGCCAGCATTATCAGGCCTAATGTCCGTCATGGAAAAGGCTGCGCGTAAAGCGGGCAGCAAGTTGCGCCGTGACTTTAGCGAAATTGAACAGCTGCAAGTGTCTATGAAGGGCCCAGCGGATTTCGTTAGCAAGGCCGATCAAAAGGCTGAGGACACAATTTTCCGCGAGCTGGAACATGCGCGGCCCGATTGGGGCTTCCTGATGGAGGAAAGCGGCGAGATTGCGGGCGCGGAGGGTAAGCCTCGTTTCATCGTGGATCCATTGGACGGAACCAGCAATTTCCTGCACGGCATCCCGCATTTTGCGATCTCCATCGCGGTGCAAGATCCAAAGCCTGATGGTTCGGGCTGGGGCGAGCTGTATATGGGCTTGGTCTACAACCCGATCACCGATGAAAGCTTTTGGGCGGAGCGCGGCAAGGGGGCATTTCTGGGGCATAAGCGCATCCATGTGTCGGCGCGGCGCAAGCTAAGCGAGTCGCTGATTGCCACAGGAACACCCTATAAAGGCCATGGTGATTTCGCAGAATGGGGCAAAATCTATGGCGCGATTGGCCCCGAAGTTGCTGGCATCCGCCGCTTTGGTGCGGCGAGCCTTGATCTCGCATGGCTCGCCGCTGGCCGCTATGACGGTTTTTGGGAAAGCGGGCTTTCGGCCTGGGATACGGCTGCGGGCTGTTTGATCGTGCGTGAGGCGGGCGGATTCGTCACTGACTATCGCGGGCGTTCGCCGTCGATTGCCGACACGCAGGTTCTGGCTGCGAATGACCAGTTGCATACCAAGTTGCATAAGCTGCTGGTCGGGGCGTTGAATTCGGACTAGGTCTAATAAAAGCTTGTTTACCAATGCTTTATCAGGATATTAGCACAGCATTAGCAAAAAATGACTTTTGACACTTTTGACACGAAAACGGCTTTTTCGCTGTTTTGTTCATAAAGCAGAATTGATTTACAAATCTCTTCGTCCAGCCTGATTTCATTGGTCGACAACGACTATGGAATGTCAACGAGTAAACAGAACAATAGCAGAACATTTAACAAGAGTCAAACAACTTTCTGAATCAAGGTAATTTCTACGGCAAACCGCCCTAACAAAGCCTTTTGGCTTGCCTCTCCACGCGGCTAAGCCTAGTGCGCGGGGTAATGACAACAAGCCGGATTCCAAGCGCGTGACCGACCTCTCGCAATACCTCCCGATCCTGATTTTCCTTTTCATTGCATTGGGATTGTCCAGCCTGTTCGTGTTCTTGCCAATGGGTGTCGCCCGGTTGACCGGAACGCATCAACCGACTGAGGCAAAGCTGACCGAATATGAATGCGGATTTCCGGCATTCGAAGATTCGCGTAGCCAGTTTGACGTCCGGTTTTATCTGGTCGCGATATTGTTTATCATATTCGATCTTGAGGCCGCGTTTCTGTTTCCATGGGCGGTCAGCCTTGGCGAAACCGGTTGGGTGGGCTGGAGCACCATGATGCTGTTCCTTTTCGAACTGGTCATTGGCTTTATTTATGCATGGAAAGTGGGAGCACTCGAATGGGAGTAATCGCGCCAACATCCGCTATTGGGGCACCTGCGCTTGGCACTTTGCCGAATGTGGATTTTTTCAAAGACCTGTCGAGCGAGATTGACGACAAAGGTTTTCTGGTCACCTCGACTGAAGATTTGTTCAACTGGGCGCGGACCGGCTCGCTCTGGTGGATGACGTTCGGCTTGGCGTGCTGCGCTGTGGAGATGATCCATGTCAACATGCCGCGTTACGATATGGAACGTTTCGGCGCTGCCCCGCGCGCATCGCCGCGCCAGTCTGATGTGATGATCGTTGCAGGGACGCTCTGCAATAAAATGGCGCCTGCACTGCGCAAGGTTTACGACCAGATGTCCGAGCCGAAATACGTGATTTCGATGGGCAGCTGCGCCAATGGCGGCGGCTATTATCATTATAGCTATAGCGTTGTCCGCGGTTGCGATCGGATTGTGCCGGTGGATATATACATCCCGGGTTGCCCGCCCACTGCCGAAGCGCTGCTCTATGGCATCATGCAGCTGCAACGCAAAATCCGCCGTATCGGGACGATTGAACGGTGAACTCTCGCTTCTACCCTCTTTTAGGAGCAATTGGCGGAGCTACTCCGGCATTGGCAATCTTAGTCAGAGATCGTGATATTGTTTTCGAAATGCTGCAATTAAATGCGCCGTTGTTTGCGCAAGTGGCAATCGGTGCGGTAGCGCTGCCGTTATGCGTATTTGCTGCCGTTTGTCTAAAAGAGCGTTTTTTGGGAAAGGCGGAACAATGACTCATTCAGCGCCCATCATCGCCACACCCAAAGGCACCGTTGCTGCGCTGAAAAAAGCGTTGGGCAAAGATGTGTTGCGTATCGAAGAATCAAACTTCGAAATCGCGGTGCATGTGAAAACCGACAAGTTGGTCGGCGTGATGATGCAGTTGCGCGATACCTGTGATTATCAACAATTGATGGAAATCGCCGGTGTCGATTGGCCTGATCGTGAGCCGCGTTTTGAGGTGGTTTACTGCCTTTTGAGCCTGACCAAAAACCACCGCATCCGCGTGCATGTGACAACCAACGAAGACGTGCCTGTGCCTTCCGTAACAGGCATCTGGCCGGTGGCTGGCTGGCTGGAACGCGAAGTGTTCGACATGTACGGCGTGCTGTTTGACGGCAATACCGATCTGCGCCGCATTTTGACCGATTATGGATTTCAGGGCCACCCGCAACGTAAGGACTTTCCGCTGTCGGGCTATGTCGAGCTGCGTTATTCCGAAGAAGAAAAGCGTGTGAAATATGAGCCGGTGCAACTGGCGCAGGATTTCCGCAGCTTTGATTTCATGTCGCCTTGGGAAGGTGCCGATTACATTTTGCCCGGCGATGAGAAAGGGGCAAGCAAATGAGCGAAGCTCCATCAAGTATTTCGCGCAAAGACGCTAAGACGCTAAGCAGTTCCTTGATGCTGGCACCTCTTTGCGCCTTTGCGTCTTTGCGCGAAATAACTAAAGCGCCTTGCGGCGGGGAGCGTTACCTATGAGCCTCCAACAAGACACCGCGCCGACCACCGGCGATGAAGTTATCCAGAATTACACCATCAACTTCGGCCCTCAACATCCGGCAGCACACGGCGTGTTGCGGCTTGTTATGGAGCTCGACGGTGAAATCATCGAGCGGCTCGACCCGCATGTCGGCCTCCTCCATCGCGGCACTGAAAAGCTGATCGAGCACAAAACCTATTTACAGGCGCTGCCATATTTTGACCGGCTCGATTATTGCAGCCCGCTGGCGATGGAGCATAGCTATGTGCTGGCCATTGAAAAACTGCTCGACCTCGAAGTGCCCTTGCGCGGCCAATATCTGCGCGTGTTTTTTGCCGAGCTAACGCGCATCTGCAACCATATGCTGAACCTTGGTTCGCATGTGATGGATGTCGGCGCGATGACGCCGAACCTGTGGCTGTTTGAAATCCGCGAGGATTGCCTGAACTTTTTTGAACGCGCATCGGGCGCGCGGATGCACGCGGCTTGGTTCCGCCCCGGCGGCGTGCATCAGGATGTGCCGCTAAAGCTGCTGACTGACATTGGCGACTGGCTCGACCACCGGATGCCGAAACTGTTCGATGACGCGCTTAGCCTTGTCGTCGACAACCGCATTTTCAAACAGCGCAATGTCGATATCGCGACAGTGACCAAAGAAGACGCGATCAAATGGGGCTTTTCCGGGCCGATGATCCGCGGCAGCGGTATCCCCTGGGATATCCGCAAAAGCCAACCTTATGACGTCTATGCCAAGATGGATTTTGACATTCCTGTCGGCACCAAGGGCGATTGCTATGACCGCTTCATGGTCCGCTGCGAAGAGGTGCGCCAATCGATGCGCATCATGAAGCAGTGCTTGCTCGAAATGCCCGAAGGCCCGGTGTGCAGCGACGACCGCAAGATCGTGCCGCCCAAACGCGCCGAAATGAAGCAATCGATGGAAGCGCTCATTCATCATTTCAAACTCTATACCGAAGGCTTCCACGTTCCCGCAGGGTCGGTCTATGTCGCGACCGAAAGCCCCAA
>JAYUOS010000006.1:0-4802 GCA_043760725.1 Sphingomonadales bacterium
CCTTGGTGATCTCTATCGAAGGAACAACTCCCGCGCGCAGTTCGGTAAAGCGGTATGTCGTCAAGATCTTGTCGGATAAAATATGGTCGCCTGCTGTCCATACCCGGCCCGATTGCCGTGCAAGGCCCCACCACTCATTTGTGCAGGTGTTTCGCACAAACAAGCGGACGAGGGAGCGGGTGACGACAAGGCTGCACCCATCGGGCAATTGGTAGCGACCGGCAAATTCGGCATAATAAGCGCGGTCCAGATTCTCATCATCGGGCGAAAGTAAAACTGGACCCGCTGCATCTTCAAAATCGGCAATGGTAGCCGACGTGCTTAGGTCACTCGTAAACGCCCCATTTTCGGCAAGGGTGACAACGAAGCGTCCAAAAGATATACTCGAAACGCCAATCCTCAAACGATAGATGCCTGCAACGTTGCGGCCATCGCGTTTGGTTATGCGAAAGTTGAGGTCTAATTTGTCTTGAGGATCGACTTGATCGAACAAAGCGCGAAAAGATTCTGTGATCGCGGCGCGACCGACGTATCGCTCCTCCGGGCTTCCCTCATAGCGATATGTGACTACCGCTTCAGGCGCATAGATGGCGGCGGCAGCCGATGCGTCGCGCGTAGCATATGCCGCACGAAGGTCGGCAAACGGCTCAGCATTTGCAGCGCTGCCGACTAATGCTGCCGCAAAGGCGATGATCAAATATCGAATTCGCATGTTTGCTATATATAATCCATGCTTGTCGCTGGCGACAAAAATAGGGTGATCTTATAATTCTCTCACAGCTCACGTTTCATAAAGGATTTGATTTGACGCCAAGCCTCGGCTGACGCCGAGCCTTCGGCGGTCGGGTCTTTTGCGCGAGGGTCCGGCGACGGTTCAGCCCATATATGGGTGGGATAGGTGCCGTCGCCGCATATCTGATGGCCTGCACCGGCGTAGACCTGGACCGTAGCTTGCCTGCCGCGTCCGGCACGGCGCAGGCGGTCGGCAAGACTCTTTGCCATTGGTCCCGAAGCCCAAACCTCGTCGCGGTCACCGCCGAGCAAAAGGAAACGCGCGCGTGACTGTTCAACCGGGATCAAAGCCGCTGCTGTCTCAACGGGACGTTCGGCGCGCGATGTCGAATAACGCTCCGTGTTGTTAAACCATTTGCGGCTCTCGTAGATGTAGAGCGGGATATAGGGCAAAGGCTTACCCTGCCAGCTCCAAGACGAACGCTGCTCAGGCCATTCTAGTGTCGGGTCGGGTTTGTTACGCCCATCGCCGATTCCGTAGCCTTCCCATATTGCATCGCTAGGCACGCAGCCGATAACTGCCTTGATCCAAGGATAGTATGTCGCGGCAACGATAGCATATTCGGCACCCTTAGAATGGCCGTATAGCCCCATCCGCTTCGCGTCGACCTCGGGCCGGGCGATGAGCCAATCGCGAACTTGGCCGATCAACTCAATCGGCTGGTTGACGTGATAATTGGGCGGTCCTTTAAGTGCTTTCAAATCCCACGCGAAATAGTTGAGTGCAAACGCAGCATAGCCTTGCCCGGCAAAGCGTGTTGCTAACGCGCGCGCACCGTCAGCGCCGCCGCCTTCGCTGCCGTGCAGCAAAATGATTGTCGGTAATCGGCCTTTCCCGGATGGATATGCGTAGGTGCCGTTGAGGCGGCCTTCCGCAACCTCCAACACGCTCAAGCCAGTTGGTTCTATGTAACGGAAACTGCCGCTGCCGACGACATTTCCATTCTGTGCAACTACTATCGCGACATTTCCCGGCTTAGGCGACGGCGGGGTTGCCCCGCCCAAACCAGCATCGGTAACGAGCGGATCAGACGGTTTGCGCATCGACCAGAGCAGGCCATAGCCGTCGATACCGACGTAGGTGCCGCTGCGGACTTTGAAATGGTCCATCGCCACGCGCCCCCTGCGGTCGGCGCGAACGTCTGCCCAAGCATGGTAGGTATCAGACTTTGGAACCCATCGACCGTCATTGCCGGGTTCCCAGCGTTCATAGGTCGCATAGGCATGAATGCGCGCTTGAGTTCCCGGCTCAAGCCCTTCGATAGCAATGCTAGGCGAAAAGCCGCTGGTCGCGGTTCCGACTGGCAAGACCTTCACCTCGGCAACGGCAGGCACGGCTAATGTCAGAAATAGCGATAGCAGAACGATCCGAATCATAAGTTTGTCTCCTGCATCGTGATCGCGCAAATGCAGTGCCGATGGGGAGGTATTCCGTAAACGAGCAGTTTTGGCCGATGAATGGGGTCGAGCGATGGGCGAAATTGCAAAAATATTAGACAACCAGCGCGCGGAGCAATGCAGCACCGCTGCGGCTTACCTGCACCAAATCGCCATTGTCCATGTGCGCCAACATGCGTCCGCCGCCAGCAGTTTCGGCGCGCGCAAGTCTTGAAAAATTGATGATGGCTGAGCGGTGGACTCGCAAAAACATCTTGGGGTCGAGCCGCTGCTCGAACTCGCCAAGGCTAAGCCTGACAAGATGCCGTCCGCTATCGGTTGCCACTTCCGAATAATCCTGTGCACCTGTAATAGTTATAATTGTGCCCACCGCAATTGGACTCATGCCGTCACCGTCACGCACAAGGTAGCGTTCAAGCGCAGGACCGCGCTCGGCGATCTCGGCAGGGCTTGCCTTTCGGCCACCCCGAATGGCGTAGCAAATCGCTGCGACTAACGCATACAGGATGAGGCCTTGAAATGTTTGCCAGAGAAATGCTTGCCCGGAGAAACCCATTAGCGAATAATCACCGCTCAATAGGCCGTGAAAGAAGGCGAGCAAAATTACAGTCAGCGCATACCAAGTAACGGCGAACGCTGGTGCAGCAAGGGTATGCACTGCAATCTGACCCGAAACCGGCAGCGGCATGACATGAGCGCGAAGCAAAGCGTGCGCCGCTAAGGCCAGCGCGGCAAGCGGTGCTACGTTAGCGATCGCGAATACCACCGCCGAACCGACCGGCGACCCGGTGAGTGAAAATATCATCACATAGATCGCAACAAGGATCGCTGTTCCAGACGTCCAAAGCCCTCGCCAGCTAGGCGGCGACATCGACCCTACCATCGACTTCGGCAATAAAATTGCATCCTATTTCTTCCGGTAGCAGCCATCTTTTCTAAAATTCTGGCTCCGCTCGCGCCTTCCATCCACTCAACCTCTGCTTGTGCATCCATGTTTGCGGGATGGTGCGGTTCATCAAAGCTATCCGGATTACTTTCAGTCACCGTTCTCGACCCGGTGCGTCGCGCTCTTGGCTCTTCTCATGGGCCTTGAACCGCCTGCTCATTTCATCGTTCAGCATAAACAACACCCGTTTATGACGAAGCCGTTGAGCGTTGGTTGCGTCTTCCGCGATCATAGCCCGTGCCCGGAGAAGCGCTTCGATCTCTTCGGTGCTAATGGACTCAAGAGCATTCAACATCTTAAACTCCGATGGCGGGAACGTCATCGGCCATTCAACCGGCCATCGCTCGATCATGGGTGTCATCACTGCGGAGTTGATGACGTCTCCGGGCAAGGCACTGGACGGCTTGCTGGCATAATAGGTGCGCGTGGCGATCTCGGCGATAGTGCCGAGCGCCTCGTTGACTTGGACGCGATGCGCCGCAGCTTCTGTTTCCATTGCATCGACGCGCGCGGACAGCGCAGCCACCCCTTCGGCAATATCGGTCAGCAACCCCAAAAGTGGATCATCCTGCGTGTCGCTCATCGTCCTGGCCCTCCCCGGTCGCGGTCTTGGTCGCGTTCTTTGGCCTTTGTACGGTCACGATCCCGCTCATCATCCTTACGCACCTGCTTGCCCAGTTCGGTCATACGAGCGCGGAGACGGTTCGCTGCTGTGTCGGTGCCACGGTCCTGCCCCGGCTCCTTGTTCGCGTAGTGCTTCGTCTCGGGGGCTGCTGACAGTTCACGCCCCAGCGCTTTGTCGAGACGCCCCCGCAAGGCCGTGATCCGGTCAGGGTCGGCAAACAGTCCCCGCGCCTTGGCGACCATATCGCGGGCGACCTCGCCAAACCGGAACTCCCGCCGCTCGGCAAAGCCGCGCGCTGCTGCGTCGGGGAGCGGATAATCGCTCGCCATGTCCTTTGATCGCTCACGCGACAGGGTGCGAACGAGCTTGCTCTGGTCGGCAAAATCATCGCGGCCATAATGAAGCTGCACCCCGTCACGGTGGCGTGTGAGGCCGACATAGGCCGAATGCCGGTCCATCCCCGGCGTCGCCAGTATATGCGCCTGATCGACCGTGACACCCTGCGACTTGTGGAAGGTCGCGGCATAGCCGTGGTCGATATGCGAATAGTCCTTGAGGTCGAACGCCACGCTGCGCCCGTCATCGGTGCGGACGGCCAAATGTCCGGGCGTCACGCTTTCAACGGTGCCAAGCGTTCCGTTCTTGACGCCCATGCCGCGCTCGTTGCGGAGGAACATCAACCGGTCGCCGCTGGCAAACTGACGCTCGCCACGTTCGGTTCTCACGTCCACGTCGCTACCAAGCTCGCCGTGATCGCGCAGCTTGTCGCGGGCGGCACTATTAAGGTCGCGCACCTCGGCATTGGTGTGGGTGAGGATGATCCGGTTTTTGCGGGGATCGCTGGTGCGGGCATCGTTCCAGCCTTCGACAAGCTCGGCGCGCGCGGCTTCGCGCGTCTCGGCGCTGTGAACCATGCCCTTATCACCATAGGCATGAATGGCCTCGCCTGTCCGCCCGGTGGCAAGGGCGCGGGTCGCACCGCGCTGCCAGTCATCGCGCTGCCGCCTGATCTCGGTGATCTCGACCGCGCCGTGGGCTTCG
>JAYUOS010000007.1:0-9575 GCA_043760725.1 Sphingomonadales bacterium
GAATCGTTGCCCTGGCGCGGGCCAGCGGGCGAAGCCCGCCACACGGGGGTAACTATTCTGCTTTGGGAAACGAGAGGGCAAAGCCCTTGGCGTTCCCGCACCATCAAATGAACAGAGGCGATCAGCCTCCCCTCAGCCGCAGCGCGGCATACAAACGGCACCCTTGCAAGGCGCGACGCCAGTCGGACGCCCTGCGCCCGGACCTGGGGGCCAGCGGGCATCCGGCCAGTCGAGAGGCGAGAGTGCCAGCGGGTCAGTTCAAAAAACGCCGCACCCTCAAGGAGTACAGCGGGAAAGAGTGCGACCTTGGAAAATTCCGCTCATTCTCGGAACGCTCCCGATCGTCACCCGTAGGGCAAAGACTACAGGCTTGGTTCGCGCAGCGAATAGAGCGGGTCGCCGTCAGGCAGCCCGTAAAAGTGATGCTGGACAATGCGCTGGGCAATTTGGATTTGGGACGACAGAGCTTGACCAAGGATTTTCGGTTTGAAGCGCGGTCAAATAGCGATACCGCGATGCAAGCGACGTTTCCGCCTCCGCCAAATCTCGCAAGAAATCTACCGCCAACATCAAACCAGCCAAAAACGACGAGAATGCGATTGTGGGAGTAGGGCCAACTTGCACCTCATCCTGGGGATGAAGACAAGCCGCACAAGCGGAATAGGGGTAATGGACCGACGCCATGCTCTCAAAATGACTGGTTGCCCCAACACCCATCCAGCCTGTTCGCGCCCCTGCAAGCGTCCAACGGGTCGGAATATCATCGACACCGACTGCGACACGATCATACAGTTTGGAAAGATCAGCATAGCCGAAATGCCGTGCCACGGGATCAACACTAATTCCCGCCCCGAAATGTTGAAACAGACCTACCTTAGATTGTCCGACAAATTCGGGGAGCAGCAGCATATTGCGATTGCGGTTCGAGTGGTCGGAAACGTCGTTATCGAAAGCACGCGCGTTGCCCATCACATCCGGCAAGCGCAATAACGAATATAGGAACGCATTGGAAACCGCACCCGCGCTGATAATGTCAAACTGGCCCAATTCAGCAACGCGCGGCGTCGATTCCGGGGCTAATACCAGTCGGGCAATTTGGCATGAGGCAAATAGTTCACGAAAATGCGGCGCAGAGCCGCAAAGCTTCGTCAACGCTCGGCCCGCAATCTTGGCGGCCTCGGCGGCGACAAGAACGGCTGCACACATTGCGCCAATTGGCCAATCACCACCAGACCGGTAAGTCTGCATCGGCCATTGCGATAACTCTGCCGACCAATCCGTCCAGCCGACAGAAACGACGCGGTTCGCGCAAACGCCCCTCACCAAATTGTTACCGCCAAACACGAATGCTATATCCGGCGACAAAAGCGGACGACCGATTTTGACCGAAACGCCGTCAATCAGTTTATCGCCGATGCGTTCAATAGCTTCGTGAAACGTGCGCCCCACCATCGGCGGTTGATAACCGATCAAAGGCACATCAGGCGTGTCGATAGTCACGCTGTGACCAGATCGCGCCATTAACATAGCTGCGGTGGAAACGGCGACCTGTCCGGCAAACGTATTTATAGTCTCAGCGTCGGCAACCAGCAAGATTGAAGGGGCAAGCAAAGCGCGGTGCACGAGTGCTGAATCGGTGATACCCAAATCTGTCTGGAACAACAAAGTGGTGCGGGAAAGCTGTTCGGCGCTACTCATCGACAATGATCCTTTCGGCGATTGCGACTTGTTGCCATGATCCATTGGGCTGAATTTCGGTCAGATAGGCGTTGCAGAAACCAACCAGCCCCATTGCAAAATCAGGAATGACGAGGCTCAAAAAACCTGCGTCAAACAACAACGGATAGGCATCATCGGTTGCCGAATGGAATGCTTCGCTGGGGTGGGTGTGCACCTGAATCCTGACGCCTAGGCCGCGTTCGGCCAAGTCGTTCCAAAACTGGTTTATCCAGTCGCTCTCAATACGCAGCCCGTAACGGCTGGACCAGTGCTTGGGATGCACAACTTCGGTTAGCACTAAAGGATTGTCCCACGGACTCAACCAATAGAGTTGGCACTCGCGCTGGTTGTCGCCGCATGACCGAAAAGTCGCGAACGTCTGTTCGATCATGCGGCGGGGGATACGATACACCGGCACTTTATCCGGCTTTTACGGTGGAGGGGCGGAGCAGCACCTTTTCGCGCTTTTTGATCCCGGCTTCTTTCACAGTCTGACTGTCGGGCAACTCGCCACGGTCTTCGGTGTAAAGGGCAAGGGTGTGCGGCTGCGGCAAAGTGCCAAACAACGCGATGGCACGGGCGAGAACTGCACTGACCAACTCGGTTTTCTCAACGGTCAGCGGCTTGGTGAGGCCATTATAGACGATGGTGATCTCAAACGTTTTTGCGCGGTCATCGTCGTGATGACCGCCATTGCCCGAATTGTCGTCACGATCCTTCAGTTCAACTTCGTTATTCATTTTTTATTCCTTAAATTTACGGCGGGAACCCCCAACCGGCAACCCGATTGCAATCTTGCAACCGATTCGATAATATGCGATTCGGAATTTAATTGCAATAATCAAATTGATTGCGATTGTGAAAAGGAGCCCCATGCCAACCCCATTCGATAGCGAAGCCTTTTTTTCGTCCCTGAACTCGACCCGCTTGTCCCGCCGTCTGACTTGGAAAGAAGTCGCAAGTCAGTCCGGTGTCCAAGCATCGACATTTTCAAGGATGAGCGACGGCAAAAATCCAGATGTGAACGGCTTGGCTGCGCTGTTGTCGTGGTCGGGATTAAAGGCCGAGGATTTCATCCCCAACTCAAGCGGTAGCGAAGCAAACGGCTTGGCACGCGCAGTGGCCCACCTGCGCGCCGATCCGAATTTGGAAACCAAAGAGTCGGAAGTGCTCGTGAGCATATTGAATGCAGCTTATGAGACATTAAGGGGGTAAATGCCTTGGGTTTTCGCCGTGGGTTTCAATCAGAAGCTGAAAGAATTTCCTGTGAAGTGCGCGAAAAAGTAGGATTATCTCCTACTGACGGCATTGATCTGTCCGCCGTCTGCGCTGAATTTGAAATCAACATCCTGCGCATGACCGAGCTTCCTTGCGACAGCTCGATGTTCCAAGCGACACAGAACGGGAAATTCTCAGCGATGATGGCCCATATCGGAATGCAATCGGCCATCATTCACAACGACACCCATCACGAGCATCGGCAACGCAGCAATATCTCTCACGAGCTGGCGCATTGCTTTCTTGGACATGAGGCTTGCACCCTCATGAATGAAGATGGGTCACGCTCGCATAATGGCGAGATCGAAGCCGAAGCGAATTTCTTGGGAGGAGCGCTGTTACTGCCTAAAGCAGCGGCGATTCATATTTTGAAGAACGGTTTGAAATCCCAAGCGCGTTCCATTTACGGCATCAGCAACCCAATGCTAATCTATCGTCTACGAGTGAGCGGTGCGCAGATTATTTTTGATAGAAGCATGGCGAAAAGAATTGTAGCTTAATTGTATCCCAAACTCCGCATTGCCACTGTTTTCTCGATGCTATCTTTCAAGTATTTTTACCTCACGCAGATGCCCATATGAAACACAGCAACGCGCCGTCGGAGCACAATTGACGACGACAATCGAATGCTGCATGGTGTAGCACAGTGCTGCACCTTATGTTAATGGATTGCTATGCCTTCGAAAAATCGAGTGACTGTCAACCTGTCTGACGCGGAAGCTTCCGCGCTCGATGACCTGTCCGAAAAATCAAAAGTCTCAAAAGCCTGGCTGGGACGACATGCGATCTGCTCGCTTTTGGAACGCGCCCAAGCTGACCACAATCAATTGCCACTCCCGCTGATCGAGCTGGCGCGGAAGGGGGCGCGATGAAAGACGTAGATGAGGCCGCAAAGTCGCGTGCCACTCCATCCAAGAGAAAGGCTGCTTTAGCTGAACGACCCGGCGAGGGGCTGCGTATATTGAGTTTCTTCACGGGTTGCGGCGGCCTTGATCTCGGGTTTGAGCAAGCTGGTTTTGAGACGGTGTATGCGACCGACATTGACGCTGATTCCTGTGACACCATGCGGCTCAACGTGGGGCGATATTTCAACGAAGATATAAAGATCGAGCGCGCAGATATAGTTGAACTCAAGACGGCCACTCTGCCGAAAAACATTGACCTGATTATCGGTGGCCCCCCTTGCCAGAGTTTTTCCGCGTCGGGGCGTCGGGCGGGCGGCGCTGCTGGCCGTCTCGATGAAAGGGGCCGACTGTTCGAGGCCTATTGTAGAATCATCACGCATGTCCGGCCTAGAGCCTTTGTATTTGAAAACGTTCGCGGAATCCTTGCAACAAATAAGGGCGAGGACTGGAAAGCTATCGTGCGGGCATTTGGACGGTTGGGTTATACCATCAGCTATCGCCTGCTTGATGCGCTTGACTACGGTGTTCCGCAGCAACGAGAGCGCATGTTTCTGGTAGGGCATCAACTTGATGAACCGTTCCTTTTCCCGGAGCCTACCCACGGACCGGATTCTACTACGGGTACCGCACACATAACGACGGCCCAGGCCTTTCGTGGCATCAAGGAAACCGAGGATTTGGAAAGCCTGACTCTTGAGGGCGGAAAATACTCACACCTTTTGCCTTTGGTGCCGCCTGGTCAAAACTATTTACATTTTACGGCGAAACGCGGGTATCCGCGCCCAATATTCGCTTATCGGTCCCGGTTCTCGGATTTTCTCTACAAAGCAAACCCGGAAACGCCGGTCAAAACGATCATTGCCAGTCCCGGAAAATACACGGGGCCGTTGCACTGGAACAATCGCTACTTCTCGCTTAAAGAGTATATGCGTTTGCAGGGTTTCCCTGATGATTTTCGATTGAGCGGTGATCGAGCAGACGTCATTCGGCAGATCGGTAATTCGGTCAGTCCGTATATCGCCTATCAACTGGCGCGTGCTATCGCCAAACAGATATTTGGCGCGACGTCTGCTGTCCGTCTTCTTGATTCCGAACGGGTGTTGACGTTCGATAAGCGAAAGGGCGTCAAAGCCCAGAAAACACGTGCATTGCACGCAGAGGTTACGAAGCGGACGCCTGCGGACGCGGCTGCGCCATTTTTCACACCGGTTGCCTACACGTCGTCGGAAAAGGGGCTGGGCAAACATGAGCGCCATGTTGACGTGCGCGCCTCGGTCGGCGTCCGTGGCGTGACGATTAGGGTTGATACGGATTGCTCAGAGGAACCTTTCGGGAAGATGGTGCTATCGGTTCGACAATCAATGGCCGTTGATGGGCCTCGGCTTAAAGTTACCGTCGCCGGGTTCGGACGTGATCCTAGCACCGCGCAGGCGATGTGGAACGCCGTTGACGAATGGGTGCGGCGGACCAGCGATTTTCATTCTCTTTTTGAGTTATATGGCCATTTCACGGAGCCTCATCCGTTGTTTTCTGTTGAAGATTTCAAAGCCAGCTCGCGGCACCCGGTGGCGCGCTTTGCCGAACATGCAGCCAGCTTTGCAAACTGTTCGCGTTACTTCCCCAAAGAGCATCTGGTCGCCCTGTTTAGACGCTCGCTCAATACCGACAATTTCAATGAGATTGCCGCCTATCTGCGCACGTTTCGCTTCGACATCCGTTCGCGGGAAACCAATATCGCGATTGCGGGGGATTGTTACATGGTAGCCTATCCCTTCAATCTGCCATCCCGCCGGCAGATGAATTTCCGCGTCCACGACCGCGAAGAAGAGGCAATGCAATTGCGGAGTGTTACAGCGTGAGCGGGGATATTGCGGCGGATGCGCTGACAAAACTTGATGAAGTTCTAGCCGAAGCGGAAGCAAAATTCGCTGCCAGTATCGCGCCAGATGCGGCTCTCTCTGGCCGCCTGCAAGCGGCACTTGATACCCTCAATATGCGTGCCCAGGCAGCGTCAGCCGTATTCACCAACATTGTAACGTGCCTCGCGATAAAGGCAGCCCGGCCCGACGTTGATGTTCGCTATCACCAAACGCAAATCCAAAAAGACACGGATCGTCCGGCGGGCGTAAATTTCCGGGGTATTAGCGAAGATGTCGTTTATCCTTGGTTGAGCCGTAACCGTTTCGAGGGGGCAAAGTCAGGATGGCAAACGCGAACCTTGGAACGACCCAAGCCTTACATTCTGACTTATGATGAAAATATTGCCCACGTGAAAACTGAATTTCTAGCGGTTTTCGATGAAATCGAAGAGCAAGGGCAGCCCGCCTTTGCCGCTTTGGCGTATCTCATCTGGAAGCAGGTCGTGCGCCGCGAGGAAGTGCGCATCACGCTTTCCATCCCGAAAACTCAAGATATTGGCACAATCGTGGAAATGTTCCGGCGTCACTTTTTTCGTTCATACAAAGGATCAAAAGGTGCTTCCCGACTGCCTGTTTTGGCTCTCCAGGCGATTTATAGCGTCATGGTGCCTGAACTGCGGCGTTACGCCGGTAAGACAGTCAAGCCGTTGAACGAGCATTCGGCGGCAGATTCACAAACCGGCTCGATTGGCGATATTGAAGTTTCTGACGATGAAACGTCAGAAATTTTCGAGGCAGTCGAGGTTAAGCACAACATCACGGTCACTGAGGCAATAGCAGCCGACGTGCAGCTCAAGGTCATGGATAAGGACATATCCCGCTACTACATTTTGACGACGCACCAGAATTGCGAGCCGGACGACGGTGCCCGGCGCATCATCGACAATATAAAAACGGTCTATGACTGCCAGGTGATCGCGAACGGCGTCATGCCGACGATCCGCTACTATCTGCGCTTGCTTGATGATCCCAGCGTCATATTCCCGGCCTATGTTGAACTGCTACAAATCGACAAGGCGATTGCCCACGAACACCGCACAGCGTGGAACGAAGTTGTGATGGGGATTTCTGGCTAGGACGGTACTAACCTGGCGATGGGGGCAATAGCGTGCGCGTCAGATCGCTGCCAGCAGGAATGATCGCAGGTATTCGGCGCGTGTTGCGACGATACAGCCCGCGCCCGAAGGCCACCCCCAAACGACGCCCGTCACCCGCGCCATGTCTGGCGTCCAGGTCTGTCCCCAAATTTTTGCTTTAACGAAACCCGTGTCCCAAACGGTCGAGCCGCTGAGACCTGGCGGCGTCGGCAAGCCACTTTTGCCGATGACGCTGGTCGCCTTGCCAGGATTGTAATCGAGCCCGAAGTGGAAGCGCGGGTCGATGTCAGTATGCTGCGGAAGATCGATTTCCCGCGCCGTGTAACAGGTGCTTTCGGCGTTTAGCTGGCCGAAATTGAAACTTACCTTCTCACCGGCGAATCCCGCAAAGGTCATCACCTCCGTGAGCACAGGCGCGTGCGCCAGCGCGATTTGCTCGATGCCGATGGCTTTGGAGCCGTTCGATGAATCAGTCCACGACGGCATATCGACCGGGAGCAGACCGAGATCGAGCGGTGCTCCATATTCAACGTGATCGCCGACAACGCGGCGAATATCGTCCTGGCCGTCGAACTGGTATCCCAACACTCGCTTGGCAAGTCGCACCGTCGAGACGTGCTCGTTCGTGAGAATGTGAACGGCGTTGCCGAGGCGCAGATACGACCCGCTGCCCCAGCCTTCGCCGTAGGTTCCAAAATCCTCATAGACCGCTGTCCGGTAAGGCCGGAGGTAGGCAGTCATATCGGCCACAAGGCCGGGCATCGCGGTTTCCCACTCTGCCAGTGTAAACAACAATTCGGTCATAGCAGGATCAGCCTAAAGCGCATCGCGGACGCGAATGCGCTCCGCACGAGACAGCTTGCGCGAGACGGCGATCAAAAGATCGGCAAGCTGGCCGTCATCATCACCTCTCGGCCGCTGGCCGTCATAAACATCGGTCGCCACGCTGATGCGGGTCGCGGTGCTAGGAGCCTTACCGTATTTCGCCAGGAACGTCGTAAGCTGGTCGCTCAAGTCGTCGTGCAGCGGGTCGGACTCGTCAAGCTCGGCGAACCAGGTCGCCAGCTTGCGCTCGGTCTGACGGCCATCCCTGGGGTCTTCGTTCACATACTCGGCTGCGGTCATGTTACGGTAGCCGATGAATTTCGACGGGCCGAAATGCCAGTCGCCGTTTTCGTCGCGATGAGCATACCAGGCCCGCGCGTAGGCAAGCCGGGATTGGAGGTCGGCGCTCTTATTGAGCTCGGCTGGGAAACGCTTGATGTTGGCGACCACCTGGGCGGGCGTGGCAACGATGTTAGACATGGGATTACTTTCTACATTATGTTCGTGAGTAAAGCGCATATAGACAGATGGGACTTACTGTCAATTGCTCCGGCATAAAAAGCATAAAATAATTTTTGCTTCCAAAAGCGAGCGGTTTTGGAACAGTCTGGGCGGTGACGTAAAATCCACAACTTGCGTGTTCCAAAATACAGGCGCGAAAATCGGCTAGGCGCGTGTCTCAACTGACGATCAGAACCCGGACCTTTAGCGCAACGCCCTGACGGCTGCCGACTGCGTGGAAATCTACATCGATCAAATATCGGATGCAGTGACTCCAAGACGCATCGCCATCTCGGCCAAATTATCATTAAACGAGTGGTTCAGATTGGCGATGGCCGAATCCCGTCCGGGATTCTGATGGCCAGCATGACAGGCGTTCGGCTGTCATTTCGCAGGTCTGGGGTGATGCCCGTTCGGTGCATTTCACCCCGATCAGCATGAGCCAAAGCACAGTTCTGGGCCGCTTTTGGCTCATGTGAAGATGGTGCCCCCGGCCCGTGTCGAACGGGCGCTCCTTGAATAAGACTCTTACCGCCCAGAGTGCCAGCGGCACGGCGGCTCGAAGACGCGGACATAGGGGCTGCTTGAGGCTCGGCGCATCCTTGATCCCATGCCCGCTTGGCAACATTGCCAATTGAGTAGCACCGGCGGTGCATTGGCAATGTCGCAAAGGTGGGTTGAAGGCACAAACACGGGTTCGGCGCTTCCGGGCCGGTCGCTTCATTTCCGAACCCATGCTCGCGCTAGCGTTTGGAGCGTGGCGGCTTCATTTGCTCTTTCGCCTTGATCGACTGCACGGCCCTTGCGGTGGCCTCCTGCTTGTCAATTTCGGCGTCCATTTCGGTGTGCATAGCATCCCATCCGCCAATGCCCATCAACACGCGGTCGGCATGTTTGATGGTGTTCACATGGCCATAATGCTGTTCGATCATCTTGACCGAAGTTCCCATTTGCTGGGCGAGGATATAGACATCGACGCCTGCGGAGAGCCTGAACGTCGCGTAGGTGTGGCGGAAGCAATAGGTGGTGCGGGGGATACCGCTCGGTCCGTCGCGCAGATTGGCATATTTCAGCAACTCCTCGACGGTATCGCGGTAAAGCCAGACGGCGGGCTTGCCATTGATGATGGTGAACACTGCATCATCGGGCTTGGTGGCTTTGGACTGAGCGCGGACGCGATCAAGATAGTCGCCGACACTTTTGGGCGCGATCAGATTGCGCTCCTTGCCTTTGCCCTGAACATAAATCACCAGAATGTCAGTGCCGTCTTTGTCCTTGGCTTTGGTGATGTCGCGCCACCGCAAGTTCTTCGCCTCGGGCGGTCGCATCCC
>JAYUOS010000008.1:0-21083 GCA_043760725.1 Sphingomonadales bacterium
CTGTATCCTGACGTGCCGCTGTTCGGCGTCGGCGCGCTGGAGATTGCTCATATCGAAATGTGGATCAGGCGCACCGAATTCACGCTTGGCGGGCCGGTGCGCAATTACTGGGTCAACGTCCATCCCTACACTGCGCAAGTCGTGCCCGAACGGTTTGAGGACTTCGGCAATGCAGCCGTTCCGCATGCGATGGCCGCGATGGCAATATTTGACGCTGCGTTGGCGGACAGTGCTTTCATTGCAGGTGACCAGATTTCAATGGCCGACATTGTGCTGTTATCGACCATAGATTTCGCCGCTTTCATCGGACTGGCCATGCCCGACACGCTGACCGATTTGCGCCGCTGGCATAGCCAAATATCCGCTCGGCCCAGTGCCAGCGCCTAAGGATTTATCGATGACGAATATCGACGACTGGAAAAAAGCGGCTGATAAAGAGGTCAAAGGACGCGACCTAACCTGGCACACGCCAGAGGGCATCGCCGTGCAGCCGCTTTATACGGCCGAGGACGCCAAAGGGCAGGGGATTGATCCCGGTCTGCCCGGTTTTGCGCCGTTCACGCGCGGTGTTCGCGCCTCAATGTATGCGGGGCGGCCTTGGACCATCCGCCAATATGCGGGGTTTTCGACCGCCGAGGAATCCAACGCTTTCTATCGCCGCAACCTTGCCGCGGGGCAGAAAGGCCTGAGCGTCGCCTTCGATCTCGCCACACACCGCGGCTATGACTCAGACCACCCGCGTGTCGTCGGCGATGTCGGCAAGGCGGGCGTAGCGATTGACAGCGTTGAGGACATGAAAATCCTCTTCGACGGCATTCCGCTCGACCAGATGTCGGTGTCGATGACGATGAACGGTGCAGTCATCCCGATCCTCGCATTCTTCATCGTCGCGGGCGAGGAGCAGGGCGTTTCGCAAGCGCAGCTTGATGGCACCATCCAAAACGACATTCTCAAAGAGTTCATGGTCCGCAACACTTATATCTATCCGCCCGAACCATCGATGCGGATTGTTTCAGACATTATCGCCTATACGTCCGCCAACATGCCCAAATTCAACAGCATTTCGATCTCGGGCTATCATATGCATGAGGCTGGCGCGACGGCGGTGCAAGAGCTTGCGTTCACCATCGCCGACGGCAAGGAATATGTGGCGCGCGCGATGGCGAGTGGGCTTGATATCGATGCGTTTGCCGGTCGCCTCAGTTTCTTTTTCGGAATTGGCATGAACTTTTTCATGGAGGTGTCCAAACTCCGCGCGGCACGGACGCTTTGGTGGCGCGTGATGGAAGGGCTTGGCGCGAAGGACGAACGCTCCAAAATGCTGCGCACGCATTGCCAGACGTCTGGTGTGTCATTGCAAGAGCAAGACCCCTATAACAACGTGGTCCGCACAACGATTGAGGCAATGGCCGCAACTTTGGGCGGCACGCAGTCGTTACACACCAATGCGCTCGATGAGGCCATCGCGCTGCCGACCGAATTTTCTGCTCGTATCGCGCGTAACACGCAAATCATACTGACTGAAGAAACTGGCATTACTAAGGTCGTCGACCCTTTGGGCGGAAGCTATTACGTCGAAGCTTTGACTGCGGAACTGGTCGATCAAGCGTGGAAAATCATTGGCGAGGTCGATGAATTGGGCGGGATGACCAAGGCGGTTGCATCGGGGATGCCCAAACGCCTGATCGAAGAAGCCGCCGCCGCTCGGCAGGCACGCGTGGACAAAGGCGAGGACGTCGTTGTCGGCGTCAATAAATACCGGCTTGATACCGAGGCGCATCTCGATACGCTTGAGGTGGACAATGACATGGTTCGGCAAGGCCAGATTGCTCGCCTCGCGAAGATGCGCAGCACCCGCGACGAGGGGGCATGTCAAGCCGCTCTGGCTGCACTTACGGAAGGCGCGAAATCTGGCGCCAATGTATTGGCCCTTGCCGTAATAGCCGCCCGAGCACGCGCCAGCCTAGGCGAAATATCCGACGCGATGGAGGTCGTATTTGGCCGCTATTCCACCACGCCAACACCGGTTTCGGGCATTTACGGCAGCGCCTATGAATTTGATAAACGATGGGCGCAAGTCATCGAGGGCGTGCAAGCCGTCGAACGCCGACTTGGCCGCAAACCAAAGCTGATGGTCGCCAAAATGGGGCAGGACGGGCATGATCGCGGGGCGAATGTCATATCCAGCGCGTTTGGTGATATGGGTTTTGACATTGTATCGGGGCCGTTGTTTCAAACGCCTCAAGAAACCGTCGTTCTTGCACTCGAAAGTTCGGTCGATGTCATAGGTGCGTCGTCGCTCGCTGCGGGTCACAAAACGCTCATCCCTGAACTGATAACGCGGCTACGCGAAGCCGGTCGTAACGACATCAAAGTCATCGCCGGCGGCGTCATCCCCCCGCAAGATTATGATTTCCTCCGCGATGCCGGCGTGCAAGGGATTTATGGGCCTGGTTCGAACGTGGTCGAATGCGCCGCCGATGTGCTGCGGCTGCTGGGGCATAATATGCCACCGGTATCAGAGGCCGCCACATGAACTCGAATGACATCATCGATAGCGAAAGTCCGATACCGGAAGGTTCGAAAAATCGAGCAACATTGCTGCTTTACGACTGGTTCAAGCATATGACGACCTTGTCGTTGATCACACTGGGAGGATTGCTATCGATCCTTCAAGCGGGCAAAGCCGATGTCCGGCCGGGGTTACTCGAAGCGATCATCATCCTGATTGCAGTTGGCGGTATTATCGGCTTTGACGGCCAGAGCCGCATCCTGAAGGCCGAACTGGCGGGCCAGCCGCTGCCAAGCATGCTTAAATGGTTCAGACGGGTGGCGGTGTGGAGCTATTCATTGGGAGTGGGCATGTTTTTGACTTTGTTTGTAGAATCGATCCGATGAATACCCGCACCGACTGGACCCGCGAGGAAATCGCAACCCTATTCGACCTGCCGTTCGACGAGCTGGTCTATCAAGCCGCAACCGTCCACCGCGCGCATCATGCCGTGGGGCAGATCCAGCTTTGCACTTTGCTGTCGATTAAAACCGGCGGTTGCCCAGAGGATTGTGGCTACTGCTCGCAGTCGGTGAAGGCCGACAGCGGCGTTGAGGCGACCAAGTTGATGGATGTGCAGGCGGTGCTGCAAAAGGCGGCGCAGGCGGCAGACAATGGCTCGCACCGTTTCTGCATGGGCGCGGCGTGGCGCAACCCCAAGGACCGCGACATGCCCGCGATTGTCGAAATCGTCAAAGGCGTGCGGCAAATGGGCATGGAAACCTGCATGACTTTGGGGATGCTGACGCCCGCCCAAGCCGATATGCTGGCCGAGGCGGGGCTTGATTATTACAACCACAATATCGACACCTCGCCCGAACGCTATAACGAGATCATTACCACGCGGACGATGGACGACCGGCTCGACACGCTGGCCGAGGTGCGCCGCGCAGGGATTAACGTGTGCAGCGGCGGGATCGTCGGCATGGGCGAAACCCGCGCCGACCGGGTTGGCTTCATCCACACGCTGGCGACCTTGCCAGCCCACCCCGAGAGCGTGCCGGTCAACGCGCTGGTGCCGGTGAAGGGCACCGTGCTGGGCGACATGCTGGCGGATACGCCGCTGGCCAAAATTGACGATATCGAGTTCGTTCGCACCATCGCCGTGGCACGGATCACCATGCCGATGAGCATGGTGCGGCTGAGCGCGGGGCGTGAGAGCATGTCGGAGGCGACCCAAGCTTTGTGCTTCATGGCAGGCGCGAACAGCATTTTTACTGGCGACAAGCTGCTGACTGCCGCCAACGCAGGCGACGACAAAGACGCGGCGCTGTTGGCGAAGCTGGGGCTGGTGCCAATGGAGGCGGAGGAGCCGCTCAGGGCGTGCAAGGCGTTGGAGGCGGCGGAGTGAAAATATGAAGCATCTCTTGCTTTCTCTTTTGCCCCGTCGAGAAGATTGGACGCCTAAGAACACAATTCTAACACTACTTGGTGTTGCATGGCTGGCATTTACCGTCAGTGATTATGGCGTCCTGGCTGGTCGGAAAACAATATATGTTCCCGGGAAATTTACGGCGAGCGGGAAAGCTTACGAGAGAGTTCGCTGCGGCTATTGGATTGGCCTTGGCGCACGCTATCTGGGAAAGGCAGGGCCTCCAAGTAGCATCAGTTGCTCATGGACACTGCGTATTGCAGATAAATGGAAAACGATAGGGGATAATAGAGGGCAGTTTGTAGATGAAAATGGGAATTACATAGATAAGTGACGAATGAAAAGTAGGCGCCTCTTGGAGAGAGTAATGTTCAAAAAAATCCTGATCGCTAATCGCGGCGAAATTGCTTGCCGCATCATCAAGACCGCCCGCCGCATGGGGATCGCTACCGTTGCGGTTTACTCCGATGCCGATGCGCGTGCGCCCTTTGTGGCGATGGCTGACGAGGCGGTGCATATCGGGCCTTCGCCTGCCGCGCAGTCCTATTTGCTGGCTGAAAAGATCATCGACGCCTGCAAGCAAACCGGCGCCGAGGCGGTGCATCCGGGCTATGGTTTCTTGTCCGAACGCACCAGCTTTGCCGAGGCGCTGGCCAAGGAAAACATCGCCTTTATCGGTCCGCCGGTGAACGCGATTGCTGCGATGGGGGACAAGATCGAGTCTAAAAAGCTCGCGCTGAAGGCAGGGGTCAATGTCGTCCCCGGCTTTGTCGGCGAGATTGACGATACCGAACATGCGGTGCGGATTTCGGCGGAAATTGGCTATCCGGTGATGATGAAGGCCAGCGCAGGCGGCGGCGGCAAGGGGATGCGGCTTGCCTATAATGAGCAGGACGTGCGCGAGGGGTTCGAAGCGACCAAGCGCGAGGGGCTGAATTCATTCGGTGACGACCGCGTGTTTATCGAGAAATTCATCCTGAACCCGCGCCATATCGAAATTCAGATATTGGGCGACCAGCACGGCAACATCCTTTACCTGAACGAACGCGAATGTTCGATCCAGCGGCGGCATCAAAAGGTCGTCGAAGAAGCGCCGTCGCCCTTCGTCACGCCCAAGATGCGCAAGGCCATGGGAGAACAATGCGTCGCGCTGTCGCGGGCGGTGGGTTATCATTCTGCCGGAACGGTCGAGCTGATCGTCTCCGGCGCGGACCCCAGCGGCGAGAGTTTCTACTTCCTCGAAATGAACACGCGGTTGCAGGTTGAACATCCCGTGACCGAGTGCATCACCGGCATTGATCTCGTCGAACAGATGATCCGTGTTGCCGCTGGCGAGAAGCTGGCGATGACTCAGGATGAGATCAAACTCGACGGCTGGGCCATCGAAAACCGCGTCTATGCCGAGGACCCGTATCGCGGGTTCTTGCCTTCCACCGGTCGCCTGGTGCGCTACCGCTCACCAGTTCCATCAAACTCCAGTCGTCACCCCGTGCTTGACACGGGGTCCCGCTTTGCTGGAGCCAAGCGTGAAGGTAGCGGGGCCCCGCATCAAGTGCGGGGCGATGGGGATTTATGGAGCGAGATTAGGGGTGTTGACGGCATCCGCGTAGACGACGGCGTCGAAGAAGGCGGCGAAGTGTCGATGTTCTATGACCCGATGATCGCCAAGCTGATTACATGGGGCGAAACCCGCGACGAAGCCGCAGACTTACAAATCGGCGCGCTAGACCAGTTCGAGATTGAAGGTCTTGGCCACAACATCGATTTCGTGTCGGCCATCATGCAGCATCCGCGTTTTCGCTCTGGCGACATCACCACCGGCTTTATCGCAGAGGAATATCCCGACGGTTTTCATGGCGCGCCTGCGTCGCCTGAGTTGCTGCGCGAAATCGCGGCGATCGCGGGCTTTATGGCCTGTGCCAATGCCGACCGTGCGCGGCAAGTGGACGGACAATTGGGGGATGATCTTGACCCGCCGGGCGATTGGCAAATCACCGTCGATGGCGTGACGCATGATGTGGAAATCGGCGCGGACGAGATTTTGGTCGATGGCGTATCGCTGAACCTCTTCCTCGAATACACACCGGGCGACCGGATGGTTATTGCCGAAATTGATGACGCCGACTTGGCCATCAAAGTTGCCAAGAGCGCAACCGGTTTCGCCATGACCACACGCGGGGCAACGCACAAAGTCCAATGTCTCCCCGCCCATGTCGCGCCGCTTGCGCAGCACATGATCGAAAAAATCCCGCCCGATCTATCGCGCTACCTGATCTGCCCGATGCCCGGTCTGATTACGGCGGTGAATGTTGAGGCAGGTGACAAAGTGGAGGCTGGTCAACCGCTGGCGATTGTCGAGGCGATGAAGATGGAAAACATCTTGCGCGCTGAAAAATCGGGAACTGTGAAGATTGTGAATGCCAAGGCTGGGGATAGCCTAGCGGTCGATGCGATTATATTGGAGATGGAGTAGGCGGCGATCTTGTTGTAACACCGTGAAACATTTGGGAGGGAACCACGATGCCATTACCGATTACCGCCTTTGTCGCTGCGGTCTGCGCGATTATGTTGCTGATAACCGGCGTCGACACCGTCCGTCAGCGTATCCGACTGAAAACGGCGTTCGGTGATGCAGGCGACGCAAAGCTGATCAGTGCAAGCCGCAGTCACGGCAACCTATCCGAATATGCACCGATCGTGATCCTAATGATCGGTATGCTAGAAATGGCGCGCGCGAACCATATGATTTTGATCGGCGTTGGCGCGCTGTTCCTGATTGGTCGCGCAGCGCATATCGTCGGGCTCTACACAATATCCGAACCGGGTAAGCCGCCAGTGCCACGCCAGATTGGAGTGGTAGTGACTTGGCTGACGCTGCTGGCGCTCAGCTGGTGGACGATTTTTATGCTGGCAACGCGAAACTAAATTATCAGTTGTCGCTCATGATATTGTCGTCAAAACGCAAACTCACTGGCCCCCATCCATTCGATGTTTTCGCAACGATGACCACCCATCGGGTTACGAAATTTTCGTGCTGGCATAAATATTGCCGAGATTGGGCCAAATTTGCTTTAGTTTCGAGCGATGCTAGCGAACAGTCTGAAATCTTGCCATAGATAGAAAATGTACCGTCAATCTGACTGACCAAATACTGCATTTCCTGTTTTTTGCCCGCAAACATCGGAGACCGGCCCAGAAATTCGCCAACCGCTGCGGTGGCATTTCCTGCTTTCAAATTTGAGAATATAGGAGCAACTAACTTTTCAACGGCTTCATTGTCAGTAGCTGAAAGCACAGTTTGTGGTTTCTCTGACGCAGTGGCCGTGCTGGCGGAAAGGGCGAGTATCGCTGAGATCAGTATTTTAATCATACAACATGACTAAACAGAATCCGTAATTTGTCACGGACTAATCCAATATGGCAACAGCCCTGATCCACCCTGCACTCGCCCGCTCGATTTTCATCGGGAAGCACGACAGCGTGAACCCAAAATCAGGCAAAGCAGCCAAATTGGTTAGCTTCTCGATCTGGTAATATGGCTTTATCCGTCCTGCCGTATGTCCCTCCCAGATAATGCTCGGATCACGGGTTTCGGCCCAGCGCCGTGCCGTATGGCTGAACGGCGCGTCCCAGCTCCACGCATCCGTGCCGACCACCTGCACGCCGCGTTCGGTGAGATACAACGTCGCCTCGGCGCCCATGCCGCAGCCTTGATCGGTGAAATTGTCGGTGCCGTAAATAGCGCCCGATTGCACTAGCACGATGTCTAGCGGCTGCAGCGTGTAGCCAATCCGAACAAGCTCCGCCTCGACTTCAGCGGCACTCACCACATGGCCCGCAGGCATAGACGAGAAATCCAGTTTCACACCTGCCCGGAAAAACAAATCCAACGGCGCTTCATCAATAGACGGGGCGGGGGTTACGCCGCTATCCGTGGTCGAGTGAAAATGCCACGGTGCGTCCATGTGTGTACCGTTGTGCGTTGACAAAGTCAGACTCTCAACCGCCCAACCTTCGCCATCTGGTAAATCCTCTCGGGTCAGGCCCGGGAAGAACATAGCAATCTGCTGCCATGTATTCTCGTGCGTCATATAAGTGATCTGCGGCCGCATCACCGGCGGGTCAGACACGACGTCATTGGTGATCGGGATCGACAGATCAATAAAGCGCGGCATTGAACTTTCCTCTCAAGAATGAACTAATCCGAACGGTGGATAAGCGCAACATGCCGCTTGAACGGCGCGGTGTTGCAATTAAGAGAGAACTACGAGCGGGGAAGGGAATTCACATGTCCGATACGGTTGCCATCGATGCAAAACGCGACAGGCTGGTTATTACTGCATCGTCGCTTGGCACGGTTTTCGAATGGTACGACTTCTTTGTTTACGGCATTCTTGCGGCGTTGATCGGCAAGCTATTTTTTCCAGCTGATAGCCCGACTGCTGCAACTTTGGCATCGCTGGCGATCTTTGGTGCAGGCTTTGGCGTCCGGCCATTCGGTGCAATTCTGTTTGGCTATTTTGGCGATAAAATTGGCCGGAAATATACGTTTTTGGTCACGATCACATTGATGGGTGTCGCAACCGCTGCGATCGGGTTTCTGCCAACATTTGCAACGGCAGGCGTTTGGGCCGCTGCTTTGCTGCTACTCATGCGCTGTTTGCAGGGGCTGGCCTTAGGCGGAGAATATGGCGGCGCCGCGATCTATGTCGCTGAACATGCGCCCGATGGAAAACGCGGCCAATATACCAGCTGGATTCAAGCATCGGTGGCGGGCGGCTTTTTGCTGGCCGTTATCGTTGTGCTGATTACCCGATACTCGATGAGCACCGAAGCGTTTGAAGCATGGGGCTGGCGGGTGCCGTTTTTGACGTCGATCTTGCTGCTTGCAATATCGCTATATATGCGGCTGAAACTGTCTGAAAGCCCAGTGTTTAAGGCGATGAAAGAGGCTGGGCAGACATCCAAAAACCCGTTTGTCGAAAGCTTTACCTATCCCGGGAATGTTGGCCGGATATTGGTCGCGTTGTTCGGTGTCGCTGCCGGTCTGACCGTGATCTATTACACATCTCAATTTGGCACGCTGTACTTTTTAACCGGGACTGCGCGTGTTCCAGAGGCTGACGCGCTGTTGTACATGGCGGTTGGCGCTGCGCTTGCGGCACCGACTTATGTGGCCTGCGGCTGGCTGTCGGACAAATGGGGGCGTAAACGGTTGCTGCTGCTCGGTTATGCGCTGGCGATAGTTGGGGTGTTTCCGATATTTTGGATGATGGCCGACGCGGCAAACCCGGCGTTGGCAAAAGCGACGGTTAAAAACCCTGTCACGCTTTCGATGCCCGAATGCAATTTCAACGCGCTGAACCGCGTGCATGACACCGAATGCGCGAAAGCCCTTAACTTCCTCACCAAACGCGGCATTGCTTATAGCAAGCAAGCTGCTGGGGCTGTGTCGCTGCAGGTTGGCGATGCAGAATTACAGGGATTTGACGAAAAGGCTTATGTCGCTGCGTTGGAGACGGCGGGCTATCCCGACAAATCCGACCCTGCTCAACGCCAACCCTGGAAAATCATCCTTGCGGTGTTCCTGATGGTGGCCTTGTCGGGCATGACTTATGGTCAAGTTGCGGCGATTTTGGTCGAGATGTTTCCGGCTAAGATCCGGTACACGTCGATGTCGATCCCGTATCATATCGGGGCGGGCTATTTTGGCGGGTTTTTGCCCTATATCTCGCAGTATATTGTCGCGCAGACCGGACAGCCATTTTCCGGGCTGTGGTATACCGTCGGAGTGACAGCGATGGCGTTTATTGTGGCGCTGATCTGGCTGCCCGAAACATCCGGCAAAACGAAGTTGGATTGACAGCCGGTTTGGCGAAGGCAAAGGGCGGCAATGACTGATTATAAACCGCCCCTGCGCTTGCGCCTTGATGGCGACGCCCTTGTTACCAATTGGCGCTACTTAAAGGGGCAGGGCGCTGCGGCTTGCGGTGCTGCGGTCAAAGCCGATGGCTATGGCTTAGGTGCGCGCGAAGTGGTGGTAAGGCTTGCGGCGGCCGGTTGTCAGCAGTTTTTCGTCGCGCATTGGGGGGAGGCCGCAGCGATCGCTGACCTTGTGCCGCCTAGACAGATTGCGGTATTGAACGGCCTTGATGCTGATGATCCGGCTGACGTGCTGCATATCGGCGCGCTTCCTGTTCTGAACACTCCTTTGCAAATTGGGCGCTGGAAAGCGGCGGGCGGCGGTGTCTGTCATGTGATGCTTGATAGCGGGATTAACCGGCTTGGTATTGGCCCCGAGCAAATGAGCGGCGATCTGTTTGACGATCTGGAAATTGACATTCTGCTGTCTCATCTTGCCTCTGCCGATGAGAATGTTCCGCAAAATGACCGGCAATTGGCGCTATTCCGCGAGATGGCGCTGGGCATCGGGGCGAAGCGGAAAAGCCTGGCGAACAGCGCTGGGATTATGCTCGGGTCGGATTATCATTTCGATCTGACACGCCCGGGGCTGTCCCTATATGGAGGAATCGCGAGGCCAGAAATGGCGGAGCATATTCGCAATGTGGCACAGCCGCAGGCATTGGTTTTGCAGATTCGCGATTTACCAGCCGGCGCGCTTGTCGGCTATAATGCCACGTATCAGTGTATCGTGCCGACCCGTGTTGCAACCTTGGCGACTGGCTATGCCGATGGCTATTGGCGCGGGTTTTCCAATTCTGGGTATGTTCAATTCGAAGCGCAAAGTCTGCCAGTCATTGGTCGAGTGTCGATGGACCTGTTGCTTGTCGATGCCACTGCCGCGCCGCAATTGGGCGAGGGCCAGTGGGTCGATGTCGGGTTTGATCTGCCCTCTGCATCCTCTTTGTCAGGCATGTCGCAATATGAATTGCTGACGGGGATTGGCCGCAGGTCGGAGCGAAGCTGGATATAGGTTTATTGCTACCTATTGGCGGCACATAAAAACGGACGTGATTGACGTTACAGAGATCGCCTAGCTGTCGACGTTTCGTTGTTTACCCAAACTCCAAGCAACAAAAAGGGCGCCCGCAGGCGCCCTTTCCATTTCAGCTCGACGAAAAGTGTTTAGAATTCGGCGTTAACGCCGAAGAAGAAGTTCCGGCCAAAGCTGTCGAATGGCGAACCACCAACTGTGCCAAGTTCACCCAAAGGTGGCGACCGATCGAGTAGGTTGTTAACGCCTGCGTAGAAGCGGAAGTCGTTGCCTACATCAATGCCGATGCGGATGTCATGATAAAGAACATCCGGATAGAATTTCCGTGGCAACGAGTCAGCGTTGTTTGCTGGTATCGTGGTTAGAGTGCCGCCTGTGCAAGGAACTGCTGCGCCATTAATGCCGCCAGTGTTCGGTGTAATGTTGGCTGATGCACCTGTTGTTGGGCAAAGGCCGACATACGCATTTTGCGTTTCAAAAGCAGCGATAGTTTGCTTGCCGATATAACGCGCCGAATAACGGAAATCGAAATCACCAAAGTCATAATCGAAGAATGCGCTAGCTCCCCATTGTGGATCGCCCAGTTCGCTCAAGCGACGGTTTGGAACAAATGGATTGGTCGGATCAGGAAAGTCGTTCAACGCAAGAACGCGAGTTGCAATTGCGCTCAACCGAAGACGATCGCCATTGTCAAAAGTTCTGCGATAATCGATGTCAAAATCGATGCCTTTTGTACGCTGCGAAGCGAAGTTAATGCCAGCCGACTTAGCCGCAGGAATTGCAAACAAGCCAGTCGCTGGATCGCGAGAAACGAGCGAGCAGAACGGATTGGCGATACCTGCACCATTCGTGTAACACAGATTGATGATAGTCTGTGCTGCAAGACCGGCAATCTGGTCTTTCACTTTGATCTTGTAGTAATCGACGGTCAGCGTCAAACCGGGGACAAATCGCGGTTTAACAACGACACCAAGAGTCAAACTCTTGCCGCGCTCTTCCTTCAAAAGCGGATTACCGCCTTGTGTGATGCTGATGCTTTGGACCTGAGCAGTACAGTTAATCCATGGCTGCCCGATAACACTACCAAAACCAGTTCCCGCGCAAGCAGCAGCGGTCGCAGCGTTAATCGTTGTTGGCACACCTGCGGCGGAACAGTTGATAGCAGCGACCGAACCTGGTGACAGCGCGTTCTGATTGCAAGGATCAGCCAAGAACGCGAAACTTTCCGTTTGTGGGAAGAACAAATCTGATTGCGTTGGCGCACGAACCGAAGTCGCGTAGGCGGCGCGGAAACGAATGTCTTCAACCGGAGCAAAAATGCCCTGGATGTTATAGGCATAAACGGTTCCGGTCGTCGCGGAAGCTCCGCCGTAATCCGATACACGACCTGCAAGGTTTACCGAAAGTTCTTGAGCGAAAGGAAGGTCCTTCAAGATCGGGAAGAACAACTCACCATAAGCTTCCTTCACTTTCAGAGCTGGCGGACGGAAGTCCTGCAGCGCGTTGAGGAAGGTTTGGCCGTTCGAGGTGATTTCATCGTAATCGACGTTCGCCGTTTCCTTACGCCATTCGGCACCAAGCGCGAACGCGATCGGGCCGCCAGGTAGTTCGAAAAGCTGCGAGAAATCACCACCGACAAATGCCGAGGCAACCATCTGGCTGGCGAATTCGGTATTGACGCTATCACGATGCGAGAACGCAATCGCTTCGGCAGAGGCCTGACCGGAACCGAAGATGTTTATCGGGACGCAATCAGGGCGGGTATTGGTTACAGCATTGACGCGGCAAACAACATTCTGCCCTGCAGCATTACGCGAAACGTTGGTGCCGGTAAAACCAACCGGTGCCAGCACGGCATCTAGCGCGAGCAAGTAACCATCAGGGTTTCCGACCGCATCGAACAGATACAGGTTACGCTGATTTTTGGTTGTCGCTTCAAAACGGCCATAGTTCAACGCGACTTCATATTTCCAATCTTCGTTGAACGTGCCTTCGATTCCAGCGACGGTGCGATACGTCTCACGACGGCTCTGCCCCTTGCGTCCACCAAAGTCGACGTTGAAGCGCGAGAGGTTGAAAGTGCCTGCAGGAACGTTGGTACAAATACCAAAGCCTTGCATCGTTAGAAGCGAAGCAGCTGTAAGGAAAGGGTTGTTGCAACGCAGGTTGCTACCGCCGCCGAAGAAGCCGGGGATGGTGCCCTGCTGGAAGCTTGGCTGGCCTTCGCCGCTAGCATCGACGCGAACATATTTTGCTTCGATAAACGGACGGAAAGCTTCCGATACGTCAAAATGGCCAAGAACATTGAACGCATACCGATCAACCTGCGCCAACAGGCTGCCGGTATCACGAAGCGTCGAACCATTACCACCGATCTGGTTTCCGCTGCCGAAAGGCGCAAACGACTGTGTTGGGGTGTCAATGAAAACGCCGCCAGCATCATTAAAGCGCAGATAGCGACGGGTCGGGCTTGTCGATGCATCAATTGCACCAAGCGTGCCGCCATTGCTGATCGCTGCGTTATTCACGCCGCAGAAGAAGGTGCTGTCAGGAATGCCATCACCCGCAGCCGGCTCGCCCGCAGTTGGTTCCGAGGCGTTGAACTGGCAACGACCGCTGAATGCACCGGTCAACGCATCACGCTGCCGGAAATACAGGGGTTGCTGACGCACGTATTCTGCCGCAGCTGTGATATTGCCGCGACCATCGGCAAAGTTGGTGCCAGCTGTTGCGCTAAGGAAATATGTTCCACGATCACCGCGCGAAGACACGCCGCCCTGACCTTTAATCAGTATGCCGTCGAAATCTTTCTTCATTATGAAGTTGACGACGCCTGCAACAGCATCCGAACCATAAATGGCCGAGTTGCCGCCGGTTACGATGTCAACACGGTCAACGAGATCGACCGGGATCGTATTGATATCAAACTGGCTCGTGCCCGGCGACGCCGTTACGTGACGACGACCGTTAATCAGAACCAACGTGCGCGCCGTGCCCAGACCACGAAGATCAAGGAAGCTGAGACCGGCGGTGCCGATGAAACGGCTTGAGTTGCCGCCTGAGAATGTCGAGCGAAGCGATGGAAGATCGTTCAGCGCGTCGCCGAGCGAAACTTCACCGGTTCCGGTCAGATCGTCGATAGTGACTGACGTCAGTGGCACTGCCGATTCCAAGGTCGGACGCGAGATGCGCGACCCGGTGACCAAGATAGGCTTGCCAGCGGTCGCTTCCTCAGCTTCCTCTTCATCGTCTTCTTCCGCAGTTTGCGTGGTCTTATCAGCTGTCTGCGCAAAAGCAGGCATAGCTGCGAGCATCGCGAGACCGAGCATCGATCCGGTGACCAAAAGCCGTGTTTTTTTCATGAAAGACTCCCCAGTATTGTGTGTTCATATTCGATTAACCCGTTGCTTAAGCCGAACGCGCGGCCATGATCAAGAGGCAAGCCGCGGGTGACAGCCTTTTTTGCAGGCTGTTGCTTAAGCGCAACACGGATGAAAATGAGGCACGACAACTCCTGCGAAAGAAACGATACGAACCGTCGAAATGAGCGTAACTTTCTTCGTTCTAAAATGTTTACAGCGAAATATAGTTGCAAATGAAATCGGACATCGATTGCAAGCTGGGAAATGGCGTCTCAGCAAAATTTTCGTATAAACATCACAGCAAATCTTTGAACGGCCCACAAACTCGTCAAGATGTTGCATTTGATATGAATTGTTGCAGCGCATGATAAACCGGTGCTATGCATCGTTAAACGGCGAGTGAAAAGGGTTTGCAATGGCGAAGAAAGCCGAAAAAAACGCGGATGGTCCGGTCATCATCAAAAAATACGCGAACCGACGACTTTATAACACGCGATCATCGAAATATATCACGCTGGACTATCTTGCCGAATTAACCCGCAAAGATACCGAGTTTCAGGTGCTTGATGCCAAAACCGGCGATGATATCACGCATGGCGTGCTCACGCAGATCATCATGGAAGAGGAAAACACCGGAAAGGGTATGTTGCCGGTCAATTTCCTCCGCCAAATCATCTCGCTTTATGGCGATTCGATGCAGGGGCTGGTGCCGCAATTCCTTGAAAACTCGATGGATAACTTTCGCAAAAACCAAAAACAAGTTCAGGATGTCATTGAAAATGCGATCACCTCCGGACCATTTGGCAGCATTGCTAAACAGAACATCGAAATGATGCGCGCAGCGCGCAAAGCCTTTATGCCCAATTTGGTTAGCGGCAAAAATGCCGAAACTGACACCGGTAAAGCGGACGATGTAAGTGACCTGCAACGCCAGATGACAGAACTGCAAGCCCGAATTGACGCGCTAAACAGCAAATAGCATCTGCACCGGTTGCGGGCCGGCTCCCAAGTCGTTAGGGGCTTGGCGATATGAAACATGCGCTCTCCGTCACTCGCCAACAAAACTTTGCTGCTTGGTATCAAGAAGTCATTTCTGAAGCTGACCTTGCCGAGGAATCGGGCGTGCGCGGTTGCATGGTCATCCGGCCATGGGGTTACGGTATTTGGGAACGCATCCAAAAACTGATGGATGCCGAAATCAAAAAGGCGGGCGTTGAGAACTGCTATTTTCCGCTGTTTATCCCACTGTCGTTCTTTGAAAAAGAGGCGGATCATGTGGATGGTTTTGCCAAGGAAATGGCGGTTGTTACCCATCACCGGCTTGTTAAAGGTCCAAAGGGAGGCTTGATCCCCGATCCTGATTCCAAGCTTGAAGAGCCTCTCGTCGTCCGTCCGACCTCCGAAACCGTCATCGGTGCTGCGATGTCGCGCTGGGTGCAAAGCTGGCGCGATTTGCCGTTACTGGTCAACCAATGGGCGAATGTCGTGCGCTGGGAAATGCGCACCCGCATGTTCCTGCGGACCAGCGAGTTTCTATGGCAAGAAGGCCATACTGCGCATGCCGACAAAGCCGATGCGATGGCCGAAACGATGCGCGCGCTGGAAATGTATCGCGCCTTTTCAGAAGGACCTTTAGCGATGCCGGTTGTTGCTGGCGAAAAGCCAGAGAACGAGCGTTTTCCCGGAGCGGTGGCAACCTATTCGATCGAAGCGATGATGCAGGATGGCAAAGCTTTGCAGTCCGGCACTTCGCATTATCTCGGCACGGGCTTTGCAGAAAGCTCCGGGATCAAATATCAGGATAAAGACGGCGGCCAGCAATTTGCGCACACCACCAGCTGGGGCGTATCCACACGGCTGATCGGCGGCGTTATCATGACGCATGGCGATGACGATGGCCTGCGCTGTCCACCAGAAATCGCGCCGTGGCAGATTGTCATTGTGCCGATGTTGCGCGACGATGAGGACGATGCGGCGGTGCTCGATTATTGCCGCGGCCTGCAGTTGGAATTGCTGGCGCAGAGCGCGTTTAGCGAGCCCTTGCGTGTGCTGCTGGATACTAAGGCGACCAAAGCGTCCAGCAAGCGTTGGAGCTGGATCAAAAAAGGCGCGCCGATTATCGTTGAGGTTGGCCCGCGTGATGTGGCCGACGGCAAAGCGGCGGTTTTGCGGCGTGACAGGCTTTATAAAGACGACGGAAAACTGGCGACGGCCTTCACCCCGCGCGAGGAGTTTGTCACGGCTGCTTCAGGGATTCTGAGCGATATTCAGACCAATCTATACGCCGAAGCAAAGGCCCGATTAGACAGCAACATCGCGCGCGACGTGAGTGATCTGGCTGCACATTTTAAAGGCGATGACGCCAAGTTTACTGGCTGGGTTGAGGTCCAATGGGCGCGGCCCTCCGGTGCCGAGCTCGATAAGATTGTCGAGCAGCTGAAAGCGTTGAAACTCACGATGCGCAATACGCCACTTGATGCAGCTACCGTTGACGGCGCGTGTTTTTTCACAGGAGCGCCTGCTGTCGAGCGCATCCTTATCGGGCGGACATATTAATTTGGCCAAAACGCCGTTTCAGCACCAGCCCGGCCTTCCGACCCGTAAGCAAATCTTGGCCTTTATCGAGCAATCGAAGGAGCCAGCAGGGAAGCGCGAAATTGCACGCGCTTTCGGGCTGAAGGGTAGCGAGAAGATCGCGCTGAAAGCGCTGCTGCGCGATATGACGGACGAAGGGCTGGTTGATCTGGCACCGGGCAGGGCGTTTAATAAAATGGGCAGAATACCCAAGGTTACCGTTCTGAAGATCGTTGAAGTGAACGGAAACACGTTGATCGCTGTGCCCGAACAATGGGAGGCGGAAGGTATTCCGCTGCCTAAGCTTCGCGTCATTGAGCGGGGACGCAAAGGCGCGCTGGGGCTCGGCGACCGCATCCTTGCGCGCACCGAAGAAGCTGGAAACAGCTGGGTTGCGCATCCGATGAAGAAGCTTCCCAAGGTTAGCGAACAAATCTTGGGCGTAGTGGAAGATGGCGGAAACAATCGGTTCTGGTTGAAATCGACCGATAAGAAGATGCGGTTTGATACGCCTTTGTCGGAACTGGGCGAAGCGAAACCGGGCGATCTGGTGCTGGCGGAACTCGGCGGGCGCGTTGGCCAGAAAAAGGCGCGGGTTACGCAAGTTTTGGGCGATCCGTTTGCTCCGCGCAGTTTCAGCCTAATTGCGATCCACAAATTTGGCATTCCGTTTGAAATGCCGCAGGATGCCGAGGATGAAGCGGCGCGTGTCAGCAAGCTTCCCGTAACCGCTGAAAACCGCGAAGATTTACGTCATTTACCGATTGTGGCGATTGATCCGCGCGACGCGCGCGATTTCGATGATGCGGTCTGGGCGACTCCAGATGAAAATCCTACAAATCTAAATGGATACAAAGCGTTAGTCGTCATAGCTGATGTGAGTTACTATGTTCGCCCCAGTAGCGCGCTCGACCGCGAGGCATCAAAGCGCGGGAATAGCGTCTATTTCCCCGATTTGGTGGTGCCGATGCTTCCGCATGCGTTGTCGTCGGATAAATGCTCGTTGCGTGCTGGCGAGGATCGCGCGGTACTGGCCTGTCATCTGGTCATCGACAAAAGCGGCAATGTGACGTCATGGCGTTTCACACGCGCAATTGCCCGGATTTCCGGCAATATCCCGTATGAAGATGCGCAGAAAGCCATCGACGGCACGCTTGACCATCCGATGCTGGAGCCTGCGTTAAAGCCATTATGGGCGTGCTGGGCATTGCTGAAAAAGGCGCGTGACCGGCGCGCACCGCTGGCGCTCGATATGCCTGAACGGCGGATTACCCTGGACGAGCACGGCAAAGTCACAGGCGTTGCTGTGCGCGAACATCTTGATGCACATCAGGTGATCGAGGATTTCATGATCGCCGCCAATGTCGCTGCAGCAAAGGCGCTTGAGGAAAAGAAATCCGCGCTGATTTATCGCGTGCACGAAACGCCAAGCCGCGAGAAGTTGGTCGCGCTGAAGGATTACCTCAAAACCTTCGATATCGAATTCGCTTTGGGGCAAGTGGTTCGCCCAGCGACCTTTAACGCGATTCTCGCGAAAGTTGAAGATCCCGAACTGAGGCCGCAAATTATGGAATCGGTGCTGCGCAGTCAGACGCAAGCCTTTTACACGCCGCAGAATATGGGGCATTTCGGGTTGGCGCTTGGTAGCTATGCCCATTTCACCTCGCCGATCCGTCGTTATGCCGATCTGATCGTCCACCGCGCATTGGTTGCCTCGCACGGGCTAGAAATGCCCGTGCCAAAGGACAACGATATTAAGCCAACCACGGGCCTGACAACTCGCGATTTTGAACGGCTTGATGTCTCATCCGAAATGATCAGTAAAGCTGAACGCCGCGCGATGGAGGCGGAACGCGAGACCGTTGACCGCTATGTTGCCGCGTTTCTCTCCACCCAAGTGGGTGAGATTGTCGAAACGCGGATCACCGGCGTGCAAAACTTTGGGTTTTTCGCAACAGTTGAATCGATTGGCGGCGATGGTTTAGTTCCGGTCTCAACTTTGGGAGCGGAGCGTTTCAACTATGATGAAGCTAGCCAGACCTTGATGGGCGAGGAGAGTGGCGAAACCTATCGGCGCGGAATGCGGCTGAAACTGCGACTGGCGGAGGCCAATCCGGTATCAGGCGCATTGCGTTTTGAATTGCCCGATGGGGCGAGTTTTACCCCCGACCGCAAAGAACGTCCGCGTCACAAAGGCAAGTATCTGGGCGGGCAACGTGGTCGGCCATCGAACGTCCGGCATCAGGGCCGAAAACGCTAATGCAAACGCTAACTTAACAGATCGAGCGCATCTTCGCCCAATGACCCCGGAATAATCATCACCGGGCAGGGTAATGCCCCTGCATTGTTGCCGGTAAAATGTGCCACCAAAGGCCCTGGCGCGCCCTGTGCAGCGGCACCCAACACCAAAGCCGCAATCTCTGGATGTTCGTCGAGCATCTCTTTCACGATCTCTCCGCCATCTCCTTTTTTGACGGTAATCAGCGGTTGCAGCCCCAGTTCGTCAAATATGTTGCCAGCGGCGGACGCAACAAGCTCCTCCGCCTTTTCACGCGCCTCTGCCTCCATCGTCGCCTGAACGCCGCCCCACGCAACGAAATCGGATTGTTCAACCAGCGACAATATGTGCAGCGCACCGCCGGTTTTCGCGGCACGACGCGCAGCGAAACGTAACGCTAGCCGCGCCTCGGCACTTTCGTCGATAACTACCAGATATGTGCGCATGTCCCGCCGTCCCCCGATGGCCCAAATGGCGTGAATTCGTATGGCTTGCGGTAATTCCGATGAAAGCGCAAGCATTAGCGGCTTGACGCTGGGGAAACCAACCTCTTATGCGGGTAAGGGTTCGGACCCATTAGAAATACTTTCGAGGCGTCAAAATGGCACAGATATCGGAGCAAAATGATCGCGGCAGGCAGTTGTTCTGCCTGCAAGGTCATTTTGTTTCGAGATCAAAGCCATTTTGACGCCCGGAGGATTTGACCAATTTTGCCCATGGCGTCGTCAGGAAGTCTTGAGATATTGACATATCCCTGTGCCTTCCTTCCTAGCCCTGAGCAAAATTGCCTCAAACCTCGAAAGTATTTCTAACGGGTCCGTACCCTAAACGGGCACAAATTCAGACAGGAACATCCATGCCAACCGAGCTTAAAATGCCAGCACTTTCCCCGACGATGGAGGAGGGCACTTTGGCCCGTTGGTTGGTGAAAGAAGGCGACATGGTAAAGTCAGGCGATTTGCTTGCCGAGATTGAGACCGACAAAGCGACGATGGAGTTTGAAGCGATTGACGACGGCGTTGTGACGCAGTTGTTGGTTGCTGAAGGTGCCGAGGGCGTGAAGGTCGGCACGGTGATTGCGCTGATTCAGGGCGAGGATGACGATGTGAAAGCTGCGCCAAAGGCGGTTGCTGTTGAGCCCAAACAAACCGTTAGTGCTGAGCCCGTCGAAGCACGGCCAGCCGAAACGCACCCTTCGACAAGCTCAGGGCAAACGGTGGAAGCGAAAGCGGATACAGGAGACCGTGTTAAAGCCAGTCCCCTGGCCAAACGTATCGCGGCTGAACTGGGTGTTGATCTGTCCACTGTCACCGGCACCGGCCCTAATGGTCGGATTGTGAAGGAAGACGTTGAGGCGGCGGCTTCTGGTGGTGGAACCTCCGCCCCCAAATCCGTTAGTGCTGAGCCTGTCGAAGTACGGGCGGCGCAAACCAACCCTTCGACAAGCTCAGGGCAAACGGTTGGTGTGGCCGACACCGGCATCCCGCACGAAGTCGTCAAACTCTCGGGCATGCGCAAAACGATTGCGCGCCGCTTGACCGAGAGCAAGCAACGGGTACCGCACATCTACCTAACCGTCGATATCCGCCTCGATGCGCTGTTGAAGCTGCGCGGCGAATTGAACGCAAGCCTTGAAAGCCGCGGCATCAAGCTGTCGGTCAACGATATGCTGATTAAGGCCCTCGGCGTTGCGCTGCGCGAAGTGCCGGCGTGCAATGTCAGCTTTGCTGGCGATACTATGCTGCAATATAGCCGCAGCGACATCAGCGTTGCGGTGAGCATCCCGAACGGCCTGATCACCCCGATCATCACCGATGCGGGCAACAAAAGCATCTCGGCGATCTCCACCGAAATGGCGACGCTGGCGGCCAAGGCCAAGGACGGCAAGCTGCAACCGCATGAATTCCAGGGCGGCACCGCGTCGATCAGCAACATGGGCATGATGGGCATCAAACAATTCGACGCCGTCATCAACCCGCCACAAGCGATGA
>JAYUOS010000009.1:0-82355 GCA_043760725.1 Sphingomonadales bacterium
CAATGTGCGGAAGAAGCCACGCAACTGTGGTGTAGACCCTTCACCCACGCCGATGATGCCGATATCGGGCGATTCAACCAGCGTCACTTTGCTACCAACAGACCCCCAAGCTTTCGCCAGCAGGTTTGCCGCCATCCAGCCTGCGGTGCCGCCGCCAAGGATGATAATCCGCGCGGGCGGCTTTTGCGTCACTTGGCGGGCACAATCCGGATCGCAAAGCCGCCGCCCGGGGCCATCCGCATATCAAGGCTATCAGCGCTGGTCAGGTCTTTGCTCTCAATGATGATCGAATGGCGTTTTTCCGTGCGGTAATCGGCATCGTCGCCATCGCGGTAAATCTCGGCTTTATATTTTTTACCCGGCGTCAGGAAATCGAGCTTGAACGACACTCTGCGTTCCTGCTCATCGCCGACAGCGCCAACATACCAGCCTTCGCCGCCACGTTCCTTACGAGCAATCGTCACGAAATCGCCAATCTCTCCGTTCAGCACGCGGGTGTCCTGCCAGTCAGTCGGCACATCGCGGATGAACTTCATCTCATTGGGATATTTGGCATAGTTTTCTGGCGTATCCGCGGCCATCTGCATCGGCGAATAGATCACCACATAAAGCGCCAACTGCTTGGCGATGGTCGACAATATATCGCTGTCTTCAGACCCTTTCAGGCTCAGCACGCCCGGGGTGAAATCCATCGGCCCCTCCAGCATCCGGGTGAATACAACATTGGCTTCATGCTCGGGCGGGTTTTTGCCGCCCCAGCTGTTATACTCCATGCCGCGCATCCCTTCGCGCGCAACCCAGTTCGGATAGGTGCGGTGCAGGCCAGTGCCCTTGACGGGTTCATGGCTGTCGATACCGATCTTAAACTCGGCTGCCTTTTGCACGACGCGCAGCTGATGGTTCACCATCCACTGCCCCTGATGCCATTCGCGGAACTTTTTGCCGTCGGGGTCATCGCGCTCCATCTGTCCGGCGTCTGTTACATATCCGGTTTTGACGACCATATAATTGTTATCAGCAGCGAACTTGAACGCGGTGTCAAATTGCTTTTCATAGTGCGACGCCGCCCCGCCGGTCTCATGATGCCCGATCAAGCGCACACCCTTTTTCTTGGCATAGGCGACCAGCATTTTGACGTCGAAATCCTCAGTCGGCCTAGCAAAGTCCATGTCATAGCCATTGCCGAACCAGTCGCCGTCCCAGCCGACATTCCAGCCCTCGACCAGCAGATGCGGGATTTTATTCTCTGACGCAAAGTCGATGTAACGCTTCACATTCTCGTTGGTCGCACCATGCTTTGGCCCACGCGCCCAGCTCCATTCGCCTTTGATCATGTTCCACCAGACGCCTGCAAACTTGCCCGGCTTGATGTAGCTGACATCGCCCAGCTTGTTCGGCTCGTTCAGGTTCAGCATCAAATGGCTTTGATAAATTCCAGCAGCATCATCGGCGATAATCAGTGTGCGCCACGGCGTTTGCCACGCACCTTTTTTTTGCACCTTTGGCTCACCCGCGCCGGGATGGAGGGCGGCACGCAGCGTGTTGCCCTCTGTCCGCGCGACCGCCATGCCTGAATAGTCGACCAACGCGGCCTCATGCAGCGCGACATGCGTGCCGTCGGCCAGCTTCATCGTCACTGGCGTATCGGCGTTGCTGACGGCGGACAGGGGCGTCTTATAGTAAAGATACTCCTCACGGTTCCACAGGAACGCAGGCTTCCACCACGCGGTCGCGTCGCTAGCAAAGGCAAACTCGGTCAGCTCATCAGCGATGTTGGCTTGTTGCAAATTCGGCTGTTCGGGGAATTCATAACGAAAGCCGACGCCGTCGTTGAAAATGCGGAATGTCACAGTGAACGCGCGAGCAAGGGCGGTAGTTTCCTTTAGATGCACTTTCAGTTCGCGGTGATTGTTACGAATACTGGCCCATTCTCCCCATGGCTGCGTCCAGCTTTCGTCAAAATCTTTCATTTCTTGGCCAGTCACGGCCAAGCGGCGATCAAGCTTCGCAGCATCGGTGAACAAAAAACCCAATTTTGATGGCGCGATGATCGCCTTGCCTTTTCGGCTAATGTTATAGGCGACACGGCCGTCACCATCGATGTTGAGTTCGACATTGACGCTGCCATCGGGCGAAGACGCGGTTGCCACAGGTTCGGCAAAGGCAGGTTGTGCAAACGTTATCAGTCCGGCAGCGACAAGCACGCCCGCATATTTTTTGTGCATCCTATATTCTCCTCTATGCGACCCGTTCAGCGATCAGCCCGCCAAAAGCCGGCAGTTCCCAAGACCTTGCATTGTTGACACTTTCAACCACGCGCCAGCGATCCGGCTGTGCGGGGCTCCAGAAACTGGGTTCATCTGCAAAATTATAAACGCACACCAGATGCTGTTCCGCACTGATGCGTTCAAACACCAACAGGTCTTCGCTTGCCTCGATGATGTTTAGCGCCCCAACGAGCATCGCGTCATTGGCGCTGCGGAACGCGATCAGGCGGCGAGTGACGTGCAGCAACGACGCAGAATCAGCTTCCTGCCGGTCAACCGCACGCGCTGCGTTTTCTGCACCAAGCGGCAGCCAAGGTTCGCCACTACTAAAGCCGCCATGCTCGTCCTGCGCGACCCATGGCATTGGTGTGCGTGTGCCATCACGGCTGAGCGTCAGTGGCCAATTGGCGATGGCTTCGGGGTCCTGCAATTGCTCGAACGGAATTTCGACCTGGGTCAGCCCAAGTTCTTCACCCTGCCACAGGATGATGTTTCCGCGCAGCGCCATAAACAACAGCATGACCATCTGCGCAAACGCATCTTGGGCATCGGCAGGAGCCCAACGGCTGATCCAGCGCGGGGCGTCATGATTGGATAGCGCCCAGCTTGGCCAACCAATGTCCGGCGCATGCGGCCAGCTTTCTAGTGCTTGGCGAACCAAAGCAGGCGTCAGGCGCTCGGCATAGAGAAAGTCAAAACCATAAGCGCTGTTGAAATGGGTATCGCCTGCAGTAAAGGCTTTCATCTCTCTATCAGGGTCTGGGCCGCCGACTTCGGCAACCGAAAAACGCGCAGCATATTGATCGGTGAGCGCGCGGAAACGTTCGATAAATAGCGGGATATTGGGATGCGACTGGTTGTGGAGCTTTAGCTGAAAGTCAAAGGGGCGCGTGCGCATACCGGTCCCAAACGGCATCGGCGGATTGTCGCGTAATTCTGGATCATGCATCGCAAAATTGATCGCATCGACACGGAAGCCGTCCACTCCGCGATCCAGCCAAAACCGGGCAACATCAAGCAGCGCGTCTTGCACATCTTTGTTATGCACATTCAGCTGCGGCTGCTCTTTCAAGAAATTGTGCATGTAATACTGCCGGCGCCGCGCGTCCCATGTCCATGCCGGGCCATGAAACACTGATGCCCAATTGTTCGGCGGCGAACCATCGGGCTTTGCGTCGGCCCAAACATACCAATCGGCCTTTGGATTATCCCGTGACGCGCGACTTTGCGCGAACCATTCATGCTGATCCGATGTATGGGAAAATACCAGATCGGCCATCACGCGCAGGCCCAGCTGATGCGTCTTGGCAATTAACGTGTCGCAATCAGCCAACGTGCCAAAGATCGGATCAACATCGCAATAATCCGCAACGTCATAGCCAAAATCCTTCATCGGAGAGGTGAAGAAAGGCGATATCCATAACGCATCAACGCCGAGTGACGCGATGTATTCCAGCTTTGACGTGATGCCCGCCAGATCGCCGATACCGTCGCCGTTGGAGTCGCAAAAACTGCGCGGATAGACCTGATAGATGGTCGCCCCATGCCACCATTCGCGGCCGGTTTCTGTTTTAGGGAGTGGACTGGTATTTTCGGTCATTTAACAACGCAAACTATGTAATCGAGGGAAGGCAAAGTGATTGCGACCGCTCCGGGGGCCGACGGTGCCAACGGACAGCTGCCACGCAACGACGATAACGCAGTGGCGCGCGGATCGAGACCTACATTCGCAGAAAGCGGTGCGTTCGATGTGTTGGCGATCACCAGCACTTCTTCGCCGCTAGCTTCATCAATACGGCTGAACGCGAACAGGCCGGGCTTTTCGCTATAGTTGCGAACGATGGTTTTGCCTCGGCGCAATGCTGGCGAGGCCAAACGCATTTTGGACAGTTCGGCAACAGCGCGATAGATCGGATGGTCTTGCCCGAAATTGTCCTGCGCATGGCTGGCGCTGGTCCCAACAAGTTTATTGTCGAGATAGGATGCAACCTTTGATGCGAATAATGTCTCGCGCGCATCCTGATCTCCGCCGTCTCCGGCAAAGCCTTGCTCATCGCCCGAATAGACCGTTGGCACACCGCGCATCGTGAACATCAACGCATGGCCGAGCAACACGCGCTTCAGGATTTCGGCATCATCGGCGCTGGGGTTTGCCAACCGCATATCGCGGGCGAAACGGCCACCGTCGTGGTTGCCAAGGAATGTCGGCAATCGTCGCCCCTGCTTAGCGCTTTCGGCATAAAGGTTGTCCGCTTCGATCAATTGCTGAAAAATCTCGCTCCCCTGCTTGCCGCCAACCACCTCTATTGCGGCGCGGCGAAAGGCGAAATCGAGCACGGCTGGGAAACCGGCGACGCGGGTGTGCAAAGCCTGTTCATGTACATTCTGCCCCTCATTCGCCACTTCGCCGAAAATGTGGAAATTGGGAATGCCTTTGGCCGTTGCCCGCTCCAGCATAGCAGGCGCAAACTTGGCCCAAAATTCGGGATTCACATGCTTGGCCGTATCGATTCGAAACCCGTCCACGCCAAAGCGGTCGATCCAGTTGCCATAAATTTCGATAAAACCATCCACCACGCGCGGGTTTTCGGTGTACAGATCATCCAGCCCGACAAAGTCACCCATCGTCGAATTTTCGCCACGAAACGTCGTGTCGCCGCGATTGTGATAATAAAGGACATCGTTGAGCCATGCTGGGACTTTGATGGTCTTTTCCGCGTCTGACACAACAGGCGTATACGCGTAGTTTAAGTCTGTCAGCTTAGCGAAATTCTCCGGCGTCTGCACACTGTCACCGGCAAAGCCATCGTTGATAGCGGCCCCGTCGGTAGCACGGCGCGAATACGGGTAGTCAGCGCGGCTGCGATAACTACACGAACTTGCCGGGCATTCCTTATAGCTGATAACATCGGCGCTGTGGTTGGTGATGATGTCCATATAGACTTTCATCCCGCGCCCATGCGCTGCATCAACGAACGTTTTGAAGTCTGTATTAGTGCCAAAATGCGGATCGATGCTGGTGAAGTCGGTCACCCAATAGCCGTGATAGCCCGCTGTTTCGAGACCCGGTCCGCCCTGCACCGCTTTGTTGTTAAACACCGGCGCAAACCAGATAGCTGTCACGCCCATGCCTTGAATATAATCCAGTTTTTGCGTCAGGCCTTTTAGGTCACCGCCCTGATAAAAGCCTTTATGCGTGGGATCGAACCCATGCTTCATCCGGTCGCCCTTGATGCCGCCTGTATCGTTCTTGACGTCACCATTGGCAAAGCGGTCGGGCAGGACGAAGTAAATCACTTCGTCCTCTGGCAGCCGGTCGCGGACTTGTTCGATAGGCAAGACCGGTTGCGCCATCGCAGGCGATGTCAGCCATAATGGAGCGGCTGCAAGCGACATCGCTACAATCAGCTTCAATCTCATCGCCTGTTTCTCCTTCATCTTAGTTCGCACTACAATGCTGGCGGATATAATCGGCATGACCAGGCATGCGCGACACCTTGGCGGCAATAACTTCTTCGATTGACGCCAGATATTTATCGACACCGTCATCGCCGGGTGCGTCAGCTAAGGGGTGATAGCCCATGGGATCAATCCCCTGCCCAATTAACACTTGCAGCCACGCTACCTCGGTAAACAGCTCTTCGTTAAATCGGAAAAGGCGGCCGTTGGCGCGGAATACCTCGATCTTCTCTTTCAGCGTATCGGGTAGTTCAAGAGCGCGGCAGGCGGTCCAAAACGGTTCGTCGCGGCCATTCGCCCAGTAATGCAGGATCAGGAAATCGCGGATGCGTTCAAACTCAAACGTCATTTGGCGGTTGAACTGATCGACATCGGCGGTGGCAATTTGGCCTTGGGGCAGCAAGTCGATCAGATGCTTGATCCCCGATTGCACGAGATGGATGCTCGTTGATTCCAGCGGCTCCATGAACCCACTGGCAAGACCCAAGGAAACCACATTTTTGTCCCAGAATTTGCGGCGGTGGCCCGTAGTAAACTTGATGGGTTTGGGGTCAGCCAACGGTTTGCCATCAAGATTAGCGAGCAAAATATCCGCAGCCTTTTGGTCGTCCATATAGTCGCTGCAATAGACATGGCCGTTGCCGATGCGGTGCTGCAGAGGAATGCGCCATTGCCACCCGGCCTCGCGCGCTGTCGACCGGGTATAGGGCAACAGCGTGTCGGCGGACTCACACGGAACCGCCAATGCGCGATTGCATGGCAACCAATGCGACCAATCGACATAGTCGTTGTGCAGCGTCTCGCCAATCAGCAACGCACGAAAGCCCGAGCAATCGATGAACAAGTCACCTTCGATCATCCGCCCATCGTCCAGCTTTAGCGCTGTTACATCCCCCGATTCGCCGTCTTGCAAAACCTCAATAATCCGGCCCTCATGCCGAGTCGTCCCCAGTTTTTCCGAAAACCCGCGCAGCATATTGGCGTAAAGCCCGGCATCGAAATGGTACGCATAGGTCGCCCCACCCATCGGCGCCTGCGGAAGCGGGTCGGCGGCATGAAAGCGGTTCTTATGGGCCGCCGTCTCCGAGATACTATAGCGCCCCAGCTGCGCTGCTTTGTCGCGTGATCGGGCCTGCAACCAATAATGGTGAAACGGGACCAGTCCCAAATCACGGCCAATCGCGCCAAAAGCGTGCATGTAGCTTTCACCCGGCGCGCGCCAACCATCAAATTCGATGCCGAGTTTGAATGTACCTTTGGTCGCTTTGATGAATTCATTTTCATCAATCCCCAGGACCGCGTTGAACAGGGAAATCTGTGGAATGGTCGCTTCGCCAACACCGACTGTGCCGATCGCGTCGGATTCGATTAGGTGGATCGACCATCCATGCGACAGGAGCCGCGATAGGGCAGCAGCTGTCATCCAGCCCGCGCTTCCACCTCCGACGATGACGATGGTCTGCTTTTTTGCACCTACCGCCATAGCTTTGGCCTCATTGAACAGGGGTCAAACCCCATGAAAAGTTCCGCCCTAGCGACCCAAGGGCGGAACTCCATGACCACAAGCTTTAGAACTTGTAGCTAAATCCAGCAAGGAAACGACGACCGTAAATCTGATAGTCGATGACTTGCAGACGGTTTGATCCGACCGATGCAAAACGTTCATCTGTAAGGTTTTGCCCTTGCAGCGTAACCGACAGTCCGTCGAGCGCGCCGTCCTTGAAATCATAACCGATTTGCGCATCGACAATCAGTTCACCAAGTGCAGTGCGGCGCGTTGGCGAACCGCCAAAGCCAGTGAAATCACCCAAGAAGGTCGAACGATAACGCGCGCTTACGCGGCTGTTAAAGCCCCATTTCTCAAAATAGGCTGTGCCGTTGGCTACCCATTTCGAATAACCGGGGATCGACGTCAAGTTACCGCCGCCATCGCGAACCTTCGATTTGGTGTAACCGATACCGCCGGTGACGCCAAAACCATCCAAAGCTTCGCTAAAGTTGCTAAACGGCAAGGTCAGAGCAAGTTCGGCACCATAGAGCTTTCCGCCACCAACGTTGGTCGGCGCTTCGCGGATACCCAGTGCCTGGGTTGGCGGCAGCTGATTTGGATCAAGCGGGAAACCAGTGTAATCAAAGAAGAACTTATCCTTTGAAATGAACTGCTTGATATCCTTGTAAAACAGCTGAACCGAAACGACACCTGAATTACCGAAGTATTTCTCGACGTTAAAGTCGAACGCGTTTGCGCGATACGGAAGCAACTGCGGATTGCCGCCATTTCCATCGACAAAACGGATAGGCTGACCATTAAGCGTTCCGTTGGCTACGCCATAGCTAACCGCAACACGAAGATCGTCAAGCTTGGGACGCTGGATTTGCTTTGACGCCGCGAAACGAATCACAATATCGCTGTCAAAGCGCATCGAGAGGTTCAGGCTGGGAAGCACATCCCAATAATTAATGCCTCCGGTTATCCTGGTAAAGTTGACGCCATTAAAGACAAGCCCGGTCGAGGACTGATCGGTGTTTATCGCCTGCACACCGATGTTGCCGGTCAAGTTTCCACTACCCAGCTCCTGATCGATATCCGCTTGCAGATAGGCGGTCATCAAATCTTCTGAGACCGAGAAGGCTTTTGCAGGAATGTCTGGCGAAGTATTGCGCACAAGCACCAGCGTGCCATCATCGATCAGACCGCGCGCGTCGTAGCTGACGATCGGGCCGAGGCCGAGATAACCCAAATCGGTGGGGCGCAGAAGCGCAGCGGTCGGAATGGGAAGCGATGTTGCGCCGCCACGAAGACGAATAAGCGATTCATCAGGCGTCAGGCTCTTGTTACGATCGGTATAATTCATGCCGAATTTAACAGCAGACAAGAAACCTTCGAGCTCCTTTTCAACACCAACGCGGTACTGCTTTAGTTCGTCCTGAACGATACGGTTGTTGTAATATCCAGCCTGCGGAGTGACGCCGCCACCCCAACCCAGCGGGTCAGTCAGACGAATGAGCGTCGGATTGCTGTAATTCAGTGAAGGCCTAAAGACCGTGCCGGTTGGGCCCGACACAAAGCCAATCGAGCCCGAAGCGCCATTGGCCGGAATATCATCGGCATTGAAACCGGTTCCAGAATAGCTTTCGATGCTGAGTTCGTTGCGGTCAGTTTTCGAATAACCGAGGTCTATGAATGCTTTCCAACCATCATCACCCTTGTATTCGGCATTGTATCCGAATGAGTAAAGGTTGGCTTTGCGCTGGAATATATCATTACGAACAACACCGCGGACATTGGTAAAGGTGCCAGCTGTCGTGAAGCCATTTGCTACGGTTGCAGTCGCCGGATTGAACCCGGTGCCAAATGCGCCAAAGCCCAGCGGCAATTCGATACCGCGCTTGCTTTGGTCATCGTCAAAGTTGGAGTAAAAACCATCGAAAGTCATACGGACAGTGTCTGATGCCTGAAACTGCAGCGTTCCGTTAAGGCCAAGACGCTTTAGCTGAGTAGACGTCACAAAGGATTTCGACCCACCAATGACGCTAGGCGATGCAGCAGTGCCGCTGCCGGCATAGCCCCAAGCGTTAAATTCTTGAAGCTGGTAGGGCTCGTTGACATAAGATGCCGACAGCGCGATGCCGATTGTGTCATCAGCAAACTGGTCCACAAATGTTGCGTTCGCACGATAACCAAATTTTTTCGATCCGGCATTCAGCGCGCCAAGGTCAGCGTAAGTGCCGCGCGCTCCGATGGCGAACACCGACTTTCCATAATCAAGCGGGCGAATGGTGCGAACGTCGATGGTGCCAACAAGACCCTGACCAACCAGCGATGCCGTAGGCGATTTGTAAACGACAACCTGATTGACGATTTCAGACGGATATTGATCAAACTCGACGCCGCGGTTGTCACCGGTGGAGGTTTGCTCACGACCATTCAGCAAGGTCTGCGAGAAGTCTGGACCGAAACCGCGGATCGCAATCACGTTGGCGCGGCCATTCAGGCGCTGCGAGGTAACACCTGGCAGGCGCGCGATCGATTCACCGATAGATGCATCGGGCAGCTTGCCGATATCTTCCGCCGAGACAGATTCAAGGATCTGGTTGCTTTTCTTCTTTTCGTTCACAGCGCTTTCAAGGCTGGCCCGGAAGCCGGAGACGACGATGCCTTCCTCTTCCTCTGGTGCCGCTTCGTCCTGCGCAAAAGCAGGGGCTGCTACAAAAAGCGCAACGCCAAGCGCAAGCGCACTGACCGACGCACGGGACATAGATGTAGTGTTGGTAACCTTCATGACATGCTCCCCAGCATAATAACGGGACATTGCCCGGACCACGTTGATACGCGTTTGACGAACCGTCCCCATGATTGAGGACCATTTCTATTAAGATGCATAACCAGTTGTGCATGGGGCGGACAGAAAGCCACATACGTATTCAGACATTCATGCAGCGTATGTTGCAGGAATGTGACAGTCGCTCTATTGGAGGTGACGGAAGAGGAGCCCCAATGTCGCGAAAGCCGACGTCATTTGACATCGCCCAACTGGCGGGTGTTTCACAGCCGACGGTGTCGCGCGCGTTAAGCGGCAGTGCCACGGTTTCAGAACAAACCCGCAAACGCATCGAGGCGATAGCGCAACAGTTGAATTACACCGTCGACAAAAACGCGTCGTCCTTGCGAAAGCGAGAGACGAACACGCTGGCGTTGTTATTCTATGAAGACCCGACGCCCGATCAAACCGGGATCAATCCGTTCTTTCTTTCGATGCTGGGGTCAATCGTCCGCACCTGTTCGCTGCGCGGCTATGACCTGTTGATCTCTATGCAGCATATGGCATCGAACTGGCATGTTGAGTTTGAGGATAGCCGCAAAGCCGATGGCATCATCCTGTTGGGGCATGGTGATTTCGAGCCTTATCGCGCAAAGCTTGACCAACTGATGGAGCAAGGCACGCATTTTGTCCGTTGGGGCCATGTCAACGAACGCAGCCTTGGCACTGTTATTGGCTGTGACAATTTTCGCGGCGGATATGATGCCACGCAACACCTCGTCGCGCATGGGCGGCGGCGCATTGCATTCCTTGGCCATGCCAATGAACATTACCCCGAATTTTTTGATCGCTATCGCGGGTACTGCGAGGCGCAGCGAAGTGCGGGCATCAAAGTGGTTACAGCGCGGCAAGCCGATGCGATCATCACCGAACAATCGGGCCATGATGCGGTCAACGCGCTGATGGCGGCGGGTGTTAAATTCGACGCCATTTTTGCGGCTAGCGATATGATCGCGATTGGTGCTATGCGGGCGCTTTCCGAACACGGGCTGGATGTGCCGAGTGACATCGCGATTGTCGGCTTTGATGATCTGCCCGCCGCCAGCATGACACGGCCACCGCTGACCACGATCCAACAGGATTTCAGCAAGGCTGGCGAAATGCTGGTCGATGCGTTGATCCGGCAGATACGGAACGAGGATGCGAACACAACGGCGCTGCCCGCGCGGTTGATTGTGCGGAAAAGCTGCGGGGCGCATTAACATTTTCACCTAGCTCACATTCGTATTCATACCCGCCCCGATTGCTCCCCACACTCAACTCTGCCACTTAGTCAAAAAATGCGTCTGGGGAGAGGCAATCATGGATAAACCACGGCAGAGTTTCGGCAGCCTGATCAATATCAGCTTTGGCTTTCTGGGGATCCAGATGGGCTTTGCATTGCAGAACGGCAACATGTCGCGGATATTTCAGGCGCTGGGCGCAAGCCTAGATGATCTGCCTGCTTTGTGGATTGCAGCCCCCCTGACCGGACTACTCGTCCAGCCTTTGATCGGACATTTCAGCGACCGGACGTGGTTGGGCCGTCTTGGTCGTCGTCGTCCGTATTTCCTTGCCGGTGCATTGCTCGCCGCTTTGTCGCTATTCATCATGCCGATGGCGCATGTGTTGCTTTTTGCTGCGATCATGCTGTGGGTCCTCGACGCCTCGATTAACATATCGATGGAACCATTCCGCGCCTTTGTCGGCGATATGTTGAACAAGGATCAGCATACCAGCGGCTATGCCGTGCAAACCGCTTTGATCGGTGTCGGCGCAGTCGCCGGTTCATTATTGCCCGATCTGTTCAACCATCTGAATGTCTCCAACACCGCCCCCGCGGGGACAATCCCCGATACGGTGCGCTATAGTTTCTGGGTGGGCGGGGCGGCGATGTTGCTGGCCGTCAGCTGGACAGTCTTCACCACCAAGGAGTATAGCCCCGCCGAAATGGCCGCATTTGATGGCGAGGTTGACCACAGTAATGCCAGCACATTGCGCGCCTTGGCAGCACGCGGCAGCGGGTCGTCGCTGATCTGGATTGCAGCAGGCGCAATCGTGGCCGCTTTGGTCGCACCGTTGAAGTTGGAAAAAGAGGTCTATTTACTCGGCGCTTTACTCGCGGGCTATGGCGTCGCCAGTCTAATCGCGATTACCCTCGCCAAATCGGGACGACAGGATAATGTCCTGTCGCACATAGTCGGCGATTTTTCGGGGATGCCTCAGGTGATGAAGCGGCTTGCGCTGGCGCAGTTTTTCAGCTGGTCGGCACTGTTTATCATGTGGATCTATACCACACCGGTCGTCACCCAATATGCCTTTGCGACGACCGATGTTGCCAGCGCTGCTTATGGCGAAGGCGCGAACTGGGTTGGACGGTTGTTCGCGATTCAAAATGGTGTGGCCGCCATTGGTGCATTGCTGGTGTTGCCTTGGCTCGCCAAGCATCTGGGCAAAGTCAAAACGCATATGGCGTGTTTGCTGGCGGGTTCAGCGGGCTTTGCCAGCTTTCTGTTCATCCGCGATCCGAACATGCTGATCCTGTCCGAAATCGGGCTGGGTCTGGCCTGGGCTTCGATCCTCGCCATGCCTTATGCGATTTTGGCATCAGCGTTGCCCCAGCAAAAACTGGGGATTTATATGGGGTTGTTCAACGTCTTTATCGTTGTGCCGCAGTTGCTGGTGGCGACCGCGATGGGGAGCATATTGAAAGCCTATTTTCCGACCGAACCGATCTGGACGATGGCCTTTGCAGCGGTTGTTATGGCGCTGGCGGCGCTCGCGATGTTGCGGATGCCGGAGCCGGAATAGCCCTTACCCATGCGCGCCGAAGTGGTTCGCAATGGCGGTGCCAATGCGCAAGATTAATGCATAGGATTGCGCCATGGGTTCGATAAAGCTGGTGTGGATGCCAGCATAGGCTTGCTCCGCGCCGTCTGGATAGTCGGTTGGCTCGATCACATCGAAATCGTCGATGCTGGGCGCGGACACCGGAAAAGCGCGGCGGAATTGGTCAAGTGCATCGTCGATCCGCATTGCAAAGACCATTTCCAGCACATCGTCGCGGCTGATATCGTTGGAACGCGAAAAGGCGGGGACTTGCACCGCCAACAAAAACAAGTGCTGCATCAAAGCCAGTCGCAGCGCCTGCAGCACACCAAGCGAACGGCGTAGCTCTTCACGCCCGGCAACTTCGACGTCTTTATCGACCAGCTTCAGCAATCGGTGCAATTTCAGCGCATCGACGCGCAGCCGCGACGTCAGCGTGCGGAACGCGCTGTTGCGGTCATCGACGGTCAAACGCTCGGCCAATGACAAACACGCAGGTTCCAAAAAGCTCTCAGTGCCGCGATACGGGCGGCTCGCCCAATAGGCCGAGTTGAACAACTCACCATAAGCCGCAACCGATTTGATACTCGCCAGCCGGTTTGATGCGCGCAACATGCGGATGATCTGCCGCCCGCGCGCGGAAACATTCAACAGCTCGGCAACCGATTCAACATCGTCACCCGCCGCAGTCCCCGTCCCCGCAATCAGGTTCACCGGATAGCCCAATTGCTGCAAAATTGCATTGTGCGGAATCGCACGGATTTGGCGCAAGGACATCGCGCGATTGGCATCGACATCAAACTGCCGCCGCGATTTGCGCGATCCGGTATCGTTCAACAGCCCCAAGCCAAAGGCGGTTAGCGAACGGGCATAAGTCCGCGACGCCAGAAAATCGCGCTGCACCCGCCGGATCCCGCGATAGAAATCAAGGCTGATATCGGTCTGTGCGTAGAACGGATCGTCCTCGTCTGGCAGCGGCTTTTGCTCTACCTCGGCGATGCGCACCAACGTGGCATAGGCCAATTCGGGCGTTCGGAAAAACAGATAGCCATCGCCACCTTGAAAGCTGACCTCGGGCTCCAACGCAATCGCGTTTTCACCAAATTGTTTCCGCGCCCAGATGCTTAAGGGATAGGTCAGCCGGTCAGTAAAATCTGTCGGATGCGCGCCGCGACCCATCGATTCACCGTGGGTGTTGAAAATCAGCGCCGCGACATCGGTGAGTTTATGCTTCGCCATCGTCCGCGCCAATCGGCTTTGTAGGCGTTCGATGGCGAGTGCAGCGGGCAGTTGCCCGACAAAACGGCCCGCATCGGAAAAGCCGGTCTGGATCGCCACGCGGCCACGCGCGCGAGCGTAATCCTGATAGGCGGGTTCAGCTAGCAGCGCGTCCAAGAACCGCCCGCCATGCTCCATCGCGCTTTCGGTTTCGAATAAGGGCGAGACATCAACCTTATCCTCCACCCCGAACAATCGCGCGAAATACAAGGCAGCCAAAACCGTTTGCGGTTCTTCGCATTCGGCGATCAGCATGCGGATCGGCGCGTCGGCATCTATATGTTTCAATATCTGCGCCATCGACAGGAATACGCGCAGCGCGGTGGTATCTTCAATCGACAAGGCCGCAAAATTGGTGCGTAGTGGCTTTGCGGAGTTAAGCAGGCTTCGCAGCCGGATCAGCGCGCTTCGGCTCGATAAGTCCAGTTTCTGCTCGGTATCGATCCGGCGGCGGATGGCGTTGTTCAGTTGCGATGCGTTGACGCGGAAATGGATCCAGCCCATGCCTAGGCCGTCAGCGCGCATCGCCGATGTGAGGACGAGCAGCATTTTGGCTTGGCGGTCATCGGCTGTTTCTGCCAACGCCTCAAGCGCTTCGATAATCGGGGTTAGCGAAACCAGCTTATCAGGATTATCCGCCGTCAACCGGTTCGCCGCCGCTGATAGATCAGCTGGCGCGTCGAGATTTGTGCGCAGCAACGCCGCCATGTCTTCTGCATGCGCCGCAGCACGAGAAAGCTGCGCGGCTACGTCAGACGCCGAACCAATATCCGCCAGTGTCGCTGCATAGCTTGCCAGCCGCATCGCCTTTTCACGCAACCGGTAATGCATGCTGGTCGCCCAGCCGATGTCGGTGCGGCCATCCATGTCATAGCCAACCCAAGTGGCGAACCGAAATGGCATCGGCCGCAACGCGCGCCATTGCTTTGGCCAACGCCTCGATGCTTGGTCAAACAATTGCGCCGACAGATGATCACGCGCCGCCGCCGCACGACCAATCGCCGCCATCGCCTCGGCATGTTCGTAATCGAGCGTCACATCGTCGCGGTCATGATCTGCAACACAGACCATCTGCTCGCTTATCTCACCTTTTGTCGCGGCCTTTGCCACCGCATCGCTTTGCGCACCGTTCAACAAAAATGTGGGATGCGCAGTGAAAACGATATGCTGCACCGGCGTCGCCCAACGTTTGGCAAAGGCTTCGAATGTCTCGTCCGGACTGGCCGTTGCCAAAGCCACGTCATTATCCGCAACCGATACCGGGGCGAGCAAGCGGTGCAGTTTGGTCGCGCGCGACTGCAACGCAGTACATTCCAGTTCAGAAACCAGCGCGTTCAGGCCTTTATACCCTAGCTCGCCGCCTTCAATCTCGCGCGACAAATCAAGGCTGAGCTGGAAGACCGGATTATACAGCGGAGCCTGGCTGGTCAGCGCGTGCATTTCTTGCAACCGCGCATTAAGGTCCGCTATCTTGGTCATCGCGCTAATCCAGCCGCCTCAACTGCCGCCGCCTCAATTGCCGCAACATCCGGCGCACTTTTTCCGACCACCCAGCTGCCACCGACGCACAAAACCGGCTCCACCGCCAGCCAATCGGGCGCGGTGGAAAGACTGATGCCGCCGGTGGGGCAGAATTTTGCAATGCCAAAGGGTGCAGCGATGGCCTTTAACGCGGCAATCCCGCCCGATGCCTCAGCCGGGAAGAATTTGAAATGCGTCAGGCCAAGATCCAGTCCGCGCATGATGTCACCCGCATTGGCAGTACCGGGAAGGAACGGAACGCCGCTGGCCACCGCCGCTTTACCCAATGACTCGGTCAGGCCGGGTGAGACGATGAACTCTGCGCCTGCATCGAGCGACGCGCGCAAATCGGCTTCGTTCAACACTGTGCCTGCGCCGACGATTGCGCCAGAAACCTTTTTCATTTCGCGGATCACGTCCAGTGCCGCAGCCGTTCGCAACGTCACTTCCAGCACCCGCAATCCGCCCGCAACCAATGCCTTGGCAATCGGCTGAGCATGCGCCGCATCTTCGATTACCAGCACAGGAATGACAGGCGCGGTCCGCATGATAGTTTCGATTGGTTTCATACTGCATGTTCACTTGCAAAGGCCGCAGCAGCGCCGAACAGGCCGGGTTGCGGATGGGTGATAAGCTTGACAGGGATCGCGGCCATCAGCTTTTCAAATCGCCCCTTGGCGCGAAAGCGTTGGTCAAAGCCTGAGCGGAGCAGGATGTCCTTGATCCGCAAGCCAAGCCCGCCTGCAATCACCACACCGCCAAAGCCGCCCTGTGCCAACGCTATGTCGCCCGCAACGCTGCCTAGCGACAGACAAAACCGGTCGACAGCGGCGCTAGCGAGGCTGTCGTCACCGCTCATACCCAGCGCCCATAATGTCTTATCATCAAGCTGCTGGATCGCTCGGCCCTCTATCGCCGCGAGCGTTTCGTAGATGCCGATTAGGCCGGGGCCGGACACGACCCGTTCGGTCGAGACACGCGTAAACCGATGCCGCAAACGCGCCAATATCGCGTCCTCAATGCTATCGAGCGGAGCGAAATCGACATGGCCGCCCTCGGTAGCTTGCACATGATAGCCGCCCGCATGACGGTGAATGTGCGCGACGCCAAGGCCAGTGCCGGGTCCAATGATGCTGATTGTACCGTCGCTGGCAAATGGCTCATCTGGGCCGCACAGATGTTCAAAACGTTCATCAGCGGCCTGCGCCACCGCATGACCGACCGCTCCGAAATCATTGACCAACGTGTAGGCGTCGACGTTCAGTCGTTCTTTGATCAGCGCCGGGCGGATGATCCAAGGATTGTTGGTGAATTTAATCACATCGCCCGTCACCGGCCCGGCAATGGCAATCGCCACCGCGCGCGGGATGGGCTGATCGAGCATGGCATCGAAGGCCTCCCAAGCGGTCTGGAAACTCGCATGTTCGGCAGTCTTCATCGTGACCGGTTCGCTGAGGTCGACAACATTCCCTTGCGCCACCTCTGCTATGGCGAAGCGGGCGTGGGTTCCGCCGATATCAATCGTGACAATTGGCATAGCCATATTTAAAGCCCCGCCATCGCCAGCATCGCCGAACCGCCTTTTTCAGCAGCATCTGCACCCAATCGCAGCATCGCAAACAACTCGCGGCCCATGCCTTCGTCAACAGGCGGTGCGGCGGCTGCGGTGCGGGTGGACAGGTCAGCTTTGACCTCCAAAAGCCCGTCATGCCCGCATAGCCGGATGATGTCGCCATCCTGCACAAAGGCCAGCGGACCTCCGCCCAATGCTTCGGGCGTGCAATGGATCGCCGCTGGTATCTTGCCCGACGCGCCAGACATCCGGCCATCGGTGACCATCGCGACCTTAAACCCGCGATCCTGCAGGATGCCGAGCGGTGTTGTCAGCTTATGAAGTTCGGGCATGCCGTTGGCGCGCGGCCCTTGGAAGCGGATGACAACGATCACATCGCGGTCAAGCTCGCCCGCCTTAAACGCAGCCTGCACATCCTCTTGACTGTGGAACACCCGCGCTGGCGCTTCGGTGATCCAGCGCGACGGATCGACGGCGCTGGTCTTGAACGTCGCACGGCCAAGATTACCCTGCACTAAGCGCATCCCACCATCGGGCATGAACGGCGCAGCAGGCTTGCGAAGCATGATATCATCGCCCGACATCGCCGGAGCATCTCGCCAGCTGATCGCGTCGCCGTCCATCACAGGCTCTTGCCCGTACCCCGTCAAATCATCGGCACCTACCGTCATAATATCGCGGTGGAGCAAGCCAGCATCGAGCAACTCTCGAACAACAAAACCCATGCCGCCCGCCGCATGGAAATGGTTCACATCACCCGACCCGTTGGGATAAATCCGCGCGATTAAGGGCACAGAGGCGGACAGTTCGTCCAAATCCTGCCAGTCAATCTGAATACCCGCCGCGCGCGCAATCGCGGGGATGTGGAGCGCATGGTTGGTCGATCCCCCCGTTGCCAGCAAGCCGACGCAGGCATTCACAATCGCCTTTTCATCGATGCAAAGCCCCAGCGGACGATAGTCGCCGTTTTTGCCGATCTCCGTCAGCCGGTGGGTCGCCGCACGGGTCAGTTCGGTGCGCAGTTTCGTGCCCGGATTTACGAAAGCTGCACCCGGCATGTGCAGGCCCATCACCTCCATCATCATTTGGTTCGAATTTGCCGTGCCGTAAAATGTGCAGGTTCCCGCGCCGTGATAAGACGCCGCCTCGGCCTCCAAAAGTTCCTCGCGGCTGGCTTTGCCTTCTGCAAACAACTGCCGGATCCGTTGTTTCTCTTTGTTGGCAAGGCCCGATGGCATTGGCCCTGCTGGCACCAATATCGTCGGCAAATGGCCAAAACGCAGGGCCCCGATCAACAGCCCGGGAACGATCTTGTCGCAAATACCGAGCAGCAACGCGCCCTCAAACATCGCATGGCTCAGCCCAACCGCAGTCGAAAGCGCAATCGTATCGCGGCTGAACAATGACAGCTCCATCCCCATCTGCCCCTGCGTGACGCCGTCGCACATCGCAGGGACACCGCCCGCAATCTGCGCCGTCGCGCCGACTTCGCGGGCAAACAATTTGATCTGCTCGGGATAGCGGCCATAGGGCTGATGCGCCGACAGCATATCATTATAAGCAGTGACAATGCCGATGTTCATAGCACCGCCAGCGCGGATTGCTGGCTTGTCCTCCGCGGACGCGGCAAAGCCATGCGCCAGGTTGCCGCACGACATAGTGGCACGGTTGATGCCCTTTTCGCCCTCACGCGCGATCAGTTCGAGATAGCGCTGACGGGTGGGGCGCGACTTTTCGATGATGCGCGCGGTGACGGATTCGATTGCGGGGTTCATGACAACAACTCCTCTCTCCCCTTGCGGCAGAGAATAGACTTGGCTTGGCGACGAGGGAGCCTAGCAATTCTTAGAGAGGGGGTGCAACGCCACACACCCTCACCAACTTCGACTAGCCGCTGACGCGCCAAGTCTGCGTATCCTCTCCCGTAAAGGGAGAGGGGAAGCGTTTTATCACTCATACCAGGTCACCCCGTCACGCTCTGCCAGAGCAATTGCAGCGGATGGCCCCCAACTGCCCGCTGTGTAGTTTTTGGGCTTCAGACCATTTTCGACCCAGCCAGCGCGGATCGCGTCAACCCAATCCCATTGCGCCTCCACTTCGTCGCGGCGCACAAACAACGTCTGGTCGCCTTCGATCAAGTCGAGCAGCAACCGTTCATAGGCAATCCGCTTTTTCGGCCCCGCAAAAGCGTCGGGCATCGAGATATCGAGCGGCACTTCGCGCAGACGGATGCCGCCGCGATCCAGCCCCGGCACTTTCGCCATTACCGACAGCCCGATATTTTCCTTTGGCTGAATGCCGATCACCAGCCGGTTCGGCTGCGACTGCGCGCCTTTACCGGCAAAGATCGAATGCGGCACTGGCTTGAACTGGATGACAATTTCGGTCTTGCGTTCGGGCAGCCGTTTACCGGTGCGCAGGTAAAACGGCACGCCGTTCCAGCGCCAATTGTCGATATGCGCTTTGATCGCGACAAAGGTTTCGGTGTCGCTGTCTATGCCCAATTCATCGTCATAGCCAGGCACTGCCGCACCGTTGATCGCGCCTGACCGATATTGGCCGGTGACGCTATCGCCGTTTGAAATCGGGCGCAGGCAGCGCAGCACTTTGACTTTTTCGTCGCGCACAGCGGTTGCATCAAAGCTCGATGGAGGCTCCATTGCCACGAGAGCCAGCAATTGCAGCATATGATTTTGCACCATATCACGCAGCGCCCCTGCCCCGTCGTAGAAACTAACGCGGCCTTCTAGGCCGACCGTCTCAGATACCGTGATTTGGATATGATCGATATGGGCTGAGTTCCACAATGGCTCAAACAAGATATTGGCAAAGCGCAAAGCCAGCAAATTCTGCACCGTCTCTTTGCCCAGATAGTGGTCGATGCGGAAAATGCGGTCTTCGGGGAAGGCAGAGGCGACCGCGTCATTGATATGACGGCTCGATTCCAAATCGGTCCCCAGCGGCTTTTCCAAACCGATCCGGCTTTTGTCACCTGCAAGGCCGCTGGCCGCCAATCCCGCGATCGTCGGTTCAAACAAAGAAGGCGCTGTGGACAGGAAAATAGCCAGTCCGTCATCCACCGGCCCGACCTTTGCGGCCAGCGCGTCAAAACCTTCGGGTTTGGACGCATCGAGCGGTTGATAACTTAACCGTTCCAGAAATCCCTCAATTGCGTGTTTGCGGTCGTCGGGCAAATACGTCTCCAGCGCACCGCGCGCAAAGGCGCGATAGCTATCGTCATCATGCTCCGATCGCGCAGTGCCGACGATCCGCAAATCCTCAGCCACCAGCCCGTCCATATGCAACGCGCACAACGACGGGAGCAACATGCGCTGGGCAAGATCGCCCGTCGCACCAAAGAGCAAAAGCTTGTCAGCGGCGACTTTCACGGTGCGCATTTCCTATCGATTATTATGCGCTGAACCTTAGAAGCGGGCCGAAAAATAGCAACTGCTGTGCATACGGATACATTGGCGGAAACGCAGAAGACCTCTGTTAAAGCTCAAACTTCACCCCTTGGGCTAACGGCAAATCGGCGCTATAATTGATCGTATTGGTCGCACGGCGCATATAGGCTTTCCAGCTGTCCGAGCCCGATTCTCGCCCACCGCCAGTTTCTTTTTCGCCGCCAAAGGCTCCGCCGATCTCTGCACCCGATGTGCCGATGTTGACATTGGCGATGCCACAGTCGCTGCCGCTCGCGGACAAGAACAGCTCGCATTCGCGCACGTCGAGGGAGAAGATCGACGACGATAGACCCGCGCCGACGCTGTTTTGCAACGCTATCGCGTTGTCCAATTTGGAGTAGCGGAAGACGTAAAGGATTGGCGCGAAAGTCTCGCGCAGGCACGGCCCATTATGCGCCGTCATTTCGACAATTGCGGGGCTGACATAAACGCCGGGTTGGTCCAGCCGTTCGCCGCCACTGATGCTTACACCCAATTCCTGCGCTTCGGCCAATGCGGCCTGCATGTGGGTAAACGCGGTCTCATCAATCAACGGTCCGGCCAGATTGCTGGTATCGAGCGGATCACCCACCGGGATGCTGGCCGCCGCCGCTTTCAACTTCCCGACAAAGCCGTCATAGATCGCATCGTGCACAAACAGCCGACGTAGTGACGTGCAGCGTTGGCCGCTGGTCCCGACCGCCGAAAATAACACGCCGCGCAGGGCCAAATCAAGATCGGCCTTGTCGCTTACAATCGCCGCATTGTTGCCGCCAAGTTCCAGGATAGTCTTGGCAAAACGCGACGCCGCGACCTGCCCCACTGCGCGGCCCATATTGGTGCTGCCAGTCGCCGACACCAACGCGATGCGGCGGTCGGCCACAAGCGCCGCCCCAGTATCGCGTTCCCCAACAACAACTTGTGAAAAACCATCGGGTGCATCCGCAAAATCACCCAACACCCCATCCAGTATCGCCTGCACTGCAAGTGCCGTCAGCGGCGTTTTTTCTGACGGTTTCCAGACAACGCTGTTGCCGCAGACCAACGCCAACGCAGCATTCCACGCCCAGACCGCGACTGGAAAGTTAAACGCGCTGATAATCAGCACCGGCCCCAGCGGATGCCATTGTTCCATCATCCGGTGGCCGGGACGTTCGCTGGCGATGGTCAACCCATGCAATTGCCGCGACAGACCGACGGCGAAATCGCAGATGTCGATCATCTCCTGCACTTCGCCCTCACCCTCGGATATCGGCTTGCCACATTCGATGGTGACAAGGCGGGCGAGGTCGGATTTGTGGGCGCGCAAGGCGTTACCAAGTTCGCGGACAAGTTCGCCGCGCCGTGGGGCGGGGACGGCACGCCATGCGAGGAAGGCTTCGCTTGCTTTGGCACATGCAAGGTCAGCCTCGGCGGATGTCGCGGTTGCGACTAAACCGATCTGGCTGCCGTCTATGGGCGTGTGGACAGCAAAGTCGCCCGCTGGCGTTGCACAACCCATAGCCTCCAAAAGCCCGTTCACATCCTGTCTCAGCACTACTCTGCTCCCTACATCCCGTCGCCCCGTGATTGACACGGGGCTTGACTTTTCTTCTGTCCCTTGCGGCCTAAAGCCTAACCCCGTGTCAAGCACGGGATGACGAGGTTAGTTTAACGTGTGATTATCGCAAACCTTCAGTTTCTTTGCGGCGGAATGGATGCTGAAACAAGCATCCGCTTTGTCGGCTGAAGAGGTCGGCATACGGTATAATCTGAAACTTGTTTCGCGCGCTAGAAAAGTCTAGCGCGGCGTCCTGTATATTATGGAGAATCCCATGGCCGAATTGGCACGTTTTGACTGGTCCGACCCTTTCGCGCTCGAGGACCAGCTGACCGAAGAAGAACGCATGATCCGCGATGCCGCGCACGGCTTTGCGCAGGACGAATTGCAACCCCGCGTCATTAAGGCATACCGCGACGAAATCGATGCGCCCGAACTGTTCCCTTTGATGGGGCAAGCAGGGCTGCTAGGCGCAACAATCCCCGAAACTTATGGCGGCGCAGGCGCTGGCTATGTTGCTTACGGCCTGATCGCGCGTGAGATTGAACGTGTCGATTCAGGCTATCGGTCGATGGCCTCTGTCCAATCCAGCCTCGTGATGTATCCGATCCATGCTTACGGCACCGAGGACCAACGCCGTAAATTTTTGCCCGGCTTGGCCGCCGGCACGCTGATCGGCTGTTTCGGCCTGACCGAACCCGACGCAGGCAGCGACCCTGCTGGCATGCGCACCACCGCCAAGAAAGTGGACGGCGGTTATGTGCTCAACGGCAGCAAAACCTGGATTTCCAACGCGCCGTTCGCCGATGTATTCGTCATCTGGGCAAAGTCAGAAGCGCATGGCGGCGGCATCAAAGGCTTTGTCCTTGAAAAAGGCATGAAGGGGCTTTCGGCTCCAAAAATCGAAGGCAAGCTGTCGCTCCGCGCCTCGACCACTGGCATGATTATGATGGATAATGTCGAGGTCGGCGAAGACGCGTTGTTGCCCGAAGTGCAAGGCCTGAAAGGCCCGTTCGGTTGCCTGAACCGTGCACGCTACGGCATCAGCTGGGGCGCATTGGGTGCCGCAGAATTCTGCATGCACGCCGCGCGCCAATATGGTCTGGACCGGCATCAGTTTGGAAGGCCCCTTGCCGCGACACAATTGTTCCAAAAGAAACTCGCCGACATGATGACTGACATCGCGCTTGGTCTCCAAGCGTCGCTGCGTGTCGGCCGTCTAATGGACGAAGGTCGCCTTGCGCCTGACATGATCTCCATTGTTAAACGCAACAATGTCGGCAAAGCCCTCGACATCGCCCGTGCCGCCCGCGACATGCACGGCGGCAACGGGATTAGCGAAGACTATCAAGTCATCCGCCACATGGTGAACCTTGAAACTGTCAACACCTATGAAGGCGCGCACGATGTGCATGCGTTGATTTTGGGCCGCGCGATTACGGGGATTGCGGCTTTTTAGGGTTTTAGCTGCTTAGCTTGTGGTCCTCTCCTCACCACAGCGTCACCCGGTGCGCGACACGGAAGTGGGCTAAAAACTGCCGAGCGCAGTTCGTAATCTAATTAATGTGCCCTTCATCTCGGAGTTGCTTTTCTTCAATCGCACTTTTGGGACGATAGGAAACAAACTCACGAAAACCGAATTTTAAGCCGAGGCTGAGCATCAGCTCCCTGTCATTTTCTGAATAAAGGACAGCAATCCCCTTAGGTGCCAAATTGTCCCTTGCCCCGCCATTACGCCGTATACGCTTCATGTAATCATCTTGAGCCGCAATACTCGCGATCAGCACGCGAGAAACCGGCGTTTCAAGGCAGTTTTCGAATAGGGTGGTCAACCGTTCTGTGCCCCCTCGCGGTGACATGATCCTATTTCTTAAATCGGGATCAATCATTGCCCAAAAATTAGGTGTGTAAGCGAAATCCTGAACCATCCACCAAATATTCCGAGTGCCCTGCGCGGAAAAGCTTGTCTTGCGGTCACGGTTCTCTCCTGCACGAAGATATTCTGGTCGTGCCCGTGCAAGGCCGACGGCACAAATGGAACGTTCCTCATTCACGCGCAACAAAATGCACAGATGGCCGATAGCTTCCAACGGGATCATCCAGCCGGACTTGCCGCCCGTGGTCGATTTAACATCAACCTCTTGCCCACCGATAAGCAGGTCGAGCACAACGCCTTTTGGCACCTGCAACCAATCGCGCAGCAGAATTTCAAACTTCGTGCCGAGATAGGTTTTTTCTGTTTTTTCCAGATCAGACAGAAAAAAGCGGCCGGTTCTGGCAGTATCGATAACTTCATCTATCGCCGATCGAAAAAATGACCGAAGCTTCTCTTCAAACAGTTCCTGGCCTTTTACAGCATCAAGCAGGTCTGTTTCCAGCCGTGCGAGGTCAGCATAGTCAATGTGGCTTGCCGTCAACGACTGATGGCCGCTGGATGCAAACAGAGTCATGCCGCTCTAACCAGAAAATGCTTTTGTACGGACAACGCAATGTGGATATTTTTGGCGACGGCTCTTGCGACCGGGGGAGGGAAGGCATTACCGACTTGGCGGTAGCTGGTGGTTTTGCCGCCGTTGAATTGCCAGTTATCAGGGAAGCCCTGCAAACGGGCGACCATGCGCACCGTCAGCCTTGGCGTACCGACGAAATCGGGGCCAGGAGCTTCATTGAACAAGCTCTTACCCTCGACGCCCAACGTTGCCCATGCAGCACGGGCACGGGTTGGACCTAGGTCAGGGCCGCCATGCTTTTTCGAGCCACCGACAATTGTCGGCGCAATGTCGTTGGCTTGCTCCGCCCATTTTTTGGCCCCACGCCAGCCATTTTCCGCCATCAGGTCTCGCAGTGTTTCGCCTACAGTCGGCGGGTTATGCGGGTTTGCGGTCGGCCAATCAAAGGCATCCACATAATCTTTGCGCAAAGCGACAATCACCACGCGCGGACGCAATTGTGGAACGCCGAAATCAGACGCATTCAACAATCGCCAATCCATCTTGTAACCCAGTTTCTCCAACTGGCTTTTCAAGCCGTTACGATAATCCTCAAACACTGCTGAAAGAAAACCACGGACATTTTCAATCATGATTGCTTTGGGCCGAATTTCATCAATCAGGCGAATCGCAGCTGGAAAAAGGTTGCGCTCGTCCCGCTCTCCCAATTGCTTGCCAGCCATCGAAAAAGGTGGGCATGGCAACCCGCCGGCGAACATATCGACCCCTTCAAAAAGCCGCCCGTCAAAGCCGTTCATATCGGCGCAGCGCACATCCCAATTCGGCCGGTTAAGGCGCAAGGTGGCGGCATAATCTGGCTCGATCTCGACTAAAGCCGAATGGCGAAAACCAGCTTGCTCAAGCCCCAATGCTTGGCCTCCCGCGCCAGCGCAAAATTCGATTGAGTTCATATCCAATTTCTTATGTTCGTTTAATGTTCTAGTCAAGCTGCATCAAATGTTGTGGGCATCAATTTGAATGCCGACCCCATGTAACACCAAACGCTATACATCGTTCTCCTTTACCTACCGCAAAGCCTAGGACACGCAATAGCACCCAAGCGTTTTAACTTTGCGCCCCGCACAAACCCCGCCATAACCGCAGCAACGCATCAGGGGGTCAGATGGCTGAAACTATTTTGTTTTTCGCGGTTGCGGGGCTTGGGCTTTGGTTGTTCCTAATCCGCGGCGAAGTGGCGCATTTACGGCGGCGGTTGAGCGATCTTGAGGATGGCCAATGGTTGCGAACGGCAATCGAGGCGGCGCCCGAGCCAATAGTGCCAGAACCCGTCGCGCCGTTTAAGGTCGCTGCAAAAGCAACCACTCGCCGTGTTGCTGCGGTTGTCAACCGCGATGTTGCCCCCAACCCAGCCCCAGCCTTTGAAGCACCCGACGAAACTCCAACCAAACCGGAATTCAAAAACCCACTTGCTGGGGCCAGTTTCGAGGAACTGGTCGGCGGCAGACTACCCATTTGGATAGGCGGCATAGCGCTCGTCTTCGCTGGATTTTTCCTTGTCCGGTATACGATTGAGGCCGGGCTGCTTGGCCCCGGCGCGAGATCGATCCTTGCGACTCTGTTTGCGCTGATGCTGATTGCATTGTCCGAATTTGGCGGACGGCTACCGAAGGTTGGCGAGTCCTTCACCGCTGACCCGCGTGTGGCGCAATCGCTAGCGGGAGCCGGCGTTGCGACGCTGTATGGCACCCTTTATATGGCGAGCGAGATTTACGGGCTGATCGGCGTTGCGGCCGCGTTCGTGCTGGTCATTGTCGTCACAGCCATCGCCTTTGTTCTGGCGCTGCGCCACGGCCCACCGACGGCGTTGATGGGGCTGGCGGGTGGTTTTGCTGCCCCTTGGGTCGCGGGCATGGGGGCGAGCAATCTGCCGACTTTGCTGCTGTATCTCGCGGTATTTATTGCCGCATTGTACGGGCTGGCGGTGTGGCGACGCTGGTTATGGCTGCTGGTGCTGGCCTCCGGTGGCGGAGCATTGTGGAGCTTTGCGATGCTGCTGAGCGCGGACAGCGACTTCGCGTATCTCGGCCTGTTCATCGTGATCAGCGGTGTCGCCGCTGTGTTCGCGCTGGAACGATTTGGCCAAACCGATAGCAAGTGGAAAGAGGCCGCGACCTATGCGCCAATTGCTTTGGCGCTGGTGCAGCTGGCGATGCTGTTGCCGCAGATGAATTTCTCGCCGGTGGCTTGGGCGTTTTTTGGTGCCTTGTCGGTGTTGGCCATTGCGATGGCTTGGCGCGAAGCGCGAATGGCGTTGGTCATGCTCGGCGCCTTGTTGCTAGCCGCTTCGCCGCTGGGCGGGGCTTGGGCGGAACGCGGCGCGGATGCCACCACCATCGCCGCCTCTTTGGCTGTCATATTGCTCTTTGCAGGTGCCGGCCATTTCGCGCTTTGGCGTGATCGGCAACCAGCGACGGTGTGGGCAGTTGCGGCCTTAGGCGCGCCCATCCTCGTGTGGTGCACGGCTGCACTGTCCTACACGACCGAGATCAACGACACTGTTTGGGGCGCATCGGCACTCGCCATCGCCGCCATCAGCGCAGCCTTGGCTTTGCATCAGCACCGCTCTGCAAAAGTCGCCATCCTGCAACGGCTGTCCGTCGCGGCAACGGTTTTGATGGCGCTGTTGGCCAGCGCGTATCTGGTCGCACAAGAATGGATCGCCGTTTACTGTGCCGTGATAGCTTTGGGTGTCGCGGCATGGGCACTGATAACCGGAGACCGCGTTGTGCGCGGCATTGTTATTGCGCCATTGGCGATTGCGATGGTCTGGGCTGCGGGGTCGTCTTACGAGATTATCGGGGCATTTGTGTCTTCATTATGGGGAGACAGCACTGTCTATGCGTCACTGCCCGAAATCGGCGACAGTGTGCGATCGACTTTAATCCCGGCTTTGCTGGCTTTGGCGTTGTTGTTGACGAAATGGTTCCGCGTCGGCGACAAAACGCGGATGGTCATCTGGGCCTTCGGCGGTGCGGGGCTGGCCGCATTCACCTGGCTGATCGCCAAGCAACCTGCCGCCATCCAAAGCCCCAGCGATTTTATCCGCCTCGGCTTTGCCGAACGCGCGATTTTCACGCAAAGCCTGCTCGCACTCGCCTGGCTGGCGCTGTCGCAGGCACCAAAGCGCCCCGAGTGGCCCACGTTGCGCGCCATCGGCTGGGCGCTTGCCGCCGTCGCAGTGTTCCGCGTTGTCTGGTTCGACCTGTTGTTGTTGAACCCCGTTATGCGGGCGCAGGTGGTCGGCCCGATCCCCATCGCCAATCTCGCCACTGGCCATTTGGCGTTGGTCGCTATCTGGCTTTGGATGCTGGACAATTTTGCGGACATCAAGCAGCAATTAGCTTTGCGGTTGCTGAGCCTTGGCGCGATGATCCTGACCGTCTTGGTGACTGTGCGCCAAACGATGCAGGGCTCGATTATGTCGGGCGGCGCGCTCGGCACCGGTGAGAATTACCTCTATTCGGTCGGCCTGCTGCTGCTCGCCATCCTATGGCTTGTTCGCGGGATGATGGCCGGGTCACGGCTGCTGCGGATGGCGGGCCTCGCCTTGTTAACCGCGGTGACGTTAAAGGTCTTCCTGATTGACGCCGCCGCGCTTACAGGCGTCCTGCGCATCCTTTCGTTCCTGGGCCTTGGTATTGCCCTTATCGGCATTGGTTGGGCTTATGGCCGGGTGATGGGCACTGCCAAGACTCAAACGGAAACCTAAATGCTGACAAAACTGTATAATTGGATGATGGAAAAGGCAGCGCATCCGCACGCCGAACGCTGGCTGTTTCTATTTTCGTTCGTCGAAAGCAGCTTCTTCCCGATTCCACCGCATCCTTTGCTTGGGCTGATGTGTCTTGCGCGGCCGGATAAGGCGTTGCGCTTTGGCTTTGTCTGCACATTGGCGTCGGTGCTGGGTGGGTTATTTGGGTATGCTATCGGCTATTTTGCGTATGAAACCATCGGCGTATCGTTGTTGAAAGCGCTTGGGTTATGGGACAGCTTTCCGGCTGCAGCTTGTTACCTGCGCGAATTCGGCACCGAAATTATCCTGATAAAGGGCGCAACGCCGATTCCGTTCAAACTGCTGACGCTGACGGCTGGCTTCATCCATATGAACCTGTTCGATTTTGTCTGGGCGAGCATCCTAAGCCGTGCGTTTCAGTTTATGCTGGTCGGTATCTTATTCTGGAAATTCGGCGCACCGATTAAAGCCTTTATCGACAAGTATTTGGCTTGGGTTAGTGCCGCGTTTATCGTTGCGGTTGTTGGCGGCTTTGTCGCCTTTACGATGCTGGCGGGTGGTGGTGCGAAGGCGGGCGATAAGTGCTCAGGAGTGACAACGATGGACCAAGTGCTTCAGAACACCTAGGTCGCAAAAATCTGTCCATCATCTGCAAATGCTTTAAACTCCAGCGCATTGCCGCTTGGGTCACAGAAAAACATCGTGGCTTGTTCTCCTATTTGCCCCTGAAACCGAACATGAGGCTCGATGCCGAATTTTGTGCCAGTCGCTTTCAACCGTTCCGCCAATGCCTCCCATTGCTCCATATTCAGGATTATGCCGAAATGTGGGACCGGAACGGCATGACCATCGACCGCGTTATGGATCGGGCGCGGTGTCAATTCGGGGTCGAGATGGGCGACGATTTGATGGCCATAAAACTCAAAATCGATCCAATGGTCCGATGATCGCCCCTCACCACAGCCAAGCACATCGCGGTAAAATTCGCGTGCAGCGGGTAGGTCATGCACCGGAAAGGCAAGGTGAAAGGGCCGAAGTGTCATTTCGCCTGCACCGCTTCCTCGGCGCCCTCTGCCATATCAATTGCGCCCAAATTGGCGTTCATCGCGCCAACGCATTTGGTCAGGCGCTCTTGGAAACCGGTCGAAGGCTCGTCTGCCGCGCCCGCCTTTTCCTGCTCTGCCTTCACTGCCATCTGGATCGCCAGCGCCACCACTTCGCGTGGCTGGCCTGTCGCCTCCGTTATCCGGTCGCCGACAATCCCCGCCCAGCGTTTGCCGTCTTCGCCCAGATTGGGGTAATTCGAGAGCGCGCCTTGCTTGCTGCGCTGTTCATGCGCCGCGATGCCGATAACGGCGACGCAGCCAATATCCTGCATCTGCGCAGCATTAATCGGGACGGGCGGATTGGGCGCAAGGACCAGCGCGAATATGGGCAGTATGTTCATACAGCAATTGCTAGCAGGCGGCGGCTGAACGGCAAGCAACAAAAGCGTTACGCAGCCCATCTGCCTGATTGCAAATGTCACAATTGCCCGCCAAAGCTGCGCGCAATGGAAAAGGTTGCTGCATTCATTGCCAAATATCCGCGGCTGTTGGCGTTGCTTTCAGGCGGTGTGTCGGCAACGGGGTTTGCGCCGCTGAACCTGTGGCCACTCACGTTATTGTGCTTGGCATTGTTGATGCACCTTGTTGCATCGGCAGACACTGGCAAGCGCGCATTCCTTATCGGATGGTTGTTCGGCGTTGGCCATTTCAGCGTCGGCAACAATTGGATCGCCACCGCCTTTACCTATCAAGCGGCGATGCCTGCATGGCTGGGCTGGATCGCGGTGGTGGCGTTGGCGCTGTATCTGGCGATTTACCCGGCGCTGGCGTGTTGGGGAGCGTGGTGGGTTGCGAGGTTCCATCAAAAGCAAGAAATTCGTCACTCCCGCGAAGGCGGGAGTCCAACACCAGAGCTGTCGTCTAAACCGAACGATCAGGAGATGGATTCCCGCCTTCGCGGGAATGACGAAAATGGAAAAAACGGTGTCAGCTTAACCTTCATCCTTCTCTTTGCAGGTTTCTGGATCATCACCGAATGGCTGCGCAGTTGGGTGTTTACAGGCTTTGCATGGAATCCGTTGGGCGCTGTTTGGCTCGACACATTATTCGCACTCATACATCTCCCCATAGTTGGGACTTACGGTTTCTCTGGGATTATCGTCTTAATTGCAGGATGTATTTTGAGTTTCATTCCTTGGCTTCGGAATAGCCTAACTGGCGGCATTTTCCTCAAGTCGGGCAGCTGGGTCTCAGTTGGCTTCGGTTTGATCTTTGTCATGCCCATTATCGCGGTATCAGTATTTCCAAGCCTAATTCCATCTGATGGAATTGAAACAACAGACACAGCCCTTACCATCGTCCAACCAAATATCAGCCAGATCGACAAGCATACCGCTGGATATGAAGCGGTAAACTTCGTTCGGCTTGCACAGAACAGCAGGCCGAAGAGTGACGAAGCCCGCCTGCTGCTCTGGACAGAGAGTGCGGTTCCATGGTGGCTAGAGGATGGCTATCCCCGCCAAGCCTATTTCAACCAGCCGGGCGGCACAGCCATCGGCACACGGCAGACATTGGCCAAATTGCTGGGCCCGAAAGACCTGTTGTTGACCGGTGGCGACCGGCTTGTGTTTGGCGCGGATGGCAAAGTTGTCGGTGCGCGCAATTCGGTTTTGGCGATGGATGTCAAGGGCGACATTTTGACGACTTATGACAAAGCGCATTTGGTGCCGTATGGCGAGTATCTGGCTTTGCGCTGGTTGCTAGAGCCATTGGGCGCAACGCGATTGGTGCCGGGAGCCATCGACTTTTTGCCCGGACCGGGATCGCGCACTTTGGACCTGCCGCTAAATGGCAAACGCGTCAAAGTCGGGATGCAAATCTGTTATGAGATTATCTTTTCCGGCCAAGTCGTTGACCCCAAAAACCGGCCCGACTTCATCTTCAACCCATCCAACGACGCATGGTTTGGCAGCTGGGGTTCTCCGCAGTTTCTCGCCCAAGCACGGCTGCGCGCAATTGAGGAAGGACTGCCCGTTATCCGCGCAACACCCACGGGGATCAGTGCGATAATCGATGCCGATGGCCGCATTGTAAACAGCTTGGCCCAAGGGAAAGCGGGACGGATCGATGATTTTCTGCCCATGGCCAAAGCCCCCACGCTCTTCGCCCGCTACGGCAACATTCTGCCGCTCGGCTTCGCATCGCTGCTCATCGCGTTGGCATTCTTGCCTCTTGTCCGCCGCCGGATATCCCGCTAAAGGCGCGCGCAGCACATAAAGATTTCTTTATACGCAGACACAGCTAATAGACTGGAGCAACCATGCGCGACAATTACCTTTTTACCTCTGAATCCGTTTCCGAAGGCCATCCCGATAAAGTTTCCGACCAGATCAGCGATTCCATCGTCGATCTGTTCCTGTCGAAAGACCCCGAAGCCCGCATCGCCTGCGAGACACTGACCACCACGCAACTGGTCGTTCTTGCCGGAGAAATCCGCTGTAAAGGCGTTTACGAAAATGGCGCATGGGCCGCTGGCGCAAAGGAAGAGATTGAGGCAACCGTCCGCCGCACCGTTAAAGAAATCGGCTATGAACAATCGGGTTTCCATCACGAAACGCTGACGTTCATGAACAACCTGCATGGACAGTCCGCCCATATCGCGCAAGGCGTTGATGCTGGCAGCAACAAAGACGAAGGCGCTGGCGACCAAGGGATCATGTTCGGTTACGCAACCGACGAAACCCCCGATTTGATGCCAGCCACACTCTATTACAGCCACAAAATTCTGGAGCGCATGGCCGCTGACCGTCATTCGGGCGCAGCTCCTTTCTTGGAGCCTGATGCCAAGAGCCAGGTTACCCTGCGCTATGAAGGTAGCCTGCCTGTTGCTGCAACCGCTGTTGTCGTTTCAACCCAACATGCACCGGGATATGACGAGGGTGCAAACGAGGCTGAACTGCACGCTTATGTGAAAAAGGTGATCGCGGATGTGATCCCGCCAGTATTGCTGCGCGAAACCGAATATCACATCAACCCTACGGGCAGCTTTGAAATCGGCGGTCCCGATGGTGACGCTGGCCTCACCGGACGTAAGATTATTGTCGACACTTATGGCGGCGCAGCCCCTCATGGCGGCGGCGCATTTTCCGGTAAAGACCCCACAAAAGTTGACCGTTCTGCGGCTTATATCACACGCTATCTGGCCAAGAACATCGTTGCCGCTGGCCTTGCCACGCGCTGTACAATTCAGCTGGCCTACGCGATTGGCGTATCAAAGCCGTTGTCGCTCTATGTCGATACGCACGAGACCAGCACCGTGGGCGATGACAAAATCGAAGCAGCGATCATGAGCATCGAGAAACTCGGTGGCCTAACCCCGCGCGCGATCCGCACGCATCTGGGCCTTAACAAGCCGATCTATCGCAAGACAGCCGCTTACGGCCATTTCGGTCGCAAAGCCGAGGGTGATTTCTTCCCATGGGAACGCACTGACCTGATTGCTGATTTGAAAGCAGCCTTGGCCTAATCGGCCTCAACAGCTTTCATCTGCGAGCGCAATTTTAGCAACGCGGACTTCTTGATCTGACAGACACGGGCGGCACCGACGCCCAGTGTCTGTCCGATTTCCTCTAGGTTCAGTTCCTCCACAAAGAACAGCTGCAGGATCATCGCCTGGCGTTCTGGCAGGTTGGCAATGGACGACGCTAATAGCTTGCGCATTTGGTCCTTTTCTATTGTCACATCCGCGCTTTCCGATGAATCGGCGAACCATGGGTCGTGGTCGGAATAAAGTTCATCGACACTATCGCTTTCCACCGGAACGGCGCTGACCAGCATCCGGTTATAGGCATCCATATCGCCACCCAAGGCTTCCGCCATTTCGACAGCGCTTGGCGGGCGCATCAATTGCTGTTGCAGCCTTGCTCTGGTTTCCGAAAGCTTGCGCCGCCCCGCCATTGCCGACCGTGTCATGCGTGCTTCTTTGCGCAGCTGGTCGATCATCGCCCCGCGCACCCGCGTCGAGGCATAGGTCGCAAAGGCAAAGCCGCAGTCTTCGTAATTTGCCGCACATTCGATTAACGCCATCAGCCCTGTTTGGATCAAATCCTCCAACTCGACCGAAGACGACATGCGTGCATAGACATGCCAAGCGATGCGCCGGACCATATTGTCGTGGGTGCGGAGCAGGTCGGATTGCGAACATCCAATGCCCAAATACCCCTCACGCGCTGCGTGTTTTTGCTGGACGCTTTCTGTCGTTGCCTGAAGCATATTTCATTCTTCCTTTTCAAAATTACTGTCATCGGAAATCAGCACGGGGGCTTTCTTGCCACTGATCGTTGCGATGATTTCCACCGCTTTGGTTTCGGGGATTTCGAGGAATGAAAGCACCGCGACATCGGCAAATTGCGCTCTCAACAGCCGCGACACAGCGGCGCGGCAGACAGGTGATGTGATGACGGCAAAGCTGCGCGCGGCGAGCAACAGTGGTTGCACCGCATCGCCGATGGCCGAGATAATCTGCCGCGCCAGATCTGGTTCAAACGGCCAGGACGCTTGAGAACCTGTGCGGACGGCTTGGGTCAGCAATGCTTCCAATTCCGGATCAAATGTAATCGCCGGCAGCGGCATTTTGACCGGCACAATGACTTGCACGATCAGCGCGCCGATCCGCTGCCGGACCGCCTCGACGAGATCCGCCAGTGAAAGCTCGTGCCCACCGGTTTCGACCATCGCTTCGGCGACCCGCCGGAAGTCGCGCAGCGGCACGCGTTCGGCGAGCAGCGCGCGGCAGACCGCCGTTATTGTCGCCAATGAATAAGGCGCAGGTGTCAGCCCTTGAACCAAATGCGGGCAGTTTACTTTCAGCGTGTCGATCATCGACTGGGCTTCATCCAGGCCAAACAATTCGGCCGCCGCACCCGAAACCAGCCGGTTCAAGTGCGTTGCCACCACCGTCGGCGCATCAACGACCGTGTAGCCTGCTGCAATTGCATCGGCGCGCCGCTCGGCGCCGATCCATAAGGCATCCAGTCCAAAGCTTGGATCTTTGCACGCGCGACCAGTTATGCCGTCGAGACAATCCCCGGCATCAAGCGCGAGCAGATCGTTGGGCCAAACTTCGTCTTCACCCAAAATTGCGCCAGCAACACGGATGCGGTAACAATTGCCCGGCAATGACAGATCATCGCTCACCTTGACCAGCGGCAGAACAAAGCCCAATTCGCGCGACAATTGCCGCCGCACGCCGGTGATCCGCGCCATCAAAGGCGCAGCTTTGCGGTCGTCAACCATATCGACAAGCGCATAGCCAATCTCAAGCGTGACCGGCGCAGTCTCACACACATCGGTCCAATCGATGATATGCGGCTCTGCCGTCGGCAGTGCGATCGTGACAGGAAGCGCCGCCAGCGCATCGCGTTTGCGCAAATGCCAAAAGATTGAACCTGCAACGGCAGCGGCTGGCAAAACTACCATTTGGGGCATTGCGGGGATCATACCCAACAGGATCAGGATGATCGCAACCGGCGCCCATGCTTTCGCAAGGCCGAACTGGCTGCCGATTTGTCCGGATAGATCAAGCGGTGACGATACCCGCGTAACGATAGCAGCGGCAGCAATCGACAACAGCAACGCGGGCACCTGCGCGACCAACGCATCGCCGATAGCCAATGTGACATAAGTTTGCGCCGCCTCACCCAGCGACAGGTTGTGGCTGACAATACCCAAGATCAGTCCGCCGAAAATATTGACGAACAGGATCAATAAGCCCGCGACCGCGTCACCCTTTACGAACTTTGACGCGCCGTCCATCGAACCGTAAAAGTCCGCCTCAGTCGAAACTTCTTGCCTGCGCGCCTTTGCCTCTTCGGGTGTCAAAAGCCCTGCGTTCAGGTCCGCATCAATTGCCATTTGTTTGCCCGGCAATGCGTCCAACGTGAAGCGCGCAGATACTTCTGAAACCCGGCCAGCGCCTTTGGTAATCACCACCAGATTGATAATCATCAGTACCGCGAACACGAACAAGCCAACGATGTAATCGCCGCCGATCAGGAACGCGCCAAAGGCTTCAATCACATGACCAGCCGCCGCTGCGCCTTGATGGCCATCGACCAACACAACGCGCGTTGATGCGACGTTCAGCGACAGGCGGAACAGGGTCGTCATCAGCAAGACAGTAGGGAACGACGAAAAGTCTAGCGGCTTGGCTGCAGACAGCGCGATCATCAAAACAGCCAGGCTGATCAAGATGTTGGCGATAAAGCCGATATCCAGCGCAAAAGCCGGAATCGGCACGACCATCAGCATGACGACGATGAGGATCGCGGCCGGCAATGCGCCGCCGACAATGACCGAGGTCCAAATCCGCTGGATCGCGCTCTCCATCAGGCGTTGCCAGCGCCGAGTTGCGACAGGCGGCTATAAGCAGACCTAGCAAATTCAAGCGAGAGTTTTTGCGGCATCGGTTCTATCACACGGAATTGGATAGGAGCCGACACTGTGCGCGGATTTATGCTGGCGATTGTCGCAACTGTAGAGCTAGGCCGCCCAAAATCTCCGCCCATTTTGCCTCTGAACCGCTCGCGGATTTCATTCAGGGTGCGGGGGCTGCCGCTACGACCGTAAAATATCGCCTGGTTCGCCCCGGCCGCGGCGGGAAAAAGTGCCGCCGCTTGTTGCGAAGGATCTGCTTCCCACGCTTTCAGAAATTTGGTCGCCCCGCCTGATCCCAAAAAATGCGCCAAGTACAGATCGATCGCTTCTGGTTTCCGGCCCAAGGCCGATGCAAGCACATCACCGTTATCGGCAGCAAATTCTGCGGCCATTGCCGATGCTGCTTCGGGCTGATTCCTTAGATCCAGTATCTGTCCGCGCAGCTGCGCGTCTGGGACAGAATACTGGCCATGTTTACCAACATTGATAGCGTCCGCTGCCCAGCTGTAATTATACTCGGCCCCATGTTGCTTGACCGTCGCCAGCCAAGTTTTCTGAGTGAACTGGAACAGGCCAGAGGCACTTGACGTTTCCGCCTTCGCATTAGAACGAAAGCCGCTTTCGACACGCGCCTGATTCATCAGATAGTCAAAATCGACACCGGTACGGTCCGCCGCTGCCCCAATGGCGCGCGATACGCGTTCCATGTTTCCAACGGGCTGAGTGGCAATATCGTACCGGTTCATTTTGGCATTCCGCTAAACGACCGACAAAGCGCCGGTTCTTCTTAGCGATTGAACTGCAACGGCTGTGCCAATCGTAGCGATCGATCATTTAAATTATATAATTCAATAGCTAGAGTGGTAGCCATTCATTGGCTGCCCGCGCAATTCGGCAATCTTGCCAATTCTTTGACGTGTCCAATTCAGCAAATAATTGATGCGGATCGATGCGGATTTTGCCTGTTGCAGTGCCTCGGTCACGCGTTCAGTGGGCGGCTCGAAACCCCGTTGCAGCGGGCTGCTTTTGCTAAGCGTCATCGCGGCGGCTAAAGCTTCGGTTGCATGTGTTATCGCGCTGGCATCCTGCGCATCCAGCGCGGCGATCAGATCGGACTGCCGTTTTATGATGCCATCAAGGTCATCGGTGTTCATGGCATGCCGCTATCGTAATGGCGCAACACAGCATCGGCGATCATCGACGGATCGATCCGGTAACCGCCGAGCGAAATCGCCTGCCGGATCTGCGCAATGCGCGCAAAATCAACCGGTGGCTCACCTGCGGCAAGCTCACGCGCAATCGCGGTCAACTTGCTAAGCGAAACAGCCGTAGTTGGATGTCTCGCGCCAGCCAACGAAACTAGTGCTTTGCTCTCCGCATTCGCCGTTGCTGGCTTGCGTTGTTCGACGGGCCGTAACGGTCCGAATGAGACGGGGTCCACCATGATACTTCGCCTTCGTCACATGACTGTCGGTTTTTCGACAGGCTTCTGACACTAAGTAACGGCAGCTGGAGAAACGCCTTTAATCGTCGATCTGCACTTTTCCTGACGCAGTGACTTTGGCTGTCAAAAAAGCGCCCTGTGTCGAGAATTTGACACGGACAGAGCTGCCCACCGCACCATCGTCCATGGCGGTAGCGACATAGCTGACACTAAACTCGTCACCGACGACCATCACGTTCACAGCCTCTCCCTTTCGCACAACTGGCGTTTCCGCGATCTGAACTTTGCCGCGCTGCGCCAGATCGGCTGGCACTGCATTAGTCGGCACGCGCAGTCGCCAGCCAATTGCTGCGCAACGGATGTCGATCATGCCGGTGCTGCCCCTTTGTAAAGCGGGAGCCTCGGGGCAGCGCGCCAGCTTGATACGGCGGTCGATGGCATCAGCCTTTTCGCCCGTCGCAGCCGCAAGCTCAGCGATGCGGGCATCAAGCCTGTCGAAATCTTCGAAGTTATTCGCCAGCGCCGGAGCGGCGAGGAGTAAACTTGAGACCAAAGCGGTATGGAGGCGGATCATAGTTATTCCTTTCAGCAATCGCGGCGTCATGCGCGCCGTTGTCTGAGATCCATTCTGCAAAGGCTGTGCCAACAGGAGAAGTCGGCAGGGTTTGGTGGGGGCCGGCTTTGGGCCGTCAACATCCCGACAGTTGGTTGATTGAAGGTTCAAGACACGAAGGCAAACTACTGATACCTATATCATAATTCAATCTGGCACAGCCATTGCAATTATCTTTTTGTCGCGGCGCGTGCTGCGGCGGACAAGGAGTTTGGTTATGGCTTTCGACAATATCCTGGGCATTCACGCCAGCGCGCTGCAATTGCGAGCGCAACGGCTGAACATGCTGGCGTCCAACATCGCCAATGCAGCGACCCCGAATTACAAAGCACGCGATATTGATTTTGCTAAGGCGCTTGAACTGGTCGGCAACGGTCACGGACCGGAAAACGCAATCGCTTACCGCATCCCCGTCCAAGCATCGCTCGATGGCAATACGGTCGAACTGGCCACCGAACAAACCGCCTTTGCCGAAAATGCGCTCGCCTATCGGTCCAGCCTTTCCTTTTTAAGCGGCAGGATCAGCACGCTGACCCGCGCATTGAGAGGTGAATGACCGTGGCGAACACCCTTTCCATTTTCGACATCAGCGGGCGTGCCATGGCTGCGCAGCTGGTACGGTTGAACACGACTGCGTCAAACCTTGCCAATGCGGGCACAGTTTCGCGCAGCGAAGCCAGCGCTTACCGAGCGATGAAGCCGGTGTTCCGCACTGTCATGGGCGACAATGGCACTGCTACCGTTGCGGTTGACCAGGTCACGCAAGCGACCACCAATCCGGTAAAACGCCACGAACCCAGCCATCCGCTCGCCGATAGCAATGGCGATGTTTGGGAGGCTGCGGTCGATAGCGCCGCCGAGCTCGTTGAGATGGTCGAGACCGCCCGGCATTATCAAAACAACGTCCAGGTCCTGTCCACTGCGAAAGGTTTGATCAGCGAAACTTTGCGCATGGGCCAATAGCCGCGCCAATCAACCAGAAAGCGACAAAGAAGATGAGCGTCCAGTCGATCAACACCAACAACCTGCCCGTTTTGCCGCATGGCAGCGCGCAACGGCAATTGGGTCAGAATGATTTCCTACGCCTGATGACCACGCAATTGAGCGCGCAAGACCCGTTCGATCCCGTTGATAACCAGCAAATGGTTGCGCAAATGGCACAATTTTCCAGCGTCACCGGCATTTCGGAAATGAACATCTCGTTGCAATCCATCGCCGATCAAATCCGCGAGCAGACCGGCTTGCTGCAAGATATTCGCGGCGCATCGAACATTCCCGTTCCCCCCGTCGTTTAACCAAACAGGAGACAGTCCATGTCATTCTACACATCATTATCGGGCCTTCGCGGCGCACAAACAGACCTTTCGGTGATTTCCAACAACCTCGCCAATGTTGGCTCAACCGGGTTCAAACGCAGCCGGGCGCAGTTTGGCGATCTGTTCGCCAGCGCCCCCACGCAGACTACGCGCATGATCGCCGGACAAGGCGCCCGCCTCAACGGTGTCGTTCAGCAATTCACCCAAGGCACGTTGGAGGCCAGCGACAAAACGCTTGATCTTGCGATTGCCGGCGAAGGGTTTTTCGTCGTGCGCGGCGATGCTCCACGCGCAGCCGTTACCTATACGCGCAATGGCGGGTTTCAAATCAGCGCGAACCGGCAAGTGGTCGACACCACAGGATCGACGCTGCAATTGCTGCCTGTCGATACGGCAGGTAATGTCACTGGTACGGCACTTGGCGACGCATTCGACTTTGTTCTCCCGACCAATGCGCCCGGTAATCCGGCTGTTGCGTTGGTCAACGTCTCCGTCGGCATAGACGGTCTGGTCACCGCAACCTATGCCGACGGATCAGACGAGAAACTGGGCAAAGTGGCGATGGCCAGCCTTACAGCGCAAGAAGGATTGCGCCCCGTTGGCGACGGCCATTGGCAGTCCACCGGCGACAGCGGCCCACCCTCGATTGATGCCGCCACCAACGGCCCGTTGGGCACAATCCGTTCGGGCGCACTTGAACGCGCCAATGTCGATGTGACAGAGGAATTAGTCGCGTTGATTTCTGCGCAACGAAATTTTCAGGCCAACGCCAAAGCGATCGAGACTGCGTCGAACATGACGCAGGCGATTGTGAACATCAACTAAGGCCGGAACCAATGGACCGCCTGATCTACACCAGCCTGACCGCAATGCGCGGGTCGATGGCGCGGCAAACCGCAACGGCGAACAATCTCGCCAATGCACAAACGCCGGGCTTTCGCGCCGAAATATCCGAGGCGCAATCGCTTTGGCTGCGCGGCGACGGGGCCAACACGCGCGCCTTTGCGAGCGAGAATGTCATCACCGCAGATATGCGTACAGGCACGATCACGCATAGCGGGCGCGACCTCGACATTGCGCTGGCGGGGGATGCGATGCTGACTGTTCAGGCGCCAAATGGGGAGGAAAGCTATACGCGCAGAGGCGATTTGCAGATTTCGGCAAACGGATTGCTAACGACTGGTGACGGCCATCCGGTGCAAGGTTCAGCCGGGCCGATCACGCTGCCGCCCTATGATTCCGTCGCCATAGACGCAGAGGGCCGTATCCACATCGTTCCGGCGGGCGGCGACGCGGCGCAACCGCAAGAGATTGACCGGTTGCGACTGGTTACTCCGACTGGCTCTGACATCGTCAAAGGCTTGGACGGACTGTTCCGGGTCAAGGACGGCGGCATATTGCCGGATGACCCTGATGCGCGGGTGATTAACCGTTCCATCGAAGGCTCAAACGTCAACGCCACCACCGCTTTGGTCGAAATGATCGAGGCCAGCCGCAGCTGGGATACGCAACTCAAACTGATCGGTGATGCCCGCGATCTTGACGCGGCAAGCACCGATTTAATGCAATTGCCGCAATAGGAGAACGAACATGGGACTTGGAGCATTGCACGTAGCCCGCACTGGGCTGGACGCACAAAATTTCCGGATGCAGGTGATCGCAAACAATCTGGCGAACGTCAACACCACCGGCTTCAAACGCGACCGGGCAAGTTTTGAAACATTGGCCTATCAGGCCATCACAACGCCTGGAGCGCCGGCATCGGGCAGCACGCGCTATGCCATCGGCTTTAACCTTGGAACCGGCGTTCAAATGACCGGCACGGCGCGGATCGACACCCAAGGGACGTTATCGACCACGAGCAACGCATTGGACGTGGCAGTTGAGGGCGCCGGCTATTTTCAGGTACAAATGCCCGATGGCCGCACCGGCTATACGCGTGCTGGCGATTTCAGCATCTCTGCCGATGGCACTCTGGTAACCAGCGACGGCATGACGATCCAGCCGCAAATTCAAATCCCCGACGGCGCGACCGCGATTTCCATTGGCTCAGACGGCACAGTTTCCGCAAGTGTCGCGGGACAGGCCGAACCCACCGAATTGGGCCGGATCGAAACTGCGCGCTTTGCCAATGCCTCTGGCTTGCAAGCAATCGGTAACAATCTGCTCGTCGAAACCGCCGCCTCTGGCGCGCCGCAAGTCGGCGCGCCCGGTGAAGAAGGACGCGGCGGCCTGCGTTCTGGCGCGCTAGAAAGCTCCAACGTCAACGTTGTCGAGGAACTGGTCGATATGATCGAAACCCAACGCGCTTACGAGGTCAATTCCAAAATGATCCAGGCAACTGATGAAATGATGCAAAATGCTACACAAAATCTCTAACTCTGCGCTGATCGCGCTCGCATTGGTTGCAACTCCGGTTGTCGCCAAGAAAAAGGCGATTGCGCCTGATGCATTTGCGGCGACGGTCCCCGCTTTACCGCTCATTCCGCAAGCAAACGGCGCTATCTTCCAAAATGCTGGATATTCTCCTCTGACGTCAGGGACGAAAGCCGCAATGGTCGGGGATATCCTGACCATCGCTCTGGTTGAGCGGACGACTGCATCCAAAAGCAATTCTGCCGGCACGGGGCGCAGCGGCGAAATCGGTCTCTTACCGCCAATCACCGGCCCATTAAGCCTATTTGCCCCCGCCGATATAAATATGGGCGGCGATCAGTCGTTTAAAGGAAAGGGCGAAACCGCTCAATCGAACAACCTGTCCGGAGAAATCAGTGTGACCGTCGCCGAAGTCCGCGCCAATGGCGTTATGCTTGTCAAAGGCGAAAAGCTGATCACGCTGAACCGCGGCGATGAAACGGTTCAGTTTTCAGGACTGGTTCGGGCCACCGATATTGGTGCAGACAACCGAATTGCGTCGACCCGCATTGCCGACGCGCACATCCGCTATACCGGCAAAGGCGAAATCGCTCGCGCCAGCAAGCAAGGCTGGCTGCAAAAATTCTTCTCGATCATCAGTCCGTTTTGACAGGGGATATAACAATGCGTGCCATCCTTTTCTGTCTGCTTTCGATGCTCGTTTCGGCCGCCCCCGCATACGCGGACCGCATCAAAGACATGGGACAATTTCAGGGTGTGCGTTCCAACCAACTAACGGGTTATGGCGTCGTTGTGGGCCTTGCAGGCACAGGCGATGACAGCCTCGATTATGCGACCCAGGGCGTAAAGGGCGCAGTCTCGCGCTTTGGCCTCAGCCTCCCGCCCGGCATCAATCCGTCGCTGAAGAACGCGGCGGCTGTAGTGATCACTGCCGACCTGCCCGCCTTTGCTAAGCCCGGCCAGCGGCTGGATATTACGGTGTCGGCGTTGGGCAAAGCCAAGTCGCTACGCGGCGGCACCTTGATACTCGCCCCGCTTTACGGTGCCGATGGACAGATTTATGCCATGGCGCAGGGGAACCTGGTTATCGGCGGGTTGGGCGTTGAAGGCGCGGATGGTTCCAAGCTATCGGTTAACATTCCATCAGCGGGCCGCATCGGCGGCGGTGCAAGCATTGAGCGTGCAGTTGACACAGGCTTTACCGCGCAGGACCATTTATTATTCAACCTGCATCAGTTTGACGCCACCAACGCAGGCCGATTGGCCGACGCAATTGACGGCCTATTCGGCAAAGGCACCGCCAGCGTCATTGACGGGGCCACCGTTAAAATCAACGCCGCCGCTGGAAGCGATGCACGTATCCGGATGATGGCCTTGATCGAGAATCTGTCGATCAATCGCGCCGAACCGCCTGCACGGATCATCATCAACGCCCGCACCGGTACAGTCGTTATCAACGGCGCTGTCCGTGTTGGGCCAGCGGTGGTCAGCCACGGCAAGCTAACAGTTCGCGTCGATGAAGCGCCGCGGGTGGTACAACCAGCACCGTTTAGCAAAGGCCAGACTGCGGTTGAGCAAGCCAGCGACATCAGCGTCGAACAAGAACAAAATCCCGCTTTCCTGTTGGAACGCGGCACTTCACTGTCGGCGATACTGGATGCGATCAACCGCATCCGCGTTCCACCGGGCGACCTCGTCGCTATTCTCGAAGCATTGAGCCAGGCAGGTGCACTGACCGCTGAATTGGTGATAATATGATCTGCCCTGTTTCCTCCACACCGATTACGCCAGCCAAGCCTGAACCCGAACTGCGCAAAGCAGCGGAGGCGTTTGAGGCTGTGATCTTGCGCCAGCTGATCGGCAGCATGCGCCAAGCAAAGCTGGCCGATGAAATGTTTGGATCAAACGCGACCAGCCAGTTCCGCGAACTCGCCGATGCGCGCACCGCCGAAAGCATGGCGACGATGCGTCAATTTGGCATTGCAGCACTGGTTGAGCAACAACTGACCCCTGCGAAAGGCCCGCCCGATGCCTGATTTGATGAACAACGGAGCATCCGGCCTGCGCGCCTATTCCAGTGCGCTGGCAACCGTGGGCGACAACATCGCCAACGCCCAAACCGCTGGCTATGCGCGCCGAACCGTTCGGCTGCGCGAAGCCCCTGCGGCAGGCGACATCATACTGTCCCGCAACAGCATCCGCCCCGGCGGTGTCGAGGTTGCGGGGCTGTCACGTTCGGTCGACAGCTGGCTGGTCGATGATGCGCGGATATCATCAGGCGACGCCAATCAAGCCGCCACCCGGTTGAACTGGATACAAGCAGCCGAACGCGGCATTGCCGATGACGGCCATAACATCGGCACGCGCTTGACCGCTATTTTCAATATAGCCGACGAATTGGCGAGCGATCCCGCTAGCCAGCCATTGCGGCAGCAATTCCTTTTGGCGATAGATGAAACCGCAGCGAGCTTCCGCCAAACAGCGGCCGCGCTTAGTCATGCAGCGGACGGTGTTGCAGGTGCTGCGGAAGGTGAGATCACTCAGCTGGATACCGACCTTAATGCATTGGAGCGCGTCAACGAAGGTCTTCGGCGCGCGCGCAGCGGATCGTCCAATGAAGCAACGTTGCTTGATGAACGCGACCGCTTGCTCGATGCGGTGTCGAGTCGATTGCCAATAACAACCAGTTTCGATCCGCGCGGCGCAGCTTCTGTGCGGGTTGCCGGAAACGGCGATGCTTTGGTCGATAGTGGTGTGGTTGCAACGCTTGCCGCCATAGTTGGCGCGGATGGTAGTGTGGCTTTTGCACTGACGTCTCCCACATCCTCCACCATCACGCCTTCATCCGGTTCTCTGGCTGGCCTGACTGATGCATCACAACATGTTGCCGACCTGAGGGCTTCTGTGGATGTTCTGGCGGGCCGTGTCGCCACGGATCTCAACGCTGCGCATCAGGCAGGCCTAGATGTCAACGGAAATCCCGGCGCTGCCTTGTTCGCCTTTGGCGGAAACGCCGCATTCCTTTCAGCGGTGGCGCTCAACGCAAACGACGTTGCAACCGCCAATGCCTCCAGTGCCAATGGCAATGTCCTTAACTTTGCAAATTTGCGCGCGCCATCGGGGGTCGAGCAAGCCTGGGCCTCGATCGTCAATGCACAAGCGCAAACTACCGCGTCTGCCCGCGCACAAGACGCCGCGACTGGCACCCGCTATGATGGCGCCACAGCCGCACGCGATGCCATTAGCGAAGTCGATATCGACCGTGAAGCGGCTGACCTATTGCGGTTCCAACAAGCCTATGAAGCCGCCGCACGCACTATCCAAGTCGCGCGCGAAACCATGCAATCCATCCTCAACATCTTCTGATCGGACAGGCTATGATTAACGCGACCGGAAACAGGATGATGCGCGAAATTCATCGCCAATCGCGCCTTTCCGGCGACGTGGCCGATCTACAAATCCAGATTTCTGCAGGCAAACGCATCCAGCGTGCCTCGGACGATCCCGTCGCGGCAGCGCGGGTCGCCAACATTCGCTCACGGCAATCGGATGGCACAGCGTGGTCACGCAATGTCAGCTTAGGCACTGCATTGACCGATCAAGCCGATACGGCCTTGGCATCAGCATCCAATCTTTTGGCAAGAGCACAAGAGCTGACACTCTCCGCCGCAAACCCAACCGCGAACGCCAGCGACCGGGCGACTTTTGCCATCGAAATGACGGCGATTGCGGACGAGATTGATGTGCTCTCCAACAGCAAGTCCGCGCTCGGCTGTGCATTGTTTTCAACCGCCGCGCCAATGGCTATGCGCTTTGACAAAGACACCGTTTTTGCACCAGTGCTTTCGCGATCCACCGCGTTTGAAGTCGCAGGCACGGCAATTTCAACGCAACTTCGCACCGCTGGTACCGCCATCGCGATAGGAAACGTTTCTCAAATCGCAACATCGCTGACCGATGTAAAGGCGAGCATCGACCATGTCGCCAATGTCCACGCCGAAATCGGCATCAATGCTGCGCGGTTGGAGCGATTGCGCGATGCTCAGGCCGGAAACAGTATTTCTTTGGCCGCTGAACGTTCCATGCTTGAAGACACCGATCTTACCTCGGCAATCGCCAAGCTCAACGGCCAGACAATAACCCTTGAGGCTGCACAAGCTGCGTTCGCCCGGATCAACCGCCGGACATTAATAGATATTTTGGGCTAATCGCGCGCAAACATCGGCGGTCGCTGCCGTTATACCCAATAGCAGCGATCGGGCTGCGACGCAGTTCCAACCCGGAGTATTTCACGCATGTTTCCGATCATCGGCATATTTGTCCTGATCCTGATGGTGTTTGGCGGCTTTGCGCTGACCGGCGGCAATCTGGGTCCGGTGATGCACGCGCTGCCGCATGAAATGCTTATCATCGGCGGGGCGTGCATTGGCTCGTTGATTATCGGCAATTCGGGCAGAGAACTGAAGGCGCTTGGCGCTGGCCTAGTCAAAGTGTTCAAAGGGCCGCTATACAAGAAGCAGGATTATCTCGACTGCATTTTTCTCGTTTCAAAGCTGATGAAAATGCTGCGCACCGACGGGCCGGTTGCCGTCGAACCGCATATCGAAAATCCGGCCGAATCTGCTATATTCGGCGAATATCCAAAATTGCTGAAGGACCAGGTTTTGATCCACCTGATCTGCGACACTTTGCGGTTGGTAGTCGTCTCCTCGGGGACACTTGATCCGCATGCGGTCGAAGAGGTGATGGATAATAGCATCAAGAACCATCATCACCATAGCGCCAAACCCGCCGAAGGGCTGCAAGGATTGGCCGATGCCTTGCCAGCGTTAGGGATTGTGGCGGCGGTGCTCGGCGTGGTCAAAACCATGGGATCGATCGATAAGCCGCCAGAGGTTTTGGGCGGGATGATCGGCTCTGCTTTGGTCGGCACGTTTTTGGGCGTGTTGCTGGCTTATGGCCTTGTCGGCCCCTTTGCCAATCGGGCCAAGCAGATCATCGAAAGCGATGCGGCGATTTATCAAACCGTTAAACAAATCATTGTCGCCTCGCTCCACGGCCATCCGCAGCCATTGGTGATCGAAGCTGCGCGCTCGGGGATCGAGCATTCCAACCAGCCAAGCTTTGCCGAAGTGTTTGACGGTATGAGGGCGCGCTGATGGCCGCAAAGCCCGCAGCGCCGATCCGCCCGATCATCGTCAAAAAGATCATTGTAGAGGCACATGCGGGACATCATGGCGGTGCATGGAAAGTCGCCTATGCCGACTTTGTGACCGCGATGATGGCGTTCTTCCTATTGATGTGGTTGCTGGGTGCAACGACCGAAAAACAACGCAAAGCGCTGGCGGACTATTTCGCGCCGACATTGGTGCAGACGAAACAAGAAAGCGCCGGGTCGAACGGATTTTTCGGCGGCGATTCGATTGTCTCGGTCGACAATTATCCGAACCGCGCCGGACAAACCGGAACGCGCAGCATCACGATACCGCGCGATGCAAGCGGCGGTCCAAAGGAAGCGTCGGGTATTGAGAAGCAGCGCGAGAAATTCCAGCAGCTGCAAAAAACGCTAGAACAACGGTTGAAAGCTAGCAAAGAGATGAAGCGTTTTGCCAAGAATGTGCGCTTTACCGATACTCGGCAAGGGCTTCGGATTGATCTGGTGGATGAGGCGGACTTTACGATGTTCGTTTCCGGCACCGACAGAATGACGCCGGATGCGATGAAGCTAATGAACCAAGTTGCCGGGTTGATCGCCGAAACCAGCAACGGCTTGATCATTCGCGGGCATACCGATGCGATGCAATATGCGCGTGATAAGGCGATGAACAATTGGCAATTATCGGCAAACCGCGCCGAGGCAACGCGGGCATTTTTGACGACGCGCGGAATTGCGAATGACCGGTTTATGCGGATTGAAGGCGTTGCAGATCGTGAAGCTTATATTCCAGGCGATGCTTTTGATCCGCGCAATCGGCGGATGTCGATTACTTTGGGTTGGGATCGGCAGTAGATATTTCCTCCAATTCGGGTGCATTGATCGCGTTAACTTACTTTACCGGAGCGATACTGGTCCAAAATGGATATAACATCATTATTTCAATAGCTTAAGTCATAATCAACAACGTCTTGTTAACCATTTCAGTCAATCTTCTGGTCATCAAGCGGCGCATTTCTGCCGCATTTTGACAGGGGAAAATATGGACCAATCAATCGCGACGAAAAGCCACATGCCGTTGATCGACGAATTGATCGTTGGTGACAGCGAGGCCACCACACGGTTGCGCGCGATGATAAAGCGGGTCGCAGGCTCAGACGTTTCGGTGCTGCTATCCGGTCCCTCGGGATCGGGCAAGGAACTGGTCGCGCAAGCGATCCATCTTGCTAGCCCGCGAGCTGCGCGCGGCTTTGTCGCAGTGAATTGCGGCGCAATCCCCAATGAGCTGATCGAATCCGAACTGTTCGGCCACGAAAAGGGTTCCTTCACCGGCGCGCATGCCCGGCGCATCGGCCATTTTGAAACCGCCGATAAAGGCACGCTATTCCTAGATGAAATCGGCGACATGCGTTTTGACATGCAGGTTAAACTGCTGCGCGTGCTGGAGGATCGCAAGGTTACCCGTGTTGGAGCGTCGACCGCGACACCTGTTGACCTGCGGATCATTTCAGCAACGCATCAGGATATCGATGCCGCCATGGCGAACGGCCAATTCCGCGAAGACCTTTTCTTTCGGCTGGGCGTCTTGATCCTGCGTGTTCCCGATCTTGCCAGCCGCACCGATGATATCCCTGCGCTGATCCGCCATTTTCAAAATGGTAAACGTGCAGGCACCATTGCCTGCTTTGATGACAGCGGGATCGCTCGGCTAAAGGCACATCATTGGCCCGGCAACGTCCGCGAGCTGCGCAACTTCGTCGAACGCGCGGGCGTTCTGATGGGCGGAGAAATGATCGGCCATGACGAGGTCGAACAACTTTTGAACAACTGCATGCCAAGCCTTGTCGCTGTAAAGATCGGCTATGCTGCAAACACCGATGCCCCCCAAAACACGACGATTGATTTGAAACAAGAGATCGAGACCATGGAGTTAATGCGCATCCACACCGCGCTCGAATTGGCCGATGGCATAATTTCAGAGGCCGCTCGATTACTGACGCTTAAGCGCACGACCTTGATTGAAAAAATGCGCAAATATGGTTTGCAGTCGGCGGCGTAAATGCGGCGATCAACCAGCAATCGCATTCCAGGCGTGGACCACAGATTCAATCGCAATCCGCAACTCCACCATCCCGTCACCATTGCCATCGGCGATACGCGCATTCAGCTCTTCACCAATTGCGCCATATAAACCCGCAAGCATCGGAGCCAAATCACCACCTTGATCGAAATCCAGCCCAGACTGTAATGACAACAAAATCGCCCGCGCCTTGTGCGCGTAATCGCTGGTTGCCAACGTTTGCCCTCGCGCAGCGGCGGCCGCCAAAACATCAACGCATTTCAGCAATTCGTCATACAATAACGAGACCAGCATATGCGGATCGGCGCTGTGCACTCTGCTGGAAAGTTCCATGGATCGGTAGTGGTCGCTCGCGCGGCCAATATTGGAGTTATGGTACATTGGATTATTACTCGTTCGACCACAGCTTAATTTGTTGTTCCAAATAGCTTTGCGTCGCCTTGAACGCGCCAATCCGTGCATCAAGACTGCCGTATTGCTTCTCCAAACGCGCACGATAAGCGTCCTCGCGCGCTTCGATGCGCTCGCGGTTTTTGGTGATCTCGGCGGCCTCTTTTTGCAGACCCTTGGTTAGCCCGCCTAGCAGGCCATCGGGTGCCAGCGCGCTGGTGCGGATGGCATCCAATGCGTCGGATATCCCGGGGTCGGTCACCGAAGTATGCGTTGCGTCGCGGCGCGGATTAAACAGCGCCTCAACCGCATCGGGGTTTGCGCTCAGCGCCGCTTCCAGCCTGGTCGAGTTCACGCTCAAAGTTCCATCGCGGTTGGTCGAAATCCCGATATCGGTAAGCTTGTTGACAACAGGATCACCAGTCAGCGATGTGTTCACAAAAGCCGAGAGCTGTCGGTCGAGCACACGCAATGCATTTGTCCCGCCGGCTGCTGCTTGCGCAGCTTTCAAGCTTACTTTCATCTGGTTGAACACACCAACAAAGTCAGTGACGGCTTGCCGCAGCCCCTCAGTTGGTCGTGTTGAACCCAGCGATACAATCTGCCCCAGCGCCGCCTTTTTCAAACTGATTTTTATGCCCGGAATGACGTCGGAGAAACTATTGCTGGCGCGGTTATAGGGAATGCCGTCAACTTTGATCTGCGCGTCGCTTGCTGCCTGTGCCGACTGCATCGCGCCGCCGACTCCAAAGCCGAATTGTTGTAACGAAGGATCCGCTCCTCCATCTGTAGTCAGCGTAAACGCTTGGGCGGCACCGCTATCACCCTTCAACACCAAACGAACCTGTCCGTTGTCAGTCGCTATGCTGGCGCGAACATTGCTGCCGCTGCCATTGATCGCGTCGGCGAGACCATTGAGGCTGTTGTTCGTATTATCGATCGTGATGGCAAAGCTGGTTGCGCCAACGGTTAGTGTCATGCCGCCCAACCCAATGGGATCGGCACCCGCCGGAACCAGCACCGAATACACCGACTGCGCGCTTGCGAGCTGCAATATCTCTATCGACCCCGCATAGTTCCCCAACGCCGTGCCAGAAATCCCAGTCGCGGACAGCATATTCGCGTCAGACACGCTCGGCTGGCTGGTTAATGTTCCCTGCGCCAGCAAATCCTTTAGCGCGGTTGCAAAACCATCAAGGTTCGACCGCGCCTGCGCCACTGCGCTGATCTTTGCCTGTGTCACTTGTGCCAACGCATCAATCCGCCCGATCTTTGGCGCGCGCGATGCGGTCGCAAGATCGCTGACCAATTGGCTGACATTGAGGCCTGAGCCGAAACCGAGGCTTGTGGCAATCGAACCGAGCATAGGGAAATATCCTTTCCCGGTGTTACGGCGGCACAACCAAGAGCTTTACAACTGAACGCTTAAGTCGCTGGGCGGGGCTTCATTCCCCCGAACTAAAGCAGCTTTTTTAACAGATCGAGTAAAGGAATGTCCGCAGGTGGCATCGGCAATCCGCGCATCTCGTCAAGAGTGAACCAGCCCAACTCGGGGCTCTCAACCGCAACCGGTTCGCCCGCCCACACAGTGCAGATATAAAGCATCAGCAACAGCGGGCGGTCACCAATGCTGGCGCTGGCGAAACAGGCTGGCAGCAGATTCGCAGGCTCGATTTGGATCGCGAGTTCCTCTGCGAGCTCACGAGCCAAAGCCGCTTCGGGAGATTCGCCGTCTTCTAGCTTGCCGCCGGGAAACTCCCACAGCCCTGCCATTGACCGCCCATCAGGACGCTTTTGCAACAGAATCAGGCCGTCTTCGCGCAACATTGCGGCCGCGACCACCAACAAAGCTGTCGGAATTTTTTTCATGTTCGTCCGACTCTGAAAGTTTTTGTTAAGATTCTTGTGGAAAAAGGGACTGGTTCGCTACCTACCAGAAAGAAGGAGCCAATAATGTTGGATCTTATTCGCGGCATTGTCAAATGCCAGTCGGGAGCAACGGCAGTAGAGTATGGATTGATCGCGTCCTTGATCGTCATCGCCATGATGTCGGCCTTGGGTACGCTCGCAACGTCGTCAACTGGAATGTGGAATAAAGTTTCCAACAATGTTGTCAGCGCTGGCAAATAACACTTTGTTAGTAATTACGGGGTATCAATCTAAATATCAGTCAGTGTTTTCAGACTGATCGGGTGAATGTTGAACAGTTGAACAGGAGACTAGAAATGAAAATTATCAAAAAGCTTTTCAAGAACGAAAATGGCGCGACCGCAATTGAATACGGTCTGATCGCTGCTTTGATCGCCGTTGCTGCGATCGCTGCTATGACAAGCCTTGGTACAAACCTTTCCAATACCTTTGGTAAAGTGAACAACCAGCTCGTTAAGTAAACGATAAATCCTAGATTTATCTGACGTGTTTGGGGCGGCATTCGCAAGAATGCTGCCCCTTTCCGCTTATGGCCTTATCGTTGCTGGGATCCCAGTTTTGGGGTTCGGATCACAGTTATTTTAATCCCGACTTACATTAACCTATTGGCGACTATTTCGGTCTAAACTTAGCGCTTAAGATCAACAGACTGTGGTGAAAATGAACCAGCCTTTTAACCCCACCGAGATGGACGTAAAGCGCGGACAGAGCAGGGACAGCCTGTTCGTCAAGGCGGTGTTGCGTTTCCCGGTAAGTGGGGACGAGCGCGAGGTTCGGGTCCGCAATATTTCGGCTGGCGGGTTGATGGCCGAGGCACCGTTACGCACACCGCGCGGCGACCCGATCGAAGTGCAACTGCGCAACATTGGCTGGGTCAGCGGCAAAGTCGCCTGGGTCGCCGAATCGCGATTTGGCATTGCCTTTGATTATCCGATCGACCCCAAAATGCTGTCGGTCCGCGAAACCAGCGGATACGAAATTCCGCGCTATCTTGCTAAGATTGATCAGCAATCTTCAACGGCACCAAAAAGACTACGCCGGCTCTAGGGTCACTCCACTAAGCAGTAGACATCGACCGGGACAGTGATTCGATCGAGCACTTGGCCGACTGGATAAGTCGATTTCTTACCATCTTCAGATGCTTGTTCGAGCAAATCCCGTTTATCCTGCCCCGAAATCACAAACATCGTTGTGCGCGCTGCAACAATTGCAGCAGCAGTTAGAGTCACGCGGTTAACGGGTGCCTCGGGCGGCAACGGATCGGGGGCAACGCCGATCGCGCGACGGTCCTTTGGCGCATCAAGCGCTGCTTCAAGATCAGGGCCTGCAAAAATTGATGCAGTGTGACCATCTGCACCCATGCCGAGCCAGACAAGATCGGGCGGCCAATGCAGGTCCATCAACCGCGCATTTGCCGCACTTCCTGCCAAATGATGATCGGCCGCATCGCTGGTCAACGGCAACACCCGCGCACCCTTGGGTAGGAAAATCTTTGCCAGCATCGCAACATTTGACAGCGCGTCGCTAACCGGAACCAGACGGTCATCGGTCGGTATGATCGTCACACCTTTCCAACGCAGCGGTGCCTCAGCCAGTTTTTGCAAGATGGGAACCGGCGTTGAACCACCGGGGAAAGCGACCAAAGCCTGACCACGCGCATCGAGCGCGCTTTCGATAATGAAAGCGACGTCGCCCACCACGGCATCAATCAACTCATCGCGTGAGTCAAAATCCCACCACTCAATTTCCTCGGCCATGCAGCACCCTTTAATTACTGTGAATCAACTGGTCGTCACATAAGCGCGTTGGTCAGCCATTCCCATAGAAATCAGCAGTGGATTAACGCTTTGTCGCGCCTGAAAGTCGGCTTTGCCAGTAAGCCCACGCCAGCCGCAATTAATCAACGCCTGCGCAACCGGCGCGCCAAGCGTCGTGCCGGGTCCAAGCACCGCAACACGATCCGGACAAAATTCGCGCGCTGCGACCTGCACCGCACGGTTAAAATCATAGCGCGCGTTAATCTGGGTATGCAGTGTGTAATCGTGAATCGCAGCGGCGCTAAAAGCTTTTGGCGACCACACAAACCCGGTGCCATCGATAGCGGGGATATGGCCTTGGCCAAAATCACTTTGCGGGTTCAACGCCCTTGCCTCTGCCAAAATATGGTTCAGCAACGGCGAATGAAACGCCGCGTGATAATTGAGCTTCATGGGAAAGCGATCATCTTTGGGCAAGCGATCCATCAACCATGTTATGCCAGCATCGTTCGCCGCAAAGACGATCATCGCGCCAAGGCGAATGGACACATGCACCGCGATATCATTGTGCGCGGCGGCTTCGGCCAGCACAGTCTCCACCATCGCTGCTTTGGCTGGGTCAATCCGCCAATCGGCATCGGCCATCGACCAGATAACCTGCCCGCCCTGCCCCTTTTCGTGCATCAAACGGCCCATATTGTTGACCAACCGCGCGCCTGCATCGAAATCAAGCACGCCGGCGCACGAAAGCGCCAGATACCAACCCATCGAATTTCCGGTCACCGCAACGATATCGAACCGGTCGCGGTCAATGGCAGCGAAATCGGCAAGCGCGCAAGCGTAAATCAGCAATGAAGCGTTGTCGCCCGGCATATGCAACGAAGGACTGTATTTCTCTGAATGATCAAGGTCAGAGATCGTTGGTTGGCCCTGCGCTGTGCGATAGGCATCAAGCCGCGCGACCATTTCGCCGCCGCCGCTGTGATGGCGTTTAAGATATCCCAATTCGGTCGCATTATAAGTGCCGCGCCCGGGGCAGATGACAAGGAGCTTTTCTTTCATTTTCCCACCGCCGTCAGCGCCGCATCTATGATAGAAGCTTTACTGGGCAAAGTCAGTTCCGCCGCTGGCCCAAGAGCGATGAAGCAATCGTCCGCAGTAAGTCGGCTGACATCATTACCCCGGCCTGCCTCTGCCAATATCGTCATCAGTTTTTCCGACGGACTGCCGGCGCGGCGGCATTCATCGACGATCAGGATCTTGCTGGCAGATGCTACTGCTCCGACGATGCCGACCTCATTCAACGGATGCAGCCAGCGCAAATCGATGATGCGAAGATCGATTCCGTTTTCGCGCAATTCCTGTTCCGCTTGCCGTGACAAGAAGTAACCATTTCCGTATGTTATGATCGCAAGATCGCTGCCATCTCGATGGACCGCCAGTTCACCAAACGAAATTTGCTGCGCCGCATCAGGTGCAGCATAATCCGCCGTCCAGCCGCCATCGCCTGTCTCCAATAGGTCGGCTGTGTGGTAAAGCGCGATGGGTTCAACAAAGATAATCACCCGCCCATCCTGATGCGCCAACCGCACACATTCGCGCAGCATCGCAGGCGCATCGGCGGCACAGCTTGGCACCGCGACGATGATACCGGGGATATCGGTCAGGACCGCCAGGCTGTTGTCATTATGAAAATGTCCGCCAAATCCTTTTTGATAGGGCAGTCCTGCAACCCGCACGACCATTGGATTGCGATATTGACCGTTTGAAAAGAACGAAAGCGTCGCCGCTTCGCCCCGGATCTGATCCTCTGCATTGTGCAGATAAGCCAGGAACTGTATTTCTGGGATCGGAACAAAGCCGTTGTGCCCCGCGCCGATAGCAAGGCCGAGGATCGTTTGTTCATCGAGCAATGTGTCGAATACGCGCGCAGGGCCAAATTTGTCCTGCAAGCCCTGCGTCACGCCATAAACCCCGCCTTTACGGGCCACATCTTCGCCGAACAACGCCACATTGGGGTAACGCAGCATCAAGTCAGCAAGCGCAAAGTTGATCGATTTCGCCAGCGTCACCGGCTTTGCCAAATTGCGCGCGTCCTTTACGAACACAGCATCGCGCGCGGCGGCGGTCGGCAGTGACGGCGAAGCTCTATCTCCGACCGGTGGTGCAATCGGGGCCATGACATCGGCTTTGGTGGTCAGGCGCGGTTTAGTAAGAGCCTCCGCCGCAACCCGCTCCACACGTTGGCGCATCTCTTCATAGCGCCCGACAATTTCCTCGGGCGTCAACCCGCCATGCTGCAGCAATATACGCGCGCTGTGCAGCAAGGGATCTTGCGCCTCGTTCGCTTCGATCATCTCCATCGCGGCATAGCTTGCCTCAACATCCGCCCCGGCGTGACCCATCAGCCGGACCGTGCGCATATGCAGGAATACTGGTTTCCTGCGCAACCGTGAATAAGCAACCGCTTCTTCGCATCCGCGCATCGCATCAAGCATATCGACACCGTCGCACTGAATGTAATGCAGCGCTGGGCGCTGGCTATAATTGGCCTCTATCCACCCGCCTGGGGTGCGCACCGAAATACCGATGCCGTTGTCTTCGCACAGGAATATGATTGGCATCGGCAAATGCTGATACGCCGCCCAGGCCGCTGCATTAAACGCGCCTTGTGACGTTGAATGGTTCGCCGAGGCATCGCCGAACGAGCACACTATCACTGCATCATGCGGCAATACAGAATCACCAAGCTTTAATCGATGCGCCATGCCGATGCTGTGGGCTGCACCCACCGCCTTTGGCAGATGCGATGCGATCGTGCTTGTCTGCGGCGGAACAAAGGTTTGCGCACAGCCCAGAACTTTATGGCGTCCGCCCGAAATCGGATCATCTGCCGAGGCGGAAAAGCTAAGCGCCATGTCATATAGCGGGGTCAATCCGCCTTGCTGTTTCTTGCGCTGGATCAGAAACGCGGCGTCGCGGTAGTGCAAAAACGCCATGTCATCCTGCCGCGTCGCCATCGCCATCGTAGCGGTTCCCTCATGCCCCGAACTGCCGATAGAATAGAAAGTCTTGCCCTTTGACCGCCGCGCCCACAGATCAAGATGCCGCGACATGATCTGGCTATCGAACAGATCTACTAGTTGATGCGCGGGCGGAATTTTGATCGGCTGGTTGCTGCGGGCGGCGGGCAGATCGCCTGCCAAAACGCGTCTGGCAAAGGCTTCATCGATGATAGTTGGGCGATCAAACATGCTGCAAAGCCATAATATTATGCTGCAAAAATGCCACAGCAAAATAATAAGTTTAACTGCGTAGTTAAAATGCTGGCTTTGCGGTTTCAGTTGGATACCATGAGGTATGTTTCAGCTGTCCCCCCATTGTGAAATGTAACAATGCTGAAACAGATGACCGCCAAAATCAGCAAATGGCAGGCGGGCTCGCTAAGCACTATAGGAGAGAGAGATATGCGCCGATTGAACAAGTTCGCGATTTCCGCACTTACCACCACAATTCTTGCGACCCTCGTTATCACGCCTGCTTATGCGCAGGATGCTGAGGCAGACGACGATACCGATCCAAACGCCATTATTGTTACAGCGACTCGCCGTGCGCAGAATGTCCAAGACGTTCCTTTGGCGGTAACGGCTGTAAGTCCCGAACAGTTGGAACGCCAAGGCGTCGTCAACGTTTCACAGCTTGCTCAGGTCTCCCCAAGTTTTTCATCATCCAATGCTCAGATAGCATCCGGTTCGGTTGTGCTGCGTATTCGCGGCGTTGGAACCACATCCAATAACATCGGTTTTGAAAGTGCGGTCGGTATTTTTATCGACGGTGCCTATCAATCACGGCCAGGCGTTGCGCTTGGTGAGTTTGTCGACGTTGAGCGGGTCGAGGTTTTGCGTGGTCCGCAAGGCACTCTGTTTGGTCGCAACACGTCGGCAGGCGCTTTGACCGTTACCAATAATCGACCGAATTTGAGCGAGTTTGGCGGTTTTGCTAATGCCACTTACGGCAGCTACAACCTTGTTAATGTGCAAGGAGCCGTCAACGTTCCTATCGTCCGTGATTCACTCGCGCTGCGTGTTACCGGTGCTTATCGGAAAAGCGATGGAACGGTTGACGTCCGCGGGCGTGGCGGCGTTAAAGTCGGAGAATCAAACAACGCTGATCAATTTTTATTGCGTGGCCAGCTGGGCTTTGCTTTTGGCCAGGTCGAAGGTCGCATCATCGCAGATTACGCCCAAAGCAAAGCCGGTTGCTGCACCGCTGTTGAGTTAGCGCCATCTGGCCTGGAAACTTCTGGACTGTTGAATCTGTTTGGATTGGGCGCGACCGGCGGTCAATTTCAGAGTAATCGCGGATTGCAGGCAGTGGACGATCGTATCACATCCGCCAATTTTGCGCCTATCGGAAACATCAAGAACTACGGGATCACTGGCGAAGTTACGGTCCCTATCAGCGATGCAGCGGATCTAATCTATATCGGTTCCTATCGCGAATTCCGCGCTAAAGAAACCTATGACACTGACTTTACCGCGCTTGATCTTTTCAACGTGGATCTAAACAATACGCGTATTGATACGATGACGCAGGAATTGCGCTTGCAAGGCGACGCGTTGGACAACAAGCTGGAGTTCCTTATTGGTGGATATTATTCCACTGAAGATATCCGCCAAGAGGTTAGCTTTTCACTGGGCACCGATTACGCTGCGTTTGCAAACGCGTCTTTGTTTGGTTTGGCCAGTCAATTGGGCATCCCCTCATTCGGCTTCACCGCGCTTCAAACATTATCTGGCGGCGCGAACCCAGCGACAACGCGCGCAACCAACGGGTACACCCAAAACAGCAAAAGCTGGTCACTGTTCACCAACAACACGTTTTCGATTACAGATAGCTTCAAAGCGTCATTTGGTTTGAGATATTCGAGCGAAAGTAAAGACGGTTCCTATGCATCTGTTTCTAACACCAACCCGACATGTCGCGGAATTGTTGCAAATGCCGGGGCGTTAAATCTGGGTAGTGCGGACCCACGAGTCAGAGCCCTGGGCGGCACTGCATTGGTCCTTGGCTGCTTGCCGTTCCTAGCTCCTGCCAATCTGCCAGCGTCCGCTGTATTGCCTTTGCCGCGCAGCTTTTCGGGTAAATTCAAGGACAATGAACTGATTTATACCGGCAAATTAATGTATGAATTCGCTGTGCCGGTTAACGCCTATGTCAGCTTCACGCACGGATACAAATCAGGCGGTTTCAACCTGGATAGTACCGCAGCGATTGGCGGGGCAAATCCTGCCTTCCGATCCGAACTGGTTGATTCCTATGAAGCAGGCATAAAGGCTCGTTTCCTCGACAATGCGGTCACCGCAAACTTGGCGATCTTCAAAGAAGATTTCACCGATTTCCAGGTTTTAGAATTTACCGGCACGCGGTTCCAAACCTTCAACGTCCCCAAAGCAACATCGAAAGGCTTTGAACTGGAAACAACGATCCGTCCGGATGATCATTTCACAGTGAATGCTGCGCTGACCTATGTTGAAGCTGCATATCCGAAAAATTGCGCAGGCACTTCAACCGAGATTAACGTGCTCAATCTGTGCGGTGAAGACTTGACGAACGCCGCGCAAATTACGGCAATAGCCGGGGCGACTTACACCAATGACATCGGCAGCAATCTGAAGTTCTTCATAAACAGCCAAGTGAAGCTGGAAAGCGACAGTCGCACTTCAACACAGGCAACGGAGCTGCCAACATCCGCCGCTGGAGTTGGAACAACAGCAAAATTGCCGTTCGACATCCAAGATGGTAATGTCAAAGTGAACATGCGCGCCGGCATCAGCACTGCGGACGATAGTGTCGGCATTGAATTGTGGGCTCAGAACATTTTTGACGAACCAACGCGCGGGGTTACCTTTAACACAACTTTGCGTTCAGGATCGCGTTCTACCTTCATCTTGGAACCCCGCACGATTGGGGTCACGTTACGCGGCAAATTCTAAACCAGTAACAATCTGATGCATAGAGGGCCGGCTTTCCAAGGAAGGCCGGCCCCTTTTTAATGCGCGTCGTGGTTGGGGCTAGCCGGTAATCACGGCACCAGCGGACACCAGTTCGGCAACAGCCCCCGCCGCGAGTCCCGCCTCCGCCAATACGGTTTCATAATCCGCGCCCTTGGTCGCGATTATAAAGCTGTCGGCCTGTTTATGGCCCGAAAGCCGAGGCGCGATTTGCGGGTGTAGCCATTTGCCGTCCGCGACAACCGCCTGCCTTTCGGCATTGGCTGGATGCGCCGCAGCCTCGACATAATCGAGCACTGGCGTTACGCAGGCGTCGGTTAGCGCAAAGATTGCACCCCATTCATCTCGCGTTTTGGATGCAAAGACGACCTCCAGCATCCGGTGCTGCTCGGCGCGTTTTGACATATCGTGCTGGCCACCAAAAGCATCGCGATCAATCGGTAGACGTTCCATCATCGCGGCAAAAAATTGCGGCTCGATACACCCGACCGCCATAAATTTCCCGTCGCCTGTAGCATAGCACCGGTAAAAAGGCGCAGCACCATCAAGCAAATTCGCTTCGCGCTTGGTCTGCCATTGCCCGAGCCCCGCCATGCCGTGGACAAAGCTCATCAGGCTGTGTGTGCCGTCGATAATCGCCGCATCAACCACCGTGCCTTTGCCAGTGACGCCGCGTTCGATCAGCGCAGCAAGGATGCCAGTCACCAAAAACATCGAACCTCCGCCAAAATCGCCGACCATATTCAGCGGCGGCACCGGTGGCTGTCCATCTTTGCCGATGGCGTTCAGCACGCCGGTCATACTGATATAGTTGATATCATGCCCCGCCATCTTGCTCCAAGGCCCGGCCTGACCCCAGCCGGTCATCCGTCCGTAGACGAGGCGGGGATTAACCGCGTGACACGCCTCTGGTCCGACCCCCATACGTTCAGTCACGCCCGGACGCAGTCCTTCGATCAAGACATCAGCGGTGGCGATCAGTTTGAGCAGCGCCTCGACCGCTTCGGGGTTTTTCAGGTCGAGCACAATCGACCTTTTCCCGCGCCCGTCGACGCCCTTGGGCATCCCACCGCCGGGCCGGTCAATCACAACAACATCCGCACCCATATCCGCAAGCAACTGCCCTGCAAAAGGGCCGGGGCCAATGCCAGCGAGTTCGATGACCTTGATACCGTTCAGCGGACCCTGACGAGTTTGGGGGCGGGTTGACATGTTTCTCTCCGGTTAATCGCGCGATTAAATTTGTTTAGGCGGTGATGCTTGGCTGCGCAAGACGCCGCCAGCTATCGATTCCGCCGTCCCTCAATCAAGGCATCAACAACGCTGGGATCAGCCAGCGTCGAGGTGTCTCCCAGCGCTCCGAAGTCATTCTCAGCAATCTTGCGCAATATGCGGCGCATGATTTTACCTGAACGTGTCTTTGGCAAGGCTGGCGTAAAATGGATGTGGTCGGGCGAGGCGATGGGGCCTATTTCAGTGCGAACCTGCTGGCGCAGTTCGATGAGCAACGCTTCGCTATGCTCCTCGCCCGCGTTCAGCGTGACATAACAATAAATGCCCTGCCCTTTGATATCATGCGGATAGCCGACGACGGCTGCTTCTGCGACACGCGGGTGCAGCACCAATGCGCTTTCGACTTCGGCGGTGCCCATGCGGTGGCCCGATACGTTGATGACATCATCGACGCGGCCGGTAATCCAATAGTAGTTATCGCCGTCGCGGCGGCATCCGTCACCGGTGAAGTATTTGCCCTTATACGTCGAAAAATAGGTCTGCACGAACCGCTCATGGTCGCCATAAACCGTGCGCGCTTGCCCCGGCCAGCTGTGCGTGATGCACAAATTGCCACTGGTCGCCCCTTCCAATACGCCTCCATCCGCATCTACTAGCTGCGGCTGAATGCCAAAGAACGGACGGCCCGCGCTGCCTGGTTTCATGCCATGCGCGCCGGGCAAGGTGGTAATCATCACCCCGCCAGTTTCGGTCTGCCACCAAGTATCGACGATGGGGAGTTTTCCGCCGCCAACAGTCGCATGATACCAACGCCATGCCTCTGGATTAATCGGCTCACCAACAGTGCCGAGCAAACGTAATGATTTCCGCGACCGCGATGTTACTGGCGCATCACCATCGCGCATCAACGCGCGCAAAGCTGTCGGGGCGGTGTAAAAGATGTTGACGTGATGCCGGTCGATAATGTCCCAGAGCCGCCCGCTATCGGGATAGCTAGGGATACCTTCAAAAATCAGGCTAGTCCCGCCATTTTGCAACGGGCCATAAATAACGTAGCTGTGCCCTGTGACCCAACCAATGTCGGCGGAGCAAAAGAAAACCTCGCCAGGCTTGTAATCAAAAACATAATGGAACGTAGCCGCCGTCCATACCGAATAGCCGCCGACAGTGTGCAACACGCCCTTCGGACTGCCGGTGCTGCCGCTGGTGTAAAGGATGAACAATGGATCTTCGGCATTCATCGGCTCGCAGGGGCAATCGGGGCCGACCTGCACGTCGTGGAACCAATGATCGCGGCCCTCGGCCATCGCCACTTCTTCGCCAGTGTGTCGCACCACCAACACCGCCTCAACACCAGCAACCTTCTGAAGCGCCGCATCGATATTCGCCTTTAGCGGCACCGATTTGCCGCCGCGCAACGCGCTGTCTGCACAAATCACAAAGCGACTGGCACAATCACCTATCCGTCCAGCAATCGCCTCGGGTGAGAAGCCGCCAAAGATTACGCTGTGGACCGCCCCGATCCGCGCGCAGGCGAGCATCGCAACGGCACCCTCAACACACATCGGCATATAGATAGTGACGCGTTCGCCTTTGGTAACGCCCAACGCTTTCAAGCAATTGGCCATGCGGATGACATCGGCCTGCAACTCAGCATAGCTGACGCGGCGCGCATCCTTGGCCGGATCGTCGGGTTCAAAGATAAAGGCAATTGCCTCGCCGCGTCCCGCCGCGACATGACGGTCGACGGCGTTGTGGCACAGATTCAGAACGCCATCCTCATACCATTTGATCTCGGGCGGATCGAACGACCAGTTGCCGATCTTGGTGGGCGGAGTGAACCAGTCGATGCGTTTTGCTTGTTCTGCCCAAAAGCCGTCAGGGTCGGTGACACTCTGCGCATAAAGCCGATCATAGTCCCCCGCGCTGCAATGCGTATCGGCGCTCGCACTTTCGGGAACGGGGAACCAGTCTGGATGCTCGCTCACTTGCTCTCTCCTGAATTGCAGCTTAGGCTTTGGTGCAGCATTGGTGGAGTAAGTTGTGTGATTCAAGGGTAAAGACGGCCTCGTTGCAGAGGCAGATTTGAACTTTCCTTTTTTCAGACAGGACAACTATGCCCAAACTCAACAATAAATCCGCCGTTGTCACCGGAGCTGCCAGCGGGATTGGCGAAGCTATCGCCCGCTGCTTTGCCCGCGAAGGCGCAAACGTCATCATCGCTGACATCGATGTTGAAAATGGCAAACGCATTGCCCACGAAATCGGCGCAGTCTTTTTCGAACTCGATGTCGCGTCCGAAAGCGGCTGGGCCAACCTTGCCGCCGCGCACCCCGCCATCGACATCGTCGTGAACAATGCCGGCATCACCGGTTTTGAAGCATCACAAGATTCTGGCCCTCGGCCGCATGATCCAGAACATGCCAGCCTTGCTGAATGGCACCGCGTGCACGCGGTCAATCTCGACGGGTGCTTCCTAGGTTGCCGCTATGCCATTGGCGCGATGAAGGCCAAAGGCGCAGGCGCAATCATCAACATGTCATCACGGTCGGGCCTTGTCGGCATTCCGGGAGCGGCAGCTTATGCTTCGTCCAAAGCCGCGATACGCAATCACACAAAGTCGGTGGCACTCTATTGTGCGCAGCAGGGCTGGCAGATCAGATGCAACTCAATCCACCCCGCTGCGATCCTGACGCCAATGTGGGAGGTACTGATTGGCGACGGCCCGGACCGCGAAGCGCGCAAAGCAGCCATGGTGGCCGACACCCCGATGAAACGGTTCGGTTCGGTCGACGAGGTTGCTGCGCTCGCTCTACTGCTCGCCTCTGACGATGCCGCCTATATGACTGGTAGCGAACTGCATCTGGATGGCGGGTTGCTGGCCGGATCGTCAGCCTCGCCCGGAGACTAAAATGGCGATTAAGCCGCCAGCTTGCGCAGTTTTTCCAGTTTCTTCAGCACCATTTGCCGTTTCAACCGTGACAGATGGTCGATGAAGAGTATGCCTTCCAAATGGTCCATTTCATGCTGCAAACATGTGGCCATCAGGCCGTCCATCGCTTCCTCATGCAGCTTTCCGTCCAGATCATGCCAGCGCGCGCGGATCGTGGCGGGACGTTCGACATCGGCATATTGATCGGGAACCGAAAGACAGCCCTCGCTATAGACCGCCCATTCGTCCGACGGATCAAGGATTTCTGGATTAATGAAAACGCTCGGATTGCGGACGACTTCATGATCATGGTTGCAATGTTCGCCGTGCTCATGGTCTGCTTCAGCAGGTTCTTGCAGGTCGATCACCAGCACGCGTTTGGGCACGCCCACCTGTATCGCCGCCAGACCAATGCCCGGCGCGTCATACATCGTTTCAAACATATCGGCGACAAGCTGTTTCAGCCCGTCATCAAACAGAGTGACCGGTGTCGAAACGACTTTCAGCCGGGCGTCCGGCACTTCTAGAATTGGGAGTATAGCCATGGGGGACAAATAGGGATTGGTGCCGTGCTGGTCAACTCCCCCTCTCCAGTGGGAGAGGATATGGAGCCTTATGAGCAACGCGAATTAGGCGGAGTTGGTGAGGAGTTGTGGGCGATCGAGAACACCCAACTCCTCACCCAGCTACAGCTAGGCAGCAAGCTGCCTAGCTTTCGCAACCCTCTCCCACTGGAGAGGGTTATCTACCCAATAGGCCGCCTAGCCCGTAACGCTTGTGCCAACGTGCCTTCGTCGAGATAATCCAACTCGCCCCCCACAGGCACACCATGCGCCAATTGCGTCAGGCGAACGGGGAAGTTTTCCAACCGTTCGGCAAGGTAATGCGCGGTTGTTTGCCCCTCCAGCGTCGCGTTCATTGCCAGCACAACCTCGTCAATCCCGCCCTGCGCCACGCGCGCGATCAGTCGGTCGATGTTGAGATCCTCTGGCCGGACACCATCAAGCGCCGACAATTTTCCGCCCAGCACATGATATTTACCCGGAAACAACCGCGATCGATCCAGCGCCCATAGGTCCGACACATCCTCCACCACGCACAAAGCGCGGGTGTCACGGCGCGGATCAGCACAGACACCGCACGGGTTGGTGGTATCGATATTGCCGCACGTCTCGCAATTTTTCAGCCGATCCTCGACCATTTCCAGCGCGCGCAATAAAGGCTGCATCACCGTCTCGCGCTTTTTCATCAGGTGCAGCACCACGCGGCGCGCCGAACGCGGCCCCAATCCCGGGAGCCGCGATAATGCCTGTGCGAGCGCGTCTATTTCTTGCGATGCCATGACTTCGGCCTTATCGGCATCCTTCACAAGTTAGAAGAAGAAACCGCAGTGCTGAGCCTGTCGAAGCACGCCTCTAAGGATAGCGTCGTCCTTTGAAGCGTCCTTCGACAGGCTCAGGGCTACGGTCTATAGTTTGGAGCCAAGATGCGCCTGATATTCATGGGAACGCCGGATTTTGCGGCGCCGGCGCTGAACGCGCTGGTGGCGGCGGGGCATGATGTCTGCGCTGTCTATTCGCAACCGCCGCGTCCGGCCAATCGGGGTAAGAAGCTGACGCCGTCCGCAGTGCAGATGCGTGCCGAGGAATTGGGGCTGGAGGTGCGCACGCCTTTGTCGCTGAAAAACGCGGACGCGCAGGCCGAGTTTGCGGCGCTGAATGCGGATATTGCGGTGGTTGCGGCTTACGGGTTGATTTTGCCCCAAGCGATTTTGGATGCGCCGACGCATGGGTGTTTGAATGTACACGGTTCGCTGCTGCCCCGATGGCGCGGTGCTGCGCCTGTTCAGCGCGCGATTTTGGCGGGCGACGAAGAGACTGGCGTTTGCATTATGCAGATGGAGGCCGGGCTGGACACTGGGCCGGTGCTGCTGGTGGGGCGGACGGCGGTTGGTGGCAAGACGGCGGGGGAGTTGACGGCTGAATTGGCTGAGCTTGGTGCAGGATTGATGGTTGAGGTACTCAGCAATTTGGCGGCATATCCGGCTCTTGTGCAACCAGAGGGCGGCGTCACTTACGCGTCCAAGATCGACAAAACCGAAACGAGGCTGAATTTTTCGGCGAGTGCAGAAGCGGTCGAGCGACAAATTCGCGCGTTCAATCCAACGCCGGGAGCTTGGTTTGAATTTGAAGGCGAGCGGTATCGGGTGCTTGAAGCAACCTTATCACCCCTCCCCTTCAGGGGAGGGGACGGGGGTGGGGGCTGTCAGCCGTTGAACGACCCCGACAGCCCCCACCCCAAACCCTCCCCTGAAGGGGAGGGGCTTAGTATGGTTGGTGTAGTTTTAGACAACCAACTCACCATCGCATGCGCCACAGGAGCAATCCGCCCAACCGTCATCCAACGTGCCGGAAAGCCCGCTATGCCCCTCGCCGATTTCCTGCGCGGCAAAGCCATCCCTATCGGCACCATCCTAAGATGACCCGCTTTGCGCTGACCATCGAATATGACGGCACGCCGTTTGTCGGTTGGCAGCGTCAGCCCGATGGCCCGTCGGTGCAGCAAGCCATTGAGATGGCAATTACAAAAACGTCTGGCTTAGAAACGCCGCTCTTTGCTGCGGGCCGCACCGATGCGGGCGTCCACGCGCTGGCGATGCGGGCACATTTTGATCTCGATACAACGCTCACCCCGTTCCGGTTGGCTGGCGCACTCAACGCCCATCTGCGTCCTGCGCCGATTTCAATTCTCGACTGCCAGATTGTGCCCGATGATTGGCATGCGCGCTTTTCCTGCATCGGCCGCGCCTATCAATACCGCATCGTCAACCGCCGTGCGCCGCTGACTGTGGAACGAAACCGCGCGTGGCAGGTTATTCAAAAACTCGATGCAGACGCGATGCATGATGCCGCGCAATTGCTGGTCGGCATACACGACTTCACAACTTTTCGTTCAGCCCATTGCCAGTCGGACAGCCCAATCAAATCACTCGACCATTTGGATGTACGCCGAGAGGGCGAGCATGTGATTGTAGAGGCGGCTGCGCGGTCGTTTTTGCATCATCAAGTGCGGTCGATGGTTGGCAGTTTGGCGGCGGTTGGGACTGGACGGTGGAGTGCAAGTGATTTGAAAGCTTCATTGGAAGCCAAAGACCGCACAGAGTTGGCTCATAATGCTCCCCCCGAAGGGCTGTATTTTGTACGGGCGGTTTATCCTTAGCCGAAAATCCGGCTCACCGATTTATCCAGCATCAATAATTGCCATAACAACCGACTGTTATCCGACCGCCCAGCGATGTGATCGTCGGCTACTTTCAACATCACGGCAGGATCGAACCACCCCGTTTTGGCTAAAGTAGCACTCGTTGAAATCCCGCGCGCCGCCTCTGCCAATGGCCCACGGAACCACTGCGCTATCGGCGTGACGAAACCCATTTTCGGGCGATATAGAATATCCTGCGGCAGATAGCGTTCCATCGTCCGCTTCATCAGCCACTTCCCCTGCCCTTTGCGGACGCGCATATTTTCTGGCAGCGACGCAGCGAATTCCATCAGCCGATGGTCGAGCAGCGGCTCGCGCGCCTCCAGCCCCACCGCCATGCTGGTGCGATCCAGCTTGGTCAAAATGTCGCCGGGCAACCATTGTTTCATATCGGCATATTGCGCGCGGTCCAGACCACTGCGGGCTGGCGCATTCTCCATCAATGCGTGCATCGCATGTTCGCCGCGATAGTCGCCCAAAGCCCCACGCATTTTGCGCGAATATAGCGCGTGCCGCATTCCGGGCGGCGTAACGCCCACTGCCTCGGCATAGCCCTCTGCGCCACTACGCGCCAAGGACAGCAACGTCGTTTTCGCCCGCAACGGTCGCGGTGCCCAATCGGCTTTGGGATAGATTGCGCCTAGCGCACCGAACAAAGGCCCGCGAATGGCTTGCGGCAACAGGCCGCGTGCGCGTTCTTCATTGTGGTGGAACACATGGCGACGATAGCCCGCCAGCGCCTCGTCCGCGCCATCACCCGACAAAGCCACTGTCACATGCTCACGCGCCATTTCGCACACGCGGTACGTCGGCAGCGCCGAAGCATCGGCAAACGGCTCATCAAAATGATGCGCCAGCATGTCGGCCAAACCGAAATCATCCGCCGCGACGGTGCGGCTGCGATGTTCTGTCAGGAACCGCTTCGCAATCGTTTCGGCATATTCGGTTTCATCGAGCGCACCGACATCAAAACCGATGGAGCAGGTTTTCACAGGTTGCCGCGAAGCCTCTGCCATCAAAGCAACCACGCTGCTGCTATCGACACCGCCCGACAGGAACGCGCCCAAAGGCACATCGGCGACCATGCGGCTGAGCACCGCTTGGCGCATCAGGCGGAGCAGTTCTTCTTGCAGTTCGGCTTCGCTGCCCTTTACCCGCGCGGAGAAATCAATGTCCCAATATTGGGTCGGCGGCGGCGGCGTTTTGCCTTGGGTCAGCACCCAATAATGCCCCGCAGGCAGCTTGTTCACGCCCGAGACGATGCAATTGTGATCGGGGACATAGCCGAAAGCGAGATAGTCATCGACCGCCTGCAAATCGGGATCGCGGCGCAGTGCGGGGTGCGCCAATAACGCTTTCAGTTCCGACCCGAAGATGATGCTGCCATCGGCAAGCGCTGCATGAAACAAAGGCTTTACACCCAGCCGGTCGCGCGCGAGCAATAGCTGACGCTTGGCAACATCATACAGCGCAAAGGCGAACATGCCGTGCAGCCGTGACACACATTCCGGCCCCCAGCGGCGGTATGCTTCTAGAATAACCTCGCTGTCGCTGTTGGTGCGAAATGCGTGGCCAAGCGTTTCCAATTCGCGGCGCAAGTCTAGAAAGTTGTATATCTCTCCGTTAAACACCAGCGATAGGCTTTCGTCGGCAGTCAGCATCGGTTGCGCGCCGCCGCCAAGGTCGATGATCGACAGGCGGCGATGGCCAAGGCCGATACCCGGCGCAGTCCACACCCCTGCTCCATCAGGACCGCGGTGCGCGATGGCATCGTTCATCCGTTCGACCCGCGCCGGATCGACGGGCTTTGAGCTTTCAACGTGGAAGATACCTGTGATGCCGCACATAGGCTGCGCTTAGTCCAAACCGGCCATGCGGTCAGCCATTTTGTCGATATCTCCCAAGGATTTGACAAATACGTCGATGGCTGGGCGGGGTTGAACCTTATCGATGCGTTCGGCCGAGACCAAGACAGTGACCGCTTGTTGGTTGCCTCCAAGCAAGCGTGCTTTCAGAGTAGCGAGTTTAATGGCCGAGCCTGAGCCACTGGTGACACCACCAACGCGGTAAAAGCTGACGACATCGCGGTGGGCTTTATTGTCAGCGCTGATGCGTTCGCAGCGGCCTTGGGCGGGGTTAGGGCAATCCGCGATCCACGACCATTTGCTCTCGGGGCCGACTGCGCCTTGTCCATAGCCGACCAGCTCGCGGCCTTCGGATTGGCGGTCATAGACAGCGATATACAGATCCGCCTCTTGCCCGACAGCGTTGCGATAGCGGCCAAGTAATTCATGACTGGCTTTGGTGAAATGCGGTTTCCATGCCAGTTGCGGCGCGTAATCAACCCGCTGCCATCCTGGTACTTCGGGCAAAGCGATTTGCGCTGGGATTGGCGACGCGGCGGACGAGACAAAGGCTGACCATGCAAAGGGAATAGCGGCTACGGCGAGCACCGCTGGCGCTGCAACTTTGGCCGCGAGAGCAAAACGCACCGGCGCTTGCAGCTTGGATGCATCAACCGCGACATCATCGGCGGCTTTATCAAAAAACGGCCAGCCTGCCGCAATCACAAAAGCAATCACCAAACCAAAGAAAATCCAGCCATAAAACACATGGTCAAAGCTTGCGGCGAAATCGACGTTACCGTGATGCGCGATATAGATTGTGCCAAATGCGCGTAGGCCGTTGGCGAGGATAGGGATTACTACACAGGCCGCCATAAAAGCGATACGCCTGCCCCAGCTTTTGAAACACAGATTGGCGATTAGCGCACCCAGCGCCACCATCGCAACGAGGAATTTGACCCCCGAACACGCCTCTGCAACGCGGAACAAGGCGGTTGGGGTGGAGACGTAAATACCCTCAATATGCGCAGGAATGCCCGAAAGGCCGAGCAGCCACATGCACATTTTGGCAGTGACCGTTTGCAACGCGGGCACAAATTCTTCGCCAAACGGGATCAGGAAGAAGCTGTAAAACAACGGGAACATAAGTCCACGCGCCACGTTGGGACCAAGCAGTGTCGCGACCGCGCCTTGCAGCACCATCACTAAGCCAGCATGTCGCGCCAAACCGACACCTGCTGCGTCGCCCAGCAACCACCCGATCGCGCCAGCCGCGACCCATGCAAGCGCCGGCGTCCAAGCTTCTGGGGTAATTTTAGCAAGCTCTGCTTTGCGCTGATCGACCAGCCACCAGATGATTGGCAGGATCAGCAAGCAGTGGTTAAACGTCGAACTGTCCCACCAAATCGCGGCCATATCCGCCGCATCGCGCCAAAACAAAGCGAAGATAAGCGCGAAGGCTATGCCCAGATGGGTAAGCGCTGTGCGCCATTGGGCAGTCATGGTTGCATGATGCGGTCAAGCGCCGCCAACTGCTCAGCCCAACCATAATGCGCCGCCACATGCGCACGGGCAGCTGCTCCAAGCTGTAATCGCGAATCAACATCGGATAGCAATTCACTGACGATTTTGGCTTCATCGGCGACTGACTTAGCAACGCGGAAATGCTTTTTATCTTTGGCGTCAATGCCTTCAGCAGCAGCCTTTGACGCCACAACCGGCTTGGCCATCGCCATCGCCTCCAGCACCTTGTTCTGGATGCCGCGCGCAATACGCAACGGCGCAACAACAACGTCCGCTCCAGCTAACCATGTGCGCACATCATCGACCGCGCCGGGCACTTGCACCCCGGGCAGCGCCGACAGAGCGGAGACTGCTTCGGTCGGGTTCCGTCCGACAATGGCAAAGGTTGTGTCAGGATTCGTGGCGCGAATTGCAGGCAGTGCGTTCTGTGCAAAATCGGTGACCGCCTCGATATTGGGGCGGTAATCCATTTGGCCAGTAAAGACGATCAACGGATCGGGGAATACGGGGTGGAGTTTCTTAAACGTAGCGGCGGGATCATAAAACACTGTGTCGATGCCGTTGCCGACGCCGACTACGTTTTCGGCGCCGCTACGCTCGCGGAACAATGCAGCCTCAGCTTCGCTGACAAACAGGCTGGCATCGGCACGCACCGCAATTTCTGCTTCAAATGCCGCCAGCTTTTTGCCCTCACGCGCATTGATCCAGCGCATGAATTGATTGCCCTCATCGGCATAGCTTTCAAACTTCGCGCTATCGACATCGACGAAATCCATGATCAATCGGCCACCGAAGTCAGAGGACACATATTGCGCCATTTGCCCTGAAAAGACGAAGATATGGCTGATGCTACCGCTCGCCAGCCGTTCATCAACCCAATCTTGCATCGTCCGCGAACCAAAGCTGGTGAGCGATACTGGCTTGTCTTTCGCAAGCGCCTCAATCCCTGCCAGCCACTGCGGCTTATCGCGGAGTTCGACATACAACGAGGCTAACTCCACCCGCTCAGCTTCTGCAAAACCCATGTCACGCGCATCATCGGCAAAGGCCCCGACATGCACCGGGGCCATTGTTTTCAGCTTGTTCAATATGTGAAACGACCGGATCTTATCGCCGCGATCAGGCGGCCAAGGCACGCGGTGGGCGAGGAATAGGATTTCACGCATCAACCGAGCCCTTTGGCGATCCACGGCCCGATCAGGTTAGCGATAGGGAGCGGCAGTTTTTGCCATACCGCGATTTGCGCCTTATATTTCGGGCTATTGGGATTGATGTCGCGTGGCTCTGCGCCATCGGCTGTGCGCAGCGCATAAGATAAAGGTTGCGGTTCAAAACCCCAGTTTTTCTTGAAACTATAGGCACCCGATCCGACCTTTGACCGGCCAAAATCAAACGACGCGCACCCCCGCATTCGCGCGTGATTCATCAGCGCATAATACATCACATCATTGGCCCGCAGCGCACGGGCGGAATGCAGTCCGCCGCCCCAATAGGGCATGACCGCGCCCTTGTGATACAGGCTGAGCACGCTGGCCACCGGCCTGTCATCCGACAAAACCGTCAAAATATCGGCATCGTCGCCAAAGGCTTTGAGCACCTCTGCCATCAACGCTTTTGGAAAGACCGGCGTGCCCAGATTGCGGACACTTTCGGAATAAACGGCATAATGCCAGTTAAGATCGCGCTGGCTATTGCCGGTTTCGATGACCAGCCCCTTGTCCAGACCTTTGCGCACCTCGGCGCGTTGTTTTCGCGGAATAGCCAGCAATTCTGCTTCGTCATCCGCTGTCAAAGGCCGCGCGAAATTGGCGTGTGCATCGCTTTTGATGATCCACGCCGAAAGCGGCAACGCTCCGCCGCGCAGCTCAACTGACGGACATTTATGGGTTTGCGCCAACTCCCAAACGGCATCAGCCAAACGTTCAGCCACCATTTGGTTATTCGCCAATATGCCACCACCTACGGCAAAACCCGATGACACCATAGCACGCCCGAACAACGGCGAACCGACAGCATGGGCAGGAACCAAACCTTCGATATTTCCCGCAGGGGTCTCTGCAACCAAGCAAAATGCCTTTTGCCCCGTCCCTGCCATTACGCCGTTTAGCCAAGCCGTACGGTGAAAAGGCGTCGATACCGTATGCTCCGCCACAAACGCATCAATCCGCGCGCAATCATCGGCGTCAGAAAGATCGGCCTGGCGCACGATCACGCGTTCATGAACCAAAGGCGCGTTCACTTCATCCGCTCCCGCTCGGCTTCGACAATCACATCGAGCCGGTCCCAGCGGAAATCGGACATCAGCCGCTCCAGCTTTGGCGCCATCGCTTTCAGCTTAGTATAGTGCCGCAGCTTCGATTTGATCGGCGCATTGGCAACGCGCGGCTGGCCCGGGTCGATTTCCCATGGGTGGAAATAGATGATGGCGGGGCGCTCTGCGTCATTATTAACCTGTCGGATAGCCCAGCGCGAAAAAGCATAAGGCAACAATCGGAAAAACCCGCCACCGCCTGCTGCCAGCCGCCGACCGGCAAACTCCGCTGTGGTCACAGGAATTTCGATCAAGTCCGACCCTGCAACCGGCTTAAAGGCGAAACGCGGTGCCTCGGCCCAGCCATAATGGTCGTGCTTTACCGGCGCGACGCTGGATGAATAGGCATAGCCTTGTTCCGCAAGCACTTCATGCGCCCATGGCGTGCGCTGATCTATGGAAAAGCTAGGCGCGCGATAGCCAGTGACTTTCGCGCCGCTGGCGTCTTCAATAATCTTGCGCGCACGATCAATATCGGCGGCAAATTTGTCGCGGCCCAAAGTAAACACGCGGTCATGATCCGACCCGTGATTGGCCAGTTCATGCCCAGCATCGGCGACGCGGCGCATCAAATGCGGATAACGCTGCGCCACCCAGCCCAGCGTGAAAAACGTCGCTTGAATTCCGGCATGGTCGAACATCTGCAACAACGCATCGGTGTTGCGCTCCACCCGGCATTCAAGCGCAGGCCAACGCTCGCGAGAAATCACATTCTCGAAAGCACCGACATGGAACCAGTCCTCGACATCAACTGAAAGCGCATTGCGCAACGTAAAACCTTCCCGTTTTCGGGTGCTGTCAGGCGGCGCGGATATTCCGGATTTCGCCTGCTAGCGACTGATTGTCCTTTTCGACCCAATCGATCACCAACGCAAGCACGCGGCGCAAATCGGTATCCTGCTGCGTCACACGCGCCTCAAGCCGCTCGACCCGCGCATGCAGCGCATTCATCGTTTCGGCATCAGCGGCGTTGGCAACCGCCTCAGCACTTGTCGGTGCGGATAGTGTGATGACCGAAGCCGATGGCAGCTCTAGAACATCGTCGTCCTCAGCAATTTCTTCCTCGGCAACCGCAACAACGGCAGGCTCGACGGCGTCCTCAATGACAGCCTCTATCTTTGGCAACGCCACAGAAACTTCGCCATGCGCAGACAACGGCGCTTCATATTCAAACGGCTGGCCCGCCATGTCAGCGATAACCGCTGTGACCAAGCCGCCGTCCAGAATATCAACCTGTTCAACCGCACCCATCAACAGGCTGCGGTTCATCAACGCGTTGATTTTGCGCGGAACGCCGCCGGTTTCTTCAAAGATCGCGTCATACGCGTCTTCGGTCAGCTGCGGACGTCCGGTCCAACCGGCGCGCTGCATGCGGTGCATGATATAGGGTTCGACCTCGTCGGCATCCATCGCGTCGAGGTGATGCGTCGCAATCACCCGCTGGCGCAGTTGCTCCAGCGAAGGCGACGATTGCACCAGATCGCGAAACTCTGGCTGACCCAAAAGGAAAATCTGCAACAATGCCGATGATCCAAGTTGGAAATTCGATAACATCCGCAATTCTTCGAGCGCATCGACCGCCAGATTTTGCGCTTCGTCCACGACCAACAAGCACCGACGACCGGCGCGTGCCTCAGCATGTAAAAAGTTCTCAATGGCTTTCAACGTTGCGGCTTTATCCAGCCCGCGTGTGTCGATGCCATAACTTTCGGCGGTCATCTGCACCATATCATTGCCGTCAAGCTGGCTGGTAACGATGGTCGCCGCCGTCAAACGCGCCTTGTCGATGGTCTGCATCAAATGTGTAACCAACGTGGTTTTACCCGCGCCCACTTCGCCGGTGATGACGATAAAGCCTTCACCCTGCGCCAGACCATAGCCCAGATAAGACAGCGCTTTACGATGTGTCAGGCTTTCAAAATAATAATGCGGGTCGGGCGTAAGCTGAAAAGGGCGGCCCGAAAATCCGTAATATTGATCGTACATTCTAAATTCCCAATATTGTCCGTTACCGGATCAGAAGCTGTAACGCAGGCCAAGCAGCGCAGAGGCAGAGACGTCTTGTTCCACATCCTTGACCTCGAACGTATCAATCCCAACCGCAGCAGTTGCCTGCAATCCACGCCAGATGTTGCGATTATACGACGCGTTGGCCCCAAAACCATAACTGTCTGGTGCGCCCGGCTGCCCCGGATCATTCAGGCTGGCATAGACATTGGTGCCAAAGCTGGATTGGCGATCAAGCTGACGACCCAAAGTACCTGAGAAATAGTAGTTTTCGTCGATCAGGCCAGCGATCTGTCCTTGACCACCCAAGGCCGATGCAAGGAATTTGCGCCGGTCATAGCCAATGGCAAGGCCGCTGGTCCACGGACCGTTGGTTTCCGACACAGACGCTTGCACGCCGCGCGAACGGAATGTTGCCGAACTGGCAGTGCGCAAAGCATTGTTAAGGCAGAAACCGCCCGCCGCTGCAAACACGCAGCTGTTCAGATCGCCCGTGATCGCATTGCGGTTGCTGCTAAACGCCGTCGGCAAATCGGATAACGCATTGTTGATCGCGCCTCCAAAACCCTGAACGCTATCGTAGACAGACACGTTAATCCCGGTGCGGTCATTCGGCGCATAGCTAAAGCTACCGGTGTAGCTGTCGCTACCATAGCGATGGCCGTAACGCAGCTCCAATGCGGTGCGACGGCTGGGCCGCCACAACACGCCTGCGTCCCAGATCAGACCGTCGGATTCATAGGCGACCAGACGCGGTGAGTTCGGATCAGTGACCAGCCGTCCGCCAGTCCCGACTATCGGGTTACCGCCAACGTCACGCAAAGCATCGCGCTCGCTGGCTTTGATCTTTTCATAACCGATGCCGCCGACAACCGCGAGTGTCTGCGTCACAGGAACGATAACATCGGCGCGGCCATATAAATCTTCGAAGCGTGAATCGAGTTGGCTAGCATCTTCGCGGTTGTAGCCGACAGTCGCCGTCCATCCGAAAGGCAAAGTTCCGGCTTGCATGCCAACCGATGCGCTCGCCGCATGGCTGACGCTATCGTCGAAAAGATCAAGCGGTTGTTGGCCAGGGGGTAAAGCACCCCGGTCTTCTTCGCTGATCTTAGTGTAGCCGATGCGGTAAGCAGCGTTGACCGACAACTCGCCAGCCTGTGCGGCAAAGGTCGGTCCGGCATAGACCGAATAGACCTGTGTCACATTGTCGGAAAAGGGCTGGAAGCTGCCACGGTTAGGTCCGCGGGCATCAAGGCTCGACCGTGTCGCCAAGGCGCCAGCTTCGATGCTGAGATTGCGGGTAATTGCAACCGAACCACGGGCAAGTCCGCTGACCGAATCTTGGCTTTCAACCTGATCGTCATAGCCAATCACGCGTTCATAACGCAGGCTGACCTGCCCCTCTGCACGGCGTGTTGAGATTGCGGCATCAATGCCCGCAGCGAGCGTGGTATAAGTCAAAATGTCGCGTCCGCCATCAAGATCGGCAAAGGCGACCTGCTGCACCTCGATATAGGGTGTGACGTCAAGTCGCGGCTTTTCGCGCGCGATACCCTGCGGCGCTTCTTCGGTTGCGACAGGACCCGATGCTTGCGTGTCCTCCATCGGCGCCCAATCAGACGCGATCTGTTGCGCAAAGGCGCTGCTCGGTAGCGCTGCAAGCGCGATACCAGCCAAAAGGGCCGTTTTCAGGGGAAGGAAATTTCGGTTGTGCATGATCATGCTCCATATCCGTAGTAGCTGCCGAACTTGCGTCCGGTGGGGGAAAATTTGGTTTTGTTGAGCATCAACTGGATATGCTCACAGCCGCTCAACAGGCTGAGTGCATCGCGTAAAGCGCTGTCGGTGGTGACATCGGCATGGACGACAACCACGGTCTGCCCGACTTGCAAAGCGAGCACCGACGCGGGCGACGCAGCAAGCGCAGGCGGGGAGTCAAAGATGATAATCCGGGCGGGATCATGCGCGGTTAGCTGATCAAGCACCGCGCCTGCGCGCGACGCGGCCAGATACTCGGTGTCCTGATTGGTCTGTGCGCCCGCAGGCAAGATAGACAGGTTGGGGATGTCGGTCGCGATCACATAATCCTCAACGTCCACCGACGGATTGGCGAGCGCATCCATAAGTCCTGGGCTGCTGGGGATGCCGAGCCGCGCAAGCACGCTGGGCTTAGCAAAATCGGCATCGACCAACAGGACGCGGTTGTCCTTTTCCGACGCCATCGACAGCGCGAGGTTAATCGCACAGAATGTTTTGCCCTCATTGGGGTGCGCAGAGCAGATCAAGATGCGTTCGCCGCGATCGATGGGATCAAGCCCCTTGCCGCCGCGAGCTGCGAGTAACAGCTGGCGCTTCACAATGCGGAATTCTTCGGACAGGCCGGTCACAGGACCGTCAGGGTCGATCATGTTCGATGCGGTAAGGCGCTGGCGGTCGATCTTTGCAAAGCGCTCGCTTTGTGGAGCTGGAGCTGGCGGAGCAGCGGCGGTGCGGAAGCTGGTCGGCGAGGTATTAACCGCTGCAACTGGCGCTGGTGCGGGTCGAGTCACGGCGACGGGAACCACAGGAACCGGGTCAACAACTGGTGCAGGCGCAGGCGATCCTGCTCCGACCCGCAATGCAGCGCCGAAATCATACTTTTCCGACGCCCGTTCGAGCAATGACGCCGGAAGCTTTATGGGGCTATGCTTGTTCATTTTCTTGTCCCCGCTCATGCCATGCCACGCTGGATAAATTCGATCACCATCAGCAGCGCAAAGACGCCGACCAGCGCAACCGTACCACCAAAGAACAGTGTCAGCTTTCGCTTGCGTTCACCGCGTTGTTCGCTGGTCAACATCTGTGAGATCGATCCGATCACCGGCAAGCCGCTGGCGCGTTCCAGTTTCGATGCTGTCGGATAGCTTGTCTGCAGATGACCAAGAGCGAAGGCCGTCGCTGCCCCTGCACCGAGCCCGGCAAACAACACGAGCGCCAAAAACAATGGCCGGTTTGGAGAGACAGGCGCTTTGGAAAGAGTTGGCGGCACATTGACGACGAACTGCACAGCATCGGTTTGCGCACCAACCTGGCCGCGCAAGCGAATTTCTTCGCGGTCGGTCAGCATCTTGTCATACTGCACCTTCAGCACTTCATAATCGCGGTTGATCCGGCCATATTCTGCCGAGACGCCGGGTTCAGCCGATTGCTTGGCCGCAAACCCTGCCATGTCCGATTGCAACGCAGCCTTGCGCGCACTCAGCGCCGAGACCGAAGCCTCCCGTTCCGCTCGCATCATTTGCAACTGGGAATAGGCAGGGTTCGGCGTTTTATAGCTGCCGCTTCCGCTAGGGGCGCTGCCGCCGCCTTGGGCTTTCAAAATCGCAATCTGGTTGCGTTTGATAATCACATCGGGGTGATTGTCGGTCAAACCATTGGCACGCATGCCTGCTAGCTCGCCCTGAGCTTGCGCCAGTGCGGGATTGCCGCCACCGCCGCCACCCGTTCCAGGCGTGTTAAATGTTTGTGGTGTCCCTGCCAGCTGGCTGGCCATCGCAGCTAATGCACTTCGTGCCTGGATCAGCTGCGAATCAATTTGCCCCAATTCGGCTCGCGCCGCTTCCATGCGGGTCGATGCCGAACCGACGCCGGGCAACATGCCCAGATTGTTGGTTTCAAACGCTACCCGCTTTGCCTCGGCATCAGCCAGCTTTTTCTGCAGTTCTTCCACTTGTTTATCGAGGAAGCGGATCGAGGTGCTGGTTTCCTTGCGGTCGCCTGCAATGCTGTCTTCCTCGGCGACATCGATCAGCTTTTGGACAACATCGCGCGCGTCTTTGGGCGATGGTTGCAGTGCGGTGATCGTCAAGATATTGTCATTATTGATATCGGATTTCACATCGATATTCTTACGCAGCCCCGAAATTTTGCCCGCAACTTCCTGATCAGACACAACGCTGCGCCCCAGATCGGTGCCCCGGATAACCTTGGCCAGATTGTCCGAAGAACTGAGCGTTTGTTTCAACCGTTCGATGACTTTGCGTTGTTCGCCCGCAGTAATGCCGACTTTTTCGTTCAACAGACCGGCCATGCGAATTTCGACACGCGCGTTCGATTCGTAACTGTTAGGGATCACCGCAACGACCAACCAGCCGAGCAGGCAGATCGCCCACGCAATGCCAAGCGCCAGCCAGCGCCTGTTCCAGATGCTGTGGATCGCCAATCGCAATTCGTCGTATAGGCCGTTCATATCGTTTTCTGTTCTCTATCCGTCAGGGGCGCGTCGTTTCAGCAAAGGCCGATCAGAACATGCTTTCAGGGATGATGATGACGTCGCCGGGTTGCAGCATGACGTTCGCTTTGGTGTCGCCGCGCCGCAGCAGATCGTTGATCCGCAGCGAGTATTCCTGCATCCGGCCGGTTTCGCGATCGACGCGTTGCAGCCGGGCTTTGTTGCCCGCTGCATATTCAGAAATCCCGCCAACCGCAGTAATCGCGTCGAGCAAAGACATATTTGCGCGGTACGGAACTGATGCTGGCTTGCCAACGCCAGCACCCGCAATGCGGATTTGTTGGTTGTTGGTTGCGGCAAATTCCATGACGATCACCGACACGATCGGATCGTTGATATACTGCGACAATTGCAGTTTAATATCCTGTGCCAACATCGTTGCGGTCTTGCCAGCCGCAGGCATGTCAGTGATCAATGGCGTGGTAACACGGCCATCAGGGCGAACTTGCACTGTTCCACCCAGCTCTTCATTTCGCCAAACAAAGATACGGATTTTGTCAAGTGGGCCGATCAGATATTCGTCGCTTGCTTGTTGCTGATAGGGAATCGAGGGCGCTGCGGGCAGGTTTGATCCGCCCATTGACGAACAGCCGCTGATTGCCATGCTGCTTGCGCCCAAAGCCAAAATTGCCTTGTTTTTCAATGATGCCTTCATCTTGTATCCCTTTCATCCAGCGACAAATCGACGCTCACATGCACATGAGCGCCGCGATAATTCTCGCAGCTTCCCATTTGCTATGCCGAAAAAGGGTGAACAGACCGTTAGTATTGAACGGTTAGACTTGTAAAACTACACGACGCGCCGTTTTGGGACGATGAATGGTGCAGAGTTAACGATACGCTGACTATATTAAGAATGGATTCATCGCGTATAAATCTTTCGCGCTTCGCCTGCGAGCCATTCCATCGCCGCCGCCCATGGCCCGTGCCCATGGCTAATCCGCGCCACACCCAGTGCCGCCAACCGTTGATGGTCTGGCACTCCTTCGCCTATCAAGATGTTGACGGGCAACGGCGATTTTTCGCAAAGTCGTGCGATAAGAGCTTCATCGCGCAAAAAGGGTGCGAACAACCCTTTTGCACCGGCATCGGCATAGGCTTTGGCTCGCTCGATAACACCATCGACGAGCGCCGCGTCATGGTCTGTATGCTGTGTCAGGATAAAGACATCGGTGCGGGCATTGACGAACAGGCCGCTTGCCGATGCTGTGCCGACGCGCTTTGCCGCTTCCTCGGTCGAAAATAGCAAACGCGTTGCAGGGTCTTTGTCCTCCAAATTTATCCCGACTGCTCCGGCTTTTGCTGCATGGGCAACCGATTGCGCCACTTCGGCTTCGGTGACGCCATAGCCTGCCTCCATGTCGATCGTGACGGGCAAGTCGGTGACCATTTTGATGCGCGACAGATTATCGATGGCAAAATCCAGTGGCAGTTTTTCCCCATCAGCAAATCCTGCGGCGCAGGCGACGCCCCAGCTACCCGTAGCAATCGCCTTTGCACCTGCCCCGGCAACAGCTTTGGCACTGCCAGGATCCCAGATGTTGAACAGTATCAATGGGTCACCAGCGACATGCAGTGCGGCAAAAGCTTCAACTGAATTCATGACTTTATCCCTTCGCGTTTCAAAAGCGTCGCTTTGCGTTCCAAACCATAAGCATAGCCACCCAGTGCGCCATCGGTGCGGACGACGCGATGGCAGGGGATCAGCACTGCAACATTGTTCGCGCCATTCGCTGACCCTGCAGCACGCACCGCTTTGGGCCTTCCAACGGCAGCGGCGATTTCGGCATAGCTGCGGGTTTCGCCCGCTGGAATGCGGCGCAGCTCTTGCCATACTGCTTCCTGAAATGCAGTGCCCGCCACATCAAGCGGCAAGTCAGGCATCCGGTCAGGATGTTCAACAGCCGCCACCGCAGCTTTGGCTAATTGTTCCATCGCGGCATCGGCGGGCAAAATCTGGGCCTTTGGAAAACGTTCGGCAAGCGCGCCTTCACCTTCGTCGAAGGACAAACGGCAAATCCCTTTCTCAGTCGCAGCAACCAACATACTGCCAATTGAGGTATCGACCAACGACCAGCGAATGACCGCGCCCGCTCCGCCATTTTTCCATGCGCTTGGTGTCATCCCCAGCCGTCCCTTTGTTTCTGCATAGAATCGGCTCGGCCCCGAATAACCAGCGTCGTAAATCGCATCGGTTATCCGGCCATTATCTGCAAGCGCCATTTCTGCGCGCTCCAGCCGTTTCCCACGCGCATAGTTCGCCGGTGTCACGCCGATCGCGCGCTTAAACAACCTGTGAAAATGATGCGGGGCATAGCCGACGGCATCGGCCAGCGCATTAAGCGACAATGGCTCGTCGCTGCCAATCAGTTCCAGCGCCCGGCGCAATGCAACCTCATCACGGCCAATATCATCGGGCCGACAGCGCAAACAAGCACGAAATCCCGCCGCCTTTGCTTCAGCCGCCAGTTCATAGAACACGACATTCTTACGAAGCGGATGCCGAGCCGGGCAGCTGGGTTTGCAGTAAATCTTCGTCGTCTTAACCGCGCCGACAAACTGCCCATCGAACGCGCGATCACGGCGCAGGAATGCGTCCCAGGCGAAATCGGCATCGATCATTTCAGTTCCGTTCCACCTTTGCCGAAAAACAGCCGTGCGCTGCGTTGTGGGCGTGGATATAGGCGATCTCGTCGGCGCCGAACAGCGCTCTGATTTTCGCATCCGCCTCACCGGGCAAAGCGAGCGCTGCATCGCGCAACATGCCCTTCGCGTCGAATGCGCGAAGGGCCATCGGCCGACCTTCGAACACCGGCGGGGTTTGGTCAGTGTACTCGGCAGGCGTATACGCGCATTCGCGCACGTAAATCGCATACGCCGAACGATAGGGCGTCGCGACATCATGGCTGGTGTGGTTGAGCAAGATCAAACTTTCCCCAGCCTTCGCATCGGCAAGACTGATCCGGCATGGCCAGCCCTTATCCGCACCGGCAGTAACGCGAATAGCACCCGATTCAGCAAGCACCGCTTCGCTCGCGCCAATCAAATGCGCGAAAGGCTGGCTCGGTAAGCCGGTGATCCGATAGGTCATGGTCGATTCCCTTTTTATTGTGACCCAGAATGATTACCCGCTTGTCTCAGCGTTGCGTCCCGAAACTTGCTTTCAAAGCGACAAACCCGAATGTCACCTCTTGCCTCACACCATGGGCCCTGCCACATCAACGGGATGCGCGAAAAGGAACTCCGGCTAGCTTTGATCTGTTACGGCGGAGTCAGTCTGGCTGTATACATGCACGGCATTACGCGCGAAATCTGGCACCTGATCCGCGCCAGCAAAGCGCATCTAGATGGCAGCCCTACAGAAGGCGGCAGCGAAATTGCGTACCGCGAATTGCTGGAACTGATTGAAGCGAAATCGGGCACGCGGATGCGCGTTTTAACGGACATAATCTCGGGGGCAAGTGCGGGCGGAATCAATGGCGTGTTCCTGGCGCAAGCCATCGTCGCCGGTCAGTCGCTAGAACCCTTGACTGACATGTGGCTGAAAAATGCCGATGTCGAAGTGTTGCTCGATCCCGACGCACGGCCATTGTCGCGCTTTACCAAATTCTGGGCCGCACCGATTGCTTGGGCGATTTTGCGGCGGCGCGGCGGCGCGGTGCAGCGGACTGTAGCCAAAGGGGCGCGTGACGAGGTGGCAACCAAGCTCTCACGCTTTGTCCGCGCGCGCTGGTTCCAGCCGCCGTTTGGTGGCCGGGTGTTTTCGACTTTGCTGCTCAACGCGCTTGCCGCGATGGAACAGCGCGGGTCGGGAAGTCCGCTTTTACCCGCAGGCCAACCGCTCGATTTGTTTGTCACAGTCACCGATTTTCACGGCCATCAGGAACGGCTAACGCTCAATAGCCCATCGGACGTTAGTGAGACCGAGCACCGGCTGACGATTGGATTTTCAACGCGTGGG
>JAYUOS010000010.1:0-20835 GCA_043760725.1 Sphingomonadales bacterium
GATCAATACGGCGCTCGCGCGCGGTCGTTTCGTGAAGCCGTGCAAGCCGTCGTTGCTTTGCGGCGGCCAGAATTTGAGGGGCTGACTTTCGAGCAGAAGAAGCAGCGCCTTTCCGAAAACAAGGAGTTCAGCGCCAGCCGCCTGGAAAAGCTGCACGCTGGAATTTACCCTCCGTTCGACAATTTTCTGCGCTCGTTGCCGGTGCATGAATTTCCGTGAATGTGGAACTGAATATCATCTAACGCCCCTCGACGGCACGTCCTGCATTCCAACGAATGAAAGGACAACGTCATGCTACCCAATAGAGATCAGCTCTTAACCGTCACCGACGTCCTGCACGTTACCGGCTTCAAGTCGCGCACGACGCTTTATCGCCGCGCGCGCAGCGGTGACTTCCCCTGCCCGTGCAGCATTGGCGCTGGCAAAATCCGGTGGCGTTCGGGCGACATAGAGGACTGGCTGAATAGCCTCCAGACCCGTCGCTACTGACACCCAATTTCCCTGATCCATATCAGAACTCTTGAAAGGCACTTCCCATGTCTGTTCGGTCCCTGCTTGCCCGCCTCACCGGCTGGCCTATGATAACCACCAAATATCGCGCGCATTGGCGTGTGATGCTCCACACCCATCCGCTAATCCTCAAATTGCTTGAAGACAATGCGGACGGCGACACCCGCCGCGCGTCGCTTGCCGAATGGCACCGGGCAGAACGGCCCGTTCTTTCTGTCTTGCGCGGCACCATTTCGATGTTGCGGATTGATGGCCCCCGCCAGTTCGTCGGCAAAGAAGATTTTGCGATGGGAGCTTTGCTCGAAAGCCCCGGCGTTACCGCGCATCTTGATCCGGTCGATACATTCCACCTTGAAGCTCGTCTTCGCCAGACTATCGAGAATGAAATTCTGCGCTGGATCGCCGAGCATGATTTGCAGGCTTGCCCGCCAGTTCTGCCCAGCGTTGACCGCGATGCAGCAGACCCAAAAGCCATGCGGCGCATGACCGATTGGGCCAGCCGCAGCCGATGGATCGAGGAGCAATCCTATGTCCGGTAATCTCAAAACATGGAGCCAAAAAAGAGGCTGCGATACTACGTATCGAGCCAGCAGTTTAGATACACACCATACGCACGTGTGCATCCAGCTTTTCAGCCATTTCTCTGGGGGGCTATGCGCGCGCGCTTTGTTTCCTTGCTCAGGATCTGGCTTAAATCTGCCATTTTGTGGGCGCGTCAATAGCGCGCTCTGTGGGGCGTTGTCATGAACCGCATCAAACTCTCTATCCGTGTGCCAGCGGCCCAAGAAATCATGCTCCGGCACATCGCCGAGGTGCGCGGACTGACCCGCTATCAGGCGCTCGCCCGCGTCATCGAAACAGGGCTGGGTGCGATCATGCACACGCCCGCGCCGTCGCCAAACGGAACAGGCAAAGATGCCTTTGCGTCGCTCGATTCCCGATTGTCCGTCATCGAAGCGTTGACCGACCGCAGCCTATTCACCGCAAGCGCGGCCTATGCCTATGCACGCCGTGCCGCCCTGCGCAATGACAGCGACGCAGATAAATCGGACAGCGCAACCAGCGAAGCGGCGCAGGCTTCTTACAAGCGTCAGCGGGCGCTGGCAGCGGAGGCACTGTCATGAGCCGGGATCACGACAATCTGCTGCGCGGCCAAGGGCTGTTCCGGCAGGCCATTTCCGGTTTTGCAACGCGCTGGAAATTCTATCTCTGGACGACCGTTGGCGTTGCCGCACTTGGCGGGATTGGTGTGCCGGTAAACACCGTCGAACCGTGGCAATTGAAATGCGCCTATCAGCACGGACAAGGCAGCTTCATGAACTGGATTGCCAGTGGCAGGACCGATCCAACGATCACTGTCAGTTCGGGTGGACAGACCGGTCAAGTGCCAGCAAGCGTCCTTGCCAATGATCCGGTGTGGACGCGCTGCTGGGATGACTTGATGAGCAGGTCCATTCTCGGCGGTGTGCTTGGCGGACTATTGGGCTTTGGTCTGTGTTTCGGGCTTGCAGTCTGGATGCGTGACCGGGGCCGTAAAGCGGCGCTCGACAAGATCATCGCTGGCACTGAAATCGTGACCGAGCGCGAGTTGCGGCGGTTGACCAAACGCGCGACGGGTGATGCGTCGATCCGCATCGCCACCGTCGGAATCCCAGACTGGCTCGAATGCCGCCACTTTGCATTTCTTGGCACGACCGGCGCTGGCAAGACCACCGTGTTGCGCCAGATGCTCGATATGGTTGAAGCGCGCGGCGAACCGGCACTGGTCTATGACACCAGCGGCGAGTTCATCGCACATTATTACCGGCCCGAACGCGGCGACATCATCCTCAATCCGTTCGATGCTCGTTCGGCCTATTGGTCGCCCTTCTCCGAGATCGCCCACCCCGCTGACGCCGACCGCATCGCGCGCCAGCTTGTTTCCGAGACCGGCGAGCGCGACGATGACGTTTGGCTGGAAACCAGCCGAATCCTTGTCGCCAATATCTTGCGGACATTGAATGCCGACGGAAAGACCACCCTTCCCGACTTGCTAAATGCCTTACAGGCCAAGACCAAGGAGGAGATGAAGCTGTGGCTGGCAGGCACATCGTCGGCGCGCACCTTCGAAGACGATGCCGACCGCGCGACCGGCAGCGTGCTGTTCATGCTCGCTAAGGCATCCAACCTGTTGCAGTTTCTATGGCGCGAACCCGGCGAGAACGGCAGCTTTGCATTCCGGGATTTTATAGGCGGTCTGGACGACCACAAAGGCCCCCGCCCGTGGATATTCGTGCCGCGCAAGGAAGACTATTTTGAGGCGATGAAGCCATTGCTCGCTTGCTGGCTCGAATGTGCCGCCAGTGCGACCTTAGGGTTGGAGCCATCATCCAATCGCCGCCTGTGGTTCTTTCTCGACGAGCTAGCCGATCTGCCCCGCGTTGATAACCTCACGCGGCTACTGCCCGAAGGCCGCAAGTTCGGGGCAAGCGTCGTGCTGACCTTTCAGGCCATTGGCCAGATGCACCGCCGCTATGGCCGCGACAGCGCCGAGGCGCTTTTGGGTTGCTGCAACACCAAGCTCTATCTCCAGCTTATCGACCGAGACACCCGTAAATGGGCATCGGACAATATCGGTGATGTCGAGGTCGAAATCCGCAGCGGGTCGGATAGCTTCGATTACGGCCCGAGCAGCGGACGAACATCGCTTGCCGCTGTGCGCCACGTCCGCGCGGCAGTGATCGAAAGCGATATGCGGCTGGAACCGCATCACGGCTTCCTGCAACTGCCCGACGCCTTGCCGGTCGCCAAGATCAAGCTGACCCGCGGGCATATCGACGCGCGCGGCAATCCGAGCCAACGCAGCTTTGTCGCGGTCGATGTCAGCCGCTCGCTGTGGAGCAAGCTGCCTGCCAATGGTGCTGCCGCCGAGGTCACAATCAATGCCGATGGGCCAGTCTAATGGTCGCTACAATCAGCGCCCTTGGCAGCTCTGCACAAGCGTCGAGCTATTATGAAGCCGATGACTATTACGCCGGGGACGGACTTTCGCCGAGCGAATGGCAGGGTGCGGGCGCGGATGCACTTGGCCTGTCAGGCGAGGTCGAGCGCGATCAGTTCCGTGAGATGCTTGATGGTAAAATGCCGGATGGCCAGCAATTGGGAACCGTTCGGGACGGCGAGGTTCAGCATCGCCCCGGTTGGGATGTTACCATGAGCGCGCCAAAGTCGGTGTCGATTATGGCCGAGGTGGCAGGAGACCGGCGGCTTGTTGGCGCGCACGACCGCGCGGTCAAAAGTGCGCTGGCATTTGCCGAACGCCATAGCGCGGCTACCCGGATCAGGGATGGCGGGAATGTTGAGCGGCAGCAGACGGACAATCTTGTCGTTGCTAGTTTCCGTCATGATACCAGCCGTGCGCAAGACCCACAACTGCACACGCATAATGTCATTATGAATGCCACTCGTGACGGAGACGGCAATTGGCGCAGTCTGGAACCGCGCGCGCTTTATCAACTGCAAAAGGCCATTGGTGCGGTCTATCGGCAGGAGTTGGCGGTAAATGTTCGCGGATTGGGCTACGAGATAGAACCGCGCAAAGATTCCTTGTTCGAGATCAAGGGCGTTTCTCCGCAAGCCATCACAGCATTCAGCGAACGTGCGACCCAAGTGGAGGCCCGCCTTGCCGAGCGCGGTCAGACCCGTCAAACCGCAACTGCCGCTGAAAAGCAGATCGCCGCGCTCGATACCCGCGCGGTGAAGGAAGAGGTCAACCGCGCGGAGTTGGTCAATGATTGGCGCGAAACGGCGGACAGTGCCGGATTTGGCCAAGCCTCACGATTGGCCTTGGTCGAACAGGCCAAACTGACGGCAGCACAAACAGAACATGCGCCATTGCTAACTGCCCAAGGCGGAATCACCGCACATCAGGCTGTTGCTTTTGCCGCCGAGAAATTGGGCGAACGTCAGTCGGTGTTTTCAGCAGCAGATTTGGAGAAGGAGGCCGGACGATTCGGCTTGGCGGCTGTTACGCAAACCCAGATCAGTGCAGCGATTGACCGGGCGATGAAGGACGGCGCGCTAGCGTCTCGCACCTTTATCGACAGGCGCGGTGCGGAATTTGGCGGGTTTACCACCTCCGCCAATATCGACAATGAACAGCGGCTGTTGCGCGCCGAAGCAAATGGGCGCGGCAGTGTTGCCGCGATCCAGACTCCGTTGCAGGCGGCAAAGGCGGTCGCTCGTGCGGCGCTTGCATCCGAGCACCCCTGGACTCCAGATCAGCAAATCGCAGCCAAGGCCTTGCTCACCAGTCAGAACCGGGTGACTGCGGTGCAAGGCTATGCCGGAACCGCAAAAACGACCACGGTTTTGGCGACCGTGGCGCGGGAGGCGCAATCGCAGGGTTACAATGTGACCGCACTTGCGCCGACCGCATCGGCAGCGCGGACATTGGGCGAGGCACTCGGGCTTCGCGGCGAAACCGTTGCCAAGCATTTGATAGGTCAGCACCCCATTGCATCCAATGGGCGCAGCGTCTGGATTGTGGACGAGGCGTCGATGCTTTCTGCTCGCGATACCGCAACCTTGCTCGAATCCGCCGAAAAGGCCAAGGCGCGAGTCATTCTTGTAGGCGACGTCAAACAGCTTGGTTCGGTTGGCGCTGGAGCCGCCTTTGCGCAATTGCAGGACGCGGGCATGGCAACCGCCAAACTCGCCGAAATTGTCCGCCAGACTAACCCACTCACCAAAGAGGCCGTTGAAGCATCCATACAGGGTGATGCCCGCCGGGCGCTCGACGCACTTGATCGCGGCGGCGGAAAGATTATCGCCCTTGCCGATCCGGCGGAACGCATGAAGGCGATGGCGAGGGATTATGCGGCGCTGTCTCCCAAGGAGCAGCGTAGCACCATCGTTATTGATCCATCGCGCGCAGGCCGCGATGCGCTCAATGCGGAAATCAGGATGCAGCTTGTCGCCAGTGGCAGACTGACCGGCGAGGCCTTGGTCATGCGGACGCTGGAATCCAAAGGGCTGACCAAAGCCGAAGCGCGCGATGCCCGCTCTTACGAGGTTGGCGATGTCGTCCGCTTTGCACGCGACTATGCCGACAAGGGCATTGCCAAGCGTGAATCTGTGACGGTAATTGGCATAGATCCCGCTAAAAATGCCGTCGCGCTCGAAAAAGCAAACGGCCAAAGTGTGGACTGGAGACCGAGGCAATGGGGTGCGGGGAAAAGTGAAGCCTTCACCCCCGGCAGCGTTGAATTGATGAAGGGCGACAGGATAGAATTTACCCGCAACGACCGTAATTTATCGCGCGAGAATGGCGGCAGAGCGCAAGTCGTGTCGGTCAACGCCCACGACCAGATCGCCCGCGTCCGGCTCGATAGCGGTAAATTTCAGACGCTAGACCTCAATAAATCCACCGATCAGCATCTACGCCACGGCTATGTTCAGACGGCCCACGCGGCCCAAGGCCGAACCGCTGAGCGCGTCATGGTCCACGCAGACAGCCGCGCGACCAATCTTGTGGATCAGAAGATGATGTATGTCGGGATTTCGCGCGCCAAGACGTCAGCGGCGGTTTACACCGATGATCGTGCTAAGCTTGTCTCCAGTATCAACGAACGTGCGGGTTTGGCGCAAACGGCGATGGGAGGTTTGAGCATGGCAAAAGCGCCCTTGCAGAAATCGAGCAACGCCAGTCTTGGCTGAACAAGATACCCCTCAGGCTGCGAATGTCCTGTCCCCGTTAGCGACAAAGCGCTTGCAGCCCGCCAAGGAGCGTGATTGCATCTTCGATTAGCGCGCGAACAACAACAGGAGCTGGCTGCTTATCTAGACCGCGACGCTTCAGTGTCTTTTCGTAGTTTGATCCTCGGGCATGTGCAGCGCCCGTGGAACGCAAACCTTGAATTGCCCGCAACGTGCCGACATCCCTATTTACTTCAGGATAGCCCCGCCAAGTCAGATATCGCTCCAACTTTGCGAGGCTGCGCTCGTTCGCTATGGGCGACGCTAAGGCCGCGTCCATCTCACCATCATTAAGACTATCCACCAAAATTTTTGCCAGACCGAGCAATTGGGCATCAAGTTCGGCAGGGTTGTCGCTGGTCGGAACATGAAGTTTGGTCAGCAGGTGTTGGTCGCCGGTCGCGAGCGGTCGAAACAAGTCCCATCCGTGCATCTCGGACCAACTCTTGCAGAATCGAGCATATGCGACCTTGAAGCGATGTTCCGGCTGTTCCCCGTCGGCAAATTGGGCGTGGAAACTCCGAGAACGGGCTGTTTTGCTCAATCCGCCGTCTGGAAGGATGTTATGCGCGCGCCAGTGCAATTGCTCGGTGTAAGGTAGGTCTCGACCGAGATCGCCAAGGAAGGCCACAACACGACCACTATGGTCGTCGTCCATACGAAATACCCAGTGCGGATCGTTCCGCACCACGCCATCGCTGACCGCGTATTTTCCGGGATTATGAAAATAGCGGTCGAGCACCTCGCGCTTGAAATGCACTGGCGTCAGGTAGTTCGGGGCGCCCGGGTTTTTTCCGAAGAAATCAGCAAGACCCTTTGGATTGGCTAAATATTCTGACGGATTGCCCATTCCATCTTCGCCGAGGATGAAGGTTGCGTAGCGGTTTTCGTCAGCCTCCTGTTCGCCGCGCGGCTTTCTAGAAGGCGGCGACAGTAGCCGCTTGCCGCACAAACGCGACATCGCCGCTCCGCCATCATCATTTGACGCAAAGCTCCAAGCGCGATCCGCTTCACGCACGTCGAAATAGTGTTCCGCATCGGGAAGTGGGTTGTCGGCGACACCATCCAACCAGACGATGTGGTCGAAATACACCGCAAGGTGCATCTGACGCGCTTGAAGGTAACGGAGCAGAGGCCCCTTTCGGATTTGTACTGCCTCCTGCGTCACCAATGCGACGACCTGATCGTCCCCATTGGCGTCGGTGCAGACCAGATTGCCGTTTTCGATAGGGAACAGGTTCAGGAATAGCCGCACATCTTCGGCAAGTTCGACAAACAATGGACCGCTGCCGCGTTCGCGGGCGATTACGATGGGTTCGAAGCCTTCATCCGAGAAGCGCGCATAACATATCTCGGCATCATCACCGGAACCGTAAGTCACGATTGAAGGCCGGGTTTCGCCTAAATGCACGTCCCACTGTATATCGCGAAGCGCCTTGGCGAGATTTTCAAAGGCTACAAGGCCGCTGAACCAGCTTTCTTCGCCTTCACCACCATACAGCGTTACCCAAGGGCCATCGAACAGAGTTTCGATGGCTGCCCGACGTTGTGTCTGCGCGAAGCGGTCCAATAGCGTTTGCGTTTCAGAAGCGGGCATCGAATGTCCCGTTTACAACAGAGATGGTTCAGCAGGCTTGCCGTCCACCCACGGCACTGCACAATCGCGGGCTTTGGCGTGGGCGGCGTCAAGGGCTGGCCCCATGCTCAGAATTTCGGTAATGCGGCGCGCGGTTTTGGCGAAGTGGAGCGCCTCTTCGCCCGTCAGCGCGCGACCGAGAACGTCAGCCTCGCGGTAAGAAAGCCACTTCTTGAGCACCTGATATCCGCCGAGCGTGTATTCCCACACCGTGGCAGGCACCCCCTCCCATTTGGCATCGTCGTTGATATGAACGTCCACAGCCTGCTCGCCGATGAGACCGAGTAGCGTTTCGAGGTCGAGTTCATGCCGCTCTGCTATTTGCGCGAGGGCCGCTCGCTCGGCATCTGTCCAAGCTCGCTGCGTAATGCGCCCGCCACCCGGCATGACGATGCGGCTGCCATTCTTGTTGGTCTGCGCACTGCCCCAGCCCATTGTCAGATTGAAATCCTTGCCTTTCGGCAGCGCGATGACGACGAGGCCCGCGCGCAAGGCACCATTGCTGACACCAGCCACATCGCGTTCCGCATCTAGCAAAGCCCCAACTTTCGCCCCCAATGCTGCTGACGATTTCATGACCAACACGTCGCCGGGTAAAGGGGCGCGAGGCCAATCCATACGGAGGGCACCAGCATTATTCACACCGTATGACGGCGCATGGAGTGTCGCCACGATGTGGTCGAAAAGTAGGGATGGAGCAAGGTCGCGCTGCTTGAGCCAAGCAAGAGTTGACGGGACGAAGTTGGGCCGCAACTCGCCGGTTGAGCCGTCAATCGTTCGTGCAGGGAAATTCGTAGATCCACGATCAATCAGATCAAGACAGCCGTAGGCGGAGGTCACCTGCGATGATTGCCAATCACCTCGTGGTTTCTGTTGAGCCGATAAAGTTGGTTCATCGTGGGGCCCTTGATCAAGATACTCTGTTCGCTTTTCATCAAGCAACTTCTCGTCCGGGTCCCAGTAAAGCCAGCGAACATCAAAAGGACGATAAGCGTATCGCACTAATCTTCCCGCCCGTTTGGCTGGCTTTTCGTCTTTCACTGCGCGCTCGCTCTCGGTCTTGTGCCGGGCAATAAGCGTCGCTCTGACCTTTGGCCCGTTGTAGCGGCCTTCCGACTTAAAAATTGCTGGATGGCTTTTTGCCAAATCCGCATCACTAAACTTCGGATCGAAGTAGCGCGCAACGCGCAGTTCCAAAGCGGCGCGGTCAATGTCGACAAGGAACTCATCGCGGCTGGTTTTTACACCGGGAAAGCTAACCGGAAGCAACTCAGACAAGCGGGGCCACTGCTCATATCCGGCGCTTACTTCGCCGGGTTTGAATGCCAATCGAAGGCCGAGAACTGGTTCATGCTTTAGATATCCCGACCACATACCTTCGTCACCGAGGCTTTCGAGTAACGCTTGGCGTCTATCGTCAGCGCCAGATTGGTCAAAGTCGCGATAGTAGATTGCTGTAGATTCGGCATGTTCTTTTCGGCGAACCAAGGTCGAAATTGCAGTGCCGACTTTGATTCCTGAAGACTGCCCGCGAACGGCAAAGACCGTTGCGCTGGATCGACCGTCGGGCGCGCGTTCGGAAATGATCCTGTCACCGTGTAGATTGTCAATGCCGATACTGTCAAACGTCTCCAGATAGCGTTCGCGCATGCCGGGGCAGCTGAGGCTGTCCAACCAGCTGTAGTTGGAGATGAAGGATATTACGCCTTCGCCCGTCTTTTCCGCAATCCGCCGTTCGGCCATGCGGAAGAAGCGAACGTAGAGTTCGTTCAGTCCCTGCCCTTGCGGGGTTGCAACCTTTTTGACCTTGCGATACTCGCTAGTCAGCGCGCGTTCTTCGGCGTTGTCGGCAATCCCCGCATAGCCGTCGTAAGGCGGGTTGCCGAGGATCACTAGGATGGGCGTTGCCTGCTTGACCGCATCGGCAGAGGCGCGTTCCGCTTCAAGCTCGGGAAACGGTAGCGGCTTGTTGGTGTGCGGCTCCCAACCCGTCAGTGCGTTGGTCAAGTAAATCGCGGGCCGCGTGTCTTCCGCAAGCGGCGCATCCATGTTCGCCAATGTCATCCCGGCTTGCATATGCGCGACGACAAAGGGTGCTGGCATGATCTCAAACCCGAACACGCGGTTGCGCGCGGCATCGCGCAGCCTGTCGGCCAGCGCGTCGCCCAACCCGTGATGTTCGAGATTGGCACGGATGCGGCGCAGCACGGCATTAATAAAACCGCCTGTTCCGCAGCACGGATCGAGGACATAGACACGCTCGTCGGCCAAGCCGTCGGCTATGCCCAGTTCGTCTTTTAGCGCGCGATCCACCCGCGCGACCATGTAATCGACGATTTCGGCGGGCGTATACCAAACGCCGAACTGTTTGCGTAGTTTGGGGTCGAAGGCTTCTAGAAAAGGCTCGTAGAAATACTGGACCGCTTCGCCTTGATCGAAGCGTTTCAGAAATTCCGCTGCGTCAATGCGGTTGAGCGTGTTACCGGTCCAGTCAAGCACCTCAACAAGATCTAGCTGCTTAATATGTTGTGGTGAGGTCAGTTGCTGAAACAGCGTTTGGATAAACGGGACATGCAGGCTCCAGCCCGCCGACCGCCAATCGAAACGCGGCGGCGTGCGCGGCGTCTCCCGCGCCCAAATGACCCACGCCGAAAACAGACCGTAAAACAGCGTTTGAACAAGGGTGGAGCGGAAGAAATGATCGCCCTTTTCCTGATCGAAGGTAATGCCGAGTGCATCTTCGAGAGCAGTGCGGACGGTCTTGAGCGCAGGAAGATCGCCTGCTGCATCCACCCGCGCGAGCGCATCACGCGCGTAAGAAGCAAGGAACCACGCTACATCTTTAGGCTGGACCAGTGCGACATTCTGCGTGAGTGCGCGGCGCAGATACTCGACGAAAGCGAGGCCGATGGACTTGGCTGACTTTTCCGGCGTCTGGACCAGCGACCAGAATTCAGCGGCGGTGTCGGTAAGCGCAAAGGCTTCTAGCCGGGTGGCGGTGCCGTTGACGTCCGGCCCGACAAGCTGGAACGTCCGCAGGTTCGTGACGAGGACGAGTCCGTAAGCGTCGTAGTATTTGGTAAGTTGCGCGGGCGTCGATTTGAACAGGCTGTCGTCGGCGACAGCTTTGACTTCGACCACGCCTCGTTCGGGCATTTGCCCCTTGCGGGGTTCGCCTTTTTGGACCTGATTCGCTGCAAATAGTCCGAAATCTGGGCTACCCGCGCCGGTATTAGAAAGCTGCGACAGCGCCAGAACCTTGGGCGAGAGCGACGCGCCAACCCGCTCGAAAAGCGTATGGAGCGCTGGATAATAGGCGGTTTCCGGCGTTCCAGCGCCGAGTGCGCGAACCCGGCGAACGGACTCGAAAAATTCCTCAGCGATTTGAATTGGTTCGTAAGCCACGCTCTCCCCTTTGTGCTGTCGTAGATGAGGGGCAAAGACGGAACAAGATTTACATTAAGGCGGTGTTACTTTGCTTTGGCTGCCTTGCGAGCAACCCGCTCTATGCGCTGCGCACACCAAGCCTGTAGTCTTGGCCGTTCCGGTGACGATCAGGAGCGTGGGATAATGAGCGGGAAGTTTTAGGGTCGCACTCTATCCCGCGCTGCGCGCTCCTTAGGGTGCAGCATTTATTGGCTGACGCGCTGGCGCTCTTGCCACTCTCCTTGCCTGACGCCCGCTGGCCCACAGGTCCGGGCGCATGGCGTCCTGCCGGCGTCGTTTTGTGCAAGGGTGCCGTTGTTTATACCGCGTTGCGGCTGAGGGAGGCTGATCGCCTCCGTTTCCTGATAGGCGGGAACGCCAAGGGCTTTGCCCTCTCATTTCCCAAAGCAGAATAGCCGCCCCCGTGTGGCGGGCTTCGCCCGCTGGCCCGCGCCAGGGCGTCGATTCAGCTTTCCCTCCCCCTCCCATCCTCGCCGGAAGGCAGAGCCGCATGTCGCAAGTCGAATGCGGCTTTCAGCCCAAGAGGAGGCAGGAAAATGTGTGATTTACAGTTGATGTATCGTGAGTGCGGGGCCGAAACCCGCGACGATTATTTGCGCGGCGTTGCCAACGAGAATGGTTTGCCGATTGCCTGTGTCCGCAAGATTGCCGACCGGCTTGGGGAGCGCGAGGATTTCGGGGCGTTAATCCTGATTTGCGAAACCCGCAGGGGGCGGGTGCAATGAGCGCCGCCCTTGCTACCGCGCGCGAACAGACGGCGCGGATTGCCCGTTTGAACGACATGGCACGGCAAGCAATGGGGATTGCTTGCACCGCTGTGGCTACGGTGGGTTTCCGGTCGCTGCCCGAGTCTGACCAGTCATAAGGTGCGCGAACTCATCGAAACCTATGATGCTTTCGATGAGGACAACGACCCGCACGGCGAACGTGATTTCGGGACTATCTACCAGCTTGGCGATGGTCGCTGGACGACTGAGCGCCCGCGCGTGTGCGACGACGAGCGCGAACGGGTGTTCTGGAAATTTGACTATTACGACCGCGATTTGCGGTTTGGCAGCGAGGATGCGGCAAACCCCGCCATTACGCGGCGGGTGTTGACCATCATGCTCGCCGATGAATATTGAGGGGTGAGGGCATGGCCAAGCGCAAAAGCTTACCGCAGATCACGCCGCCCGACCCCACCCAGATCATGATGGCGGGTGTTGCACCCGTCAGCATGGGGGAGCGGCTTGGCTGGCTCGCCAACCAGCCGATGCAGCCTCGCCGCGCACAACGCCCGCTCGACATCGGATTCTGGAATCCAATGCGTGACCAGATGGAGATGTTCTGACCGCGACCGCATCGCCAACCCCTCATTTTCGCGGTCCGTCCATTGGGACGGGCCAAGGCCGTTTGCTATGGCATCCGGCGACCACAGCGCCGAAACCAGCACAGCCTACTTGCCCTCGCGGAATCTCAATGATTGCTCTCCATCTTACAGCGCAACATTGCAATTTGAAGGGTTCCCGGTAAAGCGGTGAACAATTTAGCGGACGAACGGTGGGAATAATTTGCTCAGTAACCTCTTCAGGCTTGATGGCACACCCACCGCAATCGGTCCTAACGACCAACAACCGTCAATGTCTCCTGGGGATAGTGTCTCGAACATTGTTTTCGATCAGCGGCGGTGGGTAGCGCCCCCACAAGGGCGCGTCCGCGAAGTAACTTTTCGCAATGTTGCTTTCTCTAAATCGACGCTTTCGAGAATTACTTTTACTGACTGTACGTTCGAAGACTGCTTATTCCTTGGCACGCGGTTTCACGAAATTGAATTTCACAGTTGTAGGTTTTTGAACTGTAACTTCTGGAAAGCAAAATTTCGACAAGTTTACCTCGATCCCGATACGATCAAGTTGGAGCGTCGCTTCAAGGTGGAGGCGGCCAACACCGGTATTTCAGTTTTTCAAGCGCTGCTAGGAAATTTCGCTGAAGAACGTCAAGACGAATTCTACATGCAAGCGGACATCCGTTTTCGGCGCTGGAAACGATATCAAATTTGGTCAGAACTGAGGCGTAAGCGCGTCCCTCCAGCTCGGGCGTTCGTTCGGTGGTTTTCAAGCATCACCTACGAAGGCGTTGCCGGGTTCGGATACCGGCCCATGCGCTTCTTCGCTATCACGGTAGTTATGTTCCTTGCCGTTTCGCTCTTAAATTACTGGGTAATTGGTGACGCAGTTAAAATTGATGGTCATCCAGTCACTCAAGCATCACTCGTTGATACCATTTTCTACTCATTTTCGATTCTGACGGTGCTCGGCTTTTCGACCATTACTCCAGCGAGTGAATCTGCTAAGTTGCTAACCGTGATAGAAGCGCTGATAGCTATTGGGTGGCTAGGGATATTTACGTCAGTGCTGGTCAAGAGGTTCTTGCGATGAAATGCAGTTACCCCCAGGCTTTGACGGCCTCGGCTGAAGCGGTCTTCGGGTCTGCGTCCCGTGGCGACGTTGACGCCATGAGTGATCGTGACATTCTGATAGTTGATGATGATGTAGCGATTCTGCGGGAGCGGTCACGTGTGCTGACCAAAGCAGGCTGGTCCGTCGCGTCTTATACGTTCGCGAAGCTCGACGCGTTGTCGCAGCGTGGAGCGTTATTCATCCAACATATTAAGCTGGAGTCGACTGTTTTGGTTGACCAAGATGGCAGACTCGCGGCAAAACTTGCCGCATTCACACCGCGTCTCTCCTATGCCGATGAAATCCGCGAAAACAGTGCGCTGGCTGGCCTTGCTGGTTGCACACCGATTGGATCGCGCGGCACTCTGCTGGCTGCGGATATCCTATATGTGACGATCCGTAACTTTGGCGTTCTTAGCCTAGCTGAGCACGGCATTCATCTATTTGCTTACAACGCCGTAATTGAGGCACTTGAAAGCAACGGCTTTATCGCTCCCGGCGGCGCACGAGCGTTAGCCGCACTAAGATTCCTGAAATGCCTTTATCGTGCTGGCGAAAGCAGCAAAGGCCACAACGCATTTCACGCCGTCCAACAGGCTTTGGCGGTCTTGCCGAACGACCATTTCCCATCCAAGTTGTGCGTTGTCTCGGCGGACAAGATTCTAATGTCATCGGCACCTCCGAGGACCGCCCCTGCTTATTTTCAGTTGCGAGACCTCGAAAGAAGGTTCGTTGCACTCCAAGGGGTGAAGCTCGATGACGAGCTGGATGAAAAGCTACGTATCCTGTCTAGATGGATCGAAAACCCTCGGGCATATGCAACGCTTTCATCGCGACTTGCTCCCGTGTTGCGGAAGGCAATGGTTCGGTGCATACAACAGAAGCGACCCAAAGACGCAATTCTGAATGACGAGGCCGCAGTTGCGTCGAAGTGATTAACGCTTGTGAAGATAGCCTTAGTGACAGCAAAAAGTATGTTTTACGCGCGACATACACTTACGCCTTGGCAGTGAGCTTTGATACGCGCTCGTGGATCAGATGAGCGAACGGAGCAAAGTTTGCGTCGTCCGGCAGATGCTCATGTCACTCGCCCTCGGATGGGTCGATCTGGGCATGGGCGGATCACCAAAGGCCAAGTTGTCGATGTGATCGGCGCAAACCGTAACACGGTGAAGAAGCATTTGCAGGCGCTGGTATCGGCCAGCCATCTTTTCCATCACGGCAGCGGCAAAGCGACATGGTATAGCCGCGTCTGACAGCATCGACCCCACAGTCGCCAACGACTAAATTCGTATTATTGCACAACGCCCTCCCGACCGCGTATCAGCTTTTGTCCTTGTTTGACGGAACCTAGCCACTTGCACCGCCTTGATACCCGCAAGCAAAAAACCGGCTTTTCAGCCTACGGTTTCCATAAATGGAGCCTCCGCTTTTTGGCTTGCGCGCAGGCGGTACGCGGCCCTGTCATGTCCGTCAGGACATTTCGCCTGACACTATCAGGAGACAGACAGTGCAGAACATCGCTGAATTTCACATCATCGGTCGGATCGGCAAGATCGACCACGCCAAGGACGTCACCCATCTCTCGGTTGCCGCCAACTACAACCGCCGCGACGGCGACGAGTGGAAGTCCGATCCGCACTGGAATCGCGTCACGCTGTTCGGCAAGTTACGCGACCGTCGCGCCAAGGCCGAAACCGGCGATCTTATCCGCGTAACCGGGCGTATCGGTCAATCAAGCTACCAAGCCGATGGCAAAACCAACTACTCGGTCGATTTGATCGCGGACGGCTTTGCGATCCTCGCTAAAGCAAAATCCAAGACTGTCGAAGATGACATGCAGGACTGACCATCCAGCGGGGCGGCTATGCCGCCCCGCTCCTATTGGCGACAGAAGTCACGACTTACTGGATAGTGCAAATGTCTATGCGTCAGATGCTAAGCAGGAAACTGCGGAGGTATTCAACTCTGGTCGCGACGAGACAGGCGTTTTCTGACGGCCAGCCCCATACAACGCCCCTCACCCTCGCAAGCTGCGGTGTCCATTGGACGCTTTGCATCTTGGCTTCCACAAAGCCAGTATTCCAAATTATCGAACCACTCAGGCCAGTGGGAAGCGGCAGGCCCTCCTTGCCTATGACGTCGGTTGCAAGATCAGGTCGATAGTCGAGCCCGAAGTGATAGCGCGATGAAAAGCGAGAATCTTCCGGGAGAACAATCTCACGCGATGTGTAACATGTCGCAATCGAAGCTAGTGTTCCGAAATGGAAACCAACATTTCCGCCAGCAAAGCCTGAGAACGTCAGAATTTCGGTTTGCACAGGGGAGTGAGCTAGGGCGATTTGGTGGAGTTGGATGGCAGATGACCCATTGGATTGATCCCTCCACTTCAAGTCATCGACGGGCAAAAGCGCTAAATCGAAAGGCGCGGGAAGTGCTACATGATCACCAACAACACGCAGAATATCTTCCTGCTGGTCAAACTGATAACCGAGTTTCCGACCTGCGTTTCGCGCGCAAGCAACGTGCTCATTGGTCAGGATGAAAATTTTCCCGGCCAGTTCAAGATATGCTCCTGAACCCCAGCCTGTGCCATGATCGCCAAAATCTTCAAATACCGGCGTGCGGTATTGCCGAAGAAAACTCGTCATGTCCTCGACCACCTGCGGGATAGACTGATTCCACTCGTCTTCCGTGAACAATAGTTGCTCCACTATCTCGTTTTCGGTCTGCCCGCCGGTTTCCTCGCTCATCGACATTCCATGAACTCCAATCAGGCTTTGCCTTTGAGTGTTACGGCACGTTCACGAACCAACGCTTTGACCGCTGAAAAGTCAGCATCCGACGGCAACGCCTTCGCAAATTCGCCATCAATCGCGGCGATGACGGCGTTGCATAATTGCCCGATCCGCGCTCGCACGAAGGGCGCGCCGAGCTGGGCATCGGCTGAAAACCCTTCCCAGTGGCGCGGCTCAATGTCTTCGAGGACAGCCTTACCGCCTATTTTCATCGCTAGCTTCACATGCAGATTAGGATAGATGATGGTCGATAGCAGATCATAGAGCGGTGCGAGGGTGATCGCCCCGCCCCCATTTCCACCGCTGTGCAGCAGGCTGAAATTCTTGGCATGGGCATCGGCATTACCAATAATCAGGTTGAAGATCGCGGCATCGAGAAGTTTCAGAACTTCGCGCGCTGGGCGCGTTGCGGCGCGGCGTAGCAGCGCGAAGCAATCCGGGAATATCGGCCCGCCCTCACTGGCATATTTGCGGTGCGAAGGGATGCCAAGCGCTTGAGCGAAATCTTCCTGATGAAGACGGGTGACGCTTCCCCCTGCGCCAACGGCACGGTCGTAGCGGGTGACCAGCAGGAATGACCGATCCGCAACAACGCGCATTTCCACCGCCGCAACGTCCAGACCTATCGCGCTCGCTAGCGACATGCAGAAGTATTCATTCTCTGTCGTGCCTTCAAACCGCGATATGGGCGGTTTGAGGATATGGCTTGTCGGTTGTCCCGGCGCAGGGAGCGCGATTTGCCCGTCGATGAGGAGGACTGGCAATTTGGATTGCGCGCCCGCTAGCGACAGCCGCAATCCATCTTCGCCTGCCAGCATTGGGCGGAGCGGGAGGTGGTCGAGCAATTGCACAAGCGCATTGTCATCGAGCAGTTTTGGCGCGGCATCGCTTGGTGACGCGGGCGTTTCCCCTTCGGGCAACAGCGTCAGTGCGCCCGCAACTTCCCCGCCGAGATATTCGAGCAGCCGGAATTCATTGTCCGCCGACACGCCGAGCGCGCGCGCAATCGCGGTGCGCTGCCCTTCCTCTGGCAATATCCCGCCGAAAAAGGCTTGGACCGCGCTGCGCTTGAAAGATTCGGCTTGCTTGGGAAGCGAGAATGACAAGGCCGGTGCCTTGGAATCAGCTAGCCACGCCGCATCATAGGCAAACAGCGTTTCGCCATCGGGGCCAAGATAGAGACAGCCGGAGATGCGGCCATCCCACCAGACGGATAGGCGGTTGGTCATAGGTCACCCCAAGGCGACATACCCTCAGGTGGAGTTACGGCGACATCACAACCAAGCGTCGCTAGAACATGCAACACCTTTTCTAGCTGGAGCGTCGGCTTGCCCGCTTCGAGATCGACGATGAAGCGGATGCCGACGCCAGCCGCCGCTGCAAGCTCCGCCTGCCGAAGCTTCTGGGCTTTGCGTTCGCGGAGAACGATCAATCCGAGTGACTTGCTATCCATATTACCGAGCGGGACATTATTGAGGCTCGCGGTCAATTGCAAGGAAATTATTCCCGATCAGGAATAAAGTGGTTGTTTACGGCTAAACAAACCAAATTATTCCCGTTCGCGCAATTTTTACGCTCGCTTCTTAACGGACTAACGCGAGAACCTTGTTCCCGCCCATTGTGGCTTCCCGTGCCATATCGAGCACTTCTACTGCCTTCAATTTGAACTCCGGCGCGAGATGCGCGTAGCGTAGCGTCATCGAATAATCGCTGTGGCCGAGCAGTTCGCGGATGGTGTTGAGATCAACACCGCCCATCGCCAACCGCGAGGCGAAATGGTGGCGCATGTCATGCCAGCGAAAGGCCGCAATCTGCGCGTCCTTGAGCAGCCGACGCCATGACGAATTGGCACGGTCGAACCGTTCGCCCTGTTCATTGACGAAGACCAAGCCCGACTGTTCCTCGCTTTGCGCGCGCCAGTTGAGCAGCACCGAGGTTGCTTCGCGATTGAGCGGAATATGCCGCGTCCGTCTGGATTTCGCGGTTGCACCCGTTACGGTCAGAATGCGACGGTCAAGGTCGATGTTCTCCCATGTCAGATCGAACAGTTCGCCGCGCCTGCATCCGGTGTTGATCGACAACAGGATCAGCGGTTTGACGTGATCGGTAAATACGAAGTCGCGCAGGCTAGGCAGCAGCACATAGCCGCGTTCCGCGCGCCAGCCATTGGCTGAATCGCGTTCGGCGCGGCGGCGCTCTTCGCGCACTTCGATAGCTTCGCGCAGTCTATATTCCTCGGCGTCGGTCAAATAGCGGACCTTAAGGCAATCATCGACGCGCGCTTTTTTGATCTTGGCGAGCGGATTGACCGATAATATCCCCCAATCGACCGCACGGTTGAAACTCGCTTTGATCGAGGAGATGTCGCGATTGATGGTCTGGTTGCTTAACCCGCGTTCGACCTCGCCTGCCCGCCAGCGTTCAACATCAAGGCCAGTAATTTTATCGAGCGGCTTGTCGAGCAGCTTCTTGAACGCCGTGGCTAGGCGTTTGAGATTCTGCCCATAGGCTTTCTGGCTGGACTTCGCCCATGCCGCATAATCGCCATCGAGATATTCGCGATAGGTCGGCATCACCGCCTTGGGCTTCCGCGCTTCAATCGGATCGATGCCCCGATAGAAATCGGCGAGAATGGCCCGTGCACTTTCGCGCGCTTCGCTGACACCAAGCACATCTGCCCGACCAAGCCAGACCCGTTTGCCGCGCGCGTATTCACAATAATAGGATTTGGTACCGCTCGGCATGACCCGCAGAACCAGACCCTTCAACCGCGTGTCGCGATGATCGACTTTGGCCGATGGAATGGGTAGTTTGTCGATCACCATTTGGGTTAGTGCTGCACGCATAGTTACCGCCTTTGAATCAATCTGGTGGTGCTGTGGTGGTGCAACTTGATGAATTAGAACGGAACAAAGTGGCACCCGATGCAACACCGATCATGCTCAATAAATGGCAGAATTCTGCGGTTTATGCAAGGCTTTTTGGGTGCATCGCGATGCGATCCGAACCCCCTAAATTACGGGCTGGGGGTGTGGGGGTCGGAGGTTCGAATCCTCTCGTCCCGACCAAAATATAAGTTTCGCGTAAACCATTGATTTTGCTGATAAAAATACCCCATTTTTAGCCTGCGTAGAAACTGTGTAGATTTTTTGGTTCTTCTCACAGAAATCTCGGCCAGCACAGCAAACTCGTCCACGTTGAAACTGCATCTGGAAGTTAGCTCAGCATTAGTTGCCTGCGTTCTCAACGCTTCCTCTTTGCTTATCGTCTTGTCCTCATTCATCTCATTGCGAGAACGCATCCGCTAAATCGGATGGCGACCGCGTTTGCATGTTTATGAAGCGCTCTCACGAGCGGGCAGCGAGAGATGAGACCCGATCACAGATCGTTCAGGCAAAGGTCGCCTTACTCCCGGTTTTGCCTGGACGAACCTTATTGCCAGGCCAATCCACGTCAGCAAATATTGTCAAAGAGTCCGCAGCGCGATGCCTTGCTGAATCTTATTGCAACTCATTCGCATTATTGCCAGTGAGAGACAAACGAAGGGAATAAAATGACGATTCGCAAATACGCCCTGTGGGCCACCATCGGCGCATTGGCGGTCCCATCGGTCGCCCATGCCGACGAAAGCCTCTGGATTTACACCAAGGGCGCGGAAACGCTGCCCAAAGGTGAGACCGAAGTGAAGGTCAGCGTCATCTCCAAACGCGGCAAGGCCGATTCCGATTATGTGTTCAATGATGTCCGTTTCGAGGCTGAACACGGGATCACCGACCGACTGACAGTTTACGGCGAAGTAGCCGTCTTCAATCACGACTATTCGACCACCAATCCGGATTTGCAGCCATTTTTCGATACCCAAGGCGGTGCTGGCGGGCGGTTCAAAAAGACCCAGATTGGCGGGATCGACGCGGGCCTCAAATACAACATCCTAAGCCCTTACAAAGATCCGATTGGCTTGGCGGTCAGCGTGGAATGGGATCACCGTTTCAAATACCGGCTCGACGATTCGGAAATCAATCAGGACGCTATCGAACTGCAACTGCACTTCCAAAAAAACTTCCTAAACAATCAACTCGTGCTGGCGTTCTCGCCAAAGATTGAGTGGGAAGACCGCAAATCGCCGGGCATCATCGAAAAGGAAATTGCACTCGATATTACCGCGGGCGTTTCCTACCGCGTCGCGCCGAGATGGTATGTAGGTGGCGAGTTCCGTCACCAGTCGGATTATCTCAGCCCACTTGATACGACGACCGGCGAATATGACCCC
>JAYUOS010000011.1:0-2134 GCA_043760725.1 Sphingomonadales bacterium
ATCCACATGGACCCGCCGCGACCGTTCGCTTTTGGTAACACCCGCTATGTGCCGACTGGTCGCGCTTATGCAATTCCAGCCATTGACGTCATATATTTCAGAAACGGGCTGGTCACCGTCAAACACACATATCTCGATACTGCGGTCATCCGTGCCAACAGTCGACGCGCAAGCAGAGTAAGCCGGTGATCCGTTTTGGTTTGACCGGCCTCGGCGTCCTATGGATTTTGACCGGCCTTTTGATCTTTGCTGATCCGATGCGTTTCTACGAGATCGTGCCGGGCCTGAAGCTGATGGGGCCGTTCAACATACACTTCATTCGCGACGTGGGTTTGGCGTTCGTTGCGAGTGGCGGTGCGCTGGCTTGGGGTGCCTATGTGTCGGCTCAGCTACTGGTTTATGCTGGATTAGCTTGGCCGTCGCTCCATGCGCTGTTTCACGTCCAAATCTGGGGCCATCGCGGCTTTCCGTTAGATGGCATATTTGCTTTCGATCTCGTGGCTGTGATCGGACCGCCGCTTTTGGCGTTGCTGGCAACGTGGAAGTTTAGACTGGCCGGAGATAGCGCATCATGATCGAAAAAATCTGCTGGGCGCTAATCGCGTTGATTCACGCCACGCCAGCACTGGCATTGTTCCGCCCCGCGCTGATCTCGAAAATGTATGGCATTGAAGCAAGAACGGACAGTTTCACTTTGATGCACCACCGCGCGGGCCTTTTCGTCGTCATCTTCGTTATCTGCTTGTGGGCGCTGGTTCGTCCCGAAGTGCGCCCGCTAGCGTCAGTCGCGGTCGGAATAAGCATGGGATCGTTTGTGCTGATCTGGTGGCTTGCTGGCGCGTCACCGGCCCTACGCGGTATCGCGATTGCCGATATGATTGGCTTGCTCATTCTTCTTTATGCGGGCTTCCAAGCCTTTCGGACAATAGGATAAAGCGATGCTTGGAGTAATCGGGGTTCTTGGCGCAGCACTATTTTTCGGCGCGATTGGGGTGTCTGCAATGATCCGGCCTCGCAATCTGTTGCAAGGTTTCAGCATTGAAGCGCACGAACCCGAAAGCCGCAACGAAATTAGGGCGGTATATGGTGGCTTTCCACTAGCAGTTGCGGCGCTGCTGATGTTCAGCCTGATGCGACCTGACCTGTCCAATGGCATTCTGATTGCCCTCGCAACGTCCTCGGCGGGAATGGCAATAGGACGGATGGTTTCGGTGCTGATTGACCGCAAGCTCGGTCGTGATCCGGCGATCTACATCGTCCTTGAGCTGATTGTTGCACTGATGATCGCAAGCAACATCAAGGGGCTTTGAAACCTTAGCGAAGAGAAAATGCGGGGCGGCAAGACCGCCCCGCTTGATGGTCATTCCTGCATGTCGTCTTCGACAGTCTTCACCTTGGCTTTCGCGAGGATCGCAAAGCCGTCCGCGATGAGGTCAACCGAGTAGTTGGTTCTGCCATCGGCTTGGTAGCTCGACTGGCCGATGCGCCCTGTGATGCGGACAAGATCTCCGATTGTGGCGTTGGTAAGCCGGTCGCGCAATTTGCCGAACAGGGTGACGCGGTGCCACTGCGGATCGGACTTCCACGTCTCGCCTTCGCGACGGTTGTAATTGGTGGCAACTGAGATGTGGGTGACGTTCTTGGCGGCATCGATCCTGCCGAGCCGTCCGATGATGTGAAATTCGACGATGTTCTGCACTTTCTGTCTCCTGATCGTGTCAGGCGAAATGTCCTGACGGACACTTTCAGGGCCGCGCCCCGCCTGCGCGCCAGCCAAAAAACGGAGGCTCCGTTAATGAAATTCATGGAAACCGTAGGCGTGAGCCGGTTTTTTGCTTGCGCGCATTAAGGCGGGGCCAAGCGGCCAGTTTCCGTCAATAAAGGACAGGGGCTGATACGCGGTCGGGGAGTTGGTTGCAGAATCCTGCTTCGGCTCGTCGGTGCTTGGTGGGCCGATGCTGTCAGACGCGGCTATACCAAGTCGCTTTGCCACTGCCGTGCTGGACAAGATGGCTGGCCGATACCAGCATCTGCAAATGCTTCTTCACCGTGTTGCGGTTTGCGCCGGTCACATCGACAACCTGGCCGTTGGTGATCCGCCCGTGCGCTTTCGCCAGTTCGAGAATCTGAACCG
>JAYUOS010000012.1:0-76130 GCA_043760725.1 Sphingomonadales bacterium
ACAAGCTCAGGACAGGCTTTAGTGAGACTTTTCGCGTTGCCAAGCGACTTTGCACAGGCGCTCAATACTGTGTTTTCACTATCAAGTTGCGCAGAATTCAGCCATTTCTGGCAAGGTCGCCAGCGGCAACGCCGGGCTGTTCCGCAAATGCAGGAACGGCTGGCGCCATTGCTATCGAGCGGGAAATAGCCCGTCTGTCATTTACTCAAACAACAAATATGGTGCCGGCTACAAGATTCGAACTCGTGACCCCCTGATTACAAATCAGGTGCTCTACCAACTGAGCTAAGCCGGCGTGCCTGTGTTGAGGCATCGTGCGACGCCCATTGCCTTAACTTACGCCAAAGGTCCAGCCCTCTGTTTGCGCAATTTTCGGTGTCATTAACTTTGGTTGCCAAAATTGCGAATTGGCGGCGGCTTTGGCTAGCCATGCGGCGGTGAGCAGCGCGTCGGTGCTGTGGTCGTCATACTGGCTGAGCGGTGCTGGGGCGGGAGTGCCGAGATTGGCAAAGGCGGTGTTCAGCGTCGCCTGGTCGCGAATCTTGCTGCGGCCTTTTGGTAGTTGCGCCGCGCTGGCCGCGATACTGGTGTAGATTTCGACGATCACAGGGCCGTGGCTGGGCATGGGATCAAACGGCCATACAGGAATGATACCGCGCAACCGATTGAGCAGCCTCATCCCTGTCAGGCTGGATTTTCCGACCTGTGCGGCGCCGACAAGGTTTAGGCAGCTATAGGGGCGCGCGGATATCTGGGTACGCGATTCTTGCTCGACAATGCGCAGGCGGCCCGATTTATCTGTGCCGTAACGGTCTCCCAATTGGCCTTGGTGGCGAAAGTATCGGCTGAGTTCGGGATGCGCGACAAAGCTGTTGGCGGCAAGATGGAAGTCGGCGGTGCACAATTGGTCGACCAAAGCCCACAGGTCGGTGGCATTTTGCGGGCTGTCTTCCCAGCCGGGGAAAAAAGCATCGGCATCAGCGAACGGGAACCCCATCGATAAATCGAACCCGATTAGCATGTCGGATCCGCGCTCAGCGTTCGTCATCAACCAGTGTAGCGCATCAATCCGGCTCCAATGGCCTGAAGCTGGGCGATGCAGTTGCGGGGCGCCGTTCACGCGGCAGCTGGCAAGTTTTATACCCTTGGGCCGTTCCACATTCTGGCCAGACCAATCAAACACCGCAAATTCACTGAAGGCTCGCATCAGACCATCTGGCGGGTTGGCGCGCAAAAGAAAAGGGCGAGGCCATCGGCCCCGCCCAATTTTGCTGTTTCGGCAGCGCTTATTTCTTTTTAGCAGGTGTTTTTTTCACCGGCGCGCGCTTCACCGTTGTGGCGACAAGTGGAGCAACCGGTTTTGGCATTGCCGGTTTCAGCGGAGCAGTGCGCAGGTCTTTCAACACCAATGCTGCTGTGTCCTTGCCACCCAGACCAAAGGCCAGCGCAAAAGCGGCGGCACCACCGATGACCAAAGCACCAAATGACATTTCGATGATCGAATCAGCAATGCCCATATATTTAAGGCCCATCGCGACAAACAGGATGATGGTCGCGTAGCGCACGATATTAGAGCCCATGCCGCCGCCCGAAGCTCCCGACACCAAAGCGCTGAGCATATTGGCGACGAGCAAACCGATGGCGATGATGAGGCCGCCAAAGATAACTTTTCCGCCAAGCTCAAGCACCTCGTTGACCAGATTGGTCAGCTCGGGAAATTGCAGCAACCGGGTTGCGGCGATTGCCGAAATCAGCATGATTGCAACCATGGCGACCTTCGCAGTGATCGATGAAACGCTGGTCCCATCGGGCAGAATTCCAAGCGCACCAACCGACCTGTCAACACCTAAGCCGGGCAAAACATCCTGCACCAGATTAGCGACCCAACGCGCCAGAACATAGCCAAGGCCAAGGATGATAGCTGCGCCGATGATGTTTGGAATCGAGTTCAATATGACCGTCAGCATGTTGACCAACGGAGCGCTTATTGATTCGATTTGCAGTGCCTGCAAGGCTGCAACTGCGACTGGGATAATAATCAGCACATAGACGATTGTGCCGATCGTCGTGCTGATCGTTGCATTGCCAGTGACGGTTTCGACACCGCCCTTATTGGCCCATTTATCAAGGTCGACGGTCATCATCGCAGTTTCGACGAGTTCTTTGACGATCTTTGCAATCATCGAGCCCACGAAAAAGATGATGCCTGCTCCAATCAAATTGGGAACGAAATCGAGCACGCTGGTCAACATCGTTTCGACCGGTCCGGTGACGCTACCCAAGTTCAGCACATTCAAAACTGCGACCAGACCGAACAGCCAGACAAGCAGCGACACTACGCGACCGAGCATCATACCTACGCTTTCTCCGGAGCTTGTGCCACGGCGAAAGAAAGCGATGGTATCAACCAGCCTTGCAAATGCCCATTTCGCCGCCTTCGCCAATATCCAAGTGACCAGCAAGATGCCGAGCACCATCGCTGCTTTTTGAGCCAGAATCATCGCCATATCGGGATCGAATTGATAACCCGCAATTGTTATATCTGTCATGCTGTTGCCCCCGTTGTTGCAACCAAATCGGCTGCGAATACCCCGATTAATTAATTAACATAACGGCGAATTTTTTACAACATAAGCGCGATCATTTTACATGAATGACGTTACCGCAACCATTATCCGGTCTGTTTGCGACGCAATGTGTTCCAATGGGCCATGCGTTCCTTAATCTTTGCCTCAAACCCGCGCTCGACAGGGGCGTAAAGTTCGGCTGGCGGGATGTCGTCGGGCCAATAATTCGCACCTGAAAATCCGTCCTTTGCATCGTGGTCGTAGGTGTAGTTTTTGCCGTAACCGATGTCTTTCATCAGCTTGGTCGGTGCGTTCAATATGTTGGAAGGCGGCATCAGCGACCCTGTGTCGCTGGCTAGCTTCCATGCGGCTTTTTGCGCTTTATAGGCGGCGTTCGACTTGGGTGCGGTCGCGCAATAGAGGCAAGCTTGCACAATCGCCAATTCACCTTCGGGGGAACCCAGAAACTCAAACGCGTCCTTCGCCGCAAGGCAATGCACCAACGCTTGCGGGTCAGCCAGACCGATATCCTCGCTGGCAAAGCGGACAAGTCGGCGCAGCACAAACAGCGGTTGTTCACCCGCAACCAACATCCGCGCCATCCAGTATAATGAGGCCTGCGGGTCGGAACCGCGCAAGGATTTGTGCAACGCGGAGATAAGGTTGTAATGCCCCTCACGATCCTTGTCGTAGACCGGCATGCGGCGGTGAAGCAGCGCCGCCATCGCAACGGGATCAAGCGGGTTCTCGAGCGAAATTGAGAACAGAGTTTCAGCCTGATTCAGCAGAAATCGCCCGTCGCCGTCGGCGCTGGCGACTAAAGCTGAGCGCGCATCAGCGGTTAGCGGCAGAGCGCGCCCCTCCAGCGCCTCAGCCCGGTTAAGCATTTGACTGAGTGCCACGTCATTAAGGCGTTTCAATACCATTACCTGCGACCGAGAAAGCAAAGCCGCGTTCAGCTCAAACGATGGATTCTCGGTCGTCGCGCCAACCAACGTGACCAAACCCTTTTCAACAAAGGGCAGAAAACCATCCTGTTGAGCGCGGTTGAAACGATGGATTTCGTCCACGAACAATAACGTCGCTTTGCCCATGCGCTGAACCTGCTCAGCCTCGGCAAAGGCTTTCTTCAGATCGGCAACACCAGAAAACACCGCCGATACCGACAAAAAGTGCATCCCCACCGCATCGGCGAGCAACCTTGCTATGCTGGTCTTCCCCGTCCCTGGCGGACCCCAGAGGATCATCGACGATAGCCGTCCCGATGCGACCATCCGCCCTATGGCGCCTTCTGCTCCAGTCAGATGCTCTTGCCCGATAATGTCAGCCAGCACCGTTGGTCGAAGCCGGTCTGCTAAAGGCGCATGTGCCGAGAGATGCGTGTTGGCTTGCGCGGGATCGGGACCAAAAAGGTCGCTCATGCGGCTAACCCGCTCCCATCTTTCTTACCGCTTTTTGACGGATCAGGCGGAGATAGGTTTCGGCGACGGTCCGATTGATTGCGTCCCAGCTATAGTCATGGCTGCGCAGCTCGCCGGCATTGCCGTGCTGAATGCGTAAGCCGGGCTCGGCGCAATAGAGGCGCAGAGCTTCGGCGAACTGGGCAATCGCGCCGGGCGTGATGAGGCGACCAGAGACATTGTCCTCGACAAGGCTCTGGCTGCCGGTCGCCTTGGCCGCCACAACCGGAAGGCCGCAGGCCATCGCCTCGAGTGTAACATTGCCGAAAGTTTCGGTGACGCTGGGGTTAAACAGCATGTCCATGCTGGCAACGGCGCGGGCAAGGTCTGTGCCGCCTTGGAAGCCGACGAACTTTGCGCTCGGTAAGCGGCTTTCAAACCAGCTGCGCGCCGGCCCTTCGCCGATCACGACTACCGCGTGTGTGACATTGCGACGGTTCAGCTGATCGATTGTGTCGGAAAAGACATCAAGGCCCTTTTCCATTACCAACCGCCCGAGGAATCCGATCACAGGTGCGTCATCCGCGATGCCCAGCCCTTGCCGCCAAGCCAGATCGCGGCGCGCAGGATAGAAAATATCCCGGTCCACACCGCGCGACCAAATGTCGATGTCATAGTTCATCCGCTGTTGGCGGAGTACCTGCGCCATCGATTCGGACGGAGCAACCAACGCATCGCATTTGCGGTAAAGCTTACGCAGCCATGCCACTGCCAAAGGTTCGGCAAACGACATGTTATAATAACGGAAGTAAGTTTCAAAGCGTGTGTGCACCGACGCCAGCACCGGCAAGTTATGGTGACGCGCCCATTTCGCCATCAATCGGCCAACGCGGTCTGGCGACGATATATGCATTATATTGGGAGCAAACGCCTCTAAATCGCGTTTCACTGCACCTGACATATGCAGAGGAAACCGGTATTCTGGGCGGCCCGGAATGGCAATCGACGGCACGCTGACCAAATCGCCTGTGGCCGCAAATGCAGGGTTTTCTATCGTCGGTGAATAGACGCGCACCTTGGCGCCTTGATCCAGCAAATAGCCAACCAGCCGATTTAACGCCTGGTTTGCGCCATCGCGCACATAATTGTAATTGCCGCTGAAAAGCGCAATGCGAAGGTCGCTCGTTTCCATCCAGAGCCTATTATCGATGCCAACCGCGATTGCCAATGGCGAAGCGTTATCTTAGGCTTAGGCCATGATTGAAACCAAGATTGCCGCTTTGCTCATCGGCGGCCCCGTGCCGTTCCGCAGCGACGGAGCGACCAGCAGCATCGGCTCTCGCGTTGATGTGGTTGGCCCGATCAGGCTTACGTCCTTGGGCTTTGAAGGCGACAAGGTCGGTGATCCTGCGGTGCACGGCGGGCTGGATAAGGCGGTGCATTTCTATCCGGTTGAACATTATGCCGCATGGGCGACAGATTTCCGCAAAAACCATGCGAAGCCGCATCCGCATCTGCAACGGCTAGGCGGGTTTGGAGAAAACATTGCGGCATCGGGCATAACCGAAGAGCTAGTCTGCATCGGTGACAGGTTTCGCATTGGCGGCGCGCTGGTTGAAATCAGCCAAGGACGGCAACCTTGCTGGAAAATCGACCATCATTTTGGCGTTAAGGGGATGACAGCTGGTGTGATCCGCACAGGGCGCAGCGGATATTATTTCCGCGTGGTTGAGCAAGGGCAGGTCGGACCCGGCGATGCGATAAAGCAAGTCGAAAGGGCGCGGCACGGCTGGACGGTGGAACGCACGTTTCAGATATTGATCGGCGGGTTGCATAAAGCCGAGGGCGCGGATGGCGCGCTGCGCGAATTGGCGGACATGGAGGCATTGGCCGCGAACTGGAGAGCACGGGCGGTTCAGTTGCTGGGCGGTCGCTGAAACCCGCAGGAATCTGCGCAAGTTGATAGTGAAATCGCAGTTTTGCCAATCATCGACTTTTGACACTTTTGACACGAAAACGGCTTTTTGCCGATTTTGTTCAGGTTCGCGAAGGACGCAGGAAAAGCTATCAAGCCTGTCTAGGTCCAGCCGTTGCGGCGAGAATATTCAGTGCCGGACGCAAGATCGCGGGCTGTCAAAGAGCGATGGAACAATAGCAGAACATAAATGGAAAAGCAAGCCGTATGAGGACGGTGGACGTCAGAGTTTAAACGACTGCTTTCGACAAGTTTTCGGGCGTTCAAACAATCTCTTTCAGTGAATAAAAGCTGCCGTTGGAGTTCTCGCATCACTGGCCTTTACGGGTATCAGGCTCACACAATCATATGCACTTAAGCCCAGCCATGCCTTTGATTCTTGATCCAGCGCACGGACTCCACGCTCTGTTCAAGTGCGTATGCCGCCGCGAGGGCAACGGCGTGCTCATGAAATATTCGAAGATTTTCCGCTAGCGGTCGAATTATCGGCTCTCCTGCCCCGCGTTCTCGGACAAAGGCTATATCTGAAACGTCGTTAGCTCTATCCTGACCTATTTCCTGTGTAACAACAAGAACATAGGCGCTCGGTAGGATTCCAGTTTCGTGATGTTCACAAGCATGATCGAGAATAGCATCTATCTGTTTCTCAAAAACTTCAAAAGAAAACATATTCAGGTGTTTGAGCGAGGCAATCTTGCCTTCATTATTACACCACAGCAAAAAATCATCGACATCGATCGCAACTCGAACAAGCCGTTTTGTTAGGCTTGAAGCCTTGGTCGCTTCATTGATGTGGCTCAGCCAAGCTTCATAACTATCGAATACCGTTTCTGACCGTTCAAGCGCATGACCAATTCTCTCATGGTCGGCGCGTGATAGATTCGGCACCACCCACGCGACTGGTGGACATATCTCGATCCCGGAACTATTCGCTCGTGGCCGCCCATTGATAAAGAAATCAGACTGCTCCCCCATTACCGGTGCGGGCCGGACATACCTAATACCATCCAGATCAAAAACGAGGTCACGCACCTCAAATTTGTCGCCGCTTGGTTGGGATCGCCGCACGTGTCGTGTCATAAAACTATCAGAGAAACCTTGGAATGCTACCAGAAGTTGCTCGAACTCAGGGAAGCTGAATCCAACCCCTATTGGCACATAATTGCAAGGCCATTGGAACATGCTGCTAAAGCCATCGCTGTGATAATAACAGCCTGATACGATCACGCCGTCAATCTGTTGTGTATCTTGACGGACCCGGTTCGCCGCGAGCGTCTCAAGCATCTCATGATCGAGTGCTGTATAACTGTTGTTGAATATCCAAAGGACCGAACCGGCGGCAGTTGGTATTTCGCTGCGTGACTGAGCAAGCTGCTTCCTAGCTTTCGCAATGTGCTGTTTGACGGGCTGTTCAATTATGCTGCGATATTCGCGCTGCTCGCTGTCAGAAAGCAAGCTTGGATCTAGGACTACAACAGGTCGATCTGGCTGATTATTCGAGAACAGCCTCGCAAGTTTGGCCTGTCGTTCTGGTTTGTCGAAGCCTTCTCCATCAAGAAACTTAAGCTCAATGATTGTTGTGCCAACCAAATAGTCCGCACCCTTTTCATCTCGCCTGTCAGCGTCTAGATGCGCCCGACATCCCCCCGCAGCCTTAATGATTCCGTCGAAATCATCCTCAGTCAGAGCATTTATCGGGAAAGCCTTCATTGCCTTGTATTAAGGCCGCATCAGGTGATTGCCTACCACCTATCTACCAATGATATCGCCAGCTCTGTTGTTGAAGCAAACCGGGTTGCTATGGACGCCATTGAGAATGGCAGCTTCTGGAGATTACCCCGCAAAACCGGACAGTCAGCACCCCCCAACAAAGCTGCCACTACCCCGCAGCCTCTCCCACAACCGCTGGCATATGTAGCCGCACGCGTGTGACGCGGCGTTCGTCGCCGTCCAGCACCTCAATCTTCCAGCCGCTTTCGCTGTGTAGCAACGTCTCTCCAGCTTGTGGCACTTGCCCAGCGATTACAAACGCCAGCCCGCCCAAAGTATCAACATCGCCGTCAACTTCGGACAATTTCGGGTCCAACGCCTCGGCTATATCGTCCAGTTCGGTGCGCGCATCGGCATCCCAAATGCCCGGCGCTATTTCGCTAAACAAAGCCTCGGGCTCGTCATCATGTTCGTCTTCGATTTCGCCAACGATCTCCTCGACCAGATCCTCGATCGTGACCAGCCCCTCGGTCCCCGAATATTCGTCGATAACGATTGCCAAATGCGTGCGCGTGCGACGCATTTCTTCTAACAGTTCCAACACACCCATGCTTTGCGGCACAAAGCGCGGCTGACGGATAAAGGCTTCAAGGCTGTCGGGGCGTTCGACACCTTCGGCCAGCACAGCGAACAGGTCCTTGATGTGGATCATGCCAATGATGTTATCGAGCGTTTCGCGATAGACCGGCATCCGGCTATGGCCGTGTTCGACAAAGGCCGCGACGGCTTGGTCGAAGCTCGCATCATCGGAAATACCAAGAATGTCGCTGCGCGGGACCATCACATCGTCGACGCGGTGTTCCGAAAAATGCAACAGGTTACGCAGCATAAGGCGTTCGGCGGCGGACAGATCGCCGTCATCCTCTTCCTCCCCGCCCTCTTCGGCAGCTTCCTCCTCATGCTCGATGATCTTTTCTTCCAGCTGCTCGCGCAGCGTGGGTTCATGGTCCCGTCCAAAGACCAGCGCGCGCAAGCGCTGCCATATTCGGCTATCTCCATTGTCGTCGGATCGTGATTTCGATCCGTTACTACTGTCGCTTTCCGACATTATGTTGGCTTTGCTGCCTCCGTGTGAGTTGGTTGGTCGCTATATGGATTGGCAAGCCCCAGCGATGCAAGAGCTTTCACCTCCAACGCCTCCATATGCTCTGCCTGTATGTCATCAATATGATCAAGGCCAAGCAGATGCAGCGTACCGTGAACGATGAGATGCGTGACGTGATGGGCAAGCGTGATGGCCTTTTCCTCGGCCTCTGCTTGGCACGTTTCAAAGGCCAAAATCATATCGCCGAGCAGAACCTCGCCGTCATCGGTGTTTGCCAATGCGTCCAGCTCTGACACCTCCAGCATAGGGAAGCTCAAAACATTGGTCGGCTGATCCTTGCCGCGCCACTGCGCGTTCAGCGTTTGCACTTCGGCGTCGTTCGACAGGCTGATGCTGATTGAGATGGTGAACTTCGCACTGGCCAGATCGCCATGTGACGACACCGAAAACGCAGCTTTCACCGCCGCATCTGCGAGCGTCTGCCAATCCTGGTCCCCGTTCCAGTCATCTGACTGGTCGAGTTCAACCTCAAGCATCCGGCCCCTCATAAGCATCGACGATTTTGCCGACTAATGGATGACGAACAACGTCGCTGGAGTTAAAGCGGATCGTGGTTATCCCTTCGACGCCGTCCAGCCGTCCGACCGCATCGTTCAGCCCCGAATAGCTTGCACCGCCGGGGATATCGACCTGATTGGGATCGCCGCAGATCACCATCCGGCTGTTCATACCAAATCGCGTAAGGAACATCTTCATCTGAGCCACTGTTGTGTTCTGCGCCTCATCCAAGATGATAAACGCGTCGGCCAAAGTCCGCCCGCGCATAAAGGCCAACGGTGCAATTTCGATCTCGCCGCTGGCAATCCGCCGCTCGACCTGTTCGACCGGCAATGTATCGTGGAGTGCATCATAGATTGGGCGCAGATAGGGATCGACCTTTTCCTTTAGGTCGCCGGGCAGAAACCCCAGCCGCTCGCCAGCTTCAACAGCAGGGCGCGATAGGATCAGCCGATCGACCGCGCCGGTGATCAACATGGCGACTGCCTGCGCCACCGCCAGATAGGTTTTGCCTGTGCCTGCAGGGCCCAAAGCAAAGATAATCTCGTCGCGTGCCAGCGCCTCCATATAGGGGATTTGCGTTGCCGATCGCGGCACGAGCGTCTTTTTGCGCGTGCGGATCATGATCGTTGGCGCATCGCCGCTGTCTTTGCGAACGATACCGTCCAGCGTCGGTTCGGCACTCATAGAGATAATAGCCTGAACAGCCTCTGGCTCAATCAATTCGTTGCGTTGGACGCGCGAATAAATGTCCATCAGCACATCGCGGGCACGCGCTGTGGCTCCCGCTTCGCCCTCAATCTGCACCCGATTGCCTCGGGCAGAGATATACACGCCCAGCCGGTTTTCAATAGTGACCAGATTGCGGTCAAATTCGCCAAAGACGGTGTGGATAAGGTGCGGCTTGTCGAAAGTCATTTCGAGCCGCGACATGTCGCCTGCTTGCGCTTGCGCTTTCTTTGCCATTCAGGCGGCGACCTTCATCAGCATTTCTCCTTTAAGGCTCATCGGACCAGCTTCGGTGATATCGACCGTAACGATATCGCCGATGTTGAGCCCGGGCGCAACTACATGAACCGACTGTAGCCACGGAGATTTCCCGATGAGCTGCCCGGGCAATTTTCCTTCCCGTTCGAGCAATATGTTGGTGGTGCGGCCCACAGCGTTAGCGTTAAACGCGGCTTGTTGCTCGACCAATAATGTTTGCAGGCGTTGCAGCCGTTCATCGGCCAATTCATCCGCGATCTGATTGTCCATCGTTGCAGCAGGGGTTCCCGGGCGCGGGCTGTATTTGAACGAATAGGCCATGGCATAGCCAGCATCACGCACGATGCTCAGCGTGTCTTCAAAATCGGCGTCGGCTTCGCCGGGGAAGCAGACGATGAAGTCGCCCGACAAAGCAACATCGGGGCGGACAGCGCGGACGCGTTCGATAATGCGAAGGTATGAGTCGCGGCTGTGGCTGCGGTTCATCGCTTTCAATATGCGGTCGCTGCCTGACTGCACGGGCAGATGCAGGAATGGCATTAGTTTTTCGACGTCTCCATGGGCTGCTATTAAGCCGTCGGTCATGTCATTTGGATGACTGGTCATATAGCGGATGCGATGCAGGCCATCGATCCGGTCTAGCGCACGGATTAAGTTGCCGAGGTCTTGGCCATCGGCTGTCCATGCATTCACATTCTGCCCCAGCAGCGTGATTTCTTTGGCTCCTGCGTCAACCAATCCCTTTGCCTCATCGATCAATTCGGTAAAGGACCGGCTGATTTCGGCACCGCGGGTATAAGGAACGACGCAATAGGTGCAGAATTTGTCGCAGCCTTCTTGCACAGTCAGGAACGCCATAGCGCCAGTTTTTCGCCGCTTGGGTAATACCGAGAACTTGTCGAGACCCGGTAAATCGAGATCTACTGTGCGTTCGCCGCGTGTGACCGCCGCGACCATCTCGGGCAATTTATGATAGGCTTGCGGGCCGACAACGATGCTGACCTCTGGTGCACGGCGGCTGATTTCGCCGCCTTCGGCCTGCGCGACGCAACCGGCAACGGCAATGATCGGGTCCGGCCCATCTTTGCGGCGCAGTCGACCGATTTCGGAATAAACTTTTTCCGCCGCCTTTTCGCGGATGTGGCAGGTGTTCAGAACGACAAGATCGGCGGCGCCCCGGTCGCCTGTTTCGGTCATGCCTTGGCCTGCTAACATCTCGGCCATCCGTTCGCCGTCATAGACGTTCATCTGGCAGCCGTAGTTTTTGACGTGAAAGGTTTTGGGGGATTCGGTTCTCATCCAGCGACTCTATACAGAACGACGGTAACGGTCGCCAGCCTGCATTGCCTCGGAAATTCGGTGCCGCACTTCGGCGGAAATCGCTTTGCGATCCGGGTAAAGCGCGGGATCAAACGGGTCGAGAAAATGCAGCGTCGCTGTGATCGGCTTCAGATACGACATCACCCGCCAGAAATTTTCGACGATGCCCTCTTCGCCTACCCAAGACATCCGCGCGGTGTGACGGCCGTAGGTCAGGAACACCGGCTGGACCATCATCCCAGACGGGGGTGGGACAAGGGCAGCAAACAGCGCCGGCTTGAACGGTAGCAGCGCCGAGCCATCATGCGTGGTGCCCTCTGGGAAGATCGTGACCGGCTGATCTCCTGTCATCGCTATGCGCAGTTCATCGACCTGCTCGCCAATACTCAACCGGTTCTCGCGGCTGACAAAGATCGTGTTATTGATCGTGCACAGCCAACCGATCAGCGGCCATTTTTCGATGCCGTCATTGGCGACAAAGGTGCATCCGGTCACGCCCGACATCACCGGAATATCGATCCAGCTATGATGGTTGGACGCGTAAAATACGTTTTTGCGGATACGCTTACCGGTGGTGGCGGTCGCGATCCCGGCGGTCCAGCTGACGGATAGCAAAAACAGACGCGGCCAAGGTGACGGCTGGCGAAACAACCGCCACAGATTGTGAAGAACCACGCCCGTGACCAACGATGCCACCATCAGCAAAAGGCGGGTGACGAACAAGAACTGGCCCATAATCAGGGCAAGCGGGTTCCGGCGCTTAATCGTCGCGGCTAAGGGCAACGCCATACAATTCCATGCGGTGATCGACCAATCGGTAACCGAGCTTTTCAGCAATGACTTTTTGCAAGGCCTCCAACTCGGGATCGACAAATTCGATAACTTTGCCGGTTTCGACATCAATCAAATGGTCGTGATGCGCTTCTGGCGAAGCTTCATAGCGGGCGCGGCCATCACCGAAATCATGACGATCAAGGATGCCCGCTTCTTCGAACAGGCGAACCGTGCGGTAAACCGTTGCAATCGAAATTTTTGAATCAATAGTCGACGCGCGCCGATAAAGTTCCTCGACATCAGGGTGATCATCGGCGTCAGAAATAACCCGCGCGATCACACGACGCTGGTCGGTAATGCGCAGGCCGCGTTCGTGGCAAAGAGCTTCAAGATCGATCCGGGTTTCCATATACCATCACATTTAGTGGCGCGCAGGGATTCGTCAATGAAAAGGGCCGGTCATCACTGACCGGCCCCTTCAAAATTGGAAAAATAGATTTGGCTTACTTCACCACCTTTTTCTTCCGTCCCGATCCGGGCGCACGGCCAAGGCCGATTGCTTTGGCCAAGATACGGCGTGTTTCGGCATACGCGGGGGCTACCATCGGATAGTCGGCGGCAAGGCCCCATTTGGCCCGATAATCGTCAGGCGTCATGCCATAGCTGGTCATCAAATGGCGTTTGAGCATTTTTAGCTTTTTGCCGTCTTCTAAACAGACGATATAGTCTTTCTTTACCGAGTTGCGGATCGGCACAGCCGGTTCAAGCACCGGCTGTGCAGTTTCTGCACTCGAAAGCCCGGCGAGCGCGCCGTGCACATTGTTGATCAACGTCGGCAAGTCAGAAACTGCCACGCTGTTGTTGCTAACATGCGCCGCGACAATATCTGCCGTGAGCGTGATCAGCATTTCGTTATTTTCTGCGTCTTCCATCGTCATTGTATTCCCCTTGACTTGGAGTGTTGTGCGACCCTTCGATTGCCAATTTGGCTTACCGATATGCGGTCTCTATCCAAGCCAATAAAGTTCGTCAATTGGAGGCGTAGACAAAAATAAGAAATAACAGACTTACAGCATAAGTGCCATTGTTATCGAATCATGTTTGCTTCCATCGGTCGATTTGTAATAGCCGAGGCGCCTCCCCACAGGCTTAAATCCCATGGAAAAATAGAATGAATGAGCGCTATTGCCCTCTCTTACTTCAAGAAATATTACCGAGCGCTTCCATTCGGCGCATGCTTCACTTAGCGCCGCGATCAGTTGCTGCCCGATGCCGCGTCGCCGCGCTGACTGTAGCACACCGATCAGCAGCAGTTCTTCTTCATCGATGACGCCCCGGCTTAACGCAAAACCTACAACACCGCCGTCGGCTTTGGCGATCAGTAATTGTCCCCCGGGCATTGCCAATGTCGAAAGACATTGTGCCGCCGTCCATGCCTCGCCAAATCCCGGGTCGAAGGCGTCGTTCATAACCGGCATGACTGCGGCGACATCGAGCCCGCTGCCGTTGACCACTTCGATCATGGCGTTATGCCTCCCGGCAACTTGGCGTCAGGGCTGCGCACGTAAAGCGGGCTTGGTGCGCGCGGTGGCAGGTGCGCGATGCCGGGCCAAGCCTTTGCATCGGGAAGCAGATCAAGCGCTTGCCCTGATCCGCGCAGTGCGATCAATGGTTGGGCCATATCGCCTGCCACCAATGCAGCTGTTGACTGCGCCGCTGCAGCCTCGGGCGGCAAAGATTGCGCTTGGGTCAAGGCCGCTCCGTGCGCATCGAATGATTGGAAATAATATTTGCCATGACCACCCGTCATGACCACATCGACCGCAATCGCAGCACCGTTCCGTGCCATCGCTGCGACCAGATCGAGGCTCGAATAGCCATGGCACTCAACGCCCCATGCCAGCGCCAGCGCGCGCGCGGCAGAAACACCGACACGGATTCCGGTAAAACTGCCGGGGCCAATATCGACGTGTATTAAGTCGGCCCTCCCTTTATCAGGCAGCTCGGCAATCATCGGCACCAGTCGCTCGGCATGGCCGCGACCAATGTCTTCGTTGAACGCGGCTATGCAAACGTTACCGTCTAATAAGGCGACAGAGCAAGCGCGTGTCGCGGTATCGATAATCAGCCGTCGCATTTGAAACGAGGCGTTAAACGATCAGACGATTTTGTTAAAGCGATCAAATCCCGGACGCGGGCTGCGTTCGAATATGCTGGCTGGATCGCCATAGCCAATGGTCGAGATGAAGTTGGATTTTACCGGCGTTCCGGCAAAAAAGGCTTCATCTACACCGGCGTTGTTGAACCCGGACATTGCGCCGGTATCCAGGCCCAAAGCGCGGGCTGCGAGGATGAAATAGGCTCCTTGCAAGCTGCTGTTGCGGAACGCCGTTGCCTCAATCATCGCGTCATTGCCGACAAACCAGCTGCGTGCATCGGCATGCGGGAAGAGTTCGGGCAGCTGTTCGTAAAATTCCATATCCATGCCGATAATCGCGGTTGCAGGCGCCGACAGGATCTTCTCGCCATTGGCGGGCATCGACAGGGCTGCGAGCTTTTCCTTCGCCTCTTGGCTGACGCACCAGATAATGCGCGCAGGCAGACAGTTGGCCGAGGTTGGGCCATATTTCATCAGCTCCCACACCGATTCGAGTTGTTCGTTCGACACCGGCGTATCGAGATAGCCGTTGTAGGTCCGCGCAATGCGGAACAGCTGATCAAGCGCATTGTCATTAAGCGGCGTGTTCACGGGCATGTTGGGGTATCCTGTATTTGGGATAGGAGCTTTAGGCAGCGCGGACTTCGGTGACTTCCGGCACATAATGTTTCAGCAATTGTTCAATACCGTTTTTCAACGTGGCAGATGAAGAGGGGCAACCGGCGCACGCGCCCTGCATTTGCAAATAGACGACGCCGCGTTGGAACCCGCGATAGACGATGTCGCCGCCATCATTGGCCACAGCAGGCCGGACGCGCGTTTCGATCAGCTCTTTGATCTGATCAACGATTTCGGCATCGGACGGATCGTCGAGTGGATACTCTTCGCTAGCGGCGGGGACTGAAAAACCAGCAGCGGCGGGCTTGAACAACGGCAAATGCGCGCTGAAATGATCGAGCAGGATCGAAAGCACATCGGGTTTCAGATCAGCCCAGTTGGTGCCGGGACCAGCCGTTACCGAAATAAAGTCGCGGCCGAAAAACACGCCAGAGACATCGCCCAAGGTGAACAATGCCTCGGCCAGTGGCGACGCCTCGGCCTCATCGGCATCGGCAAAATCGCGGGTTCCGCTGTCCATCACCGCCTGGCCGGGCAGGAATTTGAGCGTGGCGGGGTTGGGCGTGGTTTCTGTTTCAATTAGCATGATCCTAATGTGGGGGGCGTCGGCCGGTTTCGCAAGCGGCTTTTGCTTGACACATTGAAAGCTGCACCGGCATCGCTGGATGAACAGGAGTAGTATCATCATGACGGATCAAAGCGGTAAAACAGCGTGGATTACTGGTGCATCGTCGGGGATTGGCGAAGCATTGGCCAAAGCCTATTTGGCCGACGGCGGATCGTGCATCTTGTCTGGCCGGAATGTTGCGGCGTTGGAGGCGGTCGCGGCCTATGCGCCCGACCGTTGCTTCGTCTTGCCCTTTGAAACAACCGATTATGATAGCCTTCCAGCGCTTGTCGAAACGGCCATTGGCTTTCGTGGCGGCATCGACGTGCTGGTCAATAACGCCGGGATTTCGCAACGCTCGCTGGCGATTGATACCGATTTATCTGTCTATCAACAGATTATCGGCGTTGATCTGATAGCGCCGATTGCACTGACGCAAGCCCTGCTGCCGCATTTTCTGGAACGCGGCAGTGGGCAATTGGTTGTGATCTCCAGCGTTGCAGGAAAAGCTGGAGTGCCGATGCGCACCGCCTATTGCGCCGCCAAGCACGGGCTGATCGGCTATGCCGACGCGTTGCGCGCCGAAGTCGCAGGGCAGGGTGTTCGCGTGTTGACCGTTGCTCCGGGATCAGTCCGCACAAACGTGTCGCGCAATGCGTTATCAGGCGACGGATCGGCGCGGGGTGTCAGCGATAAAGCCATCGATAACGGCATCGATCCCGATTTTGTCGCGCGTACGATCTGGGCTGCGGTCGCCGATGGCAAACGCGAGATTGTGATTGCGGAAGGGGTGGAGGCCCAGATTCCGCTATTGCGCGCCAGCGATCCGGGCAAACTGTTCGATATGGTCGAGGCGATGGTCGCCGCCGGTTACGCGCAAAAGATGCAGGCGTAATATCTAGCTGCGCCCAGCCCGCAACGCTGCCCCAGCCGCGAAGGGCGACAAGGCCGTCATCGCCAGACTGGTTGCGGCCAACAATTGCAACGCGCTGCCCGCATTATCGCCAAGCGTCCCGGCGCCAAAGATCAGCAACGGCACCGCCAGCGGCACCATCAATAATCCGCCCAAAGCAGACGCGCCGTTAAGGCCTGCGGTCAGCGCGGCGATAGTCACGCCTAGCCCGGCCAAAGCTGGCAAAGCACAGGCTAGCCCCGCGATCAACGTGATGGCTTTGTCCTCGGGCAACCCGAGCAGGATCACCGCCACAGGCGTGGCGAGCAACAATGGCACGCCAAATCCGGCGATATGCCCAGAAATTTTGGCACAAGCGAGCCATTCATCCGACCAAACGCGCAATGCCAATTGGTCGAGCACGCCCGCCTGCCGGTCTGGCAAGATCAGCCGCTCGATCGGCAGCAGGCTGGCGAGCAATGCGGCGATCCACAAAATGCCGCCGCCGGTGCGCGCGAGCAACGCTTTGTCCGGGCCAACGACGAACGGGTAAAGCGTCGAAACCGCGAGGTAGAAAATAATCGGCAACCACAATCCGCCACCGGTCCATGCCAGCCGGACATCGCGCCAGACGAGCGAGAGAAAGGCGCTCATGCCGCCGCCTTTTGTTTGGGTTGGCCGAGCATCACGCTGCGCGCGACATTGACTGTGGGGGCGATGTGCGATGCGATCAAAGCGATACCACCAGCGGCTGTGTGACGGTGCAAAGCTTCGTCGAGCCGGGCGACATTGGCTTGGTCAAGGCCATTATAGGGTTCATCGAGCAGCCAGATTGACGCGCCACTGGCGATCATGCGGGCAAGGCTTGCGCGACGCTTTTGACCGGCGGACAGGAACCGCACGGGCAGTTCGGCGAGCGGAACAATATCCAGCGCCTCTAGCGCCTTTTCCAAAGTAGCGGGGCTCACGTCGTCCAATCGTGCCCAGAAACGCAAATTTCCCTCAACAGTCTGTTCGGGGTCGAGCGCGTTGTTATCGTCGGTGAGCGCAAGGCTGCCGGTAACCTGCAATTGCCCTGCGGCCAAAGGCAACAGCCCTGCAAGCGCGCGAAACAACGTCGTTTTGCCAGAGCCGTTTGCACCCCGCACCCAAACAATTTCACCGCTTTGCGCCTCCAAAGAAAAATCGCGCAAGACCAGCCGGTTGCCGCGTGATATTGCGGCATTGGCCAACTGTATTGCTGGCGTCTCTGCTTGACGGGCGCTCATCGGGCGACTTAGGCATGGCTGAGCGAAAAAGCAAAGGCAGGAGAAAAAAATGAGCGTTTCGAAACTGGACGATCAAGCGCGCGCGCTGGCTCTCAAAGAACTGCCGCATTGGGAGTATGACAGCGAAGCGCAAGGCATCCGCCGCACCGTGACTTTCACTGACTTTGCCGAAGCGTTTGGCTTTATGACCCGCGTCGCGATCATCGCCGAAAAGGCCGCCCATCATCCCGAATGGTTCAACGTCTATAACCGCGTTGAAATATTGCTGACCACGCATGATGCGGGCGGGCTTTCACAGCGGGATATCGATCTAGCGGCGGCTATTGATAAGTTCGCCCAAGTCTAAGCACTGCCGCTAGCTTTTGACGATTTCGTCTAGCCCGACGACCAAACCTGCCGCTTGATTACGCAGACGTCCCGGGAACCACCGGGCCGCAAACGCCAATTGCTTCGCCATTTTGTTGACCGTTGTGTGGACCTTGTTTCCATGCACAGCCGCCCATGCGGCGGGGCCGATGATTTCCACCGGGCTGACCGGAATACCCGCTGCCTCCAGCCGTTCCTTGCCCGACATGTTGGTGCCATCGGCGACCGCGCTGATGATATTGGTGTCGATAAAGCCGGGCATCAACGACCTCGATTTGATTCCCAATTCCCGCCACTCAATGTCGTGCGATTCGGTCAAGCCGCGCACAGCGAATTTGGTGGCGCTATACACGCTAAGGCCCGCCACACCGTAAATTCCGGCTGCCGAGCTGGTGTTCAAGACGCACGAACCTCGGCGCAAATAAGGAAATACCGCACGGATGCCGCTGACTACGCCGGTAAAGTTGATCGCAATCTGCCGGTCGATATCGGCGTCGGTCATATCCTGAATCGCGCCGCCAGCACCAATACCCGCATTGTTGAACAGCACATCGACGGTGCCGCCTGTATGCGCAACGAACTCGCTCAGCGCCGTTGCCCATTGCGCGCGGTCGGTAACATCTAGATGGTGCGCAGAGCTTTGCCCGACGGGCAGCATCGCAGCGGTTTCAGCCGTGCCCGCATCATTCACATCGGCAAGGCCGACAAACCAGCCCCTAGCAGCAAAGAACCGCGCGACTTCGCGGCCAAGCCCCGATGCAGCCCCGGTGATGAATATGCTTTTTCGATTATCCGTCATGATATGTCTCTCCTGCGCTCCTTATTTGCACAGATGTCAGCAGCCGAAAACCCCGTTTCGATCAACCCCTGCTTGCAGTCGCGGGCGTAGCGCGATAATTCGGTTGGTAAGGAAGGACTTTGCATGCCACGACTAACTGCGCTGTTCCTAGCGCTCCTGCTGATTATATCCCCGGCACAAGCGCGGGCTGAGATCATTGCGACATTCTATAGTCATGATTTCGGCGACCATTTCCCGCACGCCTTCTTCACCCTAAAGGGAACGGTTGAAACAACCGGAGAAGTTATCGATACCAATTACGGTTTCACCGCGAAAACTACTTCGCCGGCGATCCTGCTCGGTTCGGTTACCGGCATTATCGAGACCAAAGAGACGAAATATATCAAGGATTCAAACGCGCACTTCACGCTGACGCTGGACGACGCGCAATATCAGGCATTGATCGCGCATGTGGAAAAATGGCGCAACTTGCCGGGTAAAAGCTATAATCTGAACAAGCAAAACTGCGTACATTTCGTGATGGAAGCGGCGGCTTTACTGGGGTTGACGGTGAACCGGAAAAGCAAGCTGTTCAAAAAACCCAAGTCCTTTGTGCTGGAAATGATGACGCTGAACCCGGGTTTGAAGCTCTAGAAGCTGGATCGTTCCAGTTCTAATCGATGCCGAGCCGGGTGCGCTCCTCGTTCATCATTGTTTCTACCGGACTGAGGCTTTGGGCCGCTCGCCACACAAGGTTCCCATCGACTCCGAAATAGTCATGACTGGCAAAGTTTCGGAAAGTGGCCATTTCGCGCCATTGCACCAGCGGATGCCGTTTTTTGAGGTCTTCAGGCAGTTTCTTGCACGTCTCTCCCACCATCGCGAGGCGATAAGTCAATGCATCATAAGCTTCAGCGTTTTCGACCAACTGCTCATAACTGCGTCCATCAACGGATGCCTGAACCCGCTCTATCAAAAGTGCTAGATCGTCCAATATGTCGGCAACTGCTGCCATCAGAATATCCGAACCATCTCGCCTTCAATACGCGACTTTAGCCGAGGGCGCAGACCTCTGTGCGAGACAAGATCAACCCTAGATCCCAGTCCGTCGGACAATTCCAGCATCAGCCTCGCCTGATCGAATAATGAAAAAGACGAGCTTGGGTCATAGTCGAACAGAAGATCAATATCCGAAGTTTCATTTGCTTCGCCTCTCGCCGTCGAACCGAACAGATATAAAGCACTGACGCCGCTTGCGCGGAGGCGGTCTTCAAACGGTTCCAAGCGTGTTAGGGCAGTTTCTCGCTTCATGACGTTATGATGCACCAGCTGATAGCAGAGCGCAAGCTAGCGGCGATTCAAATCGCCTGAAAACCCTCGGCATATATATGCCAAGTAAAGATCGCCGCTGCCCCGCGATGGGGTCGCCAGCCTTCCGCAATCTCACGGATAGCCTTTTCTGACGGGCGTTCGTCTAGGCACAGTATCCGCTTCACGCCCTCTTGCACTGCCAGATCGCCTGCTGGCCAAACGTCGCCGCGTCCTTCGGCAAATAACAGGTAAATTTCGGCGGACCAGCGACCGATGCCTTTGACTTGCGTCAGGTAAGCAATCGCTTCTTCGTCATCCGTCGGCAAGGCATCGAGCGGCAATGCGCCGGAAATTACCAGCCCGGCCAGGCTGCGGGCATAGCCTTGTTTCTGACGGCTAAGCCCGCAGGCACGCAGCGCGTCAAAATCTTGTTCAAGCAACTTTTCGGGCGCGCAGCCTTCGCCGAGCAATGCTTCCAGCTTATTCCACACCGATGCTGCTGCCGCGACACTAACCTGTTGGCCGACTATAGTTCGCAGCAGGGTGGCATAGCCTGGTTCGCGCGTACGCGGCTCTGGATAACCCGTTGCTTTCAACGCTGTGGCAAAGCGCTTTTCACGCTTCGCCAATGCATCGAGCGATCCGTTCAGTTGCTCCGCCGTCAAACCCATCGGTTTAGTTGACCAGCTTCAGCAAAGCCATTGGCGGGCCAAAGGTGCGCGGACCGATATCCCAAGTCAGCACTTGCAGGCCGCCGACTTCGCTGGGGCCTTCCTCGCTGTTATTGGCAAGGATGTTGGTGTCGGTGCGGATCGTGAATGTGCCTTTCACCTCCAGCGGGTCGACGTCTTTGCCTTTCATCCCCATGCCCGGCATCATTCCGCCGGCTCCCAACAATGCCGCCATCGACATGTCAGGATCATTGTGAAACGACGGTGCCTCTATCCGCACGCGGCCATTGTCCCAACGGCTGATATAGATCATCGGATTGCCCAGCGCATATCGCGGGATCACCGGAAAGGCGAAGTCATCGCCAAGATGGCCTTTGGTTGAATAATCGATTTTGAACACGCCATTGCCGATATGTTCAACCTTGTTCCATGCGGCGAGCCGCTCAACCTCTTTGGTGAAGCGCTCAATCGTTTTTGGATCATCAGGGTCGACGCCGCCGAGCAATGCCGCGAACATTTTTTTGCTTTGTTCTTTTTCCTTTTTGCGGCGGAGCTGCTGGTCGTCCCAATCTTTTTTCTGTTCGGCAATTTCCGGTGCAGTGCAATCGCGTTCTTCGAATTCATCTTCGAGATCGGCCTCCGCCTCGGTAGCTGCTTCACCTGCCGCTGCTGCGGCTTCCTCGACTGCAGTGGCAGCGTCAGCCGCGCCTTCTTCTGCTTCATCGTCCGCTGCGCTGTCTGGTTCGGCTGTCTGGTTCAGCGAGGAATCTTCTTGCGACGTCCGCGATGCCGCGGTCGAACCTTGCTGACCAGTGATCGTGCCAAGCGCAGCTTGCGTCGCATAGGTTTCGTTTTGCGCTTTCTGTTTAGCCGCCTCTTTCTTCTTTTCTTTTACCGTTTCGTCTTTGCTCTTTTCCTCCGGCGCTTCGCCGTAGCAGGTCGCTTCAAACTCGGCTGCCTCAAGGCCTTCGCCTTCCAGATCGTTTTTCAACAAATTGGCAAGGCCAACCAGCTGGATTTCGCCCTTATAGGAAAAATTGAACTCCCCCGATTTCAGGACGGTCATCTCCGACACAAATTCGCCGGGAAGCAGCAGACAGCCCGAAAGGCTCAACGGGGCAACGATCGCGAGGCCCATGGCCGCAAAACGTTTCAACTTCATTCAGACATCCTTCCCTATTTGCGCCATATGGGCGGCATACAACGCAATCGCTGCGGCGTTGGAAACATTCAGACTTTCCATCTGGGCACTGATTGGCAGCTTTGCCAGCTGGTCGCAATGCTCCTCTATATTGCGGCGCATCCCTTCGCCCTCGGCACCTAAAACAAGCGCATTGCGTTGCGGCGCAAGCGCTTCGCCAAGCGTCACTTCGGCGTTGCCAGTCAACCCGATCCGCCAATATTGATGCTCAGCAATTTCTTCTAAAGCGCGCGCCAAATTCACAACGCGGACCCATGGCACAACTTCGAGTGCGCCCGACGCGGATTTTGCCAGTGCCCCTGATTCGGGTGGGGCATGCCGGTCTTGCGTCACCACAGCGATGGCATCAAAGGCCGCTGCCGAACGGAAAATCGCGCCGACATTATGCGGATCGGTCACTTGATCGAGGATAAGGATCGGCCGCGGGTCGCCTTCATGTTGTTCCAATATGTCGCCTAGCCAGACATCCTCGAGCGGCGCGATCTCGGCTACGATCCCCTGATGCGGTGCATCTTTGGGTACGAAACGGGCAAGGTCCTCAGATTGGCAATAAATCAGAGGCAAATTCGATGGCAAATCGTACCCGGCAAGCGTCTCCCTGACCCCCCAGACTTTGATGATCCGCCGCTCGGGATTTTCGATAGCTGCCATAACGGCGTGACGGCCCCAGAATTTGGGATTGCCGCTGGTTTGCGCTGCACCACGGCGGCGTTGAGATTTATGTCCGGACATGCTCGCTCTTTCGCTCCAAATGCTGGCGTTGTCGAGCATGTCCGGGCATTTTATTTAATCACGCAAGGTCTTCGTCAGTTCGCGATAAACAAAGCCGCCGAGCAGTCCGCCCAATATCGGCGCGACCCAGAACAGCCAAAGCTGTTGGAGCGCCATTCCGCCAACGATGATCGCAGGGCCGGTGCTGCGTGCTGGATTGACTGAGGTGTTGGTGACGGGGATCGAGATTAGATGGATCAATGCCAACGTTAAACCAATCGCTAACGGAGCAAAACCGGCTGGTGCGCGGCCATCGGTTACACCCATGATGATGAACAGAAAGAAAAAGGTCAGCAATACTTCGACCAGAAATGCCGTCGCCATGCCATACTTGCCCGGCGATGCGGCATCATAGCCATTTGCCGCAAGACCATTGGCTGCCAGCGAATAATCGCCTTTGCCAGTAGCGATGACATAGAGTGTGAATGCCGCTGCAGTCGCGCCCAGCACCTGCGAGATGATATAGAGCGGGATATCTTTGGCATCAAAACGTCCGCCAGCCCAAAGGCCCAACGTCACCGCCGGGTTCAAATGGCATCCGGAAATATGGCCAATCGCATAGGCCATGGTCACCACGGTCAAGCCAAAGGCCAGCGACACGCCGAGCAATCCGATGCCGACATCTGGAAACCCCGCCGCCAATACGGCGCTGCCGCAGCCGCCCAGCACCAGCCAGAATGTGCCGATAAACTCGGCAATGCCTCTGTTGATATTCTTCATGATTTTTCTCCTCCTGTGGAGCATGATGCTTATCACATTACGGGTGTAAACAATTGTCAAAAGGCACATTGGTAGCATGGCGTTTCGTTCAGGGTCAGTTTCGTTAAGGGACAATGCAGGCTTTTGCTGCTAATGGCGTGCAAACTTGTCCGGTCGAGGGTTAAGATGACGAAATTTGCATATCTGGCTTTGCCGCTGTTGCTAGGTGGATGCGTGACGTCTATTGTCAAAGACGTCGTGATGTTGCCCGTTAAGGTTGTGTCCAAAACCGCCGATGTCCTGACCACCAGCCAGTCCGAAAGTGACGAAAAACGCGGGCGCGACATTCGTAAGCGCGAGGAGCAAATGGGCAAGCTCGCCCGTAAGCGTGACAAAGCCCGCGATGATTGCGCCGACGGAGACGATAAAGCTTGTGCCGAGTATGAAGCACTTGAAGCCGAAATAGAGGCGGAGAAAGACCGGTAGCGCATACGTCGTTGGTCGAACGCAGTTGTTTCAAAGCCGAAAGCGGCTTTTCCAATTCAAGCTTCTCATGAATATTCCCCCAACCTGCTGGGGAGACGATCATGCATACTATTTCACGCCGTCTGATGCTGGCCGGAAGCTTGGCCGCAGCAGTTGCCCGTCCCACTTTCGCGGCATCAGCACCCACGTGGAAAAAACTGCCGACCATCGCCTATCGCGGCAAACAGGATGATATCAGCTTCGTCGATGCGCTGACCGGCTGGTACGGCAATGGCGAGGGAAAACTATATTCGACCACCGATGGCGGCGAAAGCTGGGCCAAGGTTTGGGATCAGCCCGGCACATTCATTCGCGCACTGGGTTTTGTCGATGCAAAGACGGGCTATCTGGGTAATGTGGGTACCGACTATTACCCCAGCGTTACCGATACAAATCCACTGTATAAGACGACCGATGGCGGCGTGACGTGGACGGCGGTTACTGCTCCAGGAATCGATAAAGTCGCTGGCATTTGCGGCATTGATATCTTGCCAGTGAAGCGGATATTTCAAGGCGAAATGCGCAATAGCCATATCATCACAGCCGCAGGCCGTGTCGGCGGTAACGCGATGATGCTCCGGTCTGAAAATGATGGCGAAAGCTGGAAAGTCATCGACCTGACGGCGTATGCCGGGATGATCCTTGACGTAAAATTCCATGACGCCAAAACCGGATTTGTGTGCGCATCTGGGCTATCCGATAGCGGCGAAGGCGATGCACTGATGTTGATGACCAGCGATGCAGGCAAAAGCTGGAAACCGGTGTGGAGATCGAACCGCAAACAGGAAAATGTTTGGAAAATGAACTGGCCATCGCGCAAAGTTGGTTATGCCACGGTGCAAAGCTATGACGAGGCGGCGGGTAATAAACGGGTTGTCATCAAGACCGTTGATGGCGGCAAAAGCTGGAAAGAACTGTCGTTGGTTGACGAAGCAGGTGTTCGCGAATTCGGGATCGGCTTTGTCGATGAAAGGCGTGGTTGGGTCGGCACCACCAAAGGCGGCTTTGAGACGCAAGATGGCGGCAAAAGCTGGTCGCGCATCGAATTTGGCAATGCCGTGAACAAGATTCGCGTCATTCAAAAGGCAAATGGCGGTAAATCGGTATTTGCGATCGGCGTTGATCTGCACCGGTTGGATTTGGCATAATGAAGATTTGCATCTATCGCCGCCAAAATCGCTTCAATCACCTGGGGATCAGTAATGGAATTTGACGACGTCATCATGGGTAGGCGGAGCATCCGCGGTTACAAACCCGATCCCGTTCCGCAAAAACTAATCGAAGAAATTCTCGCGCTTGCTATGCGAGCGCCGTCGTCGATGAACACGCAGCCTTGGAATTTCTATGTGATTACTGGCGAGCCGCTCGATCGCATCCGCCAAGGCAATACTGAACGCATGATCGCGGGCGTGCCGCAGTCGCGCGAGTTCCGCACCGGCAATGCTTTCGAGGGGCAGCACCGCGAACGGCAAATCGGCGTTGCCAAGCAATTGTTCACCGCGATGGGCATCGCCCGCGATAACGCCGAACAGCGTCAGGATTGGGTCTTGCGCGGTTTCCGCCAGTTTGACGCGCCGGTGTGTGTGATCATCACTTATGATAAGGTCTGCGATGGCAGCGATGATACGCCGTTCGATTGCGGTGCCGTGGCAACAGCATTGGTTAACGCGGCGTGGTCACGCGGGCTGGGTGCGGTCATCAACAGCCAAGGCATTATGCAATCGCCCGTGGTGCGCGAACATGCAGGGATCGCCGACGATCAGGTGATCATGAAAAGCATCGCGCTCGGCTGGCCAGAGGAGAGTTTTCCGGCGAATGCAGTGGTGTCGGAGCGGAAATCAGTGGATGAGGCTGCGGTGTTTGTGGGGTTTTGAGTTTAGGCCTTCACCGCCCAAACTAAAAACTCCACATTCCCCTTTGGCCCGGTGATCGGGCTTTCGGTTAGGCCCCTCACTGACCAGCGATTGCTTTCGAGCCAAGCCTGAACCTCGGTGCAGACTCTTTCATGGATCGCAGCATCGCGGATAACGCCGCCCTTGCCAACTTCGGTGCGGCCCGCCTCGAACTGCGGTTTAATGAGCGCAACCAACTGAGCGCCATCCTTGGCAAACGCCAATGGCCGTTCGAGTACCTTGGACAGGCTGATAAAGCTTGCGTCGCAAACGATGAGATCCACCGGTTCGGTGATCTGCTGCTCGGTCAATATCCGCGCGCTAGTCTGTTCATGGACTACTACGCGGTCGTCGGCGCGCAATTTCCAAGCCAATTGGTTGGTGCCACTGTCGACCGCAAACACTTTCGCGGCACCCTGGGTCAAAAGCACATCGGTAAAGCCGCCGGTTGATGAGCCCACGTCAACCGCCACCAAGTCCGTCACATCAATCGCAAACGCCTCCAGCGCATGCGCCAGCTTTACTCCGCCACGAGACACCCAGGGATGATCCTGCCCTTTAACGGTGATTTCCGCGTCCTCTGAAACCTGGTGCCCCGATTTATCGGCACGTTTGTCGCCCAGCATGACCAGCCCTGCCATAATCAACGCCTGCGCCCGCGTGCGGCTTTCGGCTAGCCCGCGTTCGACGAGCAACTGGTCAATCCTGATTTTAGACGGCTTCATCGGAATGGGGCCTAGCGCGGCGGCGCGCTTTTGGCCATAAGATGCGAATGCGATCCCTAATCCTTTCTGCGATGCTGATCATGCTCGCAACGTCTTGTGTGCCGCTACCGCCGCAAAGCAAGCCGGTGCCCGTTCCCCAGCCGACCAGAATTCCAGAGTCTGGAGGTGTTTACACGAAAACCGTTATCACCCAACCAATCGGACATTGGACCGACTGGACGATGGCCAACGGTAGCTGGGTTTATCGCCGTGACGAGCGGGGTTCGATTGCACTTTATGGTGCGCCGGGTGCCGATGCATTGGCGACGTTGCGCTGTGACAAGGCTGACGCGCGGATATTCCTTTCGCGCGCAAGCGACCGAGGCGGCACGATGACAGTACGGACCAGTTCGACGTCTAAGTCGCTTACCGTTCAACCCGCAGGCGGGAAACCGGCCTATGCGGCCAGTGAAATCGGTGTGACGGACCCAATACTCGACGCGTTGGCATTCAGCCGGGGGCGCATTGCGCTTGAACTTAACGGTGCGCTGAACATTGCCATTCCCGTCTGGTCAGAAATCGGCCGCGTGGTTGAGGATTGCCGAGCATAGCTACAGGTAGAGAAAAGAGGCTAAATACCCTCAAAACGAGAGGCAAGATAATTGCCGCTAAAAATTTAAATTTCAAGTCTTGTTTTGCGCGGCGGTTTGATTCATTTTCCGAGTCGCGGAGGGCAATTTGATGCAACACGCAATCCATTTTCAACTAACGAAAGGAGGTGATCCGATGTCTCATGGTTCAGTTAAGGGGTCGGGCAATTCCGTTCGGGAGATCGGCTGCTGGTAACAGCAGAAATTCCACTCCCGGCAGCGGCTGTCTGGCTGCTGACCCGTGTAAGAAAGGGGTCGTTCCAAGCGGGGCGGCCCCTTTCGCCTGCCTGGCTGGTGGGTTAATCGAATTGCCGCTGGAAAGTTGCCGCCTGTGTCTTACATAGGCGGAGAAAGAGTAGGGCAACGTAATATGGCATTTATGAAAAGCGTTTGGCGGTTCCTTGTGGTCATCAAGGACGGGCTGGCGCTGCTGTTCTTGCTGCTCTTTTTCTTTGCGCTTTATGCGTTTCTCTCCAGCGGCCCCAATCCCGGCGCGGTGCGCGACGGTGCGCTGTATTTGCAACTCGATGGCGTTGTGTCGGAACAACCCGCCGCGCTTGATCCCGTCGAGGTGTTAATGTCGCAGCGTGTGCCGGTGCGCGAATTCCGGCAGCGCGACATCCTGCGCTCGCTTGACATTGCGGTGCGCGATGACCGGATCAAAGCCGTCGTGCTTGATCTTGATCGCTTTATGGGCGGCGGACAGACCAGCCTTGCGGCGATTGGTGACCGTCTGGATAGGGTCAAAAAAGCTGGAAAGCCCATTTATGCCTTTGCCACGGGTTATAGCGATGATGGCTATCAACTTGCCGCGCATGCCAGCGAAATCTGGGTCGATCCCTTGGGCGGCGTGATGCCCACTGGCCCCGGCGGATCGCGATTGTATTACAAGGGATTGCTCGAGCAATTGGGCGTAAAGGCCAATGTTTACCGCGTCGGTACATACAAAAGCGCGGTAGAACCCTATCTGCGCGCCGACCAGTCGCCCGAGGCCAAAGCGGCAACGCAAGCCTTTTACGACGAAATCTGGGGCCAATGGCGCGCCGATGTAGCAACGGCGCGGCCCAAAGCGAAACTGGATGGATTGTTGACTGATCCGGCGGGGCAAGTCGAAGGAGCGAAGGGCGATTTGGCACAATTGTCGTTGACCAATGGGTTGGTGGACAAACTTGGCGACCGGATCGCGTTTGGAAGCTATGTCGCGTCAAAAGTGGGCAAGGACCGCGCCGAAACCATTGGCGGCTTTGCGGCAACGCGGCCCGATGCTTTGCTTGCAGCGCATAGCCCCGCCGATGATGGCGCGCCGATTGGTGTCATCACCGTTGCGGGCGAAATCGTCGATGGCAAATCCGGGCCGGGAACAGCGGCGGGCGATACCATTGCCGATTTGATTTATGCGGCGTTGGAGGACGATGATCTGAAAGCGTTGGTGGTGCGCGTTGATTCGCCCGGTGGCTCGGTCACAGCATCGGAAAAAATCCGGCTAGCTCTGGAGGCTGCGAAAAAGAAAAAGCTGCCTGTGGTGGTGTCGATGGCCAATCTTGCGGCTAGCGGGGGTTATTGGATATCCACGCCTGCGACGACGATTTTTGCCGAACCGTCAACAATCACCGGTTCAATCGGTATTTTTGGTGTGATCCCGTCAGGTCGCGAAGCACTCGCCAAATGGGGTGTGACAAGCGACGGCATCAAAACCACGCCGCTTTCGGGGGAGCCCGATGTTCTCGGCGGGGTTAGCCCCGTGTTTGACCGGATGGCGCAAAGTGTGATCGAAAAAGGCTATCGTGATTTCCTGACGCGTGTTGCCACATCGCGCAAAAAGACCGTCGAGCAAGTCGATGCCATCGGCCAAGGCCGCGTCTGGGCAGGCGGTACAGCGCGGCAATCGGGGCTGGTCGACCGGATGGGCGATCTGGACGACGCTCTTGCCGAAGCGGCTAAGCTGGCGAAGCTAGGCAAGGATGAGTGGCACGCGCAATATATTGATCCACAGGGCGATTTTGCCGCCGGATTATTGGGTGCATTTCTACCGCAGCCTGCGCATTCGCAAGCGCCCGCCGACCTGTTCGCCCATGCAGCTTGGCAACAGCAGATACTATTCGACCGGGTGGCTGCGGACCTGCAGATGTTGACCACAACACAAGGCGCGCAAGTGCGTTGTCTGGAATGTGCAGGGGTTGCGAGTGTTCCGGTGCGAATGCAGGTCAACGATAGTTCAGGCACTTGGCTCGGCTGGCTATTGCGTCGATAATGATCGTCGCACGGAAGCTGCAGGGGACGTGCATTTTTTTCGCGCAAAGCCGCTAAGACAAACAAGGTTGGGCGCAGCCATTCAATTTCACGTACCCAGAGGCACAAGCGAGGCTGAGAAAAAGGGCTGAGCCCTTATCTTTCTTTGCGGCTTTGCGCGAAACAGTTTGCGCGACCTCTCAGCAAAGCAGCAATTTTGAAATTGCTCACCCACTCCGAAACGCATTGGTGATGGGGTAACGCCGATCTCGGCCGAAGTTGCGCGAGCCCAGCTTCACACCCGGCGGTGCCTGACGGCGTTTATATTCGGCAATATACAGCAGCCGTTCGATGCGCTCTACGACTTCACGCGGGTGGCCCTTTGCAGTGACTTCATCGACAGATAATTCCTGTTCAACCAACCCCAGCAAAATTTCGTCGAGTACCGGATAGGCGGGCAGGCTGTCGCTGTCTTGCTGATCAGGGCGCAGTTCGGCGCTGGGCGGGCGGGTGATGATCGCTTCGGGGATTACCGGTCCGTCGGGACCAAGGCCGATGCGGCAACGATTGGCATTGCGCCAGCGCGAGATCGCGAACACCGTCATTTTATACGCGTCTTTCAACGGATTATAGCCGCCCGCCATGTCACCATAGATGGTTGCGTACCCGACACTCATCTCACTCTTGTTCCCGGTGGTCAGCAGCATGTGGCCGAACTTGTTGGACAATGCCATCAAGGTTAGCCCGCGAATACGCGACTGGACATTCTCTTCGGTTATATCGACCTCGACATCGGCAAAGCTACCCGAAAGCATATCGTCAAAGGCATCGACGGCGGGTGAAATGGGAATGGTTTCAAGTTTGCAGCCGATCATTGCCGCACACTCGGCGGCAAGATCGAGGCTGAGTTGACCCGTAAAGCGGCTGGGCAGCATCACGCACCAAACACGGTCGGGCCCCAGAGCATCGGCGGCAATTGCGGCGCAGATTGCACTGTCAATCCCGCCCGATAGCCCCAGCACAACGCCGGGAAAGCGGTTCGTGTTCACATAGTCACGCAGCGCCAGCACCATTGCAGAATAGATGTCGGCGGGATGATCTTCCCATTTGGCCAATGCGCCAGCCGCGCAGGACCAGCCGGTATCGCCGCGCGTCCAATGCGTGATCGCCAGATGCTCCTCCCAATCGGGAAGGCGGTGCGCGGCCACACCATCAGCGTTTAGCACGAACGAACTGCCGTCAAAGACCAGCTCGTCCTGTCCGCCAACGCGGTTGAGGAACAATACCGGAAGTCCGGTTTCGGCAACGCGGGCGGCAAAAACCTGTTGTAGCCGCCGGTCATCCTTATCGATTTCATAAGGGCTGCCGTTGACCGAGATCAGGATTTCCGCGTTTTGATTGGCCAGATGTTTCGACACAGCGGGTAACCAACCATCTTCGCAAATAGGCAGGCCCAATTTCACACCGCGAAATTCGACAGGTTCGGGTAATGGCCCGCTGGTAAAAATCCGTTTTTCGTCAAAGGTGCCGTAATTGGGCAGCTCGTGTTTTTTGCGGATTGCCACAATTTTTCCGCGGTCGAGCAAAGCAACGATATTGAACAGTCCGCTCTCCTCTTTCAGGATCGAACCAACCAGCATCGCCGGACCACCATCGGCGGTCGCGGCTGCCAATCGGTCAAGCTCGTGCGCCGCCGCCTTTTGGAACGCGGGCTTCAGAACCAAATCCTCCGCCGGATAGCCGATCAGTTGTTGTTCCGGGAATAAGATCAGGTCGACATCGCCCGCTTGTGCCTCGGCTTTCTGGCGCCATTCCAGCATCGAATCAGCGTTAGCTTTCAAGTCGCCCACACGCTGGTTGATTTGAGCAATTGCGATCGAGAGGGTGTCAGTCATATAATCTGTCTATTGTCCACAGCCGAGGGCTGCAAGGCGATTGTCAGTTTTGCGTCAGGCCGTTAGAGGCACGTCAAATCTGCGACGGGAATCGGGAACACACGCGCATGAAATTGATAACTGGCAACAGCAACCTGCCCTTGGCCAAAGGCATCGCTGATTATGTTGGCTTGCCGTTGACCGATGCAAGCGTCCGACGCTTTGCCGACAACGAAATTTTTGTCGAAATTCACGAAAATGTGCGCGGCGAAGACATGTTCGTGGTCCAATCGACCAGCCATCCCGCGAACGACAATCTCATGGAACTGCTGATCATGATTGATGCGTTGAAACGCTCTTCGGCGAAGCGGATCACAGCGGTGTTGCCCTATTTTGGCTATGCGCGGCAAGACCGCAAACCCGGTCCGCGGACGCCGATTTCGGCAAAGCTTGTGGCCAATTTGATTACAAAGGCGGGGGCAGACCGCGTCCTGACGGTTGATCTGCACGCCGGACAAATTCAGGGTTTCTTTGATATCCCGACTGACAATCTCTTCGCAGGGCCGGTGATGAGCGTCGATATAATGGAGCGTCACGGTGATAAGGCGATCACCGTCGTATCACCAGACGTTGGCGGCGTGGTGCGTGCGCGTGGGTTATCCAAACGAATCAATGATGCGCCGCTCGCGATCGTTGATAAACGCCGCGAAAAGGCGGGCGTCTCCGAAGTCATGAATATCATCGGCGATGTGAAAGACCGGTTCTGCATCCTGATCGACGATATCGCCGATAGTGCGGGCACTTTGTGTAACGCAGCGGACGCCTTAAAAGCGGCGGGTGCATCGGATGTGGTTGCCTATATTACGCATGGCGTGCTGTCGGGAGAGGCGGTCAACCGTGTCAACGCGTCATCCTTGCGCAAAATGGTCATCACCGATTCGATCATCGCCTCTGATGCTGCACGTGACAGCAAGAAAATCCGTATCCTCCCCATCGCGCCATTGCTGGGCGAGGCGATCAAGCGGATTGCCGATGAAAGTTCGGTCAGTTCGCTGTTCGATTGATGACGCCGGCCGATATCAGCCTTGCCAACCGTCTGGCCGATGCGGCGGGGGCGGCTATTCGGCCGTTGTTTCGCGCTGATTTTGCGCATGAGGCAAAGGCTGATCAGTCACCTGTGACCGAAGCAGACCGTGCAGCAGAGGCCGCGATCCGCGCGATCCTTGACAATGAATGCCCCAGCGACAGCATTGTCGGCGAAGAATTTGGCACAAAGGACGGCACATCGGGCCGGTGCTGGGTGCTGGACCCGATAGACGGCACGATCAGCTTTATGGCCGGACGCCCGATTTTTGGCACTTTGATTGCCCTGTTGCAAGATGGCTTTCCGGTGCTAGGTATCATCGACCAGTGTATCAGCGGCGAGCGCTGGCTGGGCGTTACCGGTCGCCCGACTTTGTTGAACGGCAAGCCCGCGAAAACCCGGCAGTGCCGCGAATTATCCGATATCGTTCTCGCCAGCAGCGGGCCGCAATATTTCGACAATCACAGCGCCGAACATTTCATGGCTCTGGCGGCAAAGACCAACCAGCGAACCGTCTGGGGCGGCGACTGCTATAATTACGGGTTGTTGGCATCGGGCCATGTTGATCTGGTGGTCGAAACCGGATTGAAACTGCATGATTTTGCAGCTTTGGTGCCGATTGTCGAAGGTGCAGGCGGCATCATGTGCGACTGGAACGGTGATCCCTTACATGCAGCATCGGAGGGCCATGTCATAGCGCTTGGTGATCCGGCGCGGCTCGAAGACGTGTTGGAAGCGCTCGCCTGTAACCATTAGACGCGACGGATATCTTGCAATGCCTGCAAATTTGCGTCACAAAATCGCATAATTACAAAGAATCACACGATATTGTTCGATGTCGATCAACAATGGGCCGCAAATAGTGGAAGCAGCAGGTGGCATTACCAGCGCGCAATTCGTTGCGCCCCATGCCGACCTGCGCCCCTATGTCACGACCTATTACATAGCAGAGGTCAACAGCCCCGACGGCCAGATGGTTGAGGATTTGCTCCACCCAGAATGGGGTAGCGTTCGCTATGTTTGCAGCGGCGCAGTGCAGGGCAGTGCGTACCCCGAACCATTGAAGCTTGTGTCGCCGGTAACGCTCGTCGGGCATAGCAGTCGCGCTACCCGTATTGGATGTGTGTCGATGCGGATCGCCAGCTTTGGTTTGCTGCCGCTCGGCTGGCAGCATTTGACGGGCCTTCCGGCGTCGCGCTTTGCCGATCAATCGGTGGATGCCCATTTGGTTAAGACCCGCGCCAATTTTGCTGCGTTGCTTCCGGCTGTCGCTGCCGCTCAAACGTTGGACGATGTTGCAGCGATCTTTGATAACGCGTTGCTTCAATCGCTGATGCAAACGCCTTCTTCAGCAAAAAACGATGACGAACTGATCCAGGGGTTCCATGCCGCTTTGCTCGATCCGGACGTAGCAAGCGTGGCCGAAATTTCCGAACGGCTTAACGTGAACGGTATGCAGCTGGAACGGCTGTCAAAGCGGGTATTTGGTTTTCCACCCAAATTGCTGATCCGGCGGCAGCGGTTTTTGCGGACGTTGGCGCTGCTGATGCGGCAACCAGAGGCGAAATGGGGCGAAATCCTTGATCCGCAATATTATGATCAGGCGCATTTCAACCGAGATTTCCAACGTTTTTTCGGCATGGCGCCCAAACAATATCTGGCCTTGGATAAGCCGATTGTTTCCGTCGCAGCGATGGCGCGAATGAAAGCGCTGGGTGATCCGCTTCAGGGACTCCATGCGGCGCGCGACGAAAACTAAGCCGCAAAGCGCCATTCCGCTTGCATTCGACTGCGAATCCATCTAACTGCGCCGCTTCCGAATAGACAGGCTGGCTAAAAGGGCTGCCATGTTTGTCTGACACGGACTTCCAAAGGAGACCAAAATGCCCAAGCTAAAGACCAAAAGCGGTGTGAAGAAGCGCTTCAAATTCACCGCAACAGGCAAAGTGAAGTGCGGCGTAGCCGGTAAACGTCACCGTCTGATGAGCCATAATGGCAAATATATTCGTCAAAACCGCGGCACCGATGTGCTCAGCGACGCCGATGTGGGCCATGTCCGCCTCTGGGCGCCCTACGGCTTGAAATAAGGAGCGCTGAACTATGGCACGCGTCAAACGGGGTGTTACCACCCGCGCTAAGCACAAGAACATCTTGGAGCAGGCAAAAGGCTTTTACGGCCGTCGTAAAAATACCATCCGCATCGCGCGGCAGGCCGTCGAAAAGGCTGGCCAATATGCGTATCGCGATCGCAAGGCGAACAAGCGCAATTTCCGCGCTTTGTGGATTCAACGCATCAACGCCGCTGTCCGTGCCGAAGGCATGACCTACGGCGTGTTCATGCACGGTTTGAAACTGGCCAATGTTGATTTGGACCGCAAAACTCTTGCCGATCTGGCGATGAACGAAGGCGCTGTATTTAGCGCCATCATCGCGCAAGCAAAGGCCGCACTGCCCAAGGCAGCGTAACTTCGTCATCCCCGCGAAGGCGGGGACAAATAATGCGCAAATGGGCGTGAGCGGTACTTGCCGTTCGCGCCCATTTGCTTATGCAGAGTGAACAGAGCTGCCGTAATACAACTTTCGTCACCCCCGCGAAGGCGGGGGCCCATCACCGGAAGAATGAACTTAAGCGGTGGGTGATGGATTCCCGCCTGCGCGGGAATGACGAAGGTGGGATGCGGTGCGTGAAGATTTTCAGCCGACGGTTTACATAATGGCAAACCGCCGACAGGGAGCAATCTACACCGGCGTAACATCAAACCTGATGCAGCGTGTATACCAGCACCGCGAAGGAAGTTTTGAGGGTTTCTCGAAAGACAACGACACAAAGATATTGGTCTGGTTTGAACAGTTAGGCACGATGGAATTGGCCATCGCACGGGAAAAGCGGATCAAGAATTGGAATAGGCAGTGGAAGATTAACATGGTTGAGGAAGCAAATCCGGATTGGAAGGATTTGGCGATTGATCTTGGCTTTCCTCCGCTGCAACGAAAGTAAAGATAACTACCCTCTAGTTCGTCACCCCCGCGCAGGCGGGGGTCCATCACCGGAGGGATAAATTTAACCGGCGGGTGATGGATTCCCGCCTTCGCGGGAATGACGAAGATTATGGATATTGACGCACTTGGCAAGCGGCTAATGGGATTAGTCGAAGCTGCAGCCGACATTGAAAGCCTCGAAGCTGTGCGCGTTGCGGTGATGGGCAAGAATGGTGAATTGACCGCAATTCTAAAGACCCTTGGTTCTATGACGCCTGAAGAACGGGTCGAGAAAGGTCAAAAGGTAAATCTTTGGAAGGTAGCAATAAGCGGAACCATTGAAGCGCAAAAAACGATCTTTGAATCCGCACTACTCAATCAGCGCCTCTCAACCGAGCGGCTGGACATGACATTGCCTGCGCCCGAAACGCCGCGCGGCACTGTCCATCCTGTTAGTCAAGTCATGGACGAACTTGCCGAAATCTTTGCCGATATGGGCTTTGCCGTGGCAGAGGGACCAGAGATTGAGGACGATTGGCACAATTTCAGCGCACTCAACATCCCCGAAACGCATCCTGCGCGGGCGATGCACGATACGTTTTATTTCCCCAACAAAGACGCCGAGGGTCGCTCTATGCTGCTCCGCACTCACACATCGCCGGTGCAAATCCGCACGATGAACGGCTTGGTAGATTCTGGGCAAGAGCCCCCGATCCGCATCATCGCGCCAGGACGGGTTTACCGCAGCGACAGCGACGCGACGCATACGCCGATGTTCCACCAAATTGAGGGGTTGGTGATCGACAAGGGCATCCATCTGGGACATTTGAAATGGACGCTGGAGACGTTCCTAAAGGCGTTTTTTGAACGCGACGATGTCGTGCTGCGGTTGCGGCCGAGCTATTTCCCATTCACCGAACCGTCGGTTGAGGTCGATGTTGGTTATTCGATGGTCAAAGGCAAACGCGTGATTGGCGGGTCTGAAGGTTGGATGGAAGTGCTCGGCTCGGGCATGGTCCACCGCAAAGTCATTGAGAATTGCGGGCTCGACCCTGATGTCTGGCAAGGCTTTGCCTTTGGCACTGGCGTGGATCGGCTTGCGATGCTGAAATACGGGATCGACGATCTGCGCGCGTTTTTCGACGGCGATAACCGTTGGCTACAACATTATGGCTTCAACGCGCTCGATGTGCCGACGCTGAGCGGAGGAGTGGGCGCATGAAGTTTTCGCTCAGCTGGCTAAAGGCGCATCTCGAAACCGACGCGACCATCGAACAGGTCGCCGATTGCCTGAACCGCATCGGCCTTGAAGTCGAAGGCATCGAAAATCCCGCAGAGGCACTGCGCGCTTTCCGCATCGCCAAAGTCGTTAAAGCTTCGCGTCACCCGCAAGCGGAAAAGTTGCAAGTGCTGGTCGTTGATGCAGGCGACGGGCCAGTGCAAGTCGTCTGCGGCGCGCCGAATGCGCGTGCGGGCATGACAGGAATTTTCGGACCTGCAGGCGCTGTCGTGCCATCGAACGGTATGGAATTAAAAGTCACCGCGATTCGCGGCGAAATGTCGAACGGCATGATGTGCTCGCTGGCCGAACTCGATTTGGGCGACGATCATGATGGTATCGCTGAACTGCCCGACGATGCTCCAAAAGGCGTCAGTTTTGCCGATTGGGCGGGCCTAGACGACCCCGTAATTGACGTTGCGATCACGCCGAACCGGCAGGATTGCATGGGCGTGCATGGTATTGCCCGCGATTTGGCGGCGGCGGGTCTCGGCACATTAAAACCCCTGAAGACGCCTGCCGTGGCTGGCAGCTATAAATGCCCCATCGAAATTCGTACCGATGATGCCGAGGGCTGCCCCGCCTTTTTTGGCCGGGTTATCAAAGGTGTGAAAAACGGCACTTCGCCCGATTGGATGCAGGCACGATTAAAGGCTGCGGGGCAACGCCCGATTTCGGCTTTGGTCGATATCACCAACTATGTGATGCTCGGCTTTGGACGGCCTAGCCATGTCTATGACCTTGCCAAGCTGACGGGAGCCGTGGTTGCGCGCCGCGCCAAAGACGGCGAGCAGGTCATGGCGCTGAACGATAAAATCTACACGCTTACCAGCGACATGACCGTGATTGCCGATGACAATGGCGTTCACGATATCGCAGGAATCATGGGGGGCGCGCATTCCGGCTGTTCGGACACGACCACTGATGTATTGCTCGAAATTGCCTATTTCACGCCCGAACGGATTGCCAAAACCGGTCAGGCTTTGGCGCTGACGTCGGACGCGCGCACACGGTTTGAACGCGGCGTTGATCCCGGCTTTATGGGGTATGGGATTGAGCTAGTCACATCGTTGATCCTCGAAATCTGCGGCGGCGTGGCGAGTGAGATCGTCAAGGCGGGCGAGCCACCACTGGAGCCACGCAAAATCCCGTTCGTGCCGATGTTGACCGTCACCTTAGGCGGAGTCTCGGTTGATGACGATACACAGAAAGCAATTTTGACGCGGCTCGGCTTTGCCGTCGATCCCAGCTGGAATGTGTCGATCCCAACATGGCGGCGTGACATTGACGGCCCCGCCGACCTTGTCGAAGAAGTCGTGCGTATCGTTGGGCTCGACCATGTCGTTTCAACCCCACTGCCGCGCGCGGACGGTGTAGCATTGCCCACCGCAACGCCGCTGCAATCGCTGGAACGCAAGATGCGCCGGACTGCGGCTGCGCGCGGGCTGAACGAGGCGATCAACTGGTCGTTCTTGCCGCAGAAAGAGGCGGATGCCTTTGGCGGCGGCGCGTGGAGCCTCGACAACCCCATCAGTGAAGACATGAAGGTTATGCGGCCATCGTTGCTGCCCGGGCTGCTATCGGCAGCGCAGCGCAATATGGATCGCGGAGCGTCGTCAGTGCGATTGTTTGAAATCGGGCGGCGGTATTTGGTGGCCAGCGACGGAACAAGCGACGAGCGGCTGACGTTAGGGCTGGTTCTTGCCGGTGAGAAAACACCACGCGGCTGGGCATCGGGTAACGCGCCGAAGTTTGATGCTTATGATGCCAAGGCAGAGGTTCTGGCTTTACTCGCGGCAGCAGGCGTTGCGACTGACAGCCTAATGGTCATGGGCGAATCTGGCGATCATTATCACCCAGGCCAATCCGCGACATTGCGCATGGGGCCGAAAAATATCCTCGCCGCATTCGGCACGTTGCATCCGGCAACGGCAAAGGCGTTTGATTTGGACGGCGCCGTGATTGCGGCGGAGGTTTATCTCGATGCGATTCCGGCAAAAAAAGCGGCGGGCTTCATGCGTGCGCCGTTTACGCCGCCAGCGTTGCAAGCGGTGACCCGGGACTTTGCCTTTCTGTATCCGGCGGATAAGCCTGCGGGTGATCTGGTTCGGGCGATCAAAGGCTGTGATAAGGACAACATCGTTGCTGTGCGGCTGTTTGATAGGTTTGCCGGGCAAGGTGTGCCGGAGAGGCAAGTGAGTTTGGCCGTTGAAGTGACGTTGCAGCCTACCGAGAAAAGCTATGGCGATGAAGAGCTGAAAGCGATTTCGGATCGTGTGGTTGGTGCTGCTGGGAAATTGGGGGCGGTGCTTAGGGGTTGACCCAAGTCCGTCAACCAACCACCACGTCGCCCCGTGCTTGACACGGGGGGTATAGTGAATGCGTTGAATTGTTCAACCTATGACCACAAAGCGTAGCCTTTTAAGAGATAGGCTAGGCGGCATATCGCAGTCATGAGGATGACCGCTTATTGCGAATTACCGCCGATAGGCAGCATAGCGTCACTATTTAGAGATTATTGCACGTGTCACAGTAATTATACAGTAACTAATATTGCACGCTTCTCGGCGCCTACGGAAATATTTACTTTGAATTCCACCAGATTTTTAGTAAGATAAGCGTAGCCGTTATAAATAGAAAAATTCCTATCCAACCGAATATAAAAGGCATAGGTGGCAGACAATTATCCAAGCAAAACCTCGAATTATCCGATGCAGGTGGAGCTAAGCCGAAAATTTTAGTAAGGTGATCCCATCTGTTTGACTGAATAGCATTTATAAATGCAATCATTAAAAGATATTGTAAATAAAATGCTCCAAAGGAAAATCCATAAAATAATATAGCAATTATAAGTGAAGAATTTCTTTTCATTTTTATCACCTAGTAGCATGTGCTTACTGAATTATATTAAATCAATGAATAAGATAAATCAAAAACAAATGCTTCTCCATTTACCATCTAATTTTTCTTGTAAAATAAATATTGCAGAAGTAAAATGTTCTGAGGCTCGAATATCTCCTGCGGAAGGACCCGGATAAGCGTAGTCAAATATACCATGACGGCCGACTGGAGTGTCATGGATATGCCCAGACAAAGCTAAAGTTAGTCCGTTTCGTTCAAAATTTACTTCACCCCCACCGCTAGGATTTACTGTAAAGTAAGTTTCCAAACTTCCATATTTATTGTTACGGAAAATATTATATACAATCTCATTGTCTCTTCCAGCCGAATTAAATAATTCAAACGCGAGTTTGAGAGCGTTGTTGTAAGTTTGCCTTAAATCAGGATCGGTGGGAGGGCAACGATTTTGGTCTCCCGATCCTTCCCCATTCCCCTCTGACACATTCTGCATTCGCGCAAAGTGAGCCTGCATTTCTCGGGTGATTTCGCACAACATGTCACATTCCATACCAGGACGATTTGCTCGCAATGCGTCGATAATTGATCGCGACCTCAGGCCAAAGGCCGATGTCCGCCGAACCAGTGGGCCGATACTACCGCCAACAACGAGTATTCCGTTACCGCAACCCCCTGCCATGCAAGCCAGCCCGCTTGGGTCCTTGTTATTCACCGGATCCCCACCGACATAATTATACATATTTATCCCATCGCCATAACCGATGGGATCGCTTTGCATAAACCGTCCCAGCGTGGGCGAGTAGATGCGGGCCTTATAATAATTCATGCCCAGCTCTGTCAGCCAAGTCTGCCCTGTATAACCGAACCTTCCAATGTTGGTGGCGGCAGGGATGCCATATTCGTCATATTTGTTGATGTTCAGCGTCGCCCCGCTTGCGTCGGTGATGTTGACAACACTGCCACGCTCATCGCTCATCAGATATCTCTTGTTGGTAAGGCCCGTTCCTTCATACCATAAAATCGGCTCATCCACACCCGGCCCGTGCACATAGCGGCGCACAATGTTGCCGCCCTGATGTTCCGCGATCAAGTCTTGTCCGTCATATTGGAACCGCGTGACCGTAGGAGTCGCGGTAGCCGATATCTTGTGCAAGCGACCAACAGGATCATAGCCAAGCGATGCCGCATTGGGGCCGGTCAGAAGCTGATTCTCGCTGGAGTAAGTGTAAGCACTCGTCCCAGACGATGTCAGATTGCCGCGTGCGTCATAGCCCAATGCGGTTGCTCCCGCTGCGGTCAGCTGGTTCAACCCATTTGCAGTGTAATTGCGGTTGACGTTGTAATGGCCGTTCCAGGCATAGTTATCGCCGCTCTTGGTCAGCGACGCGATTTGGCTAGCGGGGTTATAGCCAAAGCTGACCGTCTGGTCATTCACTGTCCCTGCGGGATTGTTGGTCAGCGACGACAGCCGCTGCGTTGCATCAAAGCTGAAGCTGCGACTTGTGCCATTGCCATAGGTTACCGATTGGCGGCGACCAAGAGTGTCATAGGTGTAGGTTGCAAGTTTACCCGCAGGAGTGGTGAGGCCATTTTCGCGCAGCTCCAGCACATTGCCTGTTACGTCATAGACCGTGTCAACATAAAGGCTGGTTGTGCCGGGATAGGTAATCCGCGTCCGCCGTCCAGCGGCATCATATTGGTAATTGACCTGACCTTGCTGGCCGGTTTCGCGGGTCATCCGGCTGAAAGCGTCGTAAAGGAAGCTGTTGGTAATTGTTGCCGTGGCAGCCGACAATGGTCGTCCAAGCAGGTCGTAGGTGTAAGTAACATCAGGATCGGTGCCGGGCAGGTCCTTTAGCGTCACTCGATTTAGATTGTCATAGGTGAGTGCTATGTTAGTCGCATCGCGCAGACGGCGGATAATGACATTGCTGTTGGCATCATAGCTCAACTGTTCGTAATCGGTTGTGCTTGCGGCATTCGCGCCTTTAGTCGGCATCGGATAACGGGTCTGTGAAAGCCGGTTATGGCCGTCATAGACATAGCCTGTGCGGTTGCTTTCCGCATCAATCACGTGAGATATCTGCCCATTCGCAGTATAGGCGCTCGCAACTTCATTCGCTTGATCGGCGGTGCCAAAAGCGGTCTTCACCAAAGTCACCCGGCCATTGGCGTCATAGCTATTCTGCACGATCCGGTCAGGGCCGAAATCGCCAGTTCCACTTCCTTGCGCGCCAAGTGTGCACGCACTGGCGGGTAGCGATGCAAAGACCGCCGGGTTCATCCGCTGCGCGCTGCATTGCAATCGGTTGTCAGCATCATAGGTCAATTGTGTAACCGTAACCGCGCCTGATGTTCCAGAGACAGTCTGGCGCACAGCGTTGCCGTTGGCATCGTAAGTGATGTCCACCGTCTGCGCTACGATCATGGCATTTAGCGCGGCTTCGGTTGCGGCGGTTACCGTTCCCGATTCGACCTTGTTCACACGGCTTTCGACATCAAATGTATAACGCTCCGCAGCGCGTGGGCGGCTGCCTACACCATCGGGATCAGCCCCGATCACACCGCGCTGGCGATCCTGCGCGTCATAGATGTAAGTGGACGTGTCGTCTGCACCCGCCAGCGGTCCATCCACGCTAACCAGATTGTCGCGCCCGTCATAGGCATAAGTAACGGTCGAGCTAATCGCACCATCGCCCGAAGCAGTGGTGACTGATGTAAGCAGCAGATTGGGAGTGTTATAGGCGTATGTGTCTTTAGTTTCGTTGGCGGTGCCTGCGCAGGTGGCTGCCGTTGAGCAAGTGGTTACCTGAGTCAGCTTGTATATCGGGAACGCTGGTGCGACTAAGTTGCCTTGTGCATCGCGGTAGCCCGGAAACAGTCCAGTATAGACATAATTCACCTCTGGCCTGATGCCGCCCGATGTTGCAGCAGGAAGCTGCACACGGGTCAGTTCGCCAGTTGTCAAATCATACGTATAATCGGTGCGATTGTTTTTTGCATCGATGGTATAATTGGGCTTGTTGCATTTGACGATATTGGTGCAGCTTGCATCGTAGTTTGCCGTGCCAACGATATCAGTCAAGCCGCTGCCTGATTTGGCAACGTTGCGGGTTTCGGTAACATTGCCCCGTGTATCATAAGTGATGTTGGTATAGTCACCTTCGGGCCTTGTTTCACGGGTAATGCGATTGCTGGCATCATAAAGATAGGTAGTAGCGTTTGCCGTGCCGTTGGTCGCGGTGGTTGGCTGGCCGATTGTTGGTGTCGACACCGTTGTGCTGGTTTCGCCGCCGCCGCTGGTGCTTGTGACGGTTGTGGTCGCACCCGTCGTCCAACTGTAATTCTGCGTCGTTCCATTGTTGGTAATCGAGGTCACTCGACCGCCGCCGCCGAATGTGGCGATGGTAGTGTCGGTGGCTTGGCCCGGGCGGCGGATACGCATTTGCGTTCCGTTGCTGCTATCAAGCCGCCAAGTGCCGTTTACGTCATTGGTTATCTGAAACACACCAGCGGACGGCGTTGAATAGGTGACAGTTGGCCATGTTCCGGGCACAGCATCGCAATTAAACGCATTGGGGTCGCAATAGACTTGGCTTAGGTCGAGAAATTTTAGGCCAGAGCGGACAAACCACGCAGGTGGAACGCCAGTGTTGTTCCCTGTGCTATCCCCTTGATACTTCACTTTCATGGCATAGCCAGAATTGCTGCGAACATCAGAAAGGCGATAGACAGTCTTGCACGTCCGGTTATCGACATTTTGCGGCTCGTTGGCGGGCCATGTGCAATAGTCAGGCACGTTCCAAGTCAGCGCATATTTCTCGCCACTTGGCTCCAGCGATTCGACCGGCAGGCCGCAAGCAAGCGCGTTTGTCGAATTGCAATAAGCCCCGGGCATATCGACAGCGGTGGAATCAAAAGACCCGCTGATAGCAGTAGGCGATTTATAGGTGACGCTTGACCCATCCGCCGCGCGATACACAAATTCGGCATTTGCGACGGTCTCGGTTAAAGTAGCTCCCTGAGCGCGTGCAGACACCCAGACACCGCCCTGTTTGGTAAAGCGTTCCGAGATTTTGCCCAAGTTGATCGTTATGACTTCGACCGAGCCTTCCATCGTTTTGCGCAAATCGCCTGACCAATTGTCGCGATAGCCCGACTGCCCGTAATAGCGCACCATCTTTACCCCGCCATTCGCAGGGCCAATGCTGCCTTCTTCCATGTCTATGTTGAAACTGCCGGTAACTAGATCGACGCCATGTTCGTCGGTGTTGCGGTAAGGTTCGGGCGCGGCAGTCTGCGCAAAGGCAGGTGCGGCAAGCCCAGACGCTAGAATGGTTGAAATTAGAAGCAGCGCCATCTGGCTTGATCGATGGTCTTTCCGCTCTCCTGTAAAATCCCTGTCAACGAATGCGATCTGTTCAGGGCGGTGGAGGGGAGTTGGTCGATCCAGTTGTAGTCACATTCTTACGATTATCAGCTTTATCATGCTGATAGGTCGTAGTGACATTATTGTTCACCGTCCCGGTGCGCTTCACCTCGACCAACCGCCCTTTGGCGTCATATTTGTAGGTGACAGTTTCGGCAGCTTGTGCCGGGGCGCAATAGATCAGCGCTATCGCTGTTCCTGCAAGTAAAGCATATTTCATCGGCCACTCCAATTACGGATGGTTGAAAACACTGCGACTCGAAATTTTTTGTTATTACTGATAGTTATCTTTGGCCGATTGTGAGTCAATAGGTTTCTAGGAATCGACGGAATGCCGCAATGTTTGATCTATAAGGATCATGATGTATCTAAGTGTTGCGAGCTAATGAGTAGCCGAGCGTAACAAACGCCTCAGATTTGACGGATCAATGCCATAGTGACGGGCGGTGCTGCGTAAGCCATGCCTTTGGACATCGGCCCTCATAATTGCCAGCTGCGCTTTTTGTGTCGAATTCTTTGTCTCTGCATCGTTTGCCAATTGAGCTAATCGGACTGAGCTTATGCTAGCCGCAACATCCTCCCAATTCCCGCGAGCAGTTTTGATTTTGATAAGTTTAGAAGGCGATAACCCGAGTGTTTGGCACACTTTAATGGACCCCAGTTTCTTGCACAAAAGCGCGATCCGATCTGGCATTCCAATCAAGCTGTCCTTTGACAATCCATAGTTCGGAGCCATATCGGGTTCAAAACCCAACACGGCTTGCGTTTGCCAATCGTTCGACTCTTTTCCGATATGGCTAATGCCCGACAATTGAACATGACGGCGCAGCGTTGTCCCTATGTCGCCATAGCTGCCATTCAAAAACTTCGATTCAGGATGCAGATGATATTGCGCCAATGTTTCGGCATAGGTTTTGAGCAATTCGGACGGGACAGGTTCGCCACTGTCGCGGCAAAAGGCGGATGCAGCTGCTTTGGCATGATCGATATCATACGCCGCCGCCGGTTTGAGCGGTCGCGCTTTCGGACGCCGTTTCATTTCCGCCACGGAATCGATAATTTGTTCAGAATTTGCAAATAGTTTGACGGATAAAGATAGCAAAAATCCGAATGGCTTTACCCCGTCGCGGTATTTGCGCTTGGAATTATAGCCTTTGAACCAGCGCAACAGGTCCGGCGATGTTGCCCCGTAACGACTAATTGCCGGTCGCTGCATTGCGGCATGATAATCCAATGGAACCTGATTTGGCATTCCAGCAATTGCCGCTTTCACAATCCGCCACCATAAATCGACATGCCAATAGGACGTGCCTTTGCCTAAAACTGAATGATGCGGCTTTGGCATCTCTGTTGGTGCATTCGCTTCATCAAAAGGCGGTCGCAAATGTCCAAGGCCATGTGCCGATACTTTCCGCATGATCGGCGCGTTATCTTTATCGAGATTAAACAACGCATATCGCTTGGCTGACACGGCCCAGCAATACAGTGGCTTAGGCGTGCACGTTTCGAGTGCAAAATTTTCAGGTTCAATTTTGAGAATTGAGCCGTCAAAGCCATACGGGTTTAGAGCTTCAAACCAGCCAACAATGTCATGCACTTTCGCGGCAAATTGTTTGCGATCCATTTCCGCTGGCTTGGCAATTGCGATGCTATCGGTATCGCAAAAGGACCATTCTAATCCGCTATCGCTGACTTGCCGTTCGGCTATCGCCAGCATTAGCCTTGCTGCACCGGTTATGAGGGTCGCCAATAGTGGGTGAAAATACGGTCCCGTTTCTTCAGCTTTGTCAGTTGCAAAATTGAAGGGTGCAGACGTTGCACTGTGAACAATTGTTGGAACGGGCGCGGCACGGCGGTTGACGTTAATTTCAACAAATATGCCGTAGCTTGTCGCATTAGCTAAAATTTTGAGTGCGTTTTGCTCAGTGTCCAAAGCGGCAAGATCATCGCCAGATTGACCTTTCATCGCGACCTTAACCGAATGGCGAAGCTCAATTACGCGTTTGTATAAATCATCGGTAGCTGGATCGACGTGATAGTCTGCTTTCCCGCCCACGTTGACGGGGAGCAAACCCGTCTGCATTTCGCGTGGCATAAAGGATACGGCTTCCAAAACTTCCGGCGCTTTTCCTGTTAGCAGCTTTGATGCAATGCAATCTGCCAGAGTAAACCAAAGCGGCGTATCACCCGATGTCAGATGATTGAGGCCGATGGTTGTTTGCTCGCCTTCGCAATAAGCCGCCCGCACTGGAAAAATATCACCCTGCGCTTTTACCCTAACAAGCGTGGCTAGCTGTCGCCATGATTGCTGCCTTTGCAACCAAGCTAAATCGACATTTTCTAGTATCGCTTTTGCGTTGTCGGTTGCGTCCCGCGTCGTCATTCCATCCGCAACGACAAATTTCCAAAGCCCCATAAGAGTGCAGGCAGTCGGATACATCGAGAGGAAATCGCACATCATCACTTGGCGCAGTTCACGCCGAATGCGGACCTCTGAGCGTCCGCCAAAATAGGTGCTCATAATGTTAGCAAGCATTTGGCGAGGGAATTGCGGCTGACATTGCCGCCAAGGGACAATGCCCATTTCTTTCAAATAGGCTTTGCCGATGCTGGCTTCGCTATAGGCTTTATCAGGCGATAGCTTGGGCAATCCCAATGCGGCTAGTCGGGCTGTTAATTCAACGTAACATTCCCAAGTTGTTTGCACGTCGCGCACCGCATATTCGATCATGCTCTCGTTCACTGGACCTGCAAAATCGTCAAAGTCCAGCTTGAGATTTTCGACTTTCAAGAATTTGGACAGGTCCGCGAGGCTAAATCCTCTTGCAAACAGCGCATTGGCTAATGTCTTTACGTCAACAAAATGGCCGCGCCTTGGGCGGTTATATTGGCCACGCCCACGTTCGCTTCTCGCATCGCGCTGTCCCATTGGCGACGCAAAGCGAATAAACGAGCAATTGCGCGACAGGTGCTTGATTTGGCAATTGGGATAGATTTTCTGTTTGCAAATCGTGAAGGTAAAACCGCCGCGCATGTTCTGATATTCGTTCGAACGTGCAGAGCCGTGGCTAATTGCGATGCGCGAAATATCAAATGGCAGATTAAATCCAATGACAGTGGCGCGAAGCTGATAGCCAATGCCGTAAAAAATCTGGTCGGCAAATTCATCGCGGGTTAAAAGCGACAATCCATTTTCAGCGGTGTAGCTTTTTAGCGTTTTCAGTTCATCATCGGAAACACCTTCAGGATCGAAAAACATGCCAGCTCCAAATAGATCGCCAGCTTTCCGAACCTGATATGTGCCAATCCGTAATGATTGCCCTGCATCGGTCGTTGTTTCGGTATCAAAAACCAGGGTCCAATCACTCGCAAATGGCGGGCGCTTTTTGCTGGTTTGCTTTGGTAGGTTTTCAATTGCCAATACTGCAAAGGCGCGAAGCGACAATGCCAGATGATCGCTAATTGGCGGGATGCAATTGACAGTCATGCCGCGCCATCCTTTTCTGGCAACGCCGCCCTGTCGATTAGCATTTGCGCAAAAATATAGAGTCGTTCGATTATCAACGTCAGCAAATCGGCAAGGCCAAGCAAAAAATGGCCTATCCGGTCCATCATAGGATCAGCGGTTGGATTAAAAACGGGATGATCCTTTTGATCGTCACTAACCTTTCGGTGGCAATTGCGGCAAATGGGGACGGTCAAATCATCGCGTTCAAAATCCGCAACATGATGGTCCTCTAAACATCGCCAATCCCGTTCGCCACAAATGCCGCAAACGGGATTGTTCGTTCCTAATTTCTCTAGGCGTTTTTGCTTACGCCGTTCCTTCGCAAGACTGTCGTTCATGAATTTTACCTTTCAAATGATAAGTCGATAGACATTGTGAAACAGCTCAGTTCCGGTGGCGGCGAGCCGGTAAAGCGTGTTGGGATCGGTTTCAAACGGGTGTGATTTGCCAGCGGTATCAACGACCGAACGGCCTTCGAATTTCAGCAATGGTGAAGGTTCATTCGAAAGCAGGAAGGCACGAACGGCGGACAGGTATTCGCCATTCACCGACGCCGCATTAAAGTTTGGTAGGATAGCTTTGGAAACTTGACCTTTTGAAATGATCGTCATTTCGCGGGCACGGTTATCGTCGATAACTAGCGTCCGGCCCCGTCGTTTTATGGAAACATTTTCTCGCAAATACCTGCGCAGTTTCTCAGCTGAAATGCCGACGCTGCGCGCAGCCTCAATTTGACGGCCACTTTGTCGATATGCTTTTAGCGCAAGCTCTAATCGCTCTCGATCAACTGGGCGCGATGGGCGGATTGTTGCTTCACCCGCCTTGGCATGGCCCCGCGCTTGTGAACGCGACAAACCTCGGCGCGCTGCGTTCGCTACGCGGCGTTCATACTCTGCTTTGTAATTGCGTTTCTTTGCCATCGAGCCATCTCAAATGCGCGGCGACGTGCTGCGCTTCGGCTCTTAAAAAGGAGACTATCAGGATGATTCGCGAGTCATCAAAAAGGCAAAATGTTATTGATTATTGACGTGCTTAATTGGCTTTCAAATAGGAGTTATAATGCCGAATAATTGTCTGCGGATCGGGCTTCGTAATCGAAAACTCGTTTGGAAATTTAATTAAACCAATTTTGTGAATTTCGGCAGAAATAGAAGTTTTGTTGTGGCTATTTCTATCCTGCATAACTGCAATCCCCACATCATCAATGATTGTCCAAACCTGCTCCTTATATCCGGGACGTCCCCGCAATTTTTCCACCTCTAAATCGGCTTCTAGGTCTTGGAACGGGCAAATTCTGACATCTATGAAATTAATTCCAAGGCCGGATATTCGTGATTTTTTCCAATCTGCGAACTCAGTCTTTAATAGCGGAATCGGGACAATCTCTAAGGCTAGAGAATTGTTTGGTCGGCTTGTGTAACCAATCGCCATCAACCGCATGTCCGCGAGTTCGTTTAGCACCCATTGTTTTGGAGCTTGGTTTGCGGCAGCTACGTCCAAAAATGCTTTTGATAGATCGCCAACCGATGCAAACACGGCTTTGATATCTAATGCATCATCGTCCCCATATTTGTGATCTTTTGGAATGATGATCGATTGCGCTGGTAAGGCATCTTCTCCAGCAAAATTATCAAAGGCGTCATAGATAGGAACGCCGTTGTCCCAGATTTCACGAAGTCGATTATTCGCCATGCAATTCGGATAGTGACTAATTCAAATATCAGCAAATTAACTCTCAATTTAATAGCAAAAATGCCTGATTTAGGCTATTTATAGCCATGCTATTAGACCGACAAATTATCGCTAATTCCAGTTGCGACGATTGGGCCATTCGCTCCGAATTCTGGCTTTCCGAATATGGGAAATCCCTTCCAATTAGAAAAGCCCGACAACGCAATCCAGCGCCATTGATTTTGAATGGCCACGGAGTGTCATTGCGTGTCGAGAGCGGCGCATTGGTAATTCGGGATGGTTATACCCACTATCCGCAGCAACAGATCAAATACCGCTTTTTTCCGCGCGACCTCGATTTACCAACGCGGATATTGCTGCTGGACGGTAGCGGCACTCTATCTTTTGACGTGCTGTCATGGCTATCCGAGCAAGGGGTGGCACTGGCCAGGATCAGGTCGAATGGTGAAATCGCAATAGTTTCCAGTGGCTCTGGTTATGCTGGCGACCGACAAAAAATCGAATGGCAATTGGCCATGCGGGCAGATATGCCAAAGCGCCTTGCCTTCGCGGCAGACCTTATCCGGCGCAAGATCATCGCTAGCCTCCCTACGCTTGACGCCCATATTCAGCCTTCAAAATTGCGCGACAATGCGGTTGCTAAAGCAAAAGCCGGAATTGACCGATTAGATCGCGAAACATTCACCGACATGAATGCGATTTTCGCAATCGAAGGCGAATGCGCATTGGCCTATTTCCGTTCATGGCAAGGCTTGCCGGTTCGCTGGAAAGGCGTCACCCGCCGCCCTATCCCGCAAGATTGGCACGCCTATGGATTGCGCGGCTCGCTTGTTACCGGCGTGAAGGCGGAAAACCGCAACGCCTCGCATCCGGTCAATGCGATGCTGAATTACGCCTATGCAGTGAAGCTGGCGAAATTGCAGATAGAAGCCATCGCCGATGGATATGACCCTACAATTGGGATCATGCACAACAGCACGCGGGGCAGTCGCGCATGGGTTCTCGACATGATCGAATTAGAGCGCGCCGCCATAGATGGGACGGTCCTAAAATTCGTCAGCGAAATGCGTTTTGTCCCTGCTGATTTCATTTTACGTAATGATGGTTGTTGTCGGCTATCGCCGCAACTTGCCAGAACTGTAGCGGCGCTAGTCTAAGAGTTTGGCTTGCGTCCCGGCTTCAATCCCGCTTGGCTTTGACTGCCGTCAATCACTTCAAAAAAGTTGCGCAGTTCGCAGTCCAAAACGCGGGCAATTTTCTCGAGTGTTTCGACGCTTGGGTTTTCTTCACCGCGTTCAATCCCACCAAGGTAGGATCGGTCAACACCAGCATCGAATGCTACTTGTTCTTGCGAAATGTCCTGAGCCACACGGATGCGCCTTATATTTTGTCCTACAAGTTTGCGACCATCCATAGCATTGATGAACGATATTTGACGGATATAAAACCACTGGATATATCCCTCTTATTAATCTTTAGGCTTCATATTGTGGGCGTATCAGGAGAAAATTATGATCCGTGTTACCGCTTTAATCGCGTCCGCTTTGGTCGCTACAACTACAGTAAATGCAAATGAACCAATGGCTCCGGTCAACTCTGGCGCATCCGCGACCAAGGCGAGAGATATAAATGGTTTTGAATTAGGTATGCCAATCGCCGACGCCGTGAAACGTGTAAATGTCACATTCACGCAGAGTGAACTTGTCCAAAGCACAATGGACGGTATTCAATATGATTTTGGCGTTTGCCCTTCAGGACGAATTTACCGCATTCAATCGAGCCAGCCGCTTGGCAATTTTATTCCCGATGAAGCTTTTTCTCAAAAACTTCATTCCCAACTTATCAATAAATATGGCCACACCGATACCAGCAACCCCAACAATCTAAGCTGGGATTTAATTGAAGATGTCCGCTATTCCGATGGTGCAGTCCGCCTGTTCAAAACCAATTGGATGTCGGCATTGGTATCGGGATCGGTTGGCAACGGGGGGCCGATAACCCTCGACATGACACTGCTGGATTTTCGCATTTGCTGGGAAGGCAAAAGGCAAATGAACCAAAAACCTCGAAATGACGCGAACGACAAAGTCGTATTCTGAAATTCCTACAATCCAATTGACCGTTAGCATTTGCTAATGTGGTCACCGATGGTCAAAATCGCAGCAATCACTATACCCCCCGTGCTTGACACGGGGCTAGGCTTGCTTTGAGTTAGTGCCTGACTTTGCGGGTAAAAGCGGGGCCCCGTGTCAGGCACGGGGTGACGGTGTGTTTGGGGTGGAGAGTAAATTTTACGCCAACCGAGCCCTAACCAAAGCCCGTAAATCCTTCTCAGGCCGCGCACCGTAATGCGAAATCACTTCTGCGGCACAAACTGCGCCCATTGTTAGGCAATCGGCTAGGCTGCGCCCTTCGGCCAGCCCTGCAAACACACCTGCCGCGAACAGATCGCCAGCGCCGGTTGTATCGACCACAGCATCGACTGGCTCTGCCGGGACGCGTGCATGCTCGCCGTCGTGATAAGCCTCCGCGCCAGCCGCACCGTGCGTGCACACCAAAGTCGGCACCCGCGCAGCAAGCGCAGCAACGGCCTCGCCGGTATCTTCCGTCTGCATCATCGCACGCACTTCGGTGTCATTGGCGAACAGCAGATCGATAGAGCCCGCGTCGATCAATTCGAAAAATTCGTCGCGGTGGCCATGCACGACGAACGCATCGGACAAGGTCAGCGCAACTTTGCGCCCCGCAGCCTTTGCCGCTTTGATCGCGCCGGTCATCGCCGCACGCGATTCAGGAGCGTTCCACAAATAGCCTTCAAGATACAGCCACTCAGCCGCTTCGATCTTGGCCGTGTCGATGGCGCTTTCGGGCAGATATTGTGCGGCCCCGAGAAAAGTATTCATCGTCCGCTGGCCATCGGCTGTGACTAAAATCAGGCAGCGCGCGGTTGGTGGCTCGCCCTCGCGCGGCGCGACGGTAAAGTCGATGCCGCCAGCGCGAACGTCATGCGCAAAGACGTCGCCCAACTGATCGTTGGCAACTTGTCCGATGAAAGCGGTATCGTGTCCCAGCCGCGCCAACCCTGCCAGCGTGTTTGCCGCGCTGCCGCCACTAATCTCGCGGCCTGGACCCATCGCATCGTATAAAGTCTGCGCGCGATCAGCATCTATCAGAGCCATGCCGCCCTTGTTCAACGACTGCGTTTCAATAAAGATATCATCAGCATCGGCGATCACGTCGACAATCGCGTTTCCGATGGCGAGAACGGCATATTTGGTGGCGGTCATTTGCGGTATTTCCCCGAGTGATTTTGCCGCGCACTAAAGGTCCAAGCGACAAAGGGCAAGCGCCTTGCCCCAAGAGTCTCACGCGGCTAATACAGTAGAATGTTGCGTGCAATTTCCCTTGCCTTTACTAGCCTGTCCGACAAGCGGGTGGTGGCGGTGCTGGCCAAAGTCATCGGGTTGACCCTAGCGGCCTTTGTCGTGCTCGGCATTGTGTTGTGGTACGTGATTGATGCGGCGTTTCAATATTACCTTCCCAATGATGACGGGATGTTAGGCGCGGCGGCGGCAGCGGTGGTGCTCGCGTTTTCGGGCTGGTTGTTGTTCCGCAGTCTGGCGATTGCCTTCACCTGGATCTTTGCCGATGATATTATCGATGCGGTTGAGGATAAGCATTACCCGTTTTACGCAGCGCAAGGGCAAAGGCCTAGTGTCGCCAAAGCCGCGCGTATGGGGCTTCGCTCTATCGGTCGGGCGCTCGGCTATAATCTGTTGATGGTCCCGGTCTATTTGCTGCTACTGGTCAGTGGTGTCGGTACGCCGCTCGCCTTCCTGGCGGTCAATGGCTATCTGCTGGGGCGTGATTTGGAAGATATGCTGGTTGCGCGGCACGGGCCGATGCGCGGCGAAATCGGCGCGATCCGGCGCTCTGTATTGGGGTTGGGGGGTGTTGCAGCAATGCTAATCCCGATCGTGCAGTTTTTCGTGCCAGTGTTGGCAACAGCAGCAGCTGTTCATATAGCGCATGATAAAACGGGGAAGATATGACAAAACGGGTATTGATATTGGCCAGCGCCGCGCTTGCTCTTACAATCAGTGGCGCGACCGACATTAGCGCCAAGAAGCCAAAAAAGACGCCGATCCCCATCGACCGCCCGGCGACGGATTTACCAGCGCGTCCGGTGACGCTCGATAAGCGCGGGCTAGGCGATGTGATGGGCAAAAATGTTGCCGAGCTAAAACGGATGTTCGGCGAACCGCGCATTGACGTTGTCGAAGTCTACGGCCGCAAACTGCAATTTTCGGGCAAGCCCTGCATCCTTGATGCGTATCTGTATCCTGACGGCAAAAACGGCCAAGAAATCGTCACGCATATCGATGCCCGGCGAAGCGATGGGGCAGAGGTGGATCGCGCGGCGTGTGTTAATGCGTTGAGCAGGCGGTAGCCTAGCTTTCGCGCACTTTACCCCCTTATTCGTCACCCCCGCGAAGGCGGGGGTCCATCACCGACCGTCTAAATGTCAGCAGAAGGTGATGGATTCCCGCCTTCGCGGGAATGACGAATTTTAAGTATTGGTCTCGAGTTCCCCCAAAGCCCAACCCGCCGCCTCGCGAACCAGTTCGCTGTCATCGCCCAGCAACGCCTGTAACGGCGCAACCAACGCTGGATCCCTACTATTCCCCGCGGCAATCGCCACATTGCGGATAAAGCGGTCACGGCCTGTGCGCTTGATTGGCGATCCTGAAAACAGTGCGCGGAATGCGGCATCGTCGAGCGTCAAAAGATCGCCAATGCGCGGCGCAACCAGCTCTGCTTTCGGCAAAAATGCTTTGTTCGCGGCGGCAGCAACTGCAAACTTGTTCCATGGGCAGGCAGCGAGGCAGTCGTCGCAGCCATAGATGTGATTACCAATCCCGCGCCGCAGTTCAACCGGGATATGACCTTTATGCTCGATGGTTAGATAGGAGATACAGCGCCGCGCATCGAGGCGGTAAGGCGCAGGGAAAGCGCCGGTCGGGCAAGCGACTTGGCAGGCATTGCAACTGCCGCAAAGGTCCTCGCCAGCAGCATCCGGTGTCAAATCCAACGTCGTATAAATCGCGCCTAAGAACAGCCAGCTGCCATGGTCGCGGCTGACGACATTGGTGTGCTTGCCTTGCCAGCCCAGCCCCGACGCTTCCGCCAAAGCCTTTTCCATCACCGGCGCTGTATCGACAAAGACCTTCACATCGCCGCCGGATTGGTGAACCAGCCAGCCAGCGAGTCGTTTCAGCGCGCCTTTGACGACGTCATGATAATCGCGGCCCTGCGCATAGATCGAAATCCGCGCCCGGTCGGGGTGGTCGGCCAATGCCATCGGATCGGTCGCAGGCGCGTAGCTCATCCCCAGCATGATGACCGAACGGACCTCCGGCCATAACGTCGCTGGATCAGCGCGTTGATCAATCCGCCCCTCCATCCACAGCATGTCGCCGTGGCAGCCGTCGGCCACCCACGCCTTTAGCCGCGCGCCTGCCTCGGGGGCCAAAGTTGCAGGCGCAATTGCGCAAATAGCAAAGCCCTCTGCCAGCGCGCGGTCCTTCAGCGCGTTAACCAAATTTGTCTTGTCTCTTTTCACATGCTGTCCCTATCAAGGCGTAACCATATCTAGGGACGAATTACCACATGCATGCAATCGAGGCGCGCGGGCTTGTCAAGATTTTCGACGGCTTCCGCGCAGTGGACGGGATTGATCTCAACGTGCCTACAGGCAGCATCTATGGCGTGCTTGGCCCCAATGGCGCTGGCAAGACCACAACGTTGCGAATGCTGCTTGGGATTATCGATCCCGATGATGGCGTGCGGACGTTGCTGGGTTCTGATCGGCCATTAAGCCAGTCGAAACTGGTTGGCTATTTGCCCGAGGAGCGCGGGCTTTATCAGTCGATGCGCGCTGTCGATACCATTGCCTTTATGGGGGCATTGCGCGGGCTGCCCTTAAAAGAGGGCGTAAAGCGCGGACGGGTATTGCTTGAGGAAGCGGGGCTTGGCGAAGCCGCCGACCGGCAGATCCGGCAATTGTCGAAAGGCATGGCGCAGACGGTGCAATTGATGGGAACCATCGTTCACGAACCGCGACTGATTGTGCTCGACGAACCGTTTTCCGGCCTCGACGCGATCAATCAGGGGAAGCTGGAACGGATGATTCGCGCGCAAGCAGCAAAGGGCGTGACGGTAATTTTCTCAACGCACGTCATCGCTCATGCCGAGCGATTGTGCGAACGTATCGCGATTATCGCTAAGGGTCGCGTCAGCTTTGACGGCCTAGTCTCGACCGCGCGCGACCGGCTGCGTCCGCAAGTGCATCTGGAAACTGAAACAATGGAAGGGCCGTGGCGCAGCGCGATTCCAGCAGATTGCAAAGCAGAGGGGAATTGGTGGCATTTCACTTTGCCCGAATCAGGGGCCGAGCCTTTGTTGAAAGCTTTGGTCGAGGGCAAGGCCGGTGTGCGTTCGCTGTCGATTGAACGCCCTGGGTTGCACGATGCCTTTGTTGCCATTGCCGGCGAAGATGCCGCTGCTTTAATGGATCAGCCTACATTGGGAGAACTGACATGATGGATACCATCCGGGCCGCTTATGTCATCGGTCGCCGTGATTTCACCGCGATCATTTTTTCCAAGGCGTTTTTGTTCTTCTTGCTCGGCCCGATGTTCCCGTTGCTTGTTGGCGGTGCTGCAGGCGCGTTGGGCGGTGAAGTGGCGCGTGATATTGCAAAGCCGGTGGTTGGCATAACGATGTCGGCGGACGATGGTCGTGCGTTGATGGCGGCGCGTGCGGCGCTAGCGGCGCAAATGGGGGAGGGACGTTTTCCCGAACTGAAGCTACTCAGCCCCAGCAAGGACGACCCCGAAACCCTGCTGAAGAACACGCAAAACGGCTTGATCGCGGTGCTGGAGGGAACTTTGGATAAGCCTAAATTGATCGGCACAGCCGGTCCGGTTGACGCGTGGAAAGGCGAAATCGCTCTGCTTGCGACCTATGCACGCAGCGGCGATGCGATGAGGCTGTCGCCTATTGAAACACAGCTAGTCGTTCAAAGCGCAGGCAACAATAAACAGAACCAATTGTTGACGGCTCAGGCCGCGCAAGTGCTTGTTTTCATGCTCACGATGCTGCTGGCCGGTATGGTGATGTCGAACATGGTTGAGGAAAAAGCCAATAAGATCATTGAAATTCTCGCTGCTGCTGTGCCGATAGACGCGGTGTTCATCGGCAAATTGTTCGCGATGTTGGCGATGGCATTTTTGGGAATCGTCGTCTGGGCCAGTGTCGGCTTTGGTTTGGTTATGTTGGCTGGGTCGGCGATCCCGTCGCTTCCGACACCGGCGGTTGGCTGGCCAATGTTTATAACGCTTTGCATCGTCTATTTTGCAATGGCGTACCTGGTGCTCGGGTCATTGTTCATCGGCATTGGCGCGCAAGCAGCAACGGTGCGCGAGGTGCAAACATTGTCGATGCCGGTGACGATGTTGCAGTTGATCAACTTCTTTCTTGGCATGTACGCCGTGACCAAGATCAACCAGCCGATCGAAACCTTTGCCGCGATCTTCCCGTTCTCGTCACCCTTTGCAATGATTGCGCGGGCGGCGCAGGATCCGACCTTGTGGCATCACGGCGTCGCGATCATCGGGCAGGGACTGTTCGCGTTGTTGACCGTGCGCATCGGAGTGTATTTGTTCCGCCGCAACGTTATGAAATCGGGCAGTGGTGGACGCGTAAAGGCTGCGGGGAAGCGCAAGCTGTTTGGGTTGGTGTCTGTTGGGCGTGGGTGAGGATTTAGCCCAGACCCTTCAGTTGGCAATCTAAAGCAAAATAAACACTTCGTCATTCCCGCGAAGGCGGGAATCCATCACCCGCATTATCCACCCAACGCAAGTTCGAGTAATAAATCTAGCTCCGGTGATGGATTCCCGCCTTCGCGGGAATGACGAAGTGCGGCGCCGAAACGTCGGGGCACATGAATGCCCAGCCCTACCGTCCCAACAACGTCCGCGCTTGCCCGGCAATCTGCGCCAGCATCGCAGGCGTGGGCAAGCCACCGCGCCGCGCACGGTCCACCGTCGCTCTAAACGCACTCACCCGCTCGCGGTTGGTCGAAATCCATTTTGCCACAGCATCGCTTGGTGCGCCCTTTTGCCGACGCAGAAAATCCAACCGCATGGCTTGGAAATCGCGGGCGAGGCCAGCAACGAGCAGCCGCTCCCACGGATCATGTGGGTCCATCTGCATTGCGGCATTCTGCGCCCAGCCAAGTCCCAATGCATCGCCCACAGCAACAAATGCTTTGGTCAATTCCTTCGCATCGACTTTGTCTTCGGTCGAAAGCGTTGCAAGGCCGATGGCACCGTCCAGCTGCGCCATGCGGACCAGCTTTGCGGCGAGCTTTGTAGGCGCACCACCTTTGGTCAGCCTGTCGCCATAGGCCGCCGTTTGCGCCATGTTATCGGGTGAAAGCAGCTCCTTTACCGCACTCGACAATGTCTCGATCAAAGGCGCATAATCGGCAATAGCGTCGCCCACGCTTCGGCCTTCGCGGCCATTGCGGATCATATCGGCCATGTGCGCGCGGGTTTCGATCGCGACCTGATTATACAGCATGATGCGGGCGGTCTCAGGGATTTTGGCGGCGTCAATCTCTGCCCATAATGTCGCCAGATCGAATAAGCGTTCGGCCACGGCAAAGGCTTCGGCCACCACCGCCATCGAACAGCCTTCTTCCTCGGCCAATTCAAACGGGTGCAGCATTCCCATGCGGTTGATCATTCGGTTGGCAAGCTTGGTTGCAATGATCTGCGGCCGCAATCGGTGCGTCAGCAAGGCATTTTTGTGCGCGTTTGCCATCGGCGCAGGAAAGGCCGCAAGTAGTTCCGCATCCATCGCCGGGTCCGCTGCAAGCGAGCCTTCCTCGGCTGCGTCCTGCGCTGTTAATTTGGCGGTCGACAGCAGGATCGCCAGTTCGGGCCGGGTCAGGCCTTTGCCTTCGCCTTCTCGCCGCAAATATTCGTCATTTGCCTCCAACCCTTCAACGGCACGGTCAAGTTTGTTCTGGCTTTCAAACGTTTCCATCAACCGCACATAGGCCGGTAAGTCGCCGACGCCGCCGCTTTGAGCGATAGACAGCGCCAACGTCTGCATCCGGTTGTCGCCTAACACCAGCTCGGCAACCTCGTCGGTCATGCTGGCAAGCAAAACATTGCGCGCCTCAATCTTCAAATTGCCCGCCGCCATTTCGGCGTTCAGCGCAATCTTGATATTGACCTCATTATCCGAACAATCAACGCCTGCGCTATTGTCGATAAAGTCGGTGTTGAGCCGTCCGCCGTTCAAGCCAAAGCTGATCCGCGCCGCTTGCGTGACGCCTAGATTAGCACCTTCGCCGATCACTTTGGCGCGCAGCTCTTGCGCGTTGATGCGTAGCGCGTCGTTGGCCGGATCGCCCACTTCGCTATGCGCTTCGCTGGCGTCTTTCAAATAGGTGCCAATGCCGCCGAACCACAACAAGCCGACATCGGCTTTCAGGATTGCTTTCATCAGCACAGCGGGTTCGACCGATGCAGCATCAACGCCCAGCAGGCTCCGGATTTCTGGCGAAAGTTTGATCTCTTTCTCACTGCGGGCAAACACGCCGCCGCCTTTGGAAATCAGCTTTGCGTCATAATCCTGCCAGCTGGAACGCGGCAATTTGAACATCCGCGCGCGTTCTTTCCAGCTAGCGGCTGCGTCGGGATTGGGGTCGATGAATATATGCCTGTGGTCAAATGCCGCGACCAGTCTGATCGATTTGGACAGCAGCATGCCATTGCCAAATACATCGCCCGACATATCGCCGACACCGGCAACCGTAACCGGCTCTTTCTGCACATCGACGCCCATTTCGGCAAAGTGGCGCTGGACCGATATCCAGCCGCCCTTGGCGGTAATCCCCATCGCTTTGTGGTCATATCCGACCGAGCCGCCACTGGCAAAAGCATCGCCCAGCCAAAAGCCGCGTTCTAGCGCGATGGCGTTGGCCGTGTCAGAGAAAGTCGCTGTGCCCTTGTCGGCGGCCACAACGAAATAGGGATCATCGCCGTCGTGGATCACGACACCTTCGGGATGGACAACCTTGTTATCGACCAGATTGTCAGTGACTGACAGCAATGTGCGGATGAAAATACGGTAGCTTTCGGTTCCCTCCGCAAACCATGCATCGCGGTCCACGCGCATATCGGGCAAACGTTTGGGGTAGAAGCCGCCTTTGGCGCCTGTTGGCACAATCACTGCGTTTTTAACGCGCTGTGCTTTCATCAGGCCAAGCACTTCGGTGCGGAAATCGTCGCGCCGGTCGGACCAGCGAAGGCCTCCGCGTGCCACTGGGCCAGCACGCAAATGGATGCCCTCAACGCGGGGAGAATAAACGAAAATCTCGCGCCAAGGCAAAGGTGCGGGCAGGCCGGGGACTTTGGCGCTGTCGAGCTTAAACGCCAGCGCCCCGGCAGCGGCGGGGGCAAAGGCGTTGGTCCGCAAACACGCCTGCACCACAGCGCGGAACAAGCGCAAGATGCGGTCTTCGTCAATCGCGGCGACTTTGCCAAGGCCCTCAATGATTTGCGAATCGAGCTTTGCTGCGTCTTTGCTGCGGTCGCCTTTATGCGCCGGATCGTGCAGCGTCACGAAAAGCGCGACGATTGCCCGTGCCATGCTTGCGTTATTGCCAAGTGCGGCAACGACGGTGGGGATGCCGTAAGCAAGGCCGGTCTGGCGCAAATAGCGGAACCATGCACGAAACCAGACGGCGTCGCGTGGTTCCAATCCGGCAAGCGTTATCAGCTGGTTGAACGCGTCATTTTCCGCCTCGCCGTCTAAGACTTGCGACAACGCAGCTTGGATGATGTCGGCACGTGACAACAGGTCTGCTCCACTCGCCCCGCCGCGCAGCCCGAGATGGAAGTCATGGATATACGCCAATTCGCCGCCATCCAACGGCGTTGGCACCTGTTCAATAACCGCAAAGCCGAAATTCTCCAGCACTGGCACGACGTCTGAAAGCGGCATCGCTCCGCCCGCGTTGTAGACTTTTAGGCTGAGCGTCGCGGCGTCGGTATCTTTGTCAGCAACCAACCGCGCGACCCGGCTATGCTGGCGCTCCATCGTCAACAGCCCCAGCATATCGAGCGCTGCTTCGGCGGCGGAATAGGTCGAACGGTGCGATTGCGGAAAGGCCGATCCATAGCGCAGTACCATCGCGGCGGCGCGCTTTTCATCGGTCAGTCGCGCAAGTTCAACCTCGACCGCAGGCTCCCACCCGCGCACCATCAACTGCAAACGGGCGTCGAGACCGTCTTCGTCAATCTTGACGTTGCGATCCTCAAAATCGAGTAGGTAGCGCAGCAGCCCCATGCCGCCATCCTCAAGGCTGATGGACCAGCCAAGCACAGATGCGCCTTTGACCTCAGTCAGCATCGCTTCGATCGTGCGGCGAAGGCCAGTGGAAATCTCGTCGCGGGGTAGCCACACAAAGACGAACAAATGCCGCCCCAATGCCGAGCGCACCGCCAACAGCTTTGGCCGTGGCCTGTCGGTCAACGACATCGCGGTCAAAGTGACTCGTTCCAAATCAGCCTGATTGAACGACACTAGCAGATCATGTGGTAATGCCGTCAGCGCATGCGCCATCGCTTTCCCCGCGTGGCCCGATGGATCGAAACCAAAACGGTGCATCAGGTTTGCTAGGTGCGTTCGCAGCATCGGGATGCGTTCGGGAGGGGTAGCAAGCGCTGAACTGGTCCATAGACCGCCAGTCACCGATAGGCCCTTCACCGCTTCGCCATCGCGCAATGGCACAACGATAATGTCGAGTTGCACAGAGCGATGAACTGTCGAATTGCGGCTGGATTTCAGCATCAACGGCGCACGGCCACCCTCTGCGAAATACTTGCGCGCGCGCTCAATGCTTTCTGTCGAGAGCAAAGCCGTATCGTTGGACCGTGAGAGCCCCAGCCGGTTTTGGCGTGATCCATCCAGCGCAATCTGTTCATGCGCGAGCACAGTCAGGCTGCCGTCCATGAACCAGCGAACAAGTGCAGCACCCTCGCCGTCAGGCAGGCCGTCGGCATCCTCGGCCATTGCCCCTTGCATCTTGCGCCAGTCGGTGACGGCGCAGCGGACATCATTAAGGACAGAGGCCAGCCGGTCGGCGAGCGCGTTTCGCTCTTTGGCATCAACGCGGGCGGTTTCCAGATAGATAAAGCTCTCGCGCTTGCCGGTTGATCCTTTTTTGTCAGACACGCTTTGTAACACGCCATTATCATCGCGCGCCACATCCAGCACGGGGTGGAGCAGACGGATGATGCCGATATTGGCCGCCGCCAACGCCGCCGCAGTTGAATCGACAAGGAACGGCATGTCGTCATTAGAAATGGCGATCCGCATCGCCAGCTTGCCTTGGTGATCGGCAAAAGAACTGATCTGAATGTTAGGTTTTCCAGGTACGCGTTCCATCGCGGTTGCCAGCATAAAGGCCGCTGCCTCGCTCGCGGCGTTTTCGCCAAAACCTTCGCTTTCCCCCGGCAATGCCCCCGCCGTCATTGCGGCTTGGACGGGGTTCAACAGTTTCGGATCAGGCTTGACCATTATATACGGGCTCCGCGTGTCAGTTTTTCTTTGTCTATGCCTCTGTTGATACGGCCAAACAACCGGATAGTTGCACATGAAACCGAAATTGGTTCGTTGGCCGCTTGCCCGATAGGGACTGCTGCGTTACCGTTTATGTAAAGTGACATTGGGTAAGGGGAATTTTATGGACCGGCGGCTGACATGGTACATTCTTGGTGGGATGATCTTGGGTGTGATTGTTGGTTACGGCGTCCATATCGGACTGCCCCAAGACAATGTCTGGTTCGAATATGCCACAAAGACGTTTAAGCTGCTGTCAGATATTTTTCTTAATCTTATCAAGTTGCTCGTCGCACCGTTGATCCTCTCCACCATCGTTGTCGGCATCGCGCACATGGGCGACAGTTCGGCGCTGGGCCGAATCGGGTTCCGCGCGATTAGCTGGTTTATTATCGCCAGCTTTATTTCAATCGGGCTAGGGCTGTTGATGGTCAATCTGTTCCAGCCAGGCGTCGGTGCGCCGGTCGATACCGTCGCAAGCGCCGCTGCCAGTATCGGTGAGGTGAAAAAGCTCGATTTCTGGGAATTTATCCTCTCTATCTTTCCAAAGAACGCCTTCGAAGCGATGGCGACGAACAACATCTTGCAGATATTGGTGTTTGCTTTGTTCGCAGGCGTTGCACTGTCGGCGATGGGCGAAAAAGGCGCGCCGCTCGTTCGCGGTGCCGATGCGCTTGCCGAAATGATGCTGCAGATCACCCATTATGTGATGCGCTTTGCGCCCATCGCAGTGTTTGGCGCATTGGCAAAGGTGGTGGCGACCAGCGGGCTTGCCATCCTTGGCACCTATTTTGAGCTGGTGGTCGAATTCTATCTATCGTTGATGATCCTTTGGGTGATTCTATTGTCAATGGGCGGGATTTTCCTTGGCAAACGGATATGGACGTTAATCCGCTATATCCGCGAACCGATGTTGATTGCGTTCTCGACGGCTTCATCAGAGGCAGCGTTGCCAAAGCTGTTTGAACAGCTTGATCGCTTCGGTGTTCCACGCCGGATTTCCGGCTTCATGCTGCCCTTGGGGTATAGCTTCAACCTAGACGGTTCGATGATGTATATGAGCTTTGCGACGATCTTTATCGCGCAGGCCTATAATCTCGATCTTTCGATCAGCACGCAGATATTGATCCTGCTGACGCTAATGATCTCATCCAAAGGCGTCGCTGCTGTGCCGCGCGCCAGCCTTGTGGTGATTACCGGAACGCTGGCGATGTTCGACTTGCCCGTGGAGGGCGTCGCTCTGATTCTCGCTATAGACCAGTTTCTCGACATGGGCCGCACCGCAACCAATGTGGTCGGTAATGCGGTAGCGACATCGGTCATCACCAAATGGGAAGGCATGTTGGAGGTTGAGGAGCCCGAGTTTATCGAGCCGCTCCATGCCCCTGCACATACGGCGGCTGCGGGCAAGGCTGGGCTCGAATTGGCCGAGGATATGGTGGAGGATCAGCGAAAGGGCTGACCCAAAATCACAATTCCGTCCTCAACGACCACAATTCAGGAAACGCGCGTTTCGGCACCGTGCTTTGCAAATAGCGAACGCCCGCAGTGCCGCCGGTGCCGCGTTTGCCGCCGATGATGCGTTGCACCGTCAGAACATGCTTGTGCCGCCAGGTGGCCATTGCATCGTCGAGGTCAACGAGCTTCTCGGCCAATTGATACAGCTCCCAATAACGCTCGGTATCGCGGTAGACGGTTAGAAATGCAGCCTCCACCGCGTCGTTGGCCACAAAGGCTTGGCTGAAATCGCGGCCCAGCACATCTTTGGGGATGGGAAGTCCGGCGCGCGCGGCAGCAGCGATGGCGTCGTCCCATATACTCGGCATTTCAAGCGCGGCCTGCATTGCAGCCTGCGCTTGCGGCCGGTCGTCCTGGAACTTCAAAAAGGCTCCGTCCTTTAATCCCAGCAGATATTCGACTGTGCGGAACTGGTCGGACTGAAAGCCCGAACTGGGCCCCAGAACATGCCGGAACCGCGTGTAATCACTCGGCGTCATCGTTGACAGCACATCCCAGCTCAGCGTCATCACTGCTTGAATCCGGCTGACGCGTGCAAGTGCCTTATACGCCGGCACCAGCGCATCGGCCTGAATCTGCTTTTTGGCAAAGTGCATCTCGCGGATGATCTGCTTCAACCACAATTCCTTGGTCTGATGGATAATGATGAACAGCATTTCATCATCCAGTTCGGACTGTGGTTGTTGACAGGATAGCAGGTCGTCGAGTGCCAGATAGCGGGCGTAAGTCATGTTGGTCATGCCCGTTCGATACCGTTACATTTGTAACTATACCAGCGCGTTGGGTAAATGGATTACAGAACCCATTGTGCTGGCGGCACAGCCGAGCCACATCCGCGTTTTGGACGATGTTTATGCCAAGGATGGGCTTGGTCCCAAGCAGCGATTAAGCATCGACAAAGCATTGCGGGGTATCTCGATAGAGGCGGCGCAGGTGATTGGCATGGCAGGGGTGGTCGGCTCAATAGCCGTGGGCAAAAAGGCCGACTTTGCGGTACTGGCCGATGATCCCTATGTGCGTGGCCGGGCAAAGCTGCGGGAGACGCGGATCAAAGGCGTCGTCTTTGAAGGGAGCGATTATCCGGCCTGATCGAGCAGAGCGCCCAACCATTTTTCGACGAGTTGCCCGGCCTCGTTGCGAGTAAATGGCGCATTGCCAAGACTGAGTTCTAGCCACAGGCCATCGACCAAAGCGGTAAGTGCAACAGCAGTCAGCCTGTGGTCGCCGGGCCGACAAGCGGCGAGTAAGCCTTCCAGATCGGCACGATAGTCGCGGTAGATTTCGCCGTGCAACGCCGCGATCTTTGGGTCGGTCTTGGTCAGCGCCCAGAACGCTAGCCAAGTCGCCAGCAGCTCTGCATCAGCGATTGGCGGCGCAAAGCTGGCGGTCAAATACGCAAGCAGCCGCGCACGGGGTGTTTGCGGTGCGGCAGCGACGGCTTCGGAAAGCGCCGTCTGCACGCGCGCCCCCGTCCAGCGATAGGTCGTGGCGATCAACGCATCAATGCCGTCGAAATAGTGGCGTAGCAATCCCGGCGAGACACCGGCGGCTGTGCAAATCGCCCGCACCGATATGCCCTGCACACCGTCTGTTGCAAGCGACGCTGCACAGGCTGCGATCAACGCATCGCGCCGGGTATCTGCACTCTCACGCGTAAAAGAAGATCGAACGGCTTGCATGTTATTATACAGTCGTATAGCAACTGCCTCATCATGGCAATATCGAATACCCTCAACATGCGTAAACATAGTAAAGATGGCTGGAGCCTTCCCGCCTGGACCTATTCCGATCCCGAATTTGCCGCACTCGAAAACGACCGTATTTTCCGCCTCGGTTGGCAAATTGTCTGCCACATCTCCGACGTCCCAGATGTCGGCGACTGGCATAGCCTGGATTACATCGGTGAAAGCATCATCGTCGTTCGCGGTGTCGATCACCAGCTCCGCGCCTTCACCAATGTCTGCCGCCATCGCGGTTCGCGACTTGTCGATGGCTCCAGCGGTTGCGCAAAGAAGCTTGTCTGCCCGTATCACGCATGGACGTATGACCTCGATGGACGACTGACCGGCGTTCCTGACAGCGCATCCTATCCCACACTCGACAAAGCCAAGGCCGGGCTCGTCGCCGTCGATATGGAGATTTGGCAGGGCTTTATCTTCGTGCGCCTTGAATGCGGCGGCCCATCGGTCGCTGACATGATGGCTCCTTATGAAGCGCAAATCGGGCCCTATCGGTTTGAAGAACTGCAAGCACTTGGTCGCGTCACCATGCGCGAACGCGAAGTGAACTGGAAGAATGTCGGCGACAACTACTCCGATGGCCTGCACATCGTTGTCGCCCATCCCGGCCTGACTCGGCTGTTCGGCAAAAGCTATGGCGTTGAGGCGGAGCCGCATGTCGACCGTATGTGGGGCGATCTCGTTGAACGGCCGTCTGCCAATTGGTCCGAGCGCCTGTATCAAAAACTGCTGCCACCGGTGCCGCATTTGCCGGCGGCAAGCCAGCGGCGCTGGCTTTACTTTAAGCTCTGGCCTTCAGTGGCTTTCGACATCTATCCCGATCAAGTCGATTTCATGCAATGGTTGCCCACCGGCCCAACCAGCTGTGTCATCCGCGAGATCAGCTATGTTTTGCCCGATGCCCCTGATCACAAATGGCACCGTGAAATGCGGGCGGCGCGCTATCTCAATTGGCGTATCAACCGTCAGGTCAATGCCGAGGACACTGTGCTGATCACTCGCGTGCAGCAAGGGATGGCAAGCAGGTCATTCTCAATGGGGCCGCTGTCCGACAAAGAGGTCTGCCTCAAAGGCTTTTGCGCCCACGTCCGCAAACTCATTCCCGAGGCCCGCCTCGAACATCGCCCCAATCCGGGCTGGAGCAATCAATGACCAAGAAATATGATGCTGTGATTATTGGCGGAGGGCACAATGGCCTCGTCTGCGCATTCTATCTTGCGAAAGCGGGACTAAAGGTCCGCATTGTTGAGCGCCGCAATGTTGTTGGCGGCGCGGCGGTGACGGAGGAATTTCACCCCGGTTTCCGCAACTCTGTAGCGAGCTATACCGTCAGCTTGCTGCAACCCAAAGTCATTGCCGACATGAAACTAGCCGATCATGGCTATCGTGTAATCGAACGTCCGATTAGCAATTTTCTGCCGCAAGAAGATGGCGGATATTTGAAGCTTGGTGGCGGGCTGCAACGGACGCAGGCAGAATTTTCCCGATTCTCCGAACATGATGCTAAGGTTCTTCCGGATTATTATGAAATGCTTGAAGGCGTTGCCGATGTGCTGCGCGACCTTGCAATGAAATCGCCGCCCAATGCGGGGGATGGGCTAAAGACATTTATCGATGCGGCGCGGCAAGGACGCGGGCTGATGACGCTTTCGCTAAGCCAGCAGCGTGACGTGCTGGAGCTGTTCACTAAGTCAGCGCGGACTTTTCTCGACAGCTGGTTTGAAAGCGAAGCGGTGAAGGCCGCGTTCGGCTTTGACGCAGTGGTCGGCAATTACGCCAGCCCGGATACGCCGGGCAGTGCCTATGTCTTGCTTCACCACGTCTTTGGCGAGGTGAACGGCAAAAAGGGCGCATGGGGCCACGCGATCGGCGGCATGGGTGCGATTACGCAAATCATGGCGAAGGTGTGCGGACAGCTGGGCGTTGAAATCAGCCTTGAAGCTCCGGTGTCACGGGTATTGGTTGATGGCGGCAAAGTTGGTGGCGTGCGACTGGAAAGTGGCGAAGAGATCGCTGCTGATCGCGTCATCGCCAATGTAGGCCCAAAAATTCTTTACGAACGGATGTTTGGTGATGGCGATCTGAAGCCGGAGTTTAAGCGCCGGATCAAGGGCTTCAAAGTCGGCAGCGGGACGTTTCGGATGAATGTCGCTTTGTCAGAATTGCCCAAATTCACTTGCCTGCCAGAACCCGGCGAACATCACCAATCTGGCATCATCATTGCGCCGACGCTCAATTACATGGACGAGGCGTTCCTTGACGCCAAACGATATGGCTGGTCAAAACGCCCGATTGTCGAGATGCTTATTCCATCAACCGTCGATGATAGCCTCGCGCCCCAAGGGCAGCACGTCGCGAGCTTGTTTTGCCAGCAATTCGCGCCCGACCATGACTGGGACGCAGACGAAGGCAAGGCAGCCGACACTATCATCGACACTGTAGAGGCCTATGCGCCGGGCTTTCGCGCCTCGATCCTTGGTCACCAAATCCTCAGTCCGCTTGGTCTTGAAAGGAAATTTGGCCTTGCTGGCGGCGATATCATGCACGGCAATATGAGCCTCGATCAGCTGTGGGCGGCAAGGCCTGTGCTCGGTCACGGTGCATATCGCGGACCATTCAAAGGTCTCTATATGTGCGGTGCGGGCAGCCATCCCGGCGGCGGCGTCACCGGCGCGCCAGGGCATAATTGTGCCCGCGAAGTGATCGCGGATAATCGGTTTTTAGGGCGGTGGCGCTAGGCCCTAAATGGAAAAAGCCGGACCCTTGCGGACCCGGCTTCCTCCCCTCCCGTCTTGCGACGAAACTATTTAGAAATCGCGGCTGATTTTCAACCCGATGATACGCGGCTTGATGATGGAGTCATAGAACGCGCCGCCGGTTGGCGTTGCGGCGGTTACGCCAGTGCCGCACACTGTTTCAAGGCACTGCACGCCAGTGTTCACCACGCCGCGTGTATCGAACAGGTTGGTGACATACGCCTCAACTGCCCATGCATCGCTCTTCATCCCAACGCTGAAATCTGCGGTCGTGTAGCCGGCGAGATTGCCCTTGATCGCGTTCTGCACTGGGCGAAGATCGCTGCGCCGGCTGCTGGTGCGGTTGACCGCGAACTGGAAATGTCCGTCCCAACTTCCCATCGGGAATTCGTAGCGCACCAGCGCATTACCCTTAAACTTTGGGGTCACCGGCAGGCGCGAACCGGCGGTGGCCAGAGTCGCGTTGCCGACGGGGGTACTGCAATCAAAGGTGGGGTTGGCAATCCGGCAGAAGTCCCTCTGAATTTGGGAATCGTTGTAGCTGAAGCCGGTGCTGAATGTGAAACCGCCGGTGCTATAACCGATTTCTGACTCGATCCCCCGAATACGGGCGACGCCGGCGTTTCGAATTTCTGTCAGGCCATTGGCACCAAGGAAGGACAATTGGATGTTGTTCCAATCCTCTTGATAGATTGCACCATTGAAGCGGAAGCCACCCGATCCCAGTTTCCAACCCAGTTCATAGTTATCGAGCTTATCCGGACCATAAGGCGGCAACGTGCCGCGTCGATTGATGCCGCCGGGACGGAAACCGCGCGACCATGTCGCATAGACCAACGCATCATCGCTGAATTTGTAGGTCGCGTTCACTTTGAAAATCGCATCGGTAGACGAGGTCGATTTGTTTACGTTGGTACAAGGTGCGCCAGACAAGATCGGCGTCGCGAAAGTACCGCCGGGATTGTCGCGGAATTCTTTACCGGTGGTGGTGATGCAGCGTGCTACACCAGTGTTGCTGGAAAACCCGCGCGCATATCCGAAAAAGCCGAACAGCGAGTTGTCGAACTTATAAAGTCGCGCGCCACCGGTGAGCGTCAGCTTATCAGTCACATCAAACGAAACCTCACCGAAAGCTGCATAATCGCGGTCGGTGCGCTGTTGCTTGGTCAGCCAGATATTGCTTTCGGTTCCAGGCACAGTGATCGAATCAGCAATATTGTCGATGATATAGTTCTGTTCGATATTGTGCGATTGGCGTTGGTAAAACAGACCGCCAATGAAACGCAAAGGCGCATCGGCTGGCGACGATACGCGGAATTCGGCATAGCTTTTGCTATAGCGATCAATGCCCTGGATGTACTGCGTCGGGTCAACTGGGGTGCCGCCATTATCATACCAATACGCACCATATCCATTTAGCGCATCGTAGAAATAGCTGTAATCCGAATAGTCGGTCTCGGTTTCAGTCTTGCGGCGCAAATGACCACCGGTCAGCGTAACGTCCCAATTTCCAAGCTTCCCTTCAACGGTCATTGCGCCTGAAATCCAACGGTCTTTGCTACCTTCGGCTTGGTACTGGACGGTTTGCAAGCTGCCAGTCGTCTGACCAGAACGTTCTTGAGCGAAGCTGCCTCCAGCTTTCTGAACCTGACCCATGACTACAGGCTTGATCGTCCAGCTTTCGTTGAGGTCGATTCCCAGAGCGACACGCGCACCGTAAGTTTCGACATCGTTATAATCATCCTCGACAAAAGCCGCATTGTTGCGGGTAACGCCCGATGTCGCATAAGTGCGGCTGCCAGCGATATTGTCGATATAGCCGCCATCACGGCGATACCAGCCAACGACGCGCACTGCGGCGTTCTCGCCCAAAGGCGCGTTGACAAAGCCTTCGGCTACGCCACCAAAATCGCCGTGCGCAACGTTGTTCAGCTCAAGTCCTGCTGAGCCATAAAAGCCGGATGAATCCGGCTGATTGGTTATCAGCTTCAACGTACCCGCCATCGAGCTTGCGCCATAAAGCGTGCCCTGCGGTCCAGCGAGTGCCTCAACGCGTGCCAAGTCATAAGCGTGGATATCCAGCGCGCCCTGAATGGTGGTGATCGGCATTTCGTCCAAATAGGTGCCAACGGTCGGCAGCGATGCCGAGTGGTTGGCGTTTTCACCCGACGCTACGCCGCGAAAATACACCTGCGCAAAGCCGGGGCCGGCCTGTTGAATGGTGACCGACGGCAGAAACTTCACGACATCCTGCAACTCGCTGACCTGCAATTGGTCAAGCGCTTCGTTGCCAAGCGCGGTGACAGCAGCAGGCACGTCCTGCAAGTTCTGTTCGCGTTTGTTGGCGGTCACGATGATGCCGCCTTCTTCGACAGCTTCGTCAGTTGCCTCTTGCGCCATTACGGGCATGGCGAGCGAAATGGCCGACGATGCCATCAGCACTGCCATCGATAGCCGGGCAGTGTGTGTAGATTTCAAATTGCGCATGATAAGATCCCTTATGAGAATACGGATTCGATAGACGCATATTAGGTGGGGCTGGCAATCAAATTTGCGCTAACGCCAAGCTTTGAGAGTATTTATGTCTGCCTCTGTGGTAAATCCGCAACCATGTCACATATTCGGGTATTTGACCCACAAATCACCGAGCGCGTCTTTCAACGGGGCCAGCCTCGTCTCATAGGGCTTCCATTGATCCATCCCGTCGCGGTTAAGCGGGCGGCGGACCTGTTCGCTAGAGGCGGTGCGGACGGCCCGGCTGTTTTCGTGAAATTTGAGGCAGTTGTCCTCAAATGGCAGGCCAAGATAGTCCAATAGGCGTTGCACTTCGGCCTCTGGGTTCTCGATCAATTCCTCATGGATCACGCGGTGGACACGTCCGGGTGCAAGAGCATCAAAATGCTTCATGAGCTTAACGTAATCAGCATAATACCGCCCCATGTCGGTCAGGTCGTAACTAAACGCTTGCCCCTTGGCGAAATGTTGACGGAAATTGGAAAAGCAGCAATCGAGCGGATGTCGCCGTGCATCGATGATTTTGGCATTGGGCAGGATCAGATGGATCAGGCCGGTGTAAATCCAGTTATTCGGCAGCTTGTCGATGAAGAGCGGTGTGCTCGTTTTGCGCTGAGTTCGTGTGCGTTCGATGAACTCGGCTCCCAACTCGCCGAGCTTTTCGGGCGGCATCTCGGCTATTGCGTCCACCCAACCTGACGGGCCTCCGCCACGCCCCTCACGCATGGCGATCGCAGGCATGTCAGGCAATTCCATTGTGCCTTCTACCGCAGAGTGGCTGGCGAGGATTTGTTCAATTAACGTTGACCCTGCACGCGGCATCCCAAGGATGAAAATGGCGTCGGGCGCGTCGCAGCCCTGGCCTGCCCGTTCCGCAAGAAATTCGTGTGTAAGCTGCGCAATGATGCGGTCGACATTGTTGGTTATCACGGCTGGATCGTAATCCAGCGATTTGCGGCGCAAATTATTGGCCGCGGCATAGTGGCCAAAAGCCCGATCGGGCTCTTGCCGGTCATTAAAGGCTTTGCCGAGAGCAAAATCGAGATGGAAACGATCTTCTTCGGACAGACCCGGCGTCTCCAATGCGGCCTGCATCGTCACCAAATCGGCTTCGTCAAACTTGACTGTTTTCAGGTTCGCTAGGCTCCAATAAACTTCGCCCAATGTTGGCTCGACATGTAGCGCGCGCCGATAGGCAGAGATACTATCATCCTGACGACCGACCGTCTTCAGCAAATGGCCTTGGCTCATCCACAATTTAGCGTTGTCCGGAAAGCGCTGCGTCAGCTCCTCATATAGCTCCAACGCTTCGTCATAGTCGCCGATCCGGCCCAAAGCAGCCGCCTTCAGATTGCGGCTGGCGACATGATCGCTCTCGACATCCAGCACCTGATTCAGTGTTTCAACTGCCTCTGGAAAACGGTTTTGCCGGTATAGAATGCCTGCAAGGTTTGATCGTGCCGCAGTGAAATCTGGCGCCAGTTCCAGCGCCCGCCGTAGCAATGCTTCGCTGTCTTTGTATCGTCCAACCCGCGCCGCAAGTTGCGCCATCAGGCGGACAGCGGCAACGTCTAATGGATCACGCTTCAAATGAGCCCGCAGTATCGGTTCGGCCTCGTGCAGCCGGTCCTCGTTGATGGCAAGCGCCGCCGCCATCAACTGTGGATTGCGTATGCCGCGCTCTATGTACTTTTGGGCAGGATCACCAGTCATTGCTGCCAACTATCAGGACACTGTGCCGTCGGCAATGTGCACGCGCATGGCGTCGGAGCCCGCTGCCACGAAAAGCTGCTCCTCCGTGCCCGTCATCCACACTTGGCTGCCGGTGTCGGCTAGCCGTTCGTATAAAGCAGCGCGGCGGTCTGGATCGAGATGCGCAGCAACTTCATCAAGTAACAGTATAGGCGGTGCGCCGCGTATCTGTTTTACCAAACCCGCATGGGCGAGGATAACCGACAGCAGCAGCGCCTTTTGCTCGCCAGTCGAGCAATTTACCGCAGGCTGGCCATGGCTTGCATGGATTACCTCGAGATCGGTGCGATGCGGGCCAGTCAATGTTCGTCCCACGGCACGGTCACGTTTGCGCCCGGTACGAAACGCCTCGGCCAATACAGCAGCGCTTGAAACGCCGTCGCCCGCGAGCGCCAGCTGCGGCTTGGCAAACGGCGACGGAGGCATCGCGTCCAGTGTGGCAGATAGCTGCTCCAGCATCGTAGCCCGGGCCACTGCAATTGCTGCGCCATGTTCGGCGAGGCTCGCTTCGATGGCATCGAACCAGGCGGCGTCTTGCTGTCCCTCGCCCAACATTCGGTTGCGCTGTTTCAGGGCATTTTCGTAACGGCTGCTGTGAGTCGCGTGTGCCGGATCAAGCGCAAGCACCAGCCGGTCTAGAAAGCGCCTTCGTGCGCCTGCTCCATCGGCGAACAGCCGGTCCATGGCAGGCGTCAGCCACAGGATCGAGAAATATTGCGCCAGATCGTTGATTGTTGTCGCCGCGCTGTTGATATGGACCTGACGTCGTCCCGGCGCGGCGGCGCTTGCCGCCGTACCAAACTGGTTGCCATTTGCCTGTGCCGAAACTGAAAAGCCGCCCGCCCCGGCTTTCCGAGCCATTTCTAGTAAAGCTGCGCGTCGAAGCCCGCGACCCGGAACCAGCAACGATACACCCTCTAAGATGTTGGTCTTTCCCGCACCATTTGCGCCATGCAAGATGATGAACTGGCCCTCAGGCCGGAAACGCACTGCGGCGTGGTTGCGAAAATCGGTCAGGTCGAGCTGCTCGAGCATATCCACGGCCCTATCGGAGCGTGCCACAAGGTCAAGCAGGACGATTGAGATGGTTAGCTAGATTTCTCAACATAATTGGTGAAAAATCCTAATGTTCAGTATTGTAAAACAGGCTTGCAGCGTATGGTGTTCAATTATATTATTTTATATCAATGTTTTAAATGAACTGGCATGATGTCTGCTACGTAATCGGCATGCCGGAATTAGCCGGAAACATGAACGAAAAAAGGAATTTGAAATGACCATCTCGACCCGCACCCAGTTCACCGCAATCTTCGCTGCTGTTGTTTGCGCATTCATGACTATCGGCTTCAGCGTTGCTCCTGCAATCGCTCCAATCGCCCCCTATCTCGCTTGATCTTGATTGAACGAGCTCTATTCAAGGAACCATGACAATGACCAATTCCAACCAAAACCGCTTTGCCTCCATGTTCGCCGCAATTTTCTGTGCAGTTGTGACCATCGGCTTTAGCGTTGCCCCGGCTGTTTCCTCTGTTTCCGGCTTGGCCGCGTAATGACCCGCCCTGGAGAAAGCCCGAAATTCGAAATCCGCCCCCTTGATGAAAAGAAGAAGACCATGACCAAATTGACTCTGAACCGCGCCAATAAGAAAATTCTTGGCGTATGCGCGGGCCTTGCGGACTGGAGCGGCATTGATGCCATGATTGTTCGTGTTGCTTTTGTATTGGCGACGCTTATCGGCTTTGGCTCGCCAATCTTGATCTACATCGCTCTCGGCTTGATTCTCGATTAAAAGCGTCAAGCTGACTATTTGCCCCCTCTGGTATTTGCTGTGAATTCTGCTAACGGCAAACGGTTGTTAATCAGACCAATGCGAGGGAGCCGAGCAGAATGTCGGCGGAGGAAAATGATCACCGGCCTTATAACCATCGTCTTTATTCAAGGGGCGACGTGCATATCCTCGCTCAGATACGCGAAAAAGGCTACGGTCATCATCAAGCCAAAGTAGCCGACCTATCGCGTGCAGGCTGTAAAGTCATCACGCCGATGTATCTCAATCCCGACAGCTCGCTGTTTATCACGATCCCTGGCTTTGCCGCGTTGGAGACACGGATCGCTTGGCACGAACGCGACGAATACGGTTGTCGCTTCGTAAACGAACTGCATGAAGCCGTTTATGACCATATCTTAAAAGCCCATCCGGCGGCATTTAACCGAATGTGATGGCATCGCGGTGGCGCACGAATCTAATGGTATGCGCGATTTTGACGGCGATGAAGATGCGGCAAACACTCAAAAATACGGAATTTGGCGGAGCGAATTTGACCGCCCAGAGAAATAACGCGCCAATTACCTTCGCGCCAATTCAGACTAAAAACTTTTCTGCACAAACACACAGCCTGCCGAATAGCCTGCGCCGAATGAGCAGATAAGGCCAACATCTCCCCCGGCCAGATCCTCATTGTGCTTGTGAAAAGCGATGATTGATCCGGCGCTCGATGTGTTGGCAAAAGTATCAAGCACCGTCGGACTTTCATCGTCGCTTGCTTCATGGCCCAGAACGCGCTGCGAAATCATCCGGTTCATCCCCTGATTGGCCTGATGCAACCACATCCGGCGCAGCCCTTGGCTGGAAAGGCCCAGATCGCGCGCATGTTCGACGATCATCTGCGCGACCATTGGCACTACTTCTTTGAAAACCTTGCGGCCTTCTTGCACGAACAGCTTGTCGTTGCGTGGGCCGCTTTGATCGATAGGGCCTTTGCCTTCGGCGCGGTTGAGGAAACCGAAATTATTGCGGATGTTATTGCTGAATTGAGTTTTCAGGCGGGTGCCGAGAATTTCCCAATGCGCTGCTGGTGCCAAATCCTTAGCCTCGACCAAAATCGCCGTCGCCACATCGCCAAAGATGAAATGGCTGTCGCGATCCCGCCAGTTCAAATGTCCCGATGTTATCTCTGGATTGACCACCAACACGGAACGCGCGTTACCGCTACGGATGTAATCAGCCGCAGTTTGGATGCCAAATGTTGCCGATGAACAGGCGACATTGATGTCAAAGGCAAAGCCGCGTTCCATGCCCAATTCGTGCTGAATCTCTACCGCCATCGCCGGATAGCCGCGTTGCATATTTGACGCTGCGCACAACACGGCGTCAACATCGGCAATATCCCGACCCGCCTTGGCCAAAGCATCTCGGCATGCAGCAACGCCGATTTCCGCCATCAACGAAATTTGATCATTTGGCCGTTCGGCGTAGCGCGGCTCCATGACCGATGGATCAAGGATAGCCGTCTTGTCGATCACATTGCGCGATTTGATGCCGCTGGCTTTCTCGATGAACTCGACCGAGCTGTGAATCAGCGGCTCTGCATCGGGGTTCTGCGCGTTGAACAGGTCAGCATAGGCGTTAAAGCTTACGACCAGTTCGGCGTTCGAAATGGTATCGCTCGGCGTGTAAAGACCGGTGGCCGAAATGACCGGAGTGAAAGCATTTGTCATGGCAATCCCGCTTCGCTTGTTCTGATTTCCAGTTCCAATAATTGCGGACTAGCGCGCCGACATAGGGGAAACAAGCTAATTGCTTTTGTGACAGCCGCAGTCCAGTGTTGGAGCGTTAGTAGAGGGAATACACATCGTTTATGGCTGAAGAAATACGCCAACCAAGCCTGCCATCGCGGCTCTTTCGCCGGGCGCTCGTGTGGATGTATCA